>NZ_VILD01000005.1:459467-462734 GCF_009712085.1 Anabaena sp. UHCC 0253
GAAGAAACCTACAACATCGTTGCTGCTCACGGTTACTTCGGTCGCTTTAATCTTTCCAATACGCTTCTTTCAACAACAGCCGTCAACTTCACTTCTTCCTAGCTGCTTGGCCTGTCATCGGTATCTGGTTCACCGCTTTAGGTGTCAGCACCATGGCTTTCAACTTGAACGGCTTCAACTTCAACCAATCCATCATTGATTCTCAAGGTCGCGTCATCGGTACTTGGGCTGACGTAATCAACCGCGCTAACTTAGGTATGGAAGTAATGCACGAGCGTAACGCTCACAACTTCCCTCTAGACTTGGCTGCTGCTGATGTTGCTCCTGTAGCTTTAACTGCTCCTGCTATCAACGGTTAATAACTAGAGTCTAGTTAAATTAAAAACGCTCTCCTTCCGGGGGGCGTTTTTTTGTTTTCACCTCTCACATTCTCGTTTAGTCACATAATGCCGATAGCGAAACATAGCTTCTAGCTGTGCTTGTATTAACCAACCACTAATAAATTCCACTCCATCACCACCAGGAATGGAATAGGTAACATTATCGGTTAATCTAGTTCTAGTTTTTCCTTCTTCTTCTGTAAACTCATGACGATGTACCCAAGACTCAAAAGGTCCAGATATTTGTTCATCTGTAAACAGACGATATTTTTCATAGTCTGTGTGACGTGCTAACCAAGTTAAGGGTAAAATACCCAGAAAAAGCCGAAATTCCGTCATCGCTCCTGCTCCTAGTCCTCCTTCACGGCGGATAACTTGTACAGGTTGCCAAGGAGGTGTTAGTAGTTGCAGTATGTCCGGTCTTTCGTGGAATTTCCAAACTATCTCTACTGGTGCGTTAATGATTGAAGAATGTTTAAAGTGCAACATAGACAGAAAAACGTGACGTACTCCTACACTGATGCAAGCATAAAGTATAGGCTTCTCAGTGACTCTTCTATGAAGACATTAACTGAGCTTTGTTTTAAGTCCACGAGAAGCCCCTCCGCAGACTATGTAATTCTTACCTTGTACCCTACAAATTTTACTGTCCTGGATGAGGTGCTGGCTTATTCGCGCTATAGGACAAACCCGAAGGAGACTTGTATTAATCAAGATGTGCCTACTTGCTTCTATGCTGTGCAACGGAGTCGCTTACCAATAATCGCAATGCTATTGGGCAGAGGCTTATCAGACACCAATACGGGTGAAGTTTACCACGCTTATTATAGCAAATTATGAAATATTTGGTAAAATATACAAATTTCTATGAAAAAGATGAAAATTCAGAGTTATGCTGGTTATTAAGGGGAATAAACCCACTATAACGAGGCTATGCACCCGCATCCTCATCGAGCGATCGCCATTTGGAAGATAAAAAACATTTTTATGAATTTTTTTTAATTTACCCGCCTAGATATCAATTTGTTATGCAATAATGGGAAATGAGACGTAATTCGGCGACCACGTTTGTTTTTAGTATTGATAGGCTTTTTACCTTTGGTATTTACAGACTTTTCTCCGAAATCTAAATCTCTACACTCCTATGATTTTGGAACTAATCTATGTCAATTTATGTAGGCAACCTCTCATACGAAGTTACCCAAGATGCTCTGAGCGCAGTTTTTGCAGAATATGGTACTGTAAAGCGCGTTCAATTACCTACTGACCGTGAAACAGGCAAAATGCGTGGTTTCGGTTTTGTAGAAATGGATTCAGATGCAGAAGAAGAAAAAGCTATTGAAGCCCTTGATGGTGCTGAATGGATGGGACGTGACTTGAAAGTAAACAAAGCTAAACCTAAAGAAGATCGTGGTTCTTTTGGTGGTGGAAACCGTGGCGGCGGTGGTGGAAACTTCCGCAATAACCGCTACTAAAATTAAATAAACTTAAAATAGACAATTAGGCGCTTCTAAGATAATTTAAGTTTAGCTAACAAATATTCATCTCATTACTTCCTTTTTCGGGAGGTGATGAGATGACTTTTTATATCAGATGGTATAGCCGTCGGAATTAGCAGATTTGCAGAGAAAAAATATCCTCCCAAAGAGGTATTTTGGCAAATTGGCACAAGTTATAAGTAAAAATAATCATAATAATAGGGCAGCACTTGCCAGCATGATTAGTCATAAAATGTTACTTTGGGAAACTATAACTTAGTTACATTTCCCTGCATTTACTTATGCCTTATCTTACTGCTGCTGGGGAAATTTCTTCCCTAATTACTGAATATACTCAAGCTAAAATCTTGTGGATAGATACAGAAGTTGCTGATTATCAAAGTCGTTATCCTCGATTATCACTAATTCAAGTATTGAATAATCCTGAAGATATGACTGGTAATAGGGTTTATTTGTTAGATGTTCTGGATCAGCCAGATTTAATTGCTGATTTTGTTGAGAGGATTATGACTAATGATGCTATTGAAAAAGTTTTTCATAATGCTCGTTATGATGTGAAATTTTTAGGAGGTAAAAAGGCTAAAAATATTACCTGTACCTTAGAAAAAGCTAAAAAAATTCCTGCATATCTCCTGCCATTACCTAATTATCAACTTAAAACTTTAGCTACTGAACTTTGTCATTTTCATAATATTGACAAAAAAGAACAAAATAGTGATTGGGGGAAAAGACCATTAAGTGAAGAACAGATAGAATATGCTTATTTTGATTGTATTTACCTAGCCCAAGTATATTTACAGTTATTGGCATTAGAGACAAAATTGAACATAGATCCAAGTCAGGAAGATTTAAGTTTATTGACTGCTAGATATATAGAAATTGAACAGCAACAAAAAATACTGAAATCAGAATTTGAGCATTTACAAGAACGGGTTAAAAAAGCGATGTTAGCACAAAATATTTCCGAAACATCATCTTGTAAACTTAGTAGTTATGAACGAAAAATCATCAAAACTCAGTTTCAAGAATTGATGAATTTAGTGGAAATCCAAGGTATTGATTTAGATTTTACAATTACTTTAACCGAAGATGTACGGAAAAATTTAGGGGATAATCTGGAAAAATTAACTGTAAATGTTGATCAAAATACTTACTGGAAAATAACTCCGAATCATCAAGAATCTGAGGAAGATTAATGGTAAAAGATAAATCCTGATCAAATCTGTAAATTATTTTTGATTATAGTGATGCTGGTATTCAAAATTTTATAAAACTGATAGCAAAATTAACAGAAATTTTCAGAAAATTTTAGTAATTTTATAGATATAGGAATCCTATTTGATTTTTTTAACATATACGGATTTTAGTAGGCATTTTCCAGAAATCAT
>NZ_VILD01000005.1:463016-465734 GCF_009712085.1 Anabaena sp. UHCC 0253
AATATTTAGTAAATTACAGTAATTAATTGGATAAAATTATTCATTAATTCAAGATAACGTCAGGGAATCTTGGTATTTGAATTGAATATTAATCAAAAAGCTAAAATATTACAGAAGTAAGCAAGCAATTTAGTGAATGATTTACTCCAAGTATAATGGCGATTTATAGTAAATTATGAAATGGCAGTTATTGACACACAACCAACAAGGGATAAACAAAGCATTCACTATAGCTATGTTTACCATTTTCAGCAGTGTTATTTGTATTTCTTGCAGTAATAATCAAGATGTATTAGTGACAGAAATAGGAGTGCGTACCCCAAATCCACAAATAGGAAGAACATCCAAATCCGGGGAATTTTATGTTCAGGGACAAACCCAACATCTTAAAGGTAATTCCCAAGCTGCTATTGCTGCTTATAGTAAATCAATTAGTCTAAACCCTGAATTTGCACCAGCATTTAAAAGTAGGGGATTGGTTTATTTTGATACTGGCAATAAAGAAGGAGCGATCGCCGATTATAATCAGGCATTGCGTCTAAATCCTAATGATGCAGAAACCTACAATAATCGTGGCAATGCTTTTGCCTCTACAGGAGATTATAGAAGAGCATTGGCGGATTACGATCAAGCCATTAGTCTGGCCCCAAAATATGCTGAAGTTTACAATAATCGAGGTAATGCACGTGCAAACCAAGGTGATAAAAAAGGGGCATTAGAGGACTATACTCAAGCGATTCGGATCAATCAGGACTATGCTGTAGCTTATAATAATCGTGGTAATGCTTACGCAGCAAGTGGAGAACCGCAAAAAGCCATATCTGATTATAATGAAGCAATTCGCCTCAATCCAAATTTTGGACCTGCTTTCAATAATCGAGGTAATGCTTATGCAGCAATTGGAGATAAACGAGGCGCGTTAAAAGATTTGCAACGAGCAGCAGCTATTTTTGACAAGGAAGGAAATAAGGAATTATATCAGCAAGCAATGAAGAATATTGAAGAATTGGGTAAGTAATGAGGTTTTGCTTAATCAAGTCGAAACCTAAATGAATTAATGATAATTGACAGTGGACTCCTTATTCTTCCTCCTTCTTCTAAGAAAATGGCTGAAAACCCTGGAATCAAAACCTAAGGGACTTCCAAATAAAACAACACTCAACCACCTAACGCAAAAAATTTCTCAAACCCTCATTCCTCTGCGTTCTCTGCGCCTCTGCGGTTAGTTAATACGGATAATTTATTTTTTGGAAGTCCCTAAAAACCCAAACAGTTTTTAGATTTTGGTGTCTTTAGAAGAAGCAGCATTAGATTTAGGTGCAACCCCCATACAAGCCTTTATTTTAGTTTTATTACCTCAATTAATGCCAGCAATTATTTCTGGCTGTTTACTGGCTTTTGTATTGAGTTTAGATGATTTTTTAATTGCTAGTTTTACTGCTGGAAGTGGTACTAACACCTTACCAATAGAAATTTTTAGCCGCATTAGAACGGGAGTTAAACCTGATATTAATGCTTTAAGTGTGATGTTAATTTCTATGACTGCTATTGTGGCTTTGATAGGGGAATTGATTAGAACTCCCAATAATCCTCTTCTGTTTTGTAATCCTTAACTTTTTTAAGCATTAATAAAGCAAAAATTAACTCATTTTTGCGTATTTCATCTGGAGAATTTTCAAACTGTTCTTTCCAGGAATCCCGTAACTTTTCTAAATCTGTACAATCTAATCCTAAACAATGACTAATGCGATTAGAGACCTTTAACAAGTTATTTTTTAAATCATTACTATTAATAATAGCATCTGCCATAGTAATATAAATATCTTCAAGAATAACAGATTGACCATTATACATTGGAGAGTTTTTTTGATTATTAAAAATTTCTTGCAGTTCAGGAATCATAAAATATGATTCTTTGTGAATTAATCCCGTCACCCAAATGCGATGATTTTTTGCATTTTCTTCATTGACTTGACCTTGCTGATAAAGATTTGAGAAAATTTCCTCCGTGTTAGAGAAATCATAATTATCAATATTATGTGATCCTAAATCTATATCAACAATAGCAAACAATTTATTTGGATTTAAGTAAGATTGTTGAACATCTTCTTCATGTAGTTCAAAAGCTTAAAATAAGTCTGTATAACATCTGGTTTACCTTTACAATTAAAAATATTGGTATATATGTTGTCCATGTAATTGGAACGCATTTTCTATAAAAATAGGCATCGTGCCACTGCTCCATTCTTCCATAATTTGCTACTGTCTTATCGTCTAAAATGCTGCCTTGACCTTCACATAAAACAACAATTTTATTCCTAATCCTTCTATCTCCAAGAATTTTTTTACAATGTTGTATGAGTATTTCTTGATAAGTATTCATAGTGAAATATTATTATCTGATTTGATAAGTTTTGGTTCTAGTTCCCTGACATGAGCCGGTGTAAGTGCCTGACATAATTCATAGGAGTGAGTTGCCAGAATATATTGATTACTAGGAGACCATTGCTCTAAATCTGGAATTATTCGATATTGCCAATCTGGATGAAATCCTATTTCAATTTCATCCATCAGAACAATAGCATCTTCGATTTTATTATATTTTAGCCACATATAAATACTCAATCTTTTTAATTCACCATGACTTAAATCTTCAGGATAAAGTTCAATATTTTTATCATTGGTGTCTAACTTGAAGGTGATTGTGGAGAAATCTGT
>NZ_VILD01000005.1:465759-471904 GCF_009712085.1 Anabaena sp. UHCC 0253
ATTGGTGTCTAACTTGAAGGTGATTGTGGAGAAATCTGTAGAAATATTTCACTTTTTTATTAGCTAACAATAAATTCAACTCAGCTAATAATTCTTTATATCTCTTACCATACTCACCTTCAGTTTCAATAGCAGTTCTAAAATCTTCATCTCTAGCACTTGTGAATACTTTAATTAATAAATCTACTGGAGCAAAATCATAAGTGAAAAATCCTGGTAGCTTTGATTTAGATAATTTTAAATCTGAATCATATTCTTTATCACTATTTTGTTGAAATAATAGTCTTCTTGACGTTTGAGAAGTAAATAAGAAAACTTGACTAATAGGAGCAGCCAAAAATATTTTATTTGATATTTTGTCTAACCAATCTTCTGCTTTATTTATATCTAAATTATCACCAATTTGGCATAATACAAATTCATTTTCTTCGGTATCAATTCCTGAAGAATAATTACATATATATATGATATTTTTTTTCATATATATATCTAGACATCCTTTTCACTACAATCTCTAGTTTTTCTTTCTCCTGGTAATATTCATCAAGATTTACGTTATACACATGAAGCATTTGTTCAACTTCTTCTTTTAATTGAATTGGTGACATCCTTTTTAGACTAGTTAGACTGGGTAGCATTCTAATTCTCGTTAATTCAATTAGAATTTCTGCAAATTTTCTACCCTTGAGATACTCACTTTTTATTTCTTGATTAATTTCTATTTGATTAATTGTTTTTTCTAGTTGTTCAATATCTTGTTCTGCTTTAGAAATCTTCTTAGTGATATTCTCTAGTTCTTTGAAATTAGATAATTTCCAGTCTTCACTATTTTCGTATTCATGATCTTGTTTTAAGATATTCTCAATATAAGTATTATGACAAACTAGAAATTTAATTTCAACTTCTTTTTCACCATCCCAAATCTTGATAATAGCTAAGACTCTATCACTAGAATCATCATTAAGTGTAAATCCATGTAGTAGATTTTTTATAAAAATTTTTCTTTCTGGATTTGTGCAGCAATGTAATAACACAAAAACTAATTGTAAAAGTGTACTTTTACCACCTCCATTGAGACTTCCTAAAGGAAAGATATTAGGGACAAACTTTCTATCAAACTTAATATCAACATCTTTCAAAACTCGGAAATCGGGTACTTGAACTTGTAGTAACTTCATGTGAATTTTCTTCCTTGAGAAATATTACATATTTGAATTATATCGTTAAGACCAAATTACGGCTAACTTAATCATAATTCATTTAGGGTGGGCATTACCCACCGCAAATTATTAAACTTGAATTACACCTTAAACTTAGCGGTAATTCGTTTCATTGCTTCTTCGACATTTTCCCGACTATTAAACGCAGAAATGCGGAAATAACCTTCACCCGCAGCCCCAAAACCAGAACCGGGAGTTCCCACAACATTCACGGTTTCTAACAACTTATCAAAAAATTCCCAACTGGATAAACCATGGGGAGTTTGTACCCATACATAAGGTGCATTTACGCCACCATAAACTTTTAAACCGGCATTTGTCAGTTCTTCGCGGATGATTTTGGCATTATCTAAATAGAAACTTACCAACGCTTTAATTTGTGATTGTCCAGCTTCTGAATAAACCGCTTCTGCACCGCGTTGAATAATATAAGAAACGCCGTTAAATTTGGTAGATTGACGACGATTCCAGAGTTTCCAAAGTTCGACATTAGAACCATCAGCAGCTTTAGCTGTAAGGGTTTTAGGAACAACAGTTAACGCGCAACGAGTTCCGGTAAAACCGGCGTTTTTGGAAAAAGAACGGAATTCAATTGCACAATCTCTTGCGCCTTCGATTTCAAAAATAGAATGAGGTAAGGTAGGATCAGTAATAAATGCTTCGTAAGCGGCATCAAAGAAGATAATTGAACCGTTCGCTTTGGCATAATTTACCCATGCTTGCAAGTGTTCTTTAGTTGCAGTTGCACCTGTGGGATTATTAGGAAAACAAAGATAAATTAAATCAACTTTTTGGCTAGGAATTTCCGCAGTAAAGTTATTTTCTGCGGTGACAGGTAAATAAACTAAACCACCATATTCACCTTTTTCATTAGCATCTCCCGTGTTACCCGCCATGACGTTAGTATCTACATAAACGGGGTATACTGGGTCTGTAACGGCGATGATGTTATTTTTGCCAAAAATATCGAGAATGTTGCCGGAATCGCATTTAGAACCGTCGGAAATGAAGATTTCATCGGCTTCTATGGCTGCACCCCTGGCTTGGAAGTCGTGGGTAGCGATTTTCTCCCTTAACCAAGCATAACCTTGTTCTGGACCATATCCTTTAAAAGATGAGCGATCGCCCATATCTTCTACAGCTTTAATCATCGCTGTACGACAAGCTTCTGGTAAGGGTTCGGTGACATCACCAATCCCCAACCGAATGATTTTCGCATCTGGGTTAGCTTGTGCAAAAGCATTTACCCGTCGCGCAATTTCTGGAAACAGATAGCCAGCTTTGAGTTTCAGGTAGTTGTCGTTAATCGTAGCCATAGTAAATTTTGAGAAAAAAGACAATGATACACTATCTTACTGGGAGAAATGTCTGATAGAGAAATTTTTCAGGGAGTCGAGTTATAATTATCTTAGAAAATTCCCATATTCGAGAAACTATGAGTTCAATTAATGAAGCTACTAAACAACGAATTATCCAAGAAGTTTTAGAGGCTAGAAAAAATCGTCCTCAGTTTCTAGTTGCTATGCAAGAACGACAAAAACAAGGTTTAAAAATTGCCCGACAATGTGCCAAAATCTTGAAAGAAAAATTTGGCGCAGAAAAAGTTGTTTTATTCGGTTCTTTATTGGATCATCAACAAATGAATTGGCGTTCTGATATTGATTTAGCTGTTTGGGGTTTACCGGAAAAGGAATATTTTAAAGCGTGGGCTGCTATAGAGCAAGGACATCCTTTTGAAATTGATTTGGTAGAATTTCAAAATGCCAAACCTCATATTTTAAAAGCAATTTATCAAGGAATAGATTTATGAATTCTACTGTAGTTAGGGAACGAATCACTGAAGAAGTAATTAAAATTCAAGAAACAAAAAACAACTTGATAAGTTTGTTAAGGAACTAGAAAATCAAGAATTAGAAATTTACCAAGAAGCTCTAGTTGATGCAATTGCTCTTAACTTGCATGGATTTTATACAGGCGTAGAACGTATTTTTCAAGTTATTGCTAATCAAATTGATTATCGCAAACCTACTGGTGACAAATGGCATAGTGAGTTATTAGAACAAATGTCTATTGATTTACCTGGCATCAGACAAGCTGTTATTTCAGAAAATGCGTTATTGGTTTTGGATGAGTTACGAAGGTTTCGTCATGTAGTGAGAAGTGTGTATTCTTATCAGTTAAAAGAACAACGAGTTCTAGATGTTGTAAATCAAGTATTTAATTTTTATGATGATTTGATTAGAGAAATTGAAGATTTTTGTGATTCCCTTAGGTTAGAAACTGATAAATAGAAATATCATATCCCTAACTTATTAATGAAGTCAGGGATATATATTAGTTATAGTTTTTGAGTATTGTACATTTAATTAGGTTAACCTATTTACCAGTTAGAAGTAATGAAATTATAAATGGTAGATTCAGTTTACCTAATTTACAACTTGGCTACCGTGACTGCGAGGATCATCTTGATTACTATCTGTTGCTACTGGTGCGGAAAATTGGGAAGTTTTGCCATTACTTTGAATGTGGGGAAGGGGAGAACCGGCAATTAAGGCTTCTAAGTTACTAGCCATAATGGTGCGGGGAATATCACCAATGGTTTCGGCGATAGTTTCTCCTTGTTTACCCAAAAATACAAAGTGGGGAATCCCGTCTACTCGATATTTGAGCATTTCTGGCAACCATTTGGTATTATCAACATTCAACATGACAAAATTCAGGTTGTTGTCATACTGTTCTCTGAGTTTGGCCATGTCAGGACCCATTTTTTGACAAACTGTACACCAATCGGCGTAAAACTCGACGAGGGAAGGTTTACCGTTGCTGACAGCTACTTCTAAAGGAATGGAATTTTGATCTAATTTCGCCAGGGAAACTGAGGTAGAATCAGTTTTAAGTCCCAAAAAGAGGGCAACTCCCAAAGCGATCGCCACAATAGCAATTAAGAAGTTTTTGATGCGATTACTAGAATTTACAGGTGCTTCGGTACTCATAATCAATTTATTAAAATTTATTAAGCTGGTTCATCATCTAGTTTACAGTTTTTCCACATTATGAAAAAAAGAGTTACTCTGACTTTTCCGAAACGGGCGATTCAAATGCCAATTACCTACCGACTGGCAAAAGATTTTAATGTGGCTGCAAATATTATCCGCGCTCAAGTGGCCCCCAATCAAATTGGTAAACTGGTAGTGGAACTATTGGGAGATATTGATCAATTAGATGCAGCAATTGAATGGATGCGATCGCAACATATTCATGTTTCCCTGGGTTTAGGTGAAATTTTAATTGATGAAGATGTATGCGTTCACTGTGGTTTATGTACGGGGGTTTGTCCCACTGAAGCCCTTTCTATTAATCCAGAGACGTATAAACTCACCTTTGTGCGATCGCGTTGTATTGTTTGTGAACAATGTATTCCTACCTGCCCTGTACAAGCTATTTCTACTAATCTTTAAATAGAGATTAATAATTAGTTAACAATAGGTTAAATATCAAATTTTTACGATGAGATTTGTGAAGATAGAAGATTATTTTTCTATTTTTTTAAGAAACTATATAGGAATACAGACTATTTTTTCTCTAGTGATATGATGCAAAAACTGGATAATATCTCTAAATACTTTATTTATTATGAAAATATCTTCAGAAACCCCAAGCAAAACACTAGGTGAGACTGCATACCAAACTATTGAAAAGCATTTTACAAAAACCATAAAATGGGAAAAAAGCAGTCAAAAAAGATGAAGATCCAGAAGCAGTACACCAAATGCGAGTGGGAATGCGCCGGTTACGAACTGCTGTCAGTAGGTTTGACAAATATTTAAATTTTCCAAAATCAGCAAGTGATAAAAATATTGGTAAACTTGCCCGAATTTTAGGTAGTCTGAGAGACTTAGATGTTCTTGAAGAAATTCTGAAAAAAAATTACAAACCGCATTTAGTTGAAAAAGAGCAAGAATCATTAAAAACGGCTTTTACCGAATTGGATAAGCAAAGAAAAGTTGCTTTTTCTCATGTTCAAAAAATATTTAAAGATGAAACTTATAAATCATTCAAGAATGAATGTGAAGATTGGTTAAAAAATCCCAGTTATCAATGTTTTTCATCCATACCAATTCAGCACATATTACCAGATTTACTCTCACCAGAAGTTAGTGAATTTTGCTTACATCCAGGATGGTTAATTGGGACTAAAATTGTTGAATCAGAAATAGTAGTGCAAACAAAATGGACACCCAACCAATTAGAAGAAAGTCTGAAAACAGAAGGTAAAACCCTCCATGATTTGCGAAAACAAGCCAAACGCATCCGTTACCAAATGGAGTTATTTACTGAATTATATGATGAGTCTTTCTCCTCACATCTTCATGATATCAAAACTATCCAAGAAATCTTGGGTATGATTCAAGATAATATGGTTTTACATGAGTGGTTAGAAAATATCTTCAAATCAGAACTGGAGGCTCAATTACCTGGCTTAACGACGCTATTAGCCGCAAATCGTTATCAATTGTGGCAAGAATGGCAACCACTACAACAACGTTATTTGCAAGCAGATACTAGATATAATTTACATTTGGTGGTGCTACAACCGAATTTGGAAAATCTTCAACAAGAAGAAAGGGATTAATTTATGACGTATCTAATTGATGATAAAATAGTCGCTTAAATTTAATAAAATCTAGTACAATTATTGAGAATCTAAGTATTCCTCGTTAACTAGATACTCTTCAATATTTTCTAAAATTTGTCTCAGATACTTTATAACCCTTTCACTGATTTCAACAAGATTTTCCGCAGATGTACTTTTACCAACTTCGTTAAAAGATAGAAAACCATGAGCTAAATCATTTCGATTCTTTTTAATTGATACTAAATCAATTCCATCTCTAGTATTTTTGTTAGTAGTAGCTGAAAATCCA
>NZ_VILD01000005.1:472156-496150 GCF_009712085.1 Anabaena sp. UHCC 0253
TTTTTTGGCTATTTCTTTAATTTCTCTAGCATCTACATTACCAGAAAACAGATCATCACGACTAAAGCCATATTTAATCATATCTAGTGAAATAATTGTTATTTCTTCTAAGACTTTATCAACATCACGTTTTCTCACATTCTGCAAAATTATTCTTTTAATTTCTATTCTAAGTTTATCAAAAGAAACTCCTTTTTTACTGATTTCATCAAAAATGCTTTGAATAGCATTTCTCATAGTAGATTCTACAAGATTGTAAAGCAATAAAAATCCGGTAGCTTTTAAACTTTTATCTAATTCAGGATCAATTTTAGAAATTGCACCATCTTTACTTAATAGAATTTCACCTTGTTCTAAATCTCTCAAAAAACAAAGATAATCACTAACGTCTTTAGCACGTTCGTCAAAATCATCTAAATCTAATATTCTTTTCACTAAACTGTACCTAAAATCTGATCACGAACATACTCAAGACGACGAATAACTTTATTTATAGAACTACTAGAATTGCTACTAGTACATTCTCTAAATTCCTTTGAATATAGGAAATCTACTGATACAGGTTGGAGATTTGCTTGCTGTCTTAAAGCTAAAGTTATACCAACAGCAAGAGATTCAAATTTAATCCGAGTTGTAGTTCTATCTTTCTTATTCCCTTGTCTAAAACCTGTTGGAAAGTGTGTTTCAACAAAATCAATCATTACATAAAATTCATTTTTCATGCTTTGTAAAATATTTGTATCAGCTTTATTCATAGCATCTAAATAGTCATCGAGAAATTCATTAATATTTTTATTAAAATTTTGATAATTATTTAGGAATGCAAAAAATCGTAAGACAAATTCTTGGGGTTCTACTCTTCTAATTGACGGTTCTGTAAAATTACAAAGATGGATGAATTTTTCATACTTTGCTAATTCATCTATTACATTAAGAAATGCGCCTCTTCTAATACCTCGGCGTTTTTCCATTGGATTTAATTCAACACTACCAGTATTAATTCTTTCAAATAAATCTCTACGAGTTTCTTCATCAGCATCTTCTGTTAGTTGAATCATTCTTATGGTTGTTCGCTGGAAACGTCTTTGACGTGCAATAGGTAAATTGGAAAATCTAAACCCTTCCAGCTTATTTAGCTTCTCTAGATTTTGTAGTTGTAATTCATTATTAAGAAAATTTGCTAAAGTACGAATTCGTTGTGTTCCATCTATAAGTTCTAAACGAGCTAAATCATTTGTCTCTAAAGAATTTTCCTCTGTTTCTTCCCCTGAAGTATCTGCAACATAAATATAAGGAATAGGTAAACCTAACAGAATAGACTCAATAAATTTAGATTGTCTTTTGATATCCCAAATCATTGCTCTTTGGTAATCTGGAATAAATAATTCATTAGAATCATCATCAAGACCAATTAGATATTTTTGAACTATGACTTCAATAGGATATTCAATTGTGTTGTAATCAACAGATTTTTTCTTGTCGCGGATTTGCATTTCTGCTTCTTCCTGCATTTCTTCTGTAATTCTTTCAATTAATAAATTAATACTCATATTAGATTAAAATATCTAAGTGATTACATTTATATTATCCTATTTTTTGTTCTTTAGCTACATCATCACCAAAGAACATCCTATGAATCCTCAAATCCTGATTTAAGTAGGTGTACACCATAAAAGAGTAGAATTGAAGATCATGAAATTTAACACCGGGATTATTATGACTCAATTTGTATATCCAGCTATGCTAACTGCTGATGAAAAAGATGGTGGATTTGTGGTGACATTTCCTGATTTACCAGAAGCGATTACTCAAGGTAATTCCTTGGAAGAAGCACTCAATGAAGCTGCGGATTGTTTAGAAGAAGCGATCGCTCTTCGGATTGATGATAAGCTAGAAATCCCCCAACCATCACAAGCCAAAAATCAAGAATATTTAGTAGCAGTACCAGCGCAGACAGCAATAAAAGCCGCACTATATCTAGCAATGCGTGAAAAAGGTATTAGTAAAGTCCAGCTTGCGTCTACTCTCAATATCCACGAAAAGGAAGTAAGACGTATCCTAGATCCCCACCATACAACCAAATTATCTACAATGGAACGGACTCTAGCTGTACTCGGACAACGAATTGAATTACAAATCACCGCAAAATAGAATGTATATTGTGAAGTGCTAAAATTTAATATCAAGGAGTACAACTAAATCAACTAAATTGGCGAGATTTTTTAAATCATCAAAATTTGGTTAAACAATTTGCATGATTAAAGGACTTTAATTTTCAAAATAAGTTTGAGCATCCTGATTCAGATATTCATTAATACCCGATAAAAAAGAGGAATTTATGCACATAGTTACCAATTGGATGGAAGAAGGGATAGAACAAGGCCGTAGACAAGGATTTGAACTAGGAATTAATAGAGGTATTGAGAGAGAAAAAAAATTAATTGTGCATCTAATTAAAAAGAAGTTAGGAACAATTGATGCTGAATTAGAAACTCAAATTATAAGTTTAAATTTAAATGTTGTTGAACGTTTAGCAGAAGCAACATTTGATTTCTCTACTGTAGAAGATTTACGAAATTGGTTAGATAATTTATAGTAATTCGATAATTCAAATCCCCGACTTATTCAAGAAATCGGGGATTTAAAAAATACTAACCGATCAATTTCTGCCAACTCATTGCCCCAACAATACCATCGGCAACTAAACCATTTTGCTGTTGAAATCTCTTAATTGCTGCTTCTGTTTTGGGACCATAAATACCATCAGGATCAGCACCAACACGAAATTGTAAATATCTAATAATCACACCACTAGCATGAGTTCCTTGAATAACCCGTTTAGCTAATATTTGATTGATAGCCCCCCAAGTTGTATTACCTGCTATTCCTGTTGCTAAAACTCCCACAATTCTTTGGAATTTTTCCGTAGCCGAAGATGTAGCCGGTCCCATGCTATTATCTTCTACAAGAGGCTTATTATTTCTATCAGTAATTTTCAGGCGGTTTAAAGTCTGTTGTAGCCTGAGAATGCTTTTATCTTTGTTCTCTTCTTCACCTGTAATAGTATTGACAGGAGCATTAGGAACAGGATTTGCAGGTACATTAGGAGGAGGATTTATAGGCTTAGGACTTACAGGAGTTGCTGCTACTTTACCTGTTAAGCCGGCAACTATAGCATTAGCCATTGCTTCACCATCATATATTTGCATATCTTTGGCAGAATCAATGAAGCAACATTCTACAAGAATTCCCGGCATATTTGTTCTTCGGAGAACAAATAAGTGAGAACCATTTTTAACACCGCGATTAAAAAATCCTAACTTGATGATTTCGTTTAATACTGGTTGGGCAATTTTTCTGCCAGCATCACTCATCGCAAATATTTCTGCCCCATTAGCTTTACCATTGAAAGCATTAAAATGAATAGATACAAATACATCTACTCTGTTACTATTGGCGATATTACAGCGACTACCTAAAGACTGACTTACTGTCCTGGCACTATTTGGTTTACAGGGGATGACTGTATGTCCTAGACTTTTTAATTTATCTATAACCTTATTGCCCACCTCCGTTGTTAATCTATCTTCGGATTTAATACCATTTGCGCCGGTATCGGGAGGGCAGTTATGACCAATATCAATGCCGAATTTCATGTGTATCTCCTTAATTGACTTTCCCAGTATTCCAATAGTCTGCTACTTGTTAATATAGTTCCAAAAAGCATAGACATTATTTTAATCTCTAGGTAGAGATTCCCCCATTAATCCCCAACAATGTTTAAGATCAAGGTAAAGAAATATTTCGTAGCAAAAGCATAATGAAACGTATTGTCTTGATTGCTGGGTTTGAATCGTTTAACGCGGACTTGTACCGGAAAGCGGCTTTTTTGGCTAATTCTCGGTGTCCAGAGTTGGATATTCGAGTATTTAGCGATCGCAATATTACCACCAATAGCACCGAAGTTGAAGCCGCACTCAAAGACGCAGATGTGTTCTTTGGCAGTTTACTCTTCGATTATGACCAAGTTGTGTGGCTACGGGAACGTATCGCTAACATCCCTATCCGGCTGATTTTCGAGTCAGCACTGGAATTAATGAGTTTAACTAAAATCGGTGCATTTTCCATTGGTGACAAACCCAAAGGAATGCCCAAACCTGTTAAATTCATCCTTGACAAATTCACCAACGGTAAAGAAGAAGACAAACTTGCCGGTTATATCAGTTTCCTAAAAGTCGGACCAAAGTTATTAAAATTCGTACCAGTGCAGAAAGTCCAAGACCTTCGTAACTGGTTAATTATCTATGGTTATTGGAATGCCGGCGGTTCAGAAAACGTCGCTTCCCTATTTTGGACAATTGCGGAAAAATACTTAGATTTAAAAGTCGGAGATATACCGCCACCTATCGAAACCCCCAACATGGGGTTATTACATCCCGACTATCAAGGCTTCTTTACATCACCCAAAGCATACTTAGAATGGTATGCCAAAAGAGAACAGGACGTAGGGGCGCAGGGCCTGCGCCCAATCATCGGTATCCTAATTTACCGAAAGCACGTCATCACCAAACTGCCCTATATTCCCCAACTGATACGCTATTTTGAAAAAGCGGGTTTAACTCCCTTACCCATCTTTATTAACGGTGTAGAAGGTCACGTAGCCGTCAGAGATTGGATGACCAGCGACTACGAAACCCAACAACGTCAACGGGGTAATATTGAAACCCTTTCCCTTTCCTCAGAAGCAGTAAAAATTGATGCCATAGTTTCTACTATCGGTTTTCCCCTCGTGGGTGGTCCCGCTGGTTCAATGGAAGCAGGACGACAAATAGAAGTTGCTAAACGCATTCTTACCGCTAAAAATGTTCCTTATATCGTCGCTGCACCTTTATTAATTCAAGATATTTTCTCTTGGACAAGGCAAGGTGTAGGCGGTTTACAAAGTGTTGTCTTATATTCTTTACCAGAATTAGATGGTGCAATTGATACGATTCCTCTTGGTGGTTTAGTTGGGGAAAATATTTATTTAGTTCCAGAACGAGTCCGGCGTTTAACTAATAGAGTCAAAAGCTGGGTTTCCCTGCGCCAAAAACCTATTTCTGAACGAAAAATTGCCATTATTTTATATGGATTTCCCCCTGGTTATGGTGCGGTAGGGACTGCTGCTTTATTAAACGTTCCTCGCAGTTTAATTAAATTACTAAATGCCCTGAAAGAACAGGGTTATACAGTTGGTGATATTCCCGAAGATGGTGAAGAATTAATTCGCCAAATTAAAGAAGCAGATGAAATTAATCCCCTTTTAGAACAATTAGAAAATAACAGAAAAGATATCACAACCGTCAATGCAAAAACCTTAGAAAAATGGCTAGGTTATCTTTTTACATCTCGCATTGAAAAACAATGGAAATATCTCACTGGTAGCGGTATTAAAACCTATGGTGATGAGTTTAATATTGGTGGTGTGCAGTTAGGAAATGTCTGGATAGGTGTCCAGCCACCTTTGGGAATTCAAGGTGATCCGATGCGGTTAATGTTTGAACGAGATTTAACCCCACATCCTCAATATGCAGCTTATTATAAATGGTTACAAAATGATTTTCAAGCTGATGCGATCGTTCATTTTGGAATGCACGGAACTGTTGAATGGTTGCCAGGTTCACCATTAGGAAATACAGGTTATTCTTGGTCTGATATTTTGTTAGGAAATCTGCCCAATCTCTATATCTATGCGGCAAATAATCCTTCAGAATCAATTTTAGCTAAACGTCGCGGTTATGGGGTATTAATTTCTCATAATGTTCCTCCCTATGGACGCGCTGGTTTATATAAGGAGTTGGTAAATTTACGCGATTTAATTTCTGAATATCGGGAAGATCCCGAAAAGAATTATCTGTTAAAGGAAGGGATTTGTAAGAAGATTGTTGATACTGGTTTGGATGCTGATTGTCCTTTTGATGATGCGAAAAGGTTGGGGATTCCGTTCACGCCGGAAAATGTGAGGATGTTTAGTAATCATGCTTTTGATCATTATTTGGTGAAGTTGTATGAGTATCTACAGGTGTTAGAAAATCGTTTGTTTTCTTCTGGGTTACATACTTTGGGGGAAGCGCCGAATCAGGAGGAGTTAACTGGTTATCTGGATGCTTATTTTGGGGGAGAGAATGAACCACGAAGGGACGAAGAACACGAAGGAAGAGGGGAAGAAGAAAGAAAGGAAATTACAAGGTTATTAAATCAGTCTACTGATGAGTTGACGAATCTTTTGCGGGGTTTAAATGGTGAGTTTATTCCTCCTGCACCTGGTGGAGATTTGTTGCGTGATGGTGCTGGTGTTTTACCGACGGGTAGGAATATTCACGCTTTAGATCCTTATCGTATGCCTTCTCCTGCTGCTTTTGAACGGGGTAAGGAAATTGCTAAGAAAATTATTTCTCAAGCGTTAGATGAAAATAAGAAGTATCCGGAAACTGTGGCGGTTTTGTTATGGGGTTTGGATGCTATTAAAACTAAGGGTGAATCTCTTGGTATTCTCTTGGAATTGGTGGGTGCTGAACCTGTGAAGGAGGGAACTGGCAGAATTGTTAGATATGATTTAAAACCTCTAGATCAAGTTGGACATCCGCGGATTGATGTGTTAGCAAATCTATCGGGTATTTTCCGTGATAGTTTTGTGAATATCATTGAATTGTTGGATGATTTATTTCAACGGGCTGCGAAAATTGATGAACCGGAGGAAATGAATTTTATTAAAAAACACGCTTTGGCTTTGAAAGCCCAAGGTGTGGAAAATTGTTCAGCAAGATTGTTTTCTAATCCTTCTGGTGATTTTGGTTCTTTGGTTAATGATAGGGTTGTGGACGGTAATTGGGAATCTGGGGAAGAGTTGGGGAATACTTGGGAAAGTCGCAATGTGTTTAGTTATGGTAGAAATGATAAAGGACAAGCTAGGCCGGAAGTATTGCAGACTTTATTGAAAACTAGCGATCGCATTGTTCAAGAAATAGATTCGGTAGAATATGGTTTAACTGATATTCAGGAATATTATGCAAATACTGGCGGTTTGAAAAAAGCCGCAGAAAAGCAAAGCGGGAAAAAAGTTACAGCTAGTTTTGTGGAAAGTTTTTCTAAGGATACTACACCCCGCAATTTAGATGATTTGTTGCGAATGGAATACAGAACTAAGTTGTTAAATCCTAAATGGGCTGACGCAATGGCTAATCAAGGTTCTGGTGGTGCTTTTGAAATTTCCCAACGCATGACGGCGTTAATAGGTTGGGGTGGTACTGCTGATTTTAGAGATGATTGGGTATATGATCAAGCAGCCGAAACCTATGCTTTAGATCCAGAAATGGCGGAAAAATTACGTAAAGCCAATCCTGAAGCTTTTAGAAATATTGTGGGGAGAATGTTGGAAGCATCGGGACGCGGTTTATGGCAAGCTGATGGAGATAAGTTAGATAAATTGCGTCAGTTGTATGATTTGACTGATGAACAATTAGAAGGAGTCACAGTGTAAAATGCAAGAAAAACCTATGAAGTTTATCATTACGATATTTCCAGATGAAGATGGGATGTTTATTGCTGAATGTCTCTCTATTCCTGGTTGTGTTAGTCAAGGGATAACTGAAGAAGAAGCAGAGGAAAACATTCAAGAAGCAATTAGGGAATGTTTAGAGGTTAGGTTAGAAAAAGGGATGCCTTTAACAGTAATAACTCGTGAAGTGGAAGTGTATATATAATGCCTGCTGTACCAATATTAAAACCTGCGGAGGTTATTAAAGCATTTACAAAACTTGGTTGGGAAGTTTCTCGTCAACGCGGAAGTCATATTATTATGACCAAAGAAGGACATCCAGCTACTCTTTCTGTACCTAAACATAATGAAGTAGCGCGAGGTACTTTACGCGGTCTTATTTCTAAAGCAGGAATAACGGTAGAAGAATTTATGGAAGCGTTGGATAATTAAAATTATAATCGTAGGTTGGATTAAGCAACGCGCAACCCAACCAAATGTTTTATCTAATGATCAGGTGACTTTAATGTGGGGTTCAAATTTTTAATTCAAATCCTGGTAAAACATCTTCTCCAAAAAGTACAGCAGGAAGTTGGACAATTTCTACAGGTTTTCCGATTCTATAAATTTCTACTTCTTTATCTTGTGGGTTAATTAACCAACCCAAACGCAAACCATTGGTGATATATTCCTGCATTTTTTCTTGCAGGGTTTTCAATCTATCGGTTTTTGATCTCAGTTCAATTATAAAATCTGGTGTAAGTGGGGGAAATTTTTCTCGTTCTTCTGCTGTTAATGCTTCCCAGCGTTCTAATTTTATCCAAGCAACATCAGGTGAACGTTTTGCACCATTGGGAAGTCGGAATATTGTTGAGGAACTAAATACTATTCCTAGTTTTGTTTGGTAATTCCACAGACTGACTTTAAAATTTAAGTCGGCTTCACTACGGCCGCTTTCTCCTCCTACTGGTGGCACAATAATTAATTCTCCCTGTGCATTTAGTTCTAAGCTTACATCTTTATTGGCCATACAGAGTTGGTAAAATTGATCATCTGTAAGGCGAACAATTGGATCTAGGTTTAAGGTAACTGTATTCATTTAACTACTCTTAGTCTTAAATTAATACGTTATAATTGATGTCGAAAAACTCAAGTAGATTGTTTCCGTCGTAATTCCCAAGGGTTATGGGTATTACAATCTTATCAAAAATCATCTTTTAAAATAATTCTATAATACAATCTCTCAATATTTCTATTAAATCTTCCTTACTCACTTTATTATCAGCAACTTGCATTGTTAATTGATATGCTTCCTCTGGTGTCATATTCAATTCATAATCATTGATATTCAAAAATGTCACCATAACATCAAAAGCAGTACGTTTATTTCCATCTATAAAAGCATGATTTTTACAAATGTGAAATAAATAAGCTGCGGCTTGTTCATAAATTGTCGGATGTAAAAACTCCCCTCCAAAACTTGCTTGAGGTTGGTAAATTGCAGAATCTAATAAACCTTCATCGCGGATACCGTATGATCCACCATATAAGTTAATCTGCTTTTTATGTATACTTAATACATCTTCTTTTGCAATAAATTGAGGACTATGCAAGTTTTCTATACACATAATCCCATTTTTCTGTAGATGCTAAAGAAATCAGCATAGCTTCTGATTCTTGAGGAATATTATCTTCTTTGTTAAAAGCTATAGCTTCCTCTTCACTTAATAACTTAGTTCGTAAACTGAATTTGATTAGTGATTGCATTAAATGTTTGCTTGTTTCTTCAAAAATATATTGTTTATCAAGTGAATAGAATTGAGATTCAGCTTTATTTTGCATGAGATTGTGTGAATTCTCAGTATTCATAACATCTGTAATTAGTCTTGTGAATATTTCTTTACCATGTTTTGTAAAAATAAAGTCCCAATATTGATCTAAAATTTCTTTAAATAAAAAAATGTATCTAACAAAAAGTAGCAGTGATAATTCATTCTGTTGTTTTTTTACCTTCAAAGCCACAGCAAGCTTAATAAATTTATTAAGCTTGTACAGCAATTTTATCATTTCATATTGAACCTGACTAAAAGATATTTGCCGACTATTAGCTAACTCAAATATCTCCGCCATTTTTTCATCTTCCGGGTTAGCATTATTTAAACATCTTTCCAGAACTTCTATTCTTTCCTGAATGCTGTCAATCATCTCTTGTGGGAATGTAAAGCTGTATAGCATATTTTATTTACCTAGCTTATCAGGTTATCCACTTCCTTAAATATACCTTTCTACCTTAACCCAAAAAAACGAGCGTATAACTTAAATCCTCGCTAAACTAAATTTACACTTTTTCATAATTATAGAGTTTCATCAATCATCATCTATGCTTTCAGCTATAAGTAGGGTGGGTTACGCTGTTGCTAAGGGAACTCCAGAAAATAAATTAGATTTATTTTGTGCGACTATTGCAAAATTTGAATTTTGGAGTAATAGTTTTTCAATACAACTGCACTGATTATCTCCAAAAAATGTTACAAGATTTAACGCCAATTAATAGTTTACTGCTCTTGAGTACCGCCTTTGTTGCCGGTGGACTTAATGCTGTCGCAGGTGGTGGCAGTTTCATTACATTTCCCACACTGATATTTACAGGTGTACCACCAATTACTGCTAATGCTACAAATAATACTGCGCTTTGGATAGCCTCTATGGCTAGTGCAGGTGCATATCGGCGGGATTTGACTGTTGAAAGGCGAGAATTATTATTACTAGCTATTACCAGTTTGCTGGGTGGAGCGATAGGTTCTATAGTGTTGCTATATACATCAGCCGATGTCTTTAAGAAATTGCTGCCCTATCTGTTACTTTTAGCGACGCTAATATTTACATTTAGCGAACCTTTGAAGACATGGCTGCAACTTCAGGGCAAAAATTCATCATCAGCATCTCCACCTTTATTAACTCTCTTATTTGCTCAACTGGCAATTTCTATCTATGGCGGTTTCTTCGGTGCAGGTGTGGGAATTTTAATGTTGGCAACTCTCAGTTTTTTAGGTATCAAAAATATCCACGCCATGAATGCTTTTAAAACCTTGTTGGGTAGTTGCGTCAACGGTATCGCTATTATTCCTTTTGTTTTTGCAGGTTTAATTCTTTGGCATCAGGCTGTTGTCATGGCAGTTGGTGGTTCTCTTGGTGGTTACTTATCCGCTCATTTTGCTCGGCAATTAGAACCTAACTTAGTGCGAAAATTTGTGATGGTAGTTGCCTTTACCATGACTATCTACTTTTTTATTGATGGTTAGTAGGGGAGAAGAAAATTAAAATCGAGTGACTTGAAAAAAGCTAGAATAAAGGAATAATACCCCATCGAAAATCAAAAATGAAATGAGTAATCCCCATGTTTTATGCCTTGGCGAAGTCTTATTTGATTGTTTAGCTGATCAATTGGGACTCAAGCTAGAAGAAGTGAAATCATGGACTCCCTACCCAGGAGGAGCGCCTGCAAATGTAGCTTGTGCTTTGGTGAAATTGGGGACATCAGCAGGATTTATCGGCGCAGTCGGCCAGGACGAACCAGGGAATAAACTGGTGACATTATTAGAAGATATTGGTGTAGATACCACTGGTGTACAACGTCATTCTACAGCACCTACTAGACAAGTATATGTAGTTAGGGATTTAGCCGGCGATCGCACTTTTGCAGGTTTTGGTAAATATGATACTTCAGAATTTGCCGATACCCGTCTCCAAGCTACAAGTTTACCACCTGCGCTTTTTGATGAAGCAGACTTTTTGGTAGTAGGAACTTTAGAACTAGCCTATCCTGACAGTGAAAAAGCTGTTTTGCGGGCTTTGGAGTTAGCAGAACAATATGACCTAAAAATTATTCTTGATGTCAATTGGCGACCAGTATTTTGGCAAGATGAAAATATAGCCAAGGCCAAAATTCTCGCCCTATTAAAGCGATTTGATTTTCTCAAACTGACAAAAGAAGAAGCTGAATGGTTATTTGATACCAAAGATGCCGGAGCAATTACTTATCGGCTCAATTCTTTGGAAGGGGTTTTGGTGACAGATGGTGAAAATGGTTGTTCCTATTGTTTAGGTGAGAATGAAGGTAAAATCCCCGCGTTTTCTGTCCCTGTTGTTGATACCACTGGTGCAGGAGATAGTTTCTTAGCTGGGTTTATCCATCAATTACAACAAGTGGGAATTCACAGTCTCAAAGATGGAGAAATAGCCAAAAAAATTGTCACTTATGCCAGTGCTGTCGGGGCGCTCACTACTATTAAACCAGGAGCGATCGCATCCCAACCCACTGCGGCTGAAGTAGATGCTTTTCTAGCCTCCCAGCAACTCACCTAAATTCCTAAAGTCTGTCTAATCTGATCTACAATCACTCCAATCGGTTGGGAAATATCCACATAAATAGCATTATCTGGCTCTTCAAGGTCATTAAACTGGCTTTTGAGGAGTTTTTCACTCATAAAGTGATTAGGTTTGGGTAATTCTACCTTTAGCTATATGACAACTGTCTTTAGTGCTATTTTCTGCTGTACAAATATGCTGGCAATGTTGTATATTTGACGTTGCATAGCCTAATTAATAGCAGATATTCAATAAAACGGTGTGATATGGCAGAAAAACAACTAGTTAATTTTACCCTAGACGGTGGTGCGATTTTAGTGGAAGTTGAAGCACCAAAAAAACGACAAGAACAAGGAGCGGAGAGGGCTGCAAACCTACCTCCTGGAATAGTTACAGAAGCTAAACAGACTTTTGAAGAAGCTATCAAGCAGATTAAACCAGTAGTTACTACTATTGCTAATCAATTCAAAGATTTAAACACTCAAGAAATGGAAGTGAAGTTTGGTGTCAAACTTTCTACTGAAGCAGGAGTAATTCTAACTTCTGTGGGTGGGGAAGTTAATTTTGAAATTACGGTGAAATGGAGTAAAGAATAGTTTTGATAGGTATTATGACAAATGAAAATCATATAGAAATTTTGAAAAGTGCGATCGCTCGCATTTACTATAAAGACAGTGAAACTGTTGTTGGTGCTGGTTTTTTGGTAAGCAAGCACTATCTTCTTACCTGCGCTCATGTGGTTACAGCCGCTTTGGGTATTCTCTCAAACACGCAAAAAGAACCAGATGGAATTATAGAATTTGATTTTCCCCTAATTGCACCTGGAGAAAAAGTAAAAGCCAAGGTTGTATTTTGGCGAGGTTTAACAGGTGAAAAAGGAGAAGATATTGCTGGACTCCAATTAGAGGATATTCCACCAAGACAGACAAATCCTGTTAAGCTCATTTCTACCTTAGATTTAAACAACCATGAATTTGAAACCTTTGGTTTTCCTGAAGGATACAAAAACGGTCGCTGGTCATCTGGTTCTATATTTAGAGAAGACGGTATCAAAGTAATACAAATGCACGCTGGAGATGGTTTTTTAGTTAAGCCTGGATATAGTGGTTCTGCTGTTTGGGATAAATCACTACAAGCAGTAGTAGGAATGGTAGTGGCTGTAGATAACAAACAAGGTGCTAGAGCAGTATTTATGACTCCTGCAACTGTGTTGGTTGAAGCTTGGAATGTTTTACAGCAATTTGTTCAAACAGTTACTGATACTCCTATTATCAGTAAATCAAATCCAAGATGCAGGTATTATGAAGGACTTTTAGAACAAAAGAAAGAAGAACTTAATGCTGTTTTGCGTCAACAAGGAAAAGTTTTAGCTGATATAGATAAACTCAAGTTAGATAGACAAGCAGAAGACATTTTAAAAGAAATTGAAGATTTAGAATCCAAGATAAATTAACTATTTATAACTTTATAATTAGCTATGGTAATTGAGCCAGGTCAAACTAGATGTAAGTATTATGAAGGACTTTTAGAACAGAAAAAAGAAGAACTTAATGCTGTTTTACGTCAACAAGGAAAAGTTTTAGCTGATATAGATAAAGTCAAGTTAGATAGACAAGCAGAAGACATTTTAAAAAAAATTGAAGATTTAGAATCTCAAATTTTAAATATTTCAAATATTGATAAAAGTACATCCAACAAAAATAATATCGAAAATCAATTAGAAAAGGCTTTACAAAAAATAGACTTTAACAAAGCAAGAGAAATTGCTGAATCACTTAAAAAGCAATATGAAAAAGAAGGTGGTGCTATTCTTTTATTTCTCCACAAAAGTAAAAAACAATTAGGTAAATACTGTATTGAAGAATTTATTGATGTCATTATAAGTAATCAAATAGGAACTTGTCCTCGACGGACAATAAATTTTAGTTCGACAACTTATCAACCTAATAAAGCTGGTTTTATTAATGCAATTTCAGCATGGCTAGGAATTACAATAACTTCTGAGTTAGAGAAAGATGAAAATGAAGATGAAGATATATTACTGAGCAAAATATATGAAAAAATATGCTCATCTTTATCACTAGGAGATACTATATTTTTTGAGATAAAAAGTATCAATAGACTAGAGGATAAAGAAGAATTTATAACCTGGTTTATAGAAAAATTTTGGAAATCTTTAATCAGCAATAAGAAGTTTTTATTCCAGCAAAGAAGAAATAGATTAATATTTGCCTTGATTGCAGAAAGTCAGTTCTTGATAAACTCATCTAATTTTTGCCAAGAAGTGACTTTAAATCATGATAAAATGATTGAAATACCTTTGCATAATTGGACAATTGAAGATATTAGCAATTGGTTGATATTACATTATAAATTATTTCCTTGTTTTGCAAATATTCAAAATTGTGATGAAATTCACAAAGAAGCTAAGAACATTCATGAAGAAAGTGAAGGAACTCCAGAAAGTGTTTATACAAAATTAAAGGAATATTTTCATGAGCAAAACTAACCGTCTGACATTCACCAACAAACCCGAAATTCGTCCCCAAGAATCTCACGAAGATTCACCACAAAAACCCGAACCTTATGTAGTCTCCGAACCTTTAAAAAAAGCTGTTAATTTAGCAATCTACCTCAGAAGACCATTATTATTAGAAGGAGATGCAGGTTGTGGTAAAACTCGTCTTGCTTCAGCAATTGCTTATGAATTAGGATTACCTTTGTATCGTTGGGATGTGCGTTCTACAACAAAAGCTCAGGATGGACTTTATGAATATGATGCTATTTTACGACTCCATGATGTGCAAACTAAGCAATTAAATATAGTCACAACAGAGGAAAATAAAAACGAACAAAAACGTAATCCGACAAACCCTCAAGATTATCGGACATTTGGAGCATTAGGAAAAGCTTTTAAAATGCCTCAAGGTACTCCAGCAGTGGTTTTAATTGATGAAATTGATAAAGCTGATTTAGATTTCCCGAATGATTTGCTCACAGTGTTAGATGAACCTTGGGAGTTTTTTGTTAAAGAAACTGGGGAAAAAGTCACAGCAGCAGAAAAACCAATTGTGATTATTACCAGCAATAAAGAAAAAGGTAACTTACCTGCGCCATTTTTACGCCGTTGTTTATATCATTATATCGAGTTTCCTAATGATGCGGCTTTATTGCAGGAAATTATTACAAAACATCACGAAATTGAAAAAGAAGAACTTCCCCCATCTGATTTAATTACAAATGCTATTGACAGATTTTTAACTATTTGGAATCAAGGTGGATTGTTTAAAAAACCAGGAACTAGCGAATTTATTGATTGGTTAAAAGCACTTCATACCTTTGAATCACAACCTTACAATGCAACCAAACTAAAAGCAGATGAATTACTTCCCTATCCTGAATTATTATTTAAACTACAACAGGATTGGAAAAAATATACTAAAGCTCCTGATAACTCTCCTCAAACCTCATGAGTGAATTTAACCCCCAAGACTTGATGACTCGTGTTTTTATGCGTTTACGCCAAAATGGTTTTCAGCTTGGTGTAGGCGAATTTTTAGCAGCAGAAAAAGCCGTTTTGGGAGGATTTGGGGAAAATTCACAAGAATTAGGAGAGACATTAAAAATTTTATGGTGTCATTCTATTTCTCAACAAAATTTATTTGATGATATCTGGGAATATCTACAAAATATTGCAACACCATCACAGTCTGAAAAAGAAATAAAACCTCAAAAAGAAATAACACCTAAAACTCCATCACAACCGGAAAAAGAAACTCCAGAAAATACAACATCACCACTAGATAAACCTCCAGAACCAAAACCAGAACCAAAACTAGAATCTCTACCAGTTCGCGCTCCTTTTATCCCCATGGAAATGGAGGATAATTTTACATTACAAACCTATTATCCCCTTTCTCGGCGTTCAATGGTTTATGGATGGCGATATCTCCGTCGTCTTGTGGCTGATGGTACATTGGATATTTTAGATATTAATGCTACTATTCAAAAAGCTACTTATCAAGGATTTTACATAGCTCCAGTTTATCGCAGACGAGAACGAAATAATGCCCATTTATTGCTGTTAATTGACCAAAATGGCTCAATGACTCCCTTTCATCGCTTCAGTCGGGATTTAGTCGAAACAGCAGTTTATGAAAGTTCTATTCCCTCTGAAAATGTCCAGGTTTTTTATTTTCAAAATGTCCCCGTTAATAGTGTTTACAAAGATATTTACTTAACAGAACCAATTGCATTAGATGAAGTATTAAAAACCTGTGATAATGAAACTAGCATTTTAATTGTTAGTGATGCTGGTGCGGCTAGAGGTTATCGAATATTAAATAGAATTAGAGCGACTTCGAGATTTATATTTAAGTTACAAAGATACACTTATTTAATAGCATGGTTAAATCCTATGTCTGAAAAACGCTGGTTTGGCAGTTCAGCCGAAATTATTGCTAATTTGATTCCTATGTACCAAATGGATAATAATGGTTTGAGCAATGCTATTGATATTTTGCGGGGACAAACTTTAAAACAATTTTATTAAACTTTAATATGACAGATGAACCAGAAAATAAACAGGAATTACAAGAACAGGCAAAACAAGCAGTAGAGAGGTTTGTTTGGCGGTTTGGTGAACCTCATTTGTTATTAGCTTATCATGCGGCTTTACCTTTGGTATTAACTCCAGAATTAGTTAATTATTTACGTAATCAATTTTTACGCGGTGAACAAGTTCCTTGGGTTGCAGAAGTTGATTTATTATTATCTGATTTGTGTAGTCAAGTAGGTTATGAACTTTATGCAATGGATACTCATGTTAGAGCATATTTGTTAGCAGGAATGAGGGAAAAATATCCCAAAAATATGCAGCAAGTCGCACAGGTTTTAATTAGCTATGTTAGTTATTTAAGTCGCTTAAATCCTGGAAGAAGACAACAGGAATTAGAAGCACAAAGATGGGCTGCAATGGTGTATTTAGGTGAAGAAGAGTGTAAAAAAGCAGCTAATGAAATTATACAAAAGTTTCTAGAAACCAGGAGTGGTTTGAATAATCAAGTTGTTGATAATTCAGGTGTGAAAGCAGAATTGGCTAGGTTAGTGCGGTTGACAGATGAGTTATCACCCCAGTTAGCACAAGAAACCGATTTATTAAATTATGCCAAGTTGGTACAGCAATCTTTAAGAAATCCTCAGTTAGTTAGTGCAGAGGTCTTAAGTAGTGCCGAACAAATTTTAGCTCAGACTATTAAACCTCCTAATATTCCTCAAATTATCGGGTTTCCAGAAATCAAAATTTTGGAATTTGAATTTGAATTTGCCACTATTACCATTGAAGGTGAAGATGATACAACTATCAAATTACAACCTTTTGATTTTGAAGTTGCACAGATAGAAATTAATCAAACTCCTAAACAAAGTATTAACCCGTTAATTGCACTTGATGAAGTTGTATTTAATCAAACCGGAAATCATTTAGACGAAATACAAAGACGCATATTAGAAGGCACATTAGAAAACCTCACTTATAAAGATATTGCATCTTTAAATAATGATAATGAAGGCACTTTAAAATGGACTGCTTCTAAACTATGGAATGTCTTAACAGAAGTAATTGGTGAAAAAGTCACAAAAACAAATTTTAAAAATGTAATTAATCAATGGGTTGCTCGTTCACAGATAATTATTAATACTCATTCTGGGCAAGCACAGCAGTTTATAGAAGACTTAGGAAACGGCATTAAATTAGAAATGGTAGCCATCCCTGGAGGAACTTTTATCATGGGTTCACCGGAAAATGAAGACAAAAGTAGCAGCAGAGAAAGACCTCAACACGAAGTCACTATCAAACCCTTTGCTATGGGCAAATATCCCATTACCCAGGCACAATGGCAAGTGGTAGCTCAATTACCTCAAGTCAACCAAGAACTGAAATTAGACCCATCTAGGTTTAAAGGAGCAAATCGCCCGGTAGAACGGGTTTCTTGGCATAATGCAGTGGAGTTTTGCGCTAGACTCTCAAATTACACCCAAAGACCCTACAGACTGCCCAGTGAAGCGGAATGGGAATATGCTTGTCGAGGGGGAACTAAGACACCATTTCATTTTGGGGAGACAATTACCACAGATTTAGCTAACTATAATGGTAACTACACTTATGGAAATGGAGTTCAAGGAATTTATAGAGAAGAAACCACCGAAGTAGGATATTTTAAAGTAGCAAATGAATTTGGGTTATATGATATGCACGGTAATGTTAGAGAATGGTGTCAAGATGGTTGGCATGATAATTATAAAAATGCGCCTATAGATGGGACTGCTTGGTCAAGTCAAAGTAGTGATAGACGTATGCTGCGTGGTGGTTCTTGGTTCAACGATCCTGTGCTTTGCCGTTCTGGGTATCGCCACTACAATAGTGCGGGCTTCGACAACGACAACGTCGGTTTTCGTGTTGTGTGTGGTGCTGCGTGGACTCTGTAGCCCTTTATACTCTTGCTCTTTTGCCCTTTTCCCTTTTTTCCTTTACCCTTGGGAGCGAAGCGACCTCTTAAAAATTTTTTTTTCAAATTTGACCCTTTTTTACAAACATGAACGAATTACCGATTATTCAAAAAACCTATGATTTAATTAAGTGGTATGTGCCAATTCTCAATCGGTTGCCACAGAATCATAAATTTATGTTAGGTAATAGGATAATTGCTGGATTATATGATTTATTAGATGCTTTAATTATTGCTAAATATGCTGGTGATAAACTAGAACAATTACACTCTCTAAATAGTAAACTAGATATTTTACGTCATCAAACCAGGTTGTTATTAGATTTTGAATTGATTAAAGTCCAACGTTATGAATATGTGACACAACTAATCAATGATGTTGGTACAGATTTAGGTGCATGGATTAAACAACAACGTAAGCGACAAACATCCTCTCATGAAACGACATGATAATCTTTGGTCACAAGTGACTGAATTTGAAAATATTTTAACAGCAGCCAGACAAGCACAAAAAGGTAAACGATTTCGAGAGAATGTTTTAGAATTTAATTATAACTTAGAACAAGAATTAGCGCAAATTAAATATGAATTAGAAACTCAAACCTATCAACCAGGAGATTATCATACTTTTCTAATTGTCGAACCAAAACGACGGATGATTTCTGCTGCACCTTATCGAGATAGGGTCATACATCATGCTTTATGTAATATTATAACTCCCGTTTTTGAGAGAACATTTATTCATGATTCCTATGCTAATCGCGTAGGTTTTGGTACTCATCGCGCTTTACGGAGATTTACTAAATTTGCTCGTTCAAGTCGTTATGTTCTCCAATGTGATATTGCTAAATATTTTCCTAGTATTGATCACGAAATTTTGAAATCTCTTTTACGTCGGAAGTTAAAATGTAAAGAAACATTATGGTTAAGTGATATTATTATTAATAACAGCAATGAACAAGAAGCAGTTTTTAATCATTTTCCTGGAGATGATTTATTTACTCCCTTACAAAGAAGACATGGTTTACCTATTGGTAATCTGACTAGCCAATTTTTTGCTAATATTTACCTCAACGGTTTTGACCATTTTGTTAAGGAAGATTTACACGCTAAAAAGTATATTCGCTATGTAGATGATTTTGCTTTATTTGCAGATGATTGGGAATTTTTAGTTGATGCAAGAAAAGCAATAGAAAATTATTTAGTGAAATTAAGATTGAAAATTCATCCTGTGAAAAGTCAATTATTTGCAACTTCCAAAGGAGCAAATTTTCTAGGTTTTCGAGTTTTACCTAACCGGATTCGAGTCAGAACAGAAAATTTAAGACGCGCTAGAAGACGACTCAGGCAGATGCAAAAAGATTATGCTGACGGTAAAATAGGAGAAAAAGAAATAATCCAATCAATACAAAGTTGGTTTGCTCATTTAGAACATGGTGATACCTGGCAGTTACGACAACAGATATTAGCTACTTTGGTTTTACCAGAGAATTTAAAACACAGATTTTGTTAATATTATAAGTGGGACAGGCAACCCCGTATGCTGCGTGGTGGTTCTTGGAACAACAATCCTGAAAATTGCCGTTCTGGGTATCGCAACAACAATAATGCGGGCTTCGACAACAACAACAACGGTTTTCGTGTTGTGTGTGGTGCTGCGTGCGCTCTTTTATTCCAGAACTGGCGGATGGGAATTCGTCGGGCGTGTATAAAAAGAGTCCAGACCTGTTCCAGTGATATCGGTGACGGTATCCGAAAATCAAACTCGGTGGGGTAGCTTAGTAAGCTTGCTGAAAGGTTGCTTCACCGATACAAAAATAACAAACACAACTGTTACGAATATACAGCCGTAGATATTTTAGATTGGGGTGGTAAACATATTTTTTAATGAATAGTTAGTTAATAGAGATCTCCGGAAAAGATTGTAGAGACGTTCCATGGAACGTCTCTACAAGGGTTTCAAACCACGCACATTTAATTACCGGAGATGTCTAATGAATGAAGGAAATTAAGTAAAAAATGAATTTTGTTTACCAAACTCAGGGGATAGAGCTTGAATGGGATATAAATAAAGCTGAGAGCAATTTTATTAAACCAGGACTTACGCAACTGGCACATTAGTAGGGTGCGTCAGATATCAAGAATCTGGTTATTTACAGGATTTATGCAGTCTGACGCACCCTACAACAGATTTTTGGTGTGACACTTGCGTAAGTCCTATAAACATGGTGTTAGATTTGAAGAAGCAGTAGAAGTGTTTCTAGATCCTTTTTATCAAGAGGGAGATGCCAGTGATAATAATGAAGAAAGAAATTTTATTTTGGGTTATTCATTATCACAACGTTTATTATTAGTTGTTTATGTAGAACGACAAACTAGAAACAGAATCATTTCTGCTCGTTTAGCAACAAAAAGCGAAAGGAGATTATATGAGCAATAATGAAGAAATAAAATTACAATTGCGTCCTCGTGCTACAGAAGTTGTATCTATGAAAATACCTGTAGATACTTTAGCTTCTCTTGAAAAAGTAGCTGCGGATAAAGATATGTCCATAGAAGCCTTAATGAAATTTTATATTGGCCAAGGTTTACGAGAAGATATAGCCAAGTTATTTAATGAAAGGCTATTAAATACCACTGTAGAGGTTTTATCACGTCATCTGCAATCTGAAGCAGAAATTTCTCAAAATATGCAAGAAATTAAAGCGGAAACAATTAAATAATGTTAATTATCCTGTTAATCCTTTAATCCTGGACATTATCTCGACTATGGCTACGCCACGCAGGCTATCGCTCGATAACCACCTGATTCTGACAAAAAATCATGCCAAAAACTATTATTAATCGTCATAAAAAAACAGCCCACTATTATATAGAAAACTTAGGAAATAACATCACACTAGAAATGGTGCTAATTCCTGGTGGTAGTTTCATCATGGATTCACCGGAAAATGAAAAGGAAAGTAGCAACAGAGAAAGACCTCAACACGAAGTCACCATCAAACCCTTTGCTATGGGCAAATATCCCATTACCCAGGCACAATGGCAAGCGGTAGCTCAATTACCTCAAGTCAACCAAGAACTGAAATTAGACCCATCTAGGTTTAAAGGTGATGGTTCGACTTCGCTCACCAACCAACGCCCGGTAGAATCGGTTTCTTGGCATGATGCAGTGGAGTTTTGCGCTAGACTCTCAAACTACACCCAAAGACCCTACAGACTACCCAGTGAAGCGGAATGGGAATATGCTTGTCGAGCGGGAACTAAGACACCATTTCATTTTGGGGAGACAATTACCACAGATTTAGCTAACTATAACGGTACAGATAATGAAGAATATAAATGGTCAGGTTCTTATGGAGATGGACCAAAAGGAATTTATAGAAAAGAAACCACAAATGTTGGTAGTTTCCCTGCTAATGCCTTTGGTTTATATGATATGCACGGTAATGTTTGGGAATGGTGTCAAGATGGTTGGCATAATAGCTATGAAGATGCGCCCAATGGTAGTGCTTGGTCAAGTCAAAGCGATGATAAACGTATGCTGCGTGGTGGTTCTTGGAGCAACAATCCTGAGCATTGCCGTTCTGGGTTTCGCTACAACAATCTTGCGGGCTTCGACAACCACTACGACGGTTTTCGTGTTGTGTGTGGTGCTGCGTGGACTCTGTAGCCCTTTATACTCTTGCTCTTTTGCCCTTTTCCCTTCTTTCCTTTACCCTTGTAAGCGTAGTGAAACGGAGCGATCTTAAAATTTTTCTAAATTGACAACCTGATTCTTGCGTAGGGGTAATTCATGAATTACCCCTACTTCCGTTCTGTTTTGCGTAAGTCCTGGTTAGATGTCAAAGTTGTGGAACAAACCATCAAAAAGCAAAGTAGTCAATTCCCCACAACTCAGCTAAATTCCCAAAGTCTGTCTAATCTGATCTACAATCACTCCAATCGGTTGGGAAATATCCACATAGATAGCATTATCTGGCTCTTCAAGGTCATTAAACTGGCTTTTGAGGAGTTTTTCACTCATAAAGTGATTTTGCCTCTTTCTCAATCGTTCTTGAATGACATCAAAAGATCCTTGGACATAAACCAGTACACAGCGGCTATCACATAAAAGAATTTGACGATAACTAGCTTTTAGGGCAGAACAGGCTAAAACTACATTTTTATTTTCTTGTAACCAAACTTGAATATGGGCGTGTAGATATTGCAACCACGGCATTCTATCGGCATCATTGAGAGGAATACCCCGCCGCATTTTTTCAATGTTAGTTGGGAGGTGAAAGCTATCACCATCATGAAATTCCCAGTTTAGTGATGCGGCTAAATGTTTGCCAATTGTAGTTTTACCAGATCCAGAGACACCCATTAAAAGAATAATCATTTTCAGTTTTTGATCTCGTTCAGGTTTTCAGCCTATTTTCTGATAAGTTCAAGTTTGAGAGAGTTCACCACCTCAGACAGACGCAGATACACATAGAATAACTGGATAATTATCTGTATCCATCTGTGTTTATCCCCTATGAACGAAGAAGTCTCCACCAAGTTGCAGCTAATGAGACAAACCCTAGCGGAAAATGGGGTACAGGCGATACGTTTACGCGGTACAGATTGGTTTGCCTGGGCAACTGCGGGCGCTTCTCACACCGTATTACTAACTTCAGAAACTGGCGTAGCAGAAGTATTAGTAACTGCCCAAAATGCGTGGATATTAACCGACGAAATTGAAGCGCAACGCCTCAAAGATGAAGAATTACCACCCAATTTTCAAGTACACATCAGTCCGTGGGCTGAAGGTTCAGAACGTGAGACTTTTGTTCGTGAAGTTACAAATGGGGGAAAGGTTCTCAGTGATAAACCGGTTCTGGAGATAGAACAGCCATTACCAGCATCTTTACAAAACCGGAAACGGGTATTGATGCCCAGCGAGTTAGAACGATATCACCAAATAGGACTAAAAGCCAGCCAAGCCATGACAGAGATAATCACAGCCGCTGAACCTAATTGGACAGAATATCAGTTAGCCGGTGCAGGTGCAGAAGCATTATGGACAAGGGGACTACATCCAGCCGTGACACTGGTAGCCGGAGAGAGGCGTTTACCCTTATACCGTCATGGCACACCCACAGGAGAACAAATTGGACGGCAAGCAATGATGGTATTTTGCGCTAGAGGTGATGGTTTGTATGCCAATTTGACGAGATTTGTGAGCTTTGGCAACCTTTCCAATGAGAATGCCGAATTGCACCGCCATGTAAGGGAAATTGAAGCTTTAATCTTGGATTTATCTCAACCGGGAACCGCCCTAAACGTAGCTTATCATGCCCTAGCTCAAGCTTATGCAGAACATGGATTTCCCCATGCTATCCGTGAACATCATCAGGGAGGAACTACCGGATATTTAGCCAGAGAAATTGTTGCCACTCCCACTGCTACCGAAACTTTATCCGCAGGAATGGCTGTTGCTTGGAACCCAAGTTTACCAGGGGCAAAAGTGGAAGATACTTTTGTAATTCTTGAGAATGGGAAATTAGAGAATTTGACTTTTGACCCAAATTTTCCCAGTGTAGAGGTAGAAGGAAGGTTGCGGGCTGTGCCTTTAGT
>NZ_VILD01000005.1:496175-518869 GCF_009712085.1 Anabaena sp. UHCC 0253
GCTGTGCCTTTAGTTAAATAAACATAACCGGGAATTCCCGTAAATTTCAGGTATACACTTAATTCTTCCTTTGCTCCTTTGCGACTTTGCGCGAAACAAAAACGAAAATATGATGAATTTTGAAGAAACATTCAATACCATACCCGAAACAGAAGCCAGTGCGCCAGGTAGGGTAAATTTACTGGGTGAACATACCGACTATAACGACGGTTTTGTGTTACCAACTGCCATTCCTCAAAGCACAACAGTATTACTCGGTATGAGTAGAGATAACGCACATCATTTTTACTCAGAAAATTTAAATGAGCGAGTCACTATATTAGATACGCACCATTCACCATCTGGATTTGCCAGTTATATCTATGGTTGTATTGAAGTTTTGAAAATCGCAGGTTATACAATACCTTATCTGTTGGTGTATGTGAAATCTTCCGTACCTATGGGTTCAGGTTTATCTAGTAGTGCGGCTTTGGAAGTGGCAACATTGAGAGGAATACGTCAACTGCTCGATCTTCCTCTTGATGATGTGGAAATTGCCCAATTGGCACAACAAGCAGAAATTCACTATGCTGGTGTGCAGTGCGGCATTATGGATCAAATGGCTGCTAGTTTGGCGGATAATAAACATCTTTTGTTTTTAGATACCCGGACTCTAGAACGTCAGCTTGTGACTTTTCCTGATGGAGTAGAGATTGTAGTCATAGATAGTGGTGTGCCGCGGACACTTGCCAGTAGTGGTTATAATCAGCGTCGGGCTGAATGTGAAGAAGCCGCGCATTTGTTAGGAGTGAAAGCACTACGAGATATTACTGATGCTAATGCAGTAGAAATATTACCGAAACCGTTATGCGATCGCGCCCGTCATGTAGTTACAGAAAATAACCGCGTTTTAGAAGCTTTACAGGGTGTTACACCTGAGCGGTTTGGAGAGTTAATGAACGCATCCCACGCTAGTTTACGGGACGATTACGAGGTTTCTGTACCTGCGCTGGATACTTTGGTAGAAATTTTGCAGAACACAGCAGGAGTATTTGGTGCAAGGCTGACAGGAGCAGGTTTCGGTGGAGCTTGTGTTGCTTTAGTTACATCAGGGCAAGGAAGAGAGATTGCCACAAAAGTAGTTGAGGAATACAAATATACAGGTTACAACGGCAAAATTTTAGTCCCTAAGCTGTTGTGCAACTTGATTGTGTAATACATACACGAGTGGAATAAGTAGCAGAAATAGTTTAAATATAAACACATAGTTAATTCAAAGGGAACTCTTAACAGAAAAAACTCATGTTAAAAAACATGAGATTGAAATAATTACACTGTTTTTTCGCTGCTCGTTATCTTTTAAAAACACTTTTTTTGACTGAGTTTTAAACTTTAATACTTTAGTTTTTTATCTGTTCCCTGTTAGAAAGTTCCCTTTTTTTCTAAGTAATAAATATAAACAATAATATAAAAATTGCCAACAAATTGAAATTAATACTGATTTCTATATACAGCAATATCCAGATTTTATGATGGGAAATTTTAGAGAATTTTAATATTGCTAAAAATCTACTTTATCCTGAATTATTACAAAGGAATAAAATTTGATGAGCATACAAAATTATATCCATGAATATTCCAAATTTATTAGTAACTTAATTCAGTTATATCAAGCTAGTCTTAATTATCAAATATTACTATCTGATGTCTATAGAAAAGCTTTTTTGGAATTAATACATGAGTTTAGTAGTGCAGACAATAGCAGTAAGATATTGGATAAATTACCCGAAATAATTCAAATATTCGCTAATAAATTTGATCGAGAATTTGCAGATAAATTCCGTTCACCAGATGCCGTTATTATTCAAGGCAAATTTTTAAACATAGCTATCGCTAACTGGTCATACCAGCAACAATTGGTAAAAGAATTTACGCCAATTATGGACTTTATTCGCCAAATTAATCCCATTAATATTGTTAACTATTTTTATGAAGATAAAATCCAGGTAGGAATAACACCAAAAGTAGAAATTTACAAAGAAGATCAAATCGTATTATACCACTATTCACCAGATCAAAATTCTGGAAATATTCCGATATTGATTGTTTACGCTCTAGTCAATCGTCCATATATAATTGATTTACAAGCAGGACGTTCTTTTGTTGCTAATTTGCTGAAACTTGGTTTTGATGTTTACTTAATTGATTGGGGATACCCTCAAAAAAATGAAAGTTGGCTAACTCTGGATAAATATATAAATGGTTATATCAATAATTGTGTAGATGTGATTTGCAAAATTCATCATCTTCCCCAGCTTAATTTATTAGGAATTTGTCAAGGAGGTACATTTAGTCTCTGTTATAGTTCCTTGCATCCAGAGAAAGTAAAAAACCTCATTACGATGATTACTCCAGTAGACTTTCATATTAATGATGGACTTCTGAATATTTGGAGTGGATCTACTTTAGGTAATAAAGCTTTAGATGTAGACCTAATGGTAGATACTTTGGGGAATATTCCTGGTGATTTTCTTAATTATGTCTTTTTGATGTTGAAACCATTTCAATTAGGAGTTAAAAAATATATTGACTTGCTAGAAATTATTAAATCTGAAGAAAAACTGCTGAACTTTCTGAGAATGGAAAAATGGATTTTTGATAGTCCTGATCAAGCTGGTGAGACTTTTCGACAGGTAATTAAGGATTTATATCAAGGGAATAAATTGATTAAAGGTGAAATAGAAATTGGTAATCAGCGAGTAGATTTAAGCAAGATCCAAATACCGATTTTAAATATTTATGCCGAACAGGATCATTTAGTTCCCCCAACGTCATCTTTAGCTCTTGAGAAATATATCTCTAGTGATGATTATACAGTCCATTCATTTCCAGTTGGACATATTGGCATCTATGTAAGTAGCAAAGTGCAGAAAGACTTACCCTTAATGATTGGGAATTGGTTAAAGATACGAATATAAACTTCTTTTTTCCTTTGAAATCAAACAGTAAAGTTCATCCTCCAACTCTCTCGCTAGAAAGAGATACTTTTGATTGTCTAGGTTGATATTAGTAATAGCCAGGTTTTTATGTAAGAAACAGCCATGACTAAGAATGATCAAGATAATCAAATTCATCAACCAGTAGATAAAGATTCGCATTCCCGAGAAGAACAAAATATCAAAGACAAGAGTTTAACAGCCAATCCAGGAGATAGAATTGCTGACGAACCCCAATCAGTTGAAGAAAAAGCTCAACAAGTTGCTGTAGATATACTTGATATTACTGGTGAACACGTGACAGTTCCAACTTATTTTGTAGTGGAAAACCCTGATGGTGAGAAAAAAGCACTCCACCATGTCAAAGATGCAGAAGAAATTTCTGATGTAATTCGTCAAGCGCGAATGGATGAAGAAGGAAATCGCATTTGGTGGTAAAGTTGTGGTTTTTCAATTATTGCAGAAGGTGGGCAATGCCCACCTTAATTTTTATGGATTTTAAAGAGATGTTGGGTTTATGATTTCCGCATCATTTTAAAATAACCATCCCACAATTTTCTTTGAGTGTCTATAGAGAAACGATTTACCTGTTCTTGGAATTCCAAAGAGTTTTTTACCAAGTCTTCCTGTACTTTCATGTTTTTATCTAAATTCTCTGGTGAACTTGATAAATTCATATTTTGCATACTTGATAGAGTAGAATTCCAATTATTGAAAACCATATTTTGGAATTCACTCAATTGTTTAAAAAACTGCTCAAAACTATGTAAACTATCCATTGTGATTACTCCTATTGGCTGATGTTGCTTTATTCAGTTCCCATTTTAAAGTAACTAGATATGTAGGATTCTATTTATTTCTCAAGAGTGATTTGTTAATAAATATTTTTTTGTACTATAAATTTACAAATAGTGGAATTTAGAGTTAGAAACCTATACCCAGATCCTCGAATTCTTTGATAATTGTGGGAGCTATTTCCAGACAAAACCAATATCCAAATTTATCGGGATTTGTATTAGTTTGATGGAGCAGTATGCAAGAAGCTTACATTGTCTCAGCAGTTAGGACACCACTGGGTAAATTCGGAGGTATGTTAGCAAAATTGTCACCAGTAGACCTGGGAGCGATCGCTATGAATGCAGCTTTAGAAAAAGCGGGAATTTCCGGGGAGGCTTTAGACTTGTATATTTTTGGTAATGTACTTAGAGCCGGACACGGACAATCATTACCTCGTCAAGCAGCTTACAAAACCGGGATTCCTGACACAGTAAACGGTTATGCAGTTGATATGGTGTGTTCGTCGGGAATGATGAGCGCCATTAACGCTGCAACAGTTATTCGTGCAGGTGTTGCTGATTTAGTCCTGACTGGGGGAATGGAATCAATGTCACAGACAGGGTTTTTACTGTCACACCGCGCTCGTTGGGGATATAAATTTTTACAAGATGCACCCGAACAACTCAGAGATATTTTAGTTGATGACGGACTCACAGATCCCATCAGTGGGGAAACAATGGGAGAACAAGCAGAACGATTAGCAACAACTTACCAAATTACCCGAACAGAGTTAGATGAAATTGCTTTTTATTCACAACAAAGAGCAACAGAAGCTACCCAAAACGGCTTTCTCAAACAGGAAATTATACCAATTACAATTGAAGGAAAAAAAGGCAACCAAATTATTGATCAAGATGAAGGAATTCGCCCAGAAACAAGTTTAGAAAGTCTGGGAAAATTGCCACCAAAATTTAGAGAAAATGGAGTTTTCACCGCTGGAAATAGTAGTCAAATATCAGATGGTGCAGCAGCCTTAGTGTTAGCCAGCAAAACAGCAGTAGCACAGCATCAACTCCAACCAATAGCCAGATTAATAGGTGGAACATGGACAGGAGGAGAAGCTTGGAGATTTCCAGAAGCGCCGATTTTCGCCGTAAATAAACTGTTAAAAAAACTAAAAATGAAAATTTATGACTTTGACTTATTTGAAAACAACGAAGCCTTCGCCTTGAGTAACGTCTTATTTAATCGCTTACTAGGAGTTCCCCAAGAAAAATTAAACGTTTTTGGGGGAGCGATCGCATTAGGACATCCTCTAGGAGCATCAGGAGCGCGGATTTTAGTCACCCTACTCAACGCCCTACAACAAAAAAACAGACATTTAGGACTAGCAGCAGTTTGTCATGGTAGCGGAGGAGGAACAGCGATCGCCATAGAAAGACTGAGGTAAATTTCTTTCTTCCTTCTTCCTTCTTCCTTCGCTTCCTTCGTTCCTTCGTGGTTCATTAAATCAGTAACATGACATCTTTAGGACTAGAAAATCAAGTAATTTTAGTCACAGGCGGAAATCGGGGCATAGGAAATGCGATCGTCAACTTGCTTTTAGAATTAGGAAGCAAAGTAGCCTACACCTACCGCAGCAACCACACACCCCAACTTGGCACACTCGCAATATCCGCAGATGTTACCGATAAAACCGCAATGACACAAGTAGCAGAACAAGTAGAAAACGAACTCGGTGCAATTTATGGAATAGTCACAAATGCCGGCATCACCAAAGACAACTTTTTCCCCAAACTCACCAGCGCAGACTGGGATGCAGTCATAGATACCAACTTAAAAGGAGTTTATAACACCCTCACCCCAATTATCCCCAAAATGTACGATCGCCGTTCCGGTTCTGTAGTCTGTATATCCTCAATTTCCGGTGAACAGGGAAACCTTGGACAAACTAATTATGCAGCATCCAAAGCAGCAATAATAGGCTTCACCAAATCATTAGCCAAAGAAGCAGCTAAGTATGAAGTGCGAGTAAATGCAGTATCACCAGGATTCATTGAAACTGATATGCTCAACCCCATTTCCGACAAAGTAAAACAACGAATTTTATCAGAAATCCCCCTATCTCGCTTTGGAAAACCCGAAGAAATCGCTTGGGCTGTAGCCTTTCTCCTGTCACCCTTAGCCAGTAGCTACATTACAGGAACAGTGCTGCGAGTAAACGGCGCACATCATACATAGAAGAGATCGAGGGAAGAAAAAACTTACGCAAAATATCTCCAAAACTCCTCTTTCTTCTTCGTGTCCTTCGTGTCTATCCCTTCGGGACGCTTCGCGAACGTGGTTCAAAAACTCCTAACTCCTTTACAAAAAATGATTACAGAAACTGCAACAGAAGAAAAATATATAGATGTAGGTGGCCTAAACATCCATTACCAGACAGCAGGTAACAACGATCCACCCTTAGTCTTACTACATGGAGTAGGTGAAAGTGCCATTGATTGGTCTTGGGTACTACCCAAACTAGCAACCAACCACCGCGTTTTAGCAATTGATCTACCTGGTTGTGGCGAAAGCGATAAACCACAACGCGACTATTCCCTAGATTTTCTCACCCAGTTTTTAGCCGATTTTCTCAAAACCCTAGAAATTCAAAGAGCGGTGCTGGTGGGTAATTCCCTGGGGGGAATAATTGCTTTACGCTTGGCTCTGTCAAAACCTGAACAAGTAGCGGCTTTAGTGCTGGTAGATAGTATGGGATTTAGCAACATAGTTAACCCCATTCTGTCGAATTTAACATTACCTGTTTACGGAGAATTAGCGATCGCTTGGTGCAGAACTCCTCTAGGAGCAACTCAGCGGGCTTGGTCACGGGCATTACTGCTATTTAACCAACCGGTGAAAGTCCCTCCTCAATGGATAGCCGAACAGGAGCGCATGGCTAAAATACCGGGCTTTTTAGAGGCTGGTTTATCTTCTCTTCGCGCCCAATTAAATTTATTTGGACAGCATCAAATCATACTTGATCTTCTTCCCCAGTTACAAATGCCAACTTTGATTATGTGGGGAATTAATGATTTAGTTTTACCAAATAATCAAGCGCAAAATGCTGTTAGTCGTCTTAAACAAGGACATCTGGCTTTAATCCCCAACTGTGGACATATACCTCAAGTTGAGTGTCCTGAATTATTCACTACTGAGTTAAAAAAGTTTCTGGTGTTGGTGAATGAAAGTATGAATTTGTCTCACGCAGAGGCGCAGAGGCTCAGAGAGTAAGAGTTGGAGAAATGGCAACGCCAAGTTTCTTGATTCTATTGAAGATTTAAAGGAGTCGCATCTATGCAATTAAAACCAATCAATCAACAAGTTGTTTCTGTCGTTGGTGCTTCTAGCGGTATTGGCCGAGAAACAGCTTTGCAGTTTGCTAGACGGGGTGCAAAAGTGGTAGTTTCCGCCCGTAGTAAGTCAGGTTTAAAGTCTGTGGTGGAGGAAATTCGCAGTTTTGGCGGTGAAGCAATTTCTATTGTTGCTGATGTGCAGGAATTTGATCAAGTAAATGCGATCGCTGATAAGACTGTGGAGACATTCGGGCGAATTGATACATGGGTGCATACTCCCGCTGTGGGACTTTTTGCCACTTTCGACAACACAAAACCGGAAGAATTTAAGCACGTTATTGATGTGGACTTGGTTGGACAAGCTTATGGCGCGATGGCTGCTTTACCCCATTTGAAGCGGGAAGGAAGGGGGGCGCTGATTCATATTTCTTCCATGGAAGGTAGGCGATCGCTCCCTTATCAAAGTGCTTATGCTGCTGCCAAACACGGGATTGAAGGCTTTGTGGAAGCTATGCGGATAGAGTTACAGCATGATAAATGGCCGATTAGTGTTACAAGTATCAAACCCGGTGTAATTAATACCCCGTTCTGGAATAATGGTCTAACTAAGTTAGGCGTAAAACCAGCCGGTATACCACCTTACTATGACCCCAGGCTGGTAGCTGATGCAGTCGTCTATGTAGCGGAACATCCCACTCGTGATCTTTTAGTGGGTGATGCAGCCAAGGCGCTAGATTTATTACAACGGATTTCTCCGGGGTTAGTAGATTCACTGTTGTTACAATTCGGTTTTGATTTACAGCGTAGTTCTGAGCCAAAATCCGAAAACGCACCAAATAACTTTTATCAGCCTGTTCCTGAACACGACAGAATAGATGGGGACTATAAAACCCAAGTCATTCCCAGCTTTTTTGATGCCTTAGATAAAAATCCTGTGCTGCAATGGGGAGCGATCGCTTCGCTCGCCGTAGGCATCGCCGCTACAGGCGTATTAGCGTTGTTAGCAGTACAAACCTTGAAAAATAAAGGTTGAATAATTGTGTAGGTTGGTTTGACGTAAGAAAACCCAACATGATTAATTCTTTTATCAAGGTTTAATTCATGGCGGTCATAAACAGAAAGTTCGTATTCTTCAGTAAATGAAGTGCAGTTAGTTGGGCAATTATTTAGAAATTAAGAGTATTCCAAGTAAAAAAATGCCCAATTGTCATTGCGAATGGAGCGGAGCGGAATGAAGCAATCTCTGGTTTTGGATCATTTATTGTTTGGAACACTCTAAGTCTTTCTTAAGCGTGATGCAGTAATTGGCGGGTATTTAGACTATAGCAGTATGAATTAACTCCAAAAAACCGAGAAATAAATTTACTTTCGGCTTTGCCGATGACTGATTAAATGAGTTTCTAAATAACAATGAAAACTGAGGATATGACTCAAAAGCAAGGTAATAATTTCATCACTGAGAAAAATCCATTGTCTCCCCTATTCCGCAATGCTTTTATGTCATCATCTTGGCGATATTATTTGTGGCTGCAATTTACTACGGAATTATTAATCCATAGGGAATTTATGTGGTTTCAATAAACTGTAGATAGTGAATATTGCACCTGAAAAATCTTGACAATGCTTTGAATTTTGTTTAATTCTCTCATCTATCTAAGAATAGCTGTAATTTCTAAACAGAGAAATAACTGATATCTCAAAATTAAACCGGATGTATTGAAAATAATAAATTTATTTAATTTTAATTTCCTCCCTAAGTGAGATGGAAGTAGAAGTAGTTTATTTGTTAATTACTCGTATATAGGACTTATGCAAGTGTTACACTCCATATTTCTTTTAGGATTGTCAAGGAATTATCGAGTTTGGCTCACCTTATGAATATGCCAGTTGCTTCAGTCCTGATCTAGACAAGAATTACATCAATATTTGAAAAAGATGTGATGACAATACATGGCAAAAAGATATCCAAAATTTAGTCAGGATCTGGCACAAGATCCAACAACACGCCGCATCTGGTATGCGATGGCTCAAGGTAATGATTTTGAAATCCATGATGACATAACTGAAGAGAATCTTTACCAAAAGATTTTTGCAACTCATTTCGGTCATGTGGCAATCATTTTCCTCTGGGCTTCTAGTCTTTTGTTTCACGTTGCTTGGCAAGGTAACTTTGAACAGTGGATTCAAGATCCCCTGCATATTCGCCCCATTGCCCATGCGATTTGGGACCCACACTTTGGTAAACCAGCTATAGAAGCTTTTAGCCAAGGTGGTGCAAACTATCCCGTGAATATTGCTTATTCTGGTGTCTACCATTGGTGGTATACCATCGGAATGCGAACAAATTATGAACTTTATACGGGTTCAATTTTCCTGTTGTTGTTAGCAGCAGTGTTTTTGTTTGCGGGTTGGTTACATTTACAGCCTAGATTCCGCCCTAGTTTGGCTTGGTTCAAAAGTGCTGAATCTCGACTCAATCACCACCTAGCGGGGTTGTTTGGTGTGAGTTCTTTGGCTTGGGCTGGCCACTTGGTTCACGTGGCGATTCCCGAATCTCGCGGTATTCATGTTGGTTGGGATAACTTTCTCACTACTTTGCCTCACCCGGCTGGATTAACACCTTTTTGGAAAGGTGACTGGGGTATCTATGCCCAAAATCCAGATACACTTAATCATGTATTTGGGACTTCTCAAGGTGCGGGGACGGCTATTCTTACTTTCGTGGGTGGTTTCCATCCACAAACAGAGTCGCTGTGGTTGACGGATATGGCTCATCACCATTTAGCGATCGCTGTTATTTTCATTATCGCCGGTCATATGTACCGCACTAACTTCGGAATTGGTCATAACATCAAAGATATGCTCAATGCCAAAAATTTCTTTGGTATCCAAACCGAAGGTCAATTTAACCTCCCCCACCAAGGGCTGTACGACACTTATAACAACTCCCTCCACTTCCAGTTGAGTATTCACCTAGCGGCGTTGGGAACTGTGACTTCTTTGGTAGCACAGCATATGTATTCGCTGCCGCCTTATGCCTTTATGGCTAAGGATTACACGACCCAAGCGGCGCTATATACTCACCATCAGTACATTGCTGGCTTCTTGATGATTGGCGCATTTGCCCACGCTGGGATTTTCTGGGTGCGGGACTATGACTCAGAACAGAATAAAGGTAATGTCCTGGAACGGGTACTTAACCACAAAGAAGCGATAATCTCTCACTTAAGTTGGGTGTCGTTATTCTTGGGATTCCATACACTAGGGTTATACGTCCACAATGACGTTGTAGTTGCCTTTGGTACGCCAGAAAAGCAAATTTTGATTGAGCCGGTGTTTGCTCAATTTATCCAAGCTGCCCACGGTAAATTGCTCTATGGTATGGATACGTTGCTATCTAACCCAGATAGTATTGCCTATACAGCTTGGCCAAATCACGGTAACGTCTGGCTTCCGGGTTGGTTAGATGCTATTAACTCAGGTACTAACTCGCTGTTTTTAACCATTGGACCTGGAGACTTTTTGGTGCATCATGCGATCGCTCTCGGTTTGCACACCACAACACTAATCTGTGTTAAAGGGGCTTTAGATGCCCGTGGCAGTAAGTTGATGCCTGACAAAAAAGACTTCGGTTATAACTTCCCTTGCGATGGTCCCGGTCGTGGTGGTAGTTGTCAAACTTCTTCTTGGCAACAAACTTTTTACCTCGCCTTTTTCTGGATGTTGAACCTGATCGGTTGGGTAACATTCTACTGGCACTGGAAACATTTAGGTGTTTGGCAAGGTAACGTTGCCCAATTCAACGAAAACTCTACATACCTAATGGGCTGGTTACGTGATTACCTTTGGGCTAACTCTGCACAATTAATTAATGGATATAACCCTTATGGTACAAGTAATCTGTCTGTTTGGGCTTGGATGTTCCTCTTTGGACACCTCGTTTGGGCAACTGGTTTCATGTTCCTGATTAGCTGGCGTGGTTACTGGCAAGAGTTAATTGAAACTCTGGTGTGGGCGCACGAACGCACCCCCTTGGCTAACTTAGCACGTTGGAAAGATAAACCTGTGGCTATGTCCATTGTCCAAGGTTGGTTAGTGGGTTTAATTCACTTTACGGTTGGTTATGTCCTCACCTATGCCGCATTCCTGATAGCCGCAACCGCCGGTAAATTCGGATGAAATATTAAGAGTTCCTCTGACCTTTTTGCAATTTCCCTCTTTGAACCTAACGGTATAAAGGGGGATTTTTTTTGGACAAAAAATATATTTTTGATAATTTTTGAATTCATTCTTGTTCATTATACTGAGACTCAATCTTTAATTCGATGAAGTTGATGATTTACAGCTTGTATGGCTTACGCCACGCTATCAAAAATCAATGAGTAATCCTATCTATATATAGATTATCTGTTCATTTATTTTCTTGGGTAGATGTAGAAATAATAGCCAAGATTTATGATTAAAACTTATAAGGAATGCAAGGTTAAGAATTAATGTTCTCAGTTTATTAGGACTTACGCAAAATATCTCTGAAACCTTCTTTTCTATCCCTAACGGGACGCTTCGCGAACGTGTCCTTCGTTCCTTCGTGGTTCGTTCTTTCGTGACTTGTGCGTAAGTCCTGTTTATTATTACTGAATTTTTGGAAATTTGAAACAAAAAAATCAATTGAGGAGGCGATTTGTTGATTTTTTAGCAAGTCACTCGTCCAATTTGTAAAAAATGGCATTAAAAATCTATGGCAAGTGAAAAAACTCAACGAAAAAAGAACGGTGCTAGTCATGTTGTGTCTTCCAAGCTGAGTAAAAATAAGCAATCTGAATTAGACGAATCTCCATCAGTAGGTGCATCATCATTAAATTTATCCACATTAAATAAAAATCTCTTAGCAAAAGAAACTGTCACTGATACGGCGGATATAGTCTGTTTATCTCATTTGCGTTGGCATTTCGTTTATCAAAGACCACAACATCTTCTCAGTCGCTGTGCAAAGGGAAAGCGGGTATTTTTTATTGAAGAACCAATTTTCAATCAAGAAGATTTACGGCAGTTGGAAATTAGCGAAGATATAAGTGGAGTGGTGGTAGTTGTTCCCAATCTCCCAGAAGGTTTAAATGAGGAATCTGTTAACGCAAATTTGCAAATTCTGATAGATGGTTTTTTGGCAGAGCATAACATTAACAAGTATATTTGTTGGTATTACACACCAATGGCGATCGCATTTACCCGCCATTTACAACCCCAAGCTGTAGTTTATGATTGCATGGATGAGTTATCTGGATTCCATGGTGCGCCACCAACTTTAAAAAATTACGAAGCTGAACTATTTCGCCATGCAGATTTAGTATTTACAGGGGGACAAAGCCTTTACGAAAGTAAAGTTAACCAGCACCCAAATGTCTATGCGTTTCCTAGCAGTGTAGATATAACCCACTTTGGAGAAGCCAGAAACCTGAAAATAGAACCAGCAGATCAAGCTGATATACCTCATCCCCGTCTGGGTTTCTTTGGTGTAATTGATGAACGGATGGATATTGAACTACTTCAAGGTATTGCAGATATCCGCCCCGACTGGCATTTAGTCATGGTTGGACCAGTTGTGAAAATTGATCCCGCAATGCTACCACAGTCCGAGAATATCCATTATCTCGGTGCTAAAACCTATCAACAACTACCTGAATATTTAGCAGGATGGGATTTAGCAATGTTGCCATTTGCCCGCAATGAAGCAACGCGCTTTATCAGTCCTACTAAAACTCCTGAGTATCTTGCAGCCGGCAAACCTGTGGTATCTACCAGTATTCGCGATGTAGTTCGTCCCTATGGAGATTCAAAACTGGTACGCATTGCAGACACAGTTTCTGATTTCGTCACCGCTGCTGAACAAGCAATGCAACAGGATACAAAAGCATCTGGGTGGTTAAGTCGTGTTGATGCCTTTTTAGAGCAAATTTCTTGGGATCGGACTTGGGCATCAATGATAAAATTGATAGATTCGGCGATCGCTACCCGTGATGCAGAAGAAAAAAATAATCTTGGTGCGATTACGAGAAAACAAGCACCCAATATTATTACTAGAGACTTTGTTTTTGATTACCTAATAGTTGGTGCAGGTTTTTCTGGTAGCGTCATTGCTGAACGGTTAGCAACTCAGTTGGGAAAAAAAGTGCTGATTGTAGATAAACGTAATCATGTTGGTGGTAACGCCTACGATCATTACAATGATCATGGTATTCTTGTTCACAAATACGGACCTCATATTTTTCATACCAACTCCCGTGAAATCTTTGAATACCTATCCCGCTTTACTCAGTGGCGTTCTTACGAACATCGTGTCCTTGCTAGTGTAGATGGTCAATTAGTTCCCATACCTATAAATCTCGACACTATCAATAAACTTTATGGTATGGAGCTAAATTCTTTTGAAGTCGAGGATTTTTTGAAAGCATTAGCTGAACCAAAAGAATATATTTATACTTCAGAAGATGTGGTAGTCAGCAAAGTTGGACGAGTATTATATGAAAAGTTCTTTCGCGGTTACACTCGCAAGCAATGGGGACTCGACCCGTCAGAACTTGATAAATCAGTAATTGCTCGGATTCCCACACGCAACAACCGCGACAACCGTTATTTTACCGATACTTACCAAGCGATGCCCCTGCATGGGTTTACGCGGTTATTCGAGAATATGTTAAATCACCCGAATATTAAGGTAATGCTTAACACCGATTACCGGGAAATTGAAAAAGCTATACCTTGTCGGGAAATGGTTTATACAGGACCGGTGGACGCATTCTTTGATTATCGTTACGGTAAGTTACCCTATCGTTCTCTTGATTTCCAGCACGAAACCCATAACATCCCAGTATTTCAACCTATACCAGTGATAAATTATCCCAACGAACACCTTTATACTCGTGTTACAGAATTTAACTATTTAACTGGTCAGGAACACTCTAAAACTAGCATTGTTTACGAATTTCCCAAAGCTGAAGGAGACCCCTATTACCCTGTACCCCGCCCAGAAAATCAGGAAATCTATAAGCAATATAAGGCTTTAGCTGATGCCACACCAGGGGTATATTTTGTGGGAAGGCTGGCAACCTACAAGTATTACAACATGGATCAATGTGTTGGTCAAGCTCTTTCTGTGTATAAACAAATCGCCGTCAAGGTTTGACAGTAGGGGCGGGGTTTCCCCGCCCATTCAGGGTTTCTATTCAGGGTTTCCCCGCCTATTCAGGAGTCAGGAGGCGAAGCAAGGTGATACCAATTTGAAAAATGATTGCGACAGATGGCTGTACAAAACAATGACACAGAAAGGGATTCCCAATCCAAAATCCAAAATCTAAAATCCAAAATGGTATGACTTCTATTTTTAACTCGAAACTCAAAACTCAACTTCGTTTAGAAGTATGGGGTGGTGTGGAGTGTACGGTTAATCGTGTGGGTGAAGAGTATTTTGACCAAATAGAACGTAATGGTCATGGAACGCGCTTGGAGGATTTGGAATTATTTGCCAAATTGGGTTTACAAGCAATTCGTTATCCTGTATTATGGGAGCGAATCGCACCTAACGGCTTAAAAAATGCCGATTGGTCTTGGGCGGATGTGCGGTTGGGGAGATTACAAGAACTGGGTATTTGTCCAATTGTGGGATTAGTACATCATGGTAGTGGTCCACGTTATACCAGTTTAATAGATCCAGTATTTCCAGAGAAATTAGCAGAGTTTGCCCGTGCAGTAGCAGAACGCTATCCTTGGGTAAGGTATTACACACCTGTCAATGAACCTTTAACAACGGCTCGATTTAGTGGTTTGTACGGTCATTGGTATCCTCACGGACAGGATGATTTAACTTTTGGCCGGGCTTTGTTGGCAGAATGTCGGGGTGTGTGTTTGGCAATGCAAGCTATTAGGGAAGTTAATCCTGGTGCTGAACTTGTACAAACGGAAGATTTAGGAAAGATTTACAGCACGCCAAAACTGGTTTATCAAGCGGAGTTTGAAAATGAGCGTCGCTGGTTAACTTTTGATTTATTATGTGGTCGAATTTCCGCAAATCATCATATCTGGGGTTATTTGCGAAATCGCGGTATTAGTGAAAATGAACTTGACGAATTTTGTCAAAATCCCTGTCCACCGGACATTATTGGCATTAATCATTATATAACGAGCGATCGCTTTTTAGATGAAAATTTAGAAAATTATCCAAATTGGACACATGGTGGTAATGGACAAGATGAATACGCAGATATAGAAGCAGTTCGAGTTTGTGCTGAAGGTGCAGCAGGTCCAAGGACTTTACTACAAGAGGCATGGGAACGGTATAAAATCCCCTTGGCTGTAACTGAAGTTCATCTCAATTGTACCCGTGAAGAGCAACTACGCTGGTTTTGTGAGGTGTGGAATGCCGCGCAGGAATTGCGATCGCAGGGTGTAGATGTCCGTGCTGTCACAGCTTGGGCGCTTTTAGGTACTTATGATTGGAATAGTTTAGTAACTCGTTGGGTAGGTAACTACGAATCAGGTGTATTTGATTTGCGTTCTCCTCAACCCAGAGAAACAGCGATCGCTAAAACTATACGTGATTTAGCCACAGGACGCAATCCCAATCACCCGTTACTTGATATCCCCGGTTGGTGGCATCGTCCAGAACGGTTATTATATCCAGCAGTCAGTTGTAGACTAAATGAGAGAGAGAAAACCAAAAAAGCATCTGAATCTATACTCTCCCCAGCCCCCCAGCCCCCCAGCTCCCCTGCTCCCCATCGTCCCCTAGCCATAATTGGCGCTAGAGGCACGCTAGGAAAAGCTTTTGCTCGGTTGTGTGAAGTGCGAGGAATACCATACCGTTTACTAACACGGCAAGAAATGGATATTGCTAATCCTGTTGTTGTTGATGAGGTGCTGACTGAGTTACAACCTTGGGCTGTAATCAATGCTGCGGGATATGTGCGAGTGGATGATGCAGAGCGCGAACCAGGAAACTGTCTGCGTGTAAATACAGTAGGTGCGGAAATATTAGCTACTGCTTGCGCTCAACATAATTTGCCGTTAGTGACATTTTCTTCAGATTTGGTGTTTAATGGGGCTGTAACACAACCTTATGTAGAAACTGATGCCATTTCCCCTTTAAGTGTCTATGGATGTAGTAAAGCTTTAGCAGAAAAGCGAGTTTTACAAGCTTGTCCAACATCCCTGATAATTCGCACCAGTGCCTTTTTTAGTCCTTGGGATGAGTATAACTTTGTGACTATTGCCCTGCGTGAACTCAGTTCTGGTGAGGAATTTTTAGCAGCGCAAGATACTATTATTTCGCCTACTTATGTACCTGATTTAGTTCATGCTAGTCTTGATTTATTAATAGATGGTGAAACTGGTTTGTGGCATTTAGCTAATAAATGTGAAATTTCCTGGGCAAATTTGGCAAGATTAGCGGCAAAACAAGCAGGTGTGAGTGTGAAAAGGTTAATTGCTTTACCTACACGACAACTGGGTTTGATTGCTCCTCGTCCGACTTATAGCGCACTTGGTAGTAGTCGAGGTGATATAATGCCTGGTTTGGAAGATGCTCTTTCTCGATATTGTGAGGAATGGCAATAAAACATTAATTTAATCAGTTGTCTATCTGGCTAATTTTGAAACCCAGTTTTAGTTATTCTTGCTAAAGACTTAAATAACTTGGGTATATATTTTGTGCAATCAAATCTGCTTTTTCTTGTTCGTTAACAATCACATAATCTATACAATTAGCGTAATCACCATTTTCGAGTTTATTCAGTTCTGTTACCACAGCTTTCAGACGTATTTTTTGAGGATCTCGTCCATCATTTAATCGTTGTTGGAGTACATCTAAAGACGGAGGTTTGACATAAATACTATAGATTTGATGGGGAAAGTTTTTTGTAAAATGTCTAAATTTTTGATTAGCCAGTCGAAAATTGGGAAACATCCTTTTTGCAAAGCATTTTCAATCATTACTTTAGATATTCCTGTGCGAAGATTTCCGTATATATTCCGTTAATAGATTAGTATTAGGACAATGTAAGGTTGAAGAAAAGTCAAATGAGATAACAGCAATACCAGAATTAATTAAAGTCTTAGATATAGCTGGATGTTTAGTAACAATTGATGCAATGGGATGTCAAAAAGAGATAGTAAAATCAATTGTGGATAAATCAGGTGAATATATTATTGCACTAAAAAAGAGCAAACCTGAAGATAAAGAGACTGTAGAAAATTGGGTAGATTTATTAAATTCTGTGGGTTTAAAAGATATTGCTAATGAACCTGTAACTTCTTGTTGTACAATAAAACCATAAAATTTTTATATCCCCGACTTATTTAATAAATTGGGAATCTAAAATATGATATAGTAACTACTGCGTAGATTAGGCTTATAGCCTGATTTATAGAGATATCTAAACATCAAAAGATGATCCATAAAATTCATCATCTAAAATTTCCTCAATGGTAAAAGGACATAGATGAGGATATTCAGATTCATTAGGAATACGAACTCCAAAAGATGCTAGTTTTCCTTCTTTAATAGCAATATCCTTACCATCTGCATAGGAATCTTCTAAAATTTTGGGTAAATAGGATTGCAGTGAAGGCATTTTCGATAATTGTTTTTTGATGCGTTTACGATGTTCAATCACTGAATTATACCAACTATTTTTCATTGTTTCTGGAGCATCAGCTTGAACTTTTAGCTTTAATAAATGGGCTAATAAAATCATTAAGTTACTCTCTAAAGCATTTTTTTCTGCTTTCCCCAAGTCTTTTAACTCCTCAATCAAATTTACTGTATCTAAAACTGAAAATTCATGGCTTTCTAATTGATTAATTGTTAATTCTAGCCATAAATTAAAGTCTTTTTCATAAAGAGATATACTCATAATTATGCCATCACTAATGAATTTCATACAACCATTATATTGTATTTTGCACAAAGACGCACAAAAAGCAAAGATATAAATTTTTCCTATTCAGTCTTGTGGTGAGAGTATCTTGTCTGGTAAAATTATACTAAACTTATACGAATTAAATCGTATAAACTCTGTAGCTGTTTCAGATATGATAATTTTCAACAAGAATTACAAATTTTATGCCAAATTTTAAAATCTGAAGAAAATTACCCTCATACATTAACCTAAATCCATGAACATTAACAAATCTCAACTATCTCTAGTAACTCTCATTATTACAATTCTATTACCTTTACCTTTGAATATTACCGCAACTTTATTATAGCAATTCCCATTCAAGTGAGGTACAGAAAGAAAGAATTAACCGCAGATGGATGCAGATAAACACAGATAATTTTGTACTTCATTAGACTGGGAAACGCTATAAACTTAATTCGATAATTAACAATTTACCTAATCAAAGTGATTTAGATAAAAAAGATTGCCAAACAACAACAAGCAACTATTGTTGAATATTCTTTAATTAATCATCCAAGTGTAGCTAAAAATAATCTTTATATATGGGTGATAAAACCAACAGGAGAAGTTAATTTTAAAGAAATTGATTTGAAAGCATGGGAAGAAAAAAACTCAATTAATTTAAACGACTTAGTAAAAAAAGCTAGATCCTCTGTAATTAAAGATAATAGAGGTGGTGAGAAACCAAGTAGTAGATTTAAAATAGGCGATCGCGTAAAATTAAAGGACGATTGGCCTGATGAACCTTCTAGTGTAATTATCGGCAAAAATCCCCAAACTGGAAAATGGATTTTACAAGTTACTCGTACAAGAGATACTTATGAAAGAGCAGAAAGTGAATTAGAGAAAGTCACAAAAGTAGGCTAAATGAGTCTGTTATTGCTCAAAAATCAAGGGAAGCATTTCCACTCTTCTAACTTCTGTTCGTTCAACGAGACTCTGTACGTGAAATGGAACATCTCTACATTTTTTTTCCACCAGATGTCTAATAGACATCTGATAGAAATTAAATATACGTTATCCACAACTTTTGTAGAAACGTTCCATACTATGTCTCTACATTTTTCCACCAGGTGTCTAATAAAAACAAAGTGAGGCGCATTCGTTATGAAGTGCGCCTTTTTCAATTTACCTGTTTTCCTTTATGCCGAAACTGGCATTCGCAGATTGACACTCACTGCTTGCAATTCCTTCGCTTTCTCCTCTGGTAACGCATCATTAGCAAACATCCCCGCCGCAAGTTCTGTTCCTGCCAAATACTTCAAGCGATCGCTCGTGCGGTATGGTGGATAAAACTGGGCGTGTAAATGTGCCTCTGGATGTCTTAAACCATCCGTAGGCGCTTGAAACCAAGCCATTAAATAAGGGAAAGGACGATTCCACAAACCATCATATTTGAGAGTGACGGTTTTTAAGGCTTTAGCAAGTCCCCAACGTTGTTCTAGATTTAAATCTGAAAAAGTGGCAACGGGTTGTTTTGGTGCTACCCACACTTCATAGGGATAACGCGCACAGACGGGAACGAAAGCGATCGCATCCTCATCTTCATAAATTATCCGTTGCTTGTCAGCAATTTCTTTTTGAATTAAATCCGCTAACAACCCGCGTTGATGTTCCTGATAATACCGCTGCTGTTGTTCTAACATCCGCTCAGGCACAGGTGGAACAAATGGATAGGCGTAAATTTGCCCATGTGGATGGTGTAAAGTTACACCAACTTCTACACCTTTATTTTCAAAGGGTAGAACATATTGAATTTGGGGATTTTTACCTAAAACTTCCGTGCGATCGCCCCAAACTTGCAAAATTAAATCCAAGTGTTCCAGTGTCAAAGACGACAGCGAAGCACTAGCATCTTGAGTAAATACCACTACTTCACAAGCCCCATTTGCAGGTACAGTTTCCACAATGCAATCAGGCGGATTTTTTGCCGTTGTGATCATCGAGGGAAAACGGTTCTCGAATACTGCCACATCATATTTACCAACTGGTATTTCCGTGGGCAAATTAGGGTTGCGGCTAGGAGCAAGGGGGTTATATTCTGGGGGTGGTAAGAAAGTCCGCCCTTGACGATGACTCGCATAAGCTACCCATTCACCCCGGAGGGGATGCCAACGTAAATGGGGATTAGCTCGCACTGGCTCATCACTGGGGCTAGTAGCTGTAATCTGATCAGAAATGGGGCAACGACTATATAAAGTCATTTGCCGTCCATCCGGCTTTAACAAGCTGTGGGAGTACATAATCCTTGTCCTGAAAGAGTAGCAGCACGGATCGCTGCAATGGGAAATTTGGGAGTGCGATCGCCGTACAATAAACCGTTAGCTTCTTGGAATGTATCCGTAAATTGGGTGTAACAAAAGCCACAGAACATTTCGATATTATTCACAGTTTCCAGGAGGGCAGCGTACTTCATTTCTAGCTCGGTAATATTGAAGCAACGCTCATATCCCCAAGCTTTATCTGCCTCAGCCTGGGTAGCAGGTGCATAAGCAATGCCACCAAACTCTGTCAGCATGATCGGTTGTCCCTGGTGCGGATAATTGTCTAAGGTGAGGATACGTCCACCAGGACGCTTACGCTCAAACAAATCTGATAACTTCACTTCTGGTCCATAGCGATGAAGCAATTGCTGGGGTTGAGTGTCATAGTCATGAATAGCGAGAATGTCTGTATCTGTACTTTCCCAGCCATCATTACCAATTACCGGACGAGAAGGATCAAGGGTTTTGGTCAAATAATACATCGCCAAAACGTAATTGCGGTGAGCCGCAGTTTCAACTAAATTCGGGACTCCCCAGGATTCATTAAAGGGAACCCAGGCAACAATACACGGGTGGTTAATATCACGGTTGATTACCTCAGTCCACTCATGGGTCATGCGTTCTACAGCTTTATGGGTAAAGCGATAGGCGCTGGGCATCTCTTCCCATACTAACAAGCCTAGAACATCTGCCCAATATAAAAATCGGGGATCTTCAATTTTTTGGTGTTTGCGAACTCCATTAAAACCCATTGCTTTCGCTAGTTCCACATCACGCCGCAAAGCATCATCATCGGGTGCAGTCATCAGGGAATTAGGCCAGTAACCTTGATCGAGAACCAAGCGTAAATAATAAGGACGACCATTGAGCATAAAGCGATCGCGCTGGATACTAACCGTCCGCAATGCAGTATAGGATTTGACTGCATCTAGCACTTGGTTGTTATACACCAACTGAATTTCTGCATCAATCAAAGTTGGTCTTTCTGGACTCCAGAGTAATTCATTCCGGTAGTCATCAATACCAGGATCAGCCAAAGCAATGCGGCGGCTCACTTCTCCGTCGAACACTTCGTAAGTATCGTTAGCTAACACCTTACCACCAACGCTCAATTTCACCTTCATTTGCACGCCGGAAACAGGTATATGACCAGCCAACGATGCAAAACAGCCGATTTCCCAGCGTTCAAAGTCAGGAGTCCAACGGATGTGATCTATATAAGTTGTCCCTACACGCTCAACCCAGACAGTCTGCCAAATACCAGTGGTGCGCGGATACCAAATACTGTGAGCTTCTAATTGCCAATCTTGTTTACCACGAGGTTTCGCCAGTTCGTGTGGATCATCTTGCGCCCAAACTGTGACTTTAGTTGTACCAGTGTCATTCAAAACAGAAGTAATATCAACAGTAAATGGGGTATGTCCGCCTTCATGTTCAGCCATATATTGGCCGTTTACCCAAACCCGCGCCCGATAATCTACAGCCCCAAAATGTAGCAGAAATCTCCCGTCCCCAACAGGTGTGTCAAATTCTCGCTCATACCAACAATTGGTATGAAATTCTGGATCACCAATCCCACTTTTGGTAGATTCAGGAGCGAAGGGAACTTCTATATGATGAGTCCATTGGCTAAGGTCGCCGGGTTGGGAGCAATTACCTTCATCGTCATAAGCGAATTTCCACTGTCCGTCCAAACTTTGCCAGTTTGAGCGCCGCAGATGCGGACGTGGATATGCTGGATCTCTAAAACTCAAAATCTGCTTATTATCATTTTCAGAGGTGAATTTAACGTCAAAATTCTCGATAGCTAACGATTTCATCTAAAAAATCTTCCCTAGCAACAGAACAAAGTATTTTCGTATTTATTGGTTGAAAACAACCTAATTTAAGAATTTAGAAAGCAAACTGAAAGAGCCTCTCTCAGCGTTAGTGCTGGCAGGTTCAAAATATCATTTATGGACTTCCGACTCGTGACATTATGACACAAATAAACAAAATATTTATCCAGTCATAGCAAAATATTCACTAAAATTTTGACTACTAATGACGCACTTTCCACACTGGGAAATTACGAGAATAAAAAGTCAAACAATAATAAAAACGTAACTATTCAGGGATAAAAGAAGAGAGATAGCCAAATAAATAGGAAAGCTATCAAACTCCTGGAAATATCACTAAATAAAAGCAATTGCATCCAGAGAAAAACCAGAATAAGTAATGCAAAATAAATTGAACATTTTAAAAATCCCTAAATCAATCAATTTTGTAGGGGCAAACCCCCTGTGGTTGCCCCAAATACCGGGGTAGGCACTAAATAAAAGCAATTGCATCCAGAGAAAAACCAGAATAAGTAGTAATGCAAAATAAATTGAACATTTTAAAATCCCT
>NZ_VILD01000006.1:0-31417 GCF_009712085.1 Anabaena sp. UHCC 0253
GGTTTGGGTTAGGTTAAAGAATTTAGCCTATAGAACTGGTCAAACTATTTATCAAATCAAGCAGAAATTGCTTTCTAATTATTTAATTGAGCAACTCAAACGCCCAAGTATTTCTATGTGTTTGGTTTGATTCAATGTGTCGCTTTGCTCCCGCGAAGCCCGCCCACTATTTGTGCCAGTTGTGTCACTTGTTTCAGTACAAAAATACTATAATATAGCGATCGCCTGTGCCAGTTGCGTAAGTCCTGGTACTCTCTGGCAACTAACCAGCATTTAACAAGCCTGACTGATTTAGCGCAAAATCAAAACATATTTATTACCTACTGTTTCTAAATCCCAACTTTTACAAGCAATAGAGAGGCTATATTTATGCTCTTTAATAGAGAAAGAGTTAGGTAAGTACACTTTGCGGCCTGTTCTCAGAGAGTATGTGACGGAAAAATTTATTAACTGCCTTGGCGATTAGAAATCGCGGCTACACGGACAAAACCCACCTTCGTGGGTTAAAAATCTTGATTTTATATTAGTCCACGCAGGTGGTCACTGAGCCTGTCGATAGCGTAGCGTGGCGTTAGCCATAGTGTGGACTTCGTTTGTGTAGTAGCGATTTCTAATCGCCGGAAACTTTTCTACTGAAATTCTGATTCGATTATGCAAAAATGGCTTTCTATTGTGGGTATTGGGGAAGATGGTTTAGGAGGATTGAGTGCGATCGCTCTTTCTGTTCTTGAGCAAGCTACAATTATTGTCGGTGGAGAACGTCATCTTTCTATGTTGTCTCCTGATGATAACCGCGAAAAGATTACCTGGAAGTCTCCTTTTCATGCTTCTATTACAGAAATTATTAGTCGTCGGGGTGAAACGATTTGTGTTTTAGCTAGTGGCGACCCTTTATGTTACGGTGTGGGTGCAACTATTCTTCAACATATTCCTATTTCTGAAGTTACTATTATTCCTACACTTTCGGCTTTTAGTTTGGCTTGTTCTCGATTAGGTTGGTCTTTAACGGAGGTGGAAACTTTAAGTTTATGTGGCCGTCCTGCTGATTTACTCCAATCTTATATTTATCCCGGTGCAAAATTATTAATTTTGAGTGAGGGGAAAAATACGCCGGTGATTGTGGCGGAAATTTTGAGAAAGCGTGGTTATGGTAATAGTAAAATTACCGTTTTGGAAAGAATGGGGAATGTTGAAGAAAGCATTTTCACAGGTATTGCTAATAACTGGACAAAAACAGATATCGCTGCTTTAAATACTATTGGGGTGGAATGTATTGGAGATATGGGAATAGTTCCTTTATCCAGATTTCCCGGTTTACCTGATAACGCTTTTCATCATGATGGACAATTAACGAAGCGGGAAGTACGGGCGGTAACTTTATCAAGTTTAGCACCTTTGCCGGGGCAATTACTTTGGGATGTGGGGGCTGGTTGTGGTTCTATTTCCATAGAATGGCTGCGGAGTCATGTGAGATGTAGAGCGATCGCTATTGAACAAAATTCTACTAGACTAAATTATATAGCTGATAATGCGGCTGCTTTGGGTACACCCAATTTACAAATTATTGCGGGTAAAAGTACAGAATTTATCGAGAACTTACCCACACCTAACGCAATTTTTATTGGTGGTGGTGTCACAGAACCAGAAATATTAGAAATGTGTTGGAATGCGTTACTTTCTGGGGGAAGAATGGTAGTTAATGTGGTGACGTTAGAAGGTGAACAAAGGTTATATCAATGGTATGAAAAAGTAGGCGGAAATTTCACTCGCATTGCTATTCAACGCGCCGAACCTATTGGTAAATTTTTGGGTTGGAAGAGTATGTCACCTGTGACTCAATGGGTAGGAATTAAAAATTAGCTATTACAGCACTTCCCGCTCTAATGAAATACAATGGAAGGCGGGGAAACCCCGCCCCTACGGGTTTGACAATAAAAAACTGTACCTCATAACAGAGGGAAGTGCTGTAACGTAAGTAAGTTGCTAAGAGAAGGTTTGAAAAGTTTTTGAACCCACGAAGGTGGGTTTTGTCTGTGTAGCCGCGATTTATAATCGCCCAAAACTTTCTTCCTATTCCCTTGTCATAACGAAAATTTTTAACGCCAACCTACTTAGACATAGTTTCAGATTTCCAAATAACTCTGCTATGATGGGGAACTGTGGGATTTGCGCCTAGTCTTGGTGCTATTGCCCATTTAGCATTTTAAACCATTCGTCCGCCTAAGACTGAAGCCGTGATTGGCGACAGGCCGATGTTATTTCTGGAGTTCTATGTCTTTTTCTAATCTCGGCTTGTCCCCTGAAATTGTCCGTGCTGTCACTGAGCGAGGATATAATCAACCCACACCAATCCAAAAACAGGCTATTCCTGTAGTTTTGGCTGGGGGTGATATTATGGCTGGAGCGCAAACTGGTACTGGGAAAACAGCCAGCTTCACGCTACCCCTGTTACAACGTTTGTCTACTAATAAGAACAGTCAAAGTCATGCTCAGGGATTTCCCCCAATTCGGGCGTTAATTCTTACACCCACTCGTGAACTTGCTGCACAGGTAGAAGAAAGCGTTCGTGATTATGGTAAATACTTAAATCTGAATTCAATGGTTATGTTTGGGGGAGTTAGTATTGGACCCCAAAAACGACAATTGAGAACCCGCGTAGATATTTTAGTTTGTACCCCTGGACGATTACTAGATCATGTCCAACAAGGGACTGTAAATTTATCCCGTGTAGAAGTGTTGGTACTGGATGAAGCAGACCGGATGCTGGATATGGGTTTTATTAATGATATCCGCCGCATTCTTTCACTTTTGCCCAAACAGCGCCAGAATTTACTATTTTTTGCAACTTTCTCCGAAAAGGTTAAAACCCTTGCTGCTGGGTTACTACATCACCCAACAATGATTGAAGTTGCACGTCGTAACGTGACTGCGGCGAAGGTGATACAGAAAGTTTATCATGTAGACAGAGAACGGAAGCGTCAGTTACTTTCTCATCTAATTCGGGAAAATAAATGGTATCAAGTATTGGTATTTAGCCGCACCAAGTATGGGGCTGACCGATTGGTGAAGCAGTTGGGTGAAGACCGTATTCAAGCCTTGGCTATTCACGGAAATAAGAGTCAGGGGGCGCGAACTCACGCTTTAGGAAAGTTCAAAGATGGGACTCTACAGGTATTGGTAGCAACTGACATTGCTGCTCGTGGTCTTGATATCAGCGAACTACCCCACGTCATTAACTACGATTTACCCAATGTCCCAGAAGATTATGTTCATCGCATTGGTCGAACTGGACGCGCTGGGGCGGAAGGTCAAGCGATATCCCTCGTATGTGTGGATGAACACCATTTATTAGCGGATATTGAGAAATTAATTGAGCAGCGTTTACCTAAAGAAGTGGTGGCTGGTTTTGGAGTCAACCCCGATATTAAGGCTGAACCCATTCCCAATGGACGCAAAGCTCCTTCTGGTGGTGGTGGACAACGAACTCGTCGTTCTGCGCCTAAATCTGCTTCCCAAAAGTCGCCTAGACAGCCTTCTTCACGCACAGCAGCAGGTGATAAAAAGTCTGGAGCTAGTTCACCTACTCCACGCCGTTCTGGTAAACGCAGATAATCAACAACTAAAACCCGGCGTTGCTGATTAAGAGTATGATTTTGTTTCACGCAGAGGCGCAGAGTCTACAGAGAGTAAGAGTTTGAAATCATTGATTTTTGAATTTCATACCCTAATATGGCTATCGCCACGCAGGCTATCAGCAACGCCTAATTTCTTATCTGTTCCCTGTTCCCTGTTCCCTGTTCCCTTTTTTGTAAAATCCCTTTCACCTTTTTGCTATACAATAATTAGTAGCTAAAATTAGGAGCGATTTTTAGTGTCTGAGGAGACTAAGACCCATTGCTTTGTAGTTGGTATTGGGGCTTCAGCAGGAGGACTACGAGCATTAGAAGAGTTTTTTGATAATATGCCCGCAGACAGTGGTGCAGCCTTTGTTGTGGTGCAACACCTATCTCCAGACTTTAAAAGTTTGATGAAAGAACTGCTAGAACGCCGCACTCGCATGACAGTGAAGCGAGTACAAAGCGGAATGCAGATTGAACCAAATACCGTATATTTAATTACGCCACAAAATAATTTAATTGTAGAAAATGGCACTTTAGAGCTAATTCAGCAAAGTGAACCACCTCGACAACAACCTAATTTCCCTATTGATATTTTTCTCGATTCCCTCTCCAGAGACAGCGGAGATCAAGCAATAGCTGTAATTCTTTCAGGAACAGGAAGTGATGGAACAAGGGGGATACAGAGCATTAGTGAGTGCGGTGGGTTGACATTTGTGCAGTCACCGGGGACAGCAGAATTTGATGGAATGCCCCAAAGTGCGATCGCTACAGGTATTGTAGATCAAGTGTTACCACCGGCGGAAATGGCGCGGACGATTTATGAAATCATCCAAATGCAGCGTCAAGGCGCAACTCCAGGTGAATCTCTACTTCCAGAATTAGAATCAGAAAAGCTCCGGGCGATTATCCAAATTCTCAACCAATACGAAAAGCTCGATTTTTCCTATTATAAACCCAGCACTCTCAGCCGCCGCATCTATCGCCGTTGTTCTCTAAGTGGGCATAATCTCTTAGATGATTATGTCAAATATTTAACCACTTCTAGCGAAGAACGGGCGCTACTGCGAGATGATTTAATGATTGGGGTGACTAGGTTTTTCCGGGATTCTGTAGCCTGGGAATATCTGGATACCGAAGTATTCCCCGAACTGATTAGTCCTTTGGAAAATGGTCAACAGTTAAGGGTGTGGGTGACGGCTTGTGCGACAGGTGAAGAAGCCTACTCAATGGCGATTTTGATTGATGAAGTTATCAATCGTTTGGGTAAACAACTGAGTGTCAAGATTTTCGCTACAGATATTGACGCAGCCGCATTAAGTAAAGCCGCAGAAGGCATATATCCGGAAAGTATCAGTATTGATGTTTCCCGCCAACGCTTAGAAAAATATTTTACTTTCCGTAACCGTAATTTCCATGTATCACGAGCGTTGCGAGAAATGATTATTTTCGCTCCTCACAACTTGGCGAAAAATGCCGGATTTACGCGAATGCACCTGATTAGCTGCCGTAATGTCCTGATTTATATGCAGCCAATTTTGCAACAGCACGTCATGAGGATGTTGCATTTTTCATTGATGCACAAAGGGATTTTATTTTTAGGTGCGGCGGAAACACCAGGAGAATTAATTGAAGAATTTAGTCCTCTGTATGAGAAATTCAAAATTTATCAAAAACGGCGCAATGTTCGCTTACCCATTCTCAGTCAAAATTTAGAATATATAACTCCGGTTGTTTCTCGCCCTAGTCAAACGAGGAGAGGTACAGTTCAGTTTGATCCAGCTTTAACAGCAGCTTTTACTGCTTTTGTGCGGCGTAGACAATGTACCTGTCTATTAGTCAATGATGATTTGGAACTATTCCATGTTGTTACTGATGTAGTAGGAATTATGCAAGTTCCAGAAGGACAAATGACCAGGGCGATCGCCGATTTAGTCCCAAATACCCTAAAATTGCCGATTAACACCGCTCTCCATCGTGCCAAGCGGGAACGGAAACCTGTTCTCTATGGTAACATCCACTTAAATCAGGGCGATCGCATTCGCAGTGTGAATTTAGAAGTTACCTATCATACGGGAGATACCCGCATGACGGATTTCTTCATGTTAATCATTGAAAATGAAGAACGTATTTCTTCTCCAAATCGTCCCGAAGCCTTTCAACAAGATGCAGAAGCAACACAACGCATTCTGGATTTAGAATACGAATTACAGCAAACTAGAGAAAACCTCCAAGCTACAATTGAAGAGTTAGAAACCACCAATGAAGAACAGCAAGCGACTAATGAAGAGTTGCTTGCTTCTAATGAAGAATTACAAAGTACCAACGAAGAACTGCATTCCGTTAACGAAGAACTATATACTGTTAATACAGAATATCAAACGAAAATTCGTCAATTAGTAGAATTATCTAACGACGTGGATAATTTGCTGCGAAGTAGTGAAATTGGCGTAATTTTCCTAGATCGAGAATTGCGAATTCGCAAGTTTACCCCCGCAGCGACACCCGCTATTAACCTCTTAGAAACTGATGTAGAACGCCCAATCCAGCATATCACCCATAACATGAATTGCCCAAATCTGCTGGAATTATTGAAGCGGGTAGTAGATACAGAACGTCCTATTGAGCAAGAGGTAAAACTGAATAATACTGAACATCATTTGCTGATGCGGTTATATCCATATCTCAGAGATGATGGACAAACAGATGGTGTAGTCATTACCTTTGTGAATATTGATGAAATTAAACAAGTCCAAGAAGCACTACAACGCCGCACCGCAGAATTAGAAAAACTCTACAATACCAATCCAGTGGGGTTGGTACTCCATGATCAAGATTTGCGCTTTGTACGAATTAATGAAGCCATGGCGGAAATCAATGGTTTACCAACGAATGCACATATCGGTAAACAACTACGGGAAATATTACCAGATTTAGCTGATCGGGTTGAACCAATTTTACAGCAGGTATTAACCACAGGAAAATCAATTCGCAATATGGAAATTTCTGGGTTTACACCAGCGCAACCAAATGTGCAAAGAGATTGGATTGCTAGTTATTATCCTATTAATCAACCTGATGGAGGGAAGGCTGTCAGTGGTGTAATTGTCGAAATTACCGAACTCAAACAAGCGCAGATGGCTTTGCGTCAAAGTGAGGAACGATTACGGGCTTTGATGAATTCCAGTCAAACCATTTTATTTAGTTGTCAACCTACAGGGGATTATCGGGCTACCTTTATTAGTCAAAATGTGCAGTTTATTTTGGGTTATCCTCCCCAAGTGTTCTTAGAGGAATCAGGTTTTTGGTATGACTACATTCATCCCGAAGATCGCGATCGCGTGTTAACAGGATTAAGTCAGTTAGAATCTGATAATACCTATTCCTTAGAATATCGGTTGCGCTGTGCTGATGACAGTTATCGGTGGTTTTTTGCTCAGTTGCGGTTAATGAGAGATCAACAAGATAATCCTTTAGAATGTGTAGGTTATTTAGTGGATATTAGCGATCGCAAAGCCGCCGAAAAGATTCTCGAACAACAGGTGCAAAGAGAACGCCTATTAAAACAAATCACCGACGAAATCCGCCAAAGTCTCGAACCACAAAAAATCTTTGAAACTTCCGCTAACCGTATTGGTGAAGCTTTTGGTGTAGATCGTTGCCTCCTTCATACCTACGAAATTGAGCCAACGGAACATTTACCAGTAGTAGCAGAATACTTAAGTGGGGAAGTATCATCTATCAAAGGATTATTGGGACCAATTGCTGGCAATTCCCAAATTAATCAACTCCTTGAGCAAGATACAGCGATCGCTATTGATGATGTATTTACTGATCCATTAGTATTATCAGCCACAGAAATTTGTCAACAAATTGGCCTCAAATCAATATTAGCAATTCGCACATCCTACCAAGGAAAAGCCAATGGATTGATTTGTTTACATCAATGCAATTATCAACGTCACTGGATTACCGAAGATATTGGCCTGTTAGAAGCTGTCGCTGCTCAAGTTGGGATTGCGATCGCTCATGCTAAACTTCTACAACAAGCCGAACAGCGACAAATAGAACTAGCTGAACAAAATTTAGCCCTAGAAGCAGCCACCGAAAAAGCCCAAGCCGCAAGCCGCACCAAGAGTGAATTTCTTGCCAACATGAGCCATGAAATTCGCACACCCATGAATGCTATTTTGGGATTTTCCGAACTATTACAAAATCTCGTCAGTGACGATTTAGCCCAAAGTTATCTCCAAGCCATTCAAACCAATGGCCGCACCCTACTAACTTTAATTAACGACATCCTGGATTTATCCAAAGTCGAAGCCGGCAAACTCAAACTCAACTATGAATCTGTCAATTTTCCCTTACTCCTACAAGACATTCAACAAATGTTTCTGCAAAGAGCCAGAGAAAAAGGACTATATTTAAATCTGCAAATTGATGACAAAATCCCCGCTGAAATATATATTGACGAAGTACGTCTGCGGCAAATTTTCGTAAATATCGTCGGTAACGCCATTAAATTTACTGAAAAAGGTGGTATAATTATTGGCGTTAATAGTCATATCAACCCCAGTATTGAAAATCAGGCACATATAGAAATTGCTATTTCTGATACTGGTATTGGCATCTCTCCACGAGATCAAACCTTAATTTTTGATGCTTTTCGCCAAAGTCAAGGACAAAGTAATCGCAAATATGGCGGTACAGGGCTAGGATTAACCATTAGCCGCAGACTGACGCAAATGATGGGTGGTACAGTTGAAGTGATCAGCGAATTAGAGCATGGTAGCATCTTCACCTTAATATTTCCCGAAATTACAATTACTCAAAATACGGCAATTTCACCAGCATTAACCCCACATAACCATGATTTAAGCCAATTTTCATCACTGAAAATTCTCATCGTTGATGATGTACAGTCTAACCGAGATTTACTCTACGCCTATTTTAACTCCACTCCCCACCAAATCATCATGGCAGACAATGGTGTAACTGCTCTGCAATTAGCCATTAAACATCATCCTGACCTCATATTACTAGATTTGGTTATGCCCAAAATGGATGGACAATCCGTTTTACAAGCACTAAAACAAAATCCCTCCACAGATGATATTTGCGTGATTATGGTGACAGCTTCTATCCAAGAACAAGACTTTGAGGAATTACACACCCTCGCCCAGGGCTTTTTACGCAAACCAGTCAGTCGTCAGCATTTACTCAGTGAGTTGCAACGTTTATTTCCCTCCCAAATATTAATACATTCAGAACCTACTTCCCCGCCAGAAAAATCTGTAACAGTAATGTCGCCGCAAGCATTAGAAAAGTTACCAGAACTGATAAAATTACTCCAACAGGAAGAAGCGACTGTTTGGAAAACCTTGCACCAAACTTTGTTAATCAACCAACTACGAGCTTTTGCTCTCAAATTACAGAGTTTAGCACAACAGTATGAATGCCCCTATTTGGCAGAATACGCTGCTACGCTCAAAAACCAAATTGATACCTTTGATTTAGCCTATCTTGCGGATACTGTCGCTAATTTTCCACAAATTATTAAGCAGTTACAAAAATTGCGATCTTGAAGCCTTATGATAAATGCTATAAATACTCTGATATAAATAATGGAAAAAGTTACTTTTAATCCAAGAGATTGCACTATATTAATAGTTGATGACCTCATTCAAAATATTCAAGTTTTAGGAAGAACCCTAGAAACACAAGGTTATTCTATTACCTATGCCATGAGTGGCAAAGAAGCCCTGCAACGTCTTCAAGCAATACAACCAGACTTAATATTATTGGATTTATTAATGCCCGATATGAGTGGCTTAGAAGTTTGCGAGCAAATTAAGAAAAATCCAGCCTATTACCATATCCCCATTCTTTTTCTTACTGCTAGTCACGAAGAAGAACACTTAATAGAAGCATTTGAAAAAGGGGCGGCTGACTATGTAACCAAGCCTTTTAGAGCGACAGAATTGTTAGCTCGTGTGCAGACACATATTCAACTAAAACTGCAAACTAGACAGTTACAACAGAGTGAAAATAAACTCAATACCATCGTTACTTACATCAAAGATGGGATTTTAATTATTAATGAATCAGGAGTTGTAAAATTTGCTAATCCTGCGGCGGCGCAAATGTTTGACAAACAATTATCTGATTTAATTGACCATGAATTAGGACTTCCTATTGTTGTAGAAAAAGTTGCAGAAATTGATATTCTTCGCTCCAATGGGATTCTTGGCCGGGCAGAAATTACCGTTGCTGATGCTGAATGGTTAGAACAAAAAGTTTCTATTGTCGCTATGCGAGATGTGAGTGAACGCAATCAAATTGAGAAAAAATTGCGAATTGCTTTAAACAAACAGAAAGTATTAAGTCAAAAACTTAAAAAAATAGCAAACACTGACGTATTAACGGGAATTGCTAATCGGCGTAATATTTTGGCAATTTTGAAAAAAGAATTGCAACGAACTCAACGTTATCATCAGAATTTTTCACTTTTATTAATTGATATTGATCACTTTAAATCCATAAATGATACCTATGGACACCCCATAGGAGATCAAGTATTACAAGAAATTTCTCAATTTCTGATTAATTATTTGCGAAATGCTGATACAGTTGGGCGTTTGGGTGGGGAAGAATTTCTGGTTATTTTACCAGCCACAAAGTTACAAGAAGCAATAGAAATAGCAGAACGTCTCTGTCATCAAATTCGCAATTTGGATATAGAGATGATCGATCAAACAGCCAGAATTACTGTCAGTATTGGAGTTACAACTTATCAAGATCATGATATCAATGATACCACCATGTTAAAGCGGGTAGACAATGCTCTTTATAAAGCAAAAGAATCTGGACGCGATCGCGTCATAGCAATTTCTGATTAATTAATAAGATTTACCATCGCTACCAAAGTATTCTCGATAGGCACAAATTTGATTACCTCGAATATCAAAGGCAACTGCAACCCGATTTCTATAAGGGTTTCCAAATAAGTTGCCTTCATCTCGAAATTCAAAAATTACGGTTTTCTCATTGCTAGTAATACTGTCTAAAGAAGTGAGCTTTATTCCTGATTTAAAAGCTTCAGAAACATATTCAAAAAACTCTTTAGCCCGTTCTTTACCCTCATTTAAACCGTGGAATTTACCCGTTGGAAACCAAAAGCTAAAATCGTCTGTCAGCATATCTAAAAATGCTTGCCAATTACCAGTTTCTAAACCTTGTATAAAATATGCAAATGCCTGTTGAGCAATCTTTAAAGTGTTTTCTGATTGTGTTGTCATAATTAGGGTTTGTTGATAGCGTAAGCGTGGCGTTAGCCATACCGCAGAGGACGCAGAGGACAGGTCTAAATAAGAGTTTCAGAGAGTTATTGCGTAAGTCCTAAAAGTCTTTTCGTTACGGCTAAGAGTCAGGAGTATGCCTTACACCACGCTGCACTATCACAAAGAAGAACATTTTTCTCTTCTCCTCCCTGTCACCTGTCACCTGTCACCTGTCACCTTCTTCACTTAAAAATAGAGGGTAATAAATTGGGGGCTAACCATAACCCATAACCAATAAAGCCAAACAATAAAGTAATTAAGAAAGTGACAACATAGCTAATGCACATTAGCAAACCATCAGATTCAATCGTAGCAACTGCCAAAAGTAAAATACCTACGGTAGGGATGGGGTTGGTAAAGGGAATAGGGGAAATCAATAATAATGTTAACCAAGAGATACACAGCCCGTTAAATTGCCAAGTCCAAGGATGATTGGCGATTTTTTGCAATCGAGGACGGGTAATTTTCTCCAAAACTCTAGTGACTCGACGCAGATTTTGTAAGATGATTTGGGCAAAAGCATGAGGAAATTGATATTGAGCGATTTTTCTGGGTAGCCAAGGCGATCGCCTCCCTAAAAGCATCTGTACTGATAAAAATAAACAAACACCGCCTAGAGGACTACTTAAACCAGGTGGCATAGGAAATAAAAAGGGTAATACCAATAATGTAATTACCAAACTAAAACCCTGTTCAGAAGTTTCCGCGAGAATATCACCTAAAGTTAACGGCTGTTCAGTTAAACGTTCCAGTAGGGATTTAATTTGTTGAGAAAACCTTAAACTCATTTTGGTGTTAGCTCAAAAAAATTGATCATACTACCGAAATTATAATTCTGGCACAAAAACCGCGATCGCTTGAGGAATAACCCGAAACACAGCCGGGGTATGAGTCGTAATTTCTCCATCTGTATTAATAGAATGGGGTCTTCTGGTAGTAACTATAATTTCCTGACCTTGAAGAGCGCGGACATTCGGCCAATCAATATGTCGGCCTTGACGCATAGCTGGAAGCAAGGGGATAATTTGCCACCAATGATCCATTTCTAAACTATAAAGATCCAATCTTTGGTCATCTATGGCCGCATCATGCACTACAGCCATTCCTCCACCATAGTAGCGACCATTACCGACAGCAATTTGTACCGTTTTCACTAAAACTGATTGGTCATTAATCCGAATTTCTGCACTAAAAGGACGGGATTTCCAAATGACTTGTAATGCAGTAGCAGCGTAAGCAAATATCCCCCAACGACGTTTAACTTCTTGAGTTAATCCCTGAGTAATATTGACACTCAAACCCAGACTAGCAACATTAAAAAAATACTTTCCATTCACCACACCTAAATCAATCCGTCGCAACTTGCCACCAGCAATAATTTGACAAGCTTCCGGTAAAGAATTAGGAATATTCAAAGTTCTCGCTAAGTCGTTAGCAGTTCCCAATGGTAAAATACCCAAAGGTAACTGAGTATCAACTATCGCCTCGACTGCGGCATTAAGAGTACCATCACCACCACCCACAATTACCAAATCTATTTCCCGCTGGTAGCGACGAATCACATCACCTAGTTGGGTAGGATCTTTTGTAGACTCTTGAATTAGAGTAAAACCTAGTGTTTCCAGGCAATTAATAGCTTGTAAGAGGCTTGCTTCTCCTTGGCGAGAATGACGATTAACTAACAGCAGGGCGCGGAGACTCATTGTGCATACCTTTTGTAATTGATATTGAATAATTATAAAAATGTTGGCGGTAAAACTCTACAAGTCGAAGAAATCAGGAAAGCTTGTCAAACTTGGCCTGTCTCGTAGAGTTAATAATTTCTACATTAATACTGATCGCCATTCTCTTGCCAATTTTAGCTAATAAAGCCAATGCAACACAATACTTGTCGGTTAAGCTAAAAACATGATCAAAGCGCGAGTGATACCAGATACCGTTACCAAACAGCCGGGGTCATGCCCCGGCGTTTTACGGTTGTGTCGTTTCGATTCAACAGCCGTCTGGACCGCAGAAAGTTCTTCCGTACAGTACCTCTGCTTCACAGATATAGATAATGCCCGCATAATCGGTAAAAAACTTGATTGCGACCTGATCCGCAATATTCTCGGCCATCTCCCGATTTTCGGTGAGTACCTCGAACTTTACATTCGAGTCGGTGTCGGCAGTGCTGGGTTTACCCGTAGAGCGCACGTTACGACTGCCTTTACCGCCAGTATCCACCACCGTATAACCGGTCGCCCCGCATTCATCAATGATCTTGGCGACCTTTTTCATCAGAACCTTTTCCGTGACGATGACGAGCTTGTTGGCAGGCTTGGACATATTGGTTAACTCCTTAAATTATGTAAATTAATCTACTTAAGTAGGTGGGCGTTAAAAATTGTCGTTGGGGTAAGGGAACAGGAAGAGAGTTTTGGGTGATTTTACTTTTCTTCACACATTTTGGTTTTTTCCGCTCAGGTACTTAATCTGCCGGGTCAAGAGAGCGCCAACAGACCGCGACCAGTTTGGGATTAGCCACCTATCGCCTGGGCAAGCCCGATAAATAATGGTATACACACGCCGATCGCAATTGGCGTACCAACGGCTGTGGACGCGCCTATATAGGCGGATGGATTAGCCGACGGGATACCGGCTCGCAACGTGGGAGGACCTGAGATATCTGAACTAGAGGAAGCGATAACAGCCATGACGACGACACCGCCCATACTAAATCCCGTAGCATAGTGGGCAATCATGCCTAGACCGAAAGCAATCAACCCATGCAGAATCGGTGCTATTACACTATATACGACGTACCATTGGGCTACCTTACGCAGTTCGCCAATTCTTGACCAAGCTTCCATACCCATGACCAGCATCAAGATCGAAAGCAAGCCTCGAAATGCGGGATCATAGAAGCTTTTATAGACACTTTCCGGCTGGGTGAACAGTCCAAGAGCGAGTCCTAACAACATTGCCGATAAGGCAGGACCCCGGAGGCTTTCCTCGATGATCGGCCATATCTTGACCCGATTATCCGCATCCCCCTTCTGCTGGCTGAGATACTCTTGCCGGGTGCTGGGATAATCGCCTGCCGCAACGGACTGCTTGCTGAAAGACTCCTGCATGGCAGAATCGGCTGCTTCTTTACGCTTCTTCTTGTTAAGGTAAATATTCGCCACAACAATTGCAGTTACGAGGGCGGGAATATCCATGAAGGGATAAAGTGCGCCAGTCCATGCTTCATAAAAGATTTTTTGTTCTTCCAGTAGTGTCAGGGCGGCAGCCATAGTAGAGCCACTCACTGCACCAAATAATCCCCCTGTCGCGATCGCATCTACGGTTCTGACCTTCGGCAGCTTGGCCAATGTATAGCGGGCGATGAATACAACCAGAATCCCTATTACAACAGAAAACAATGCGGGTAACACCATATCCATCAGATTAGAATTGCGGATCGCAATTCCACCGGTCAGACCGATTTTGGTGAGCAGCATGAAGACAATGATCGTACAAATTGACTCTGGAATTACCAATTCGCTACCAAGGGCAGCAATGATCATCCCACCAATCAAAAAGCCGAGTGTTGGGGACTGCAATTGCTTAACGAAGTCCTGCAAGAAAACGGACAAAAAATCCACGAATACCTCCTTGTGTCTCCTCTGATGAGGAGTATTGCCATGAATGAACTAAATGAATTTTAAAGAACTAAAGAAGAGGCTCTTCACCCCTACAGCAACCGTTTTGAATGATGTGGGTTGAAAAAAGAATTCTTACCGCCGATTGAAATTACAAGCATTTAGCCACACTACAAAACTTATTTTCAACTGCCAAAAACTTGGTTGCTAATAACGCAACTATGATTATTTGGTAATAATAAACTTTGGTAACTATTAAAATTTTAGTTACCCAGTTTATTATTAGTTAAAAATATTAATGTTGGCTAATTTCTGTTGATGGAATTTCCAGAACCTGGGCTGTCAAAACAAAAAGTAAAGAGTGTTTATTAACAGCCTTTGCAGTTTTATATTGCGGTAGAAGATATACTAATGTTGATCTAAATATCTGATTTCAACATTTAAGTTTTATGAAAATTTATTTGTCAAAGTACATCTGTAAATGCTCCTAAAGTAGTGTTTAACTGTTTTCTAAGTACAAAAAACAACAAGCATAAAACATTTTGCTGATTTGTTATTATGTTTGACAATTTACATAAATTGTGAGTTAAGGTGCTGTTTAAGGAGAAACCCTAGTTACCCTGAAACACAATCATGCAGAACTATCTACCCAGTTTTATTTTTGCAGTTGAAACCGGGGATCAACTGTTTGATTAAAAATAGCATACAGCCTTTATATCAAAAAAAATTAACCCAAATGTATATTTATTAAATAAATATTATATACCTCATATAAGCAATAGCTTATATGACAGACCAAAAATGGCGGTATTAGTCAATGTATAATTTTTTTCTATGAACACTATTATTGATTCTTGAGAAAATAGACAAGAAGCGAAATTTAATTCGCTTCTTTTTTATCTTAACCAACATCATCATGAGCAAAACGGTTAAGCAGAAAGTCTAACGCATAGTTACGGATTTGATAATATTCGTAAACAAATAATATATTAGACATATAAGTAAAAATTTATTTATTTTCCTTAAACCTATAATAAGTATCTAATATAGATATTCACATCTATGGTTACTATAAGTTGAAAAGGAATAGGTGGAAAATATTATAGATAATTAATGATATTAATCATAGATTAAATATTTACAGCAGGAGTCAGGAAGAATCTGAGTCACATCTGCGGAATGTGGGATTTATGTCTATTCTTTCTCTAAAGTGAACTAGCATTGAAGCGTCAAATGGTGGTTTATTACTATCTTGTTGACATTCCTATGAAATACAATAACCCCACCCCCAACCCCCTCCTCGCTTGCGAGGAGGGGGCTTAGAATGTATGTCATTTAAGTGGATACGGTTATAATTTATTTCAAATGCTGGTATAGATCATCTCTCTATGGGATGGCTTTAAGTTCTATATTTTGTTAAGGAAATCACGGAAACTAAAATGATAGAAACTGTAGTAAATATTGTCTGATCTATTTTCTTGGGTTAAAAATTCTATCCAATTTTCTAATAATTCTTCTACATCATATTCATCAGTATTTAGCAAATTGGCAATATCTGTAGCTGATATAGGTTGTGTTGTCTGGGCTAAAACTTTCAACACTGCTAGGGGAAAATCTTGATGTTGAGAACCCAGCATTTTTTCTAAATGTTGTTGGTAATAGGTTTCTAATTGTGGTGGAAATGATGTTTCTAATTGGGAAGGTTGGGGATAAAAATTATTAGTAATAGCAGTTAAGATTTGGCTAACATACATAAAATTATTTTCGCTGCAGTTGGTTAAATTGGTAATAAATTCTGCTTCATTTATTTGGTGGGTATTTAACCAGGATTTTAGTGTGGAGGGGTTGTTTGCATTTGGTATAGAGACGTTGTTTGGTGTAGAGACGTTCCATGGAACGTCTCTACATTCTGGTGATAAATTAATATAACTCTGAATATAAGCTTGAATATCTTGTTTATTTTCCTGTGGATAATCTTCTAAATGCAAACTTTCCACCGGTGCTTCTATTAATAAACCAGAATTATCTGATAAAAACGGACGACGGGAAAGGAGAAAATAAACCCCTTGGGGAATGTAGCGGGGAAGATAAAAAATATTTGTTCCTGGTGGTTGTGAATTACGATCGCTGCAATTTAAACTATCAATAGCAATAATTAATTTTTGATTTGGTTGCAAATTGTCGCTGATTTGTTGGAGAAGCAAAGATAAAAACCAACTCCCTTCTGTAGCGTTATCGGGAAGAACCCCCCTTTCCCCTGTAAACGAGGGGATGTTTTGCTCCCTCCTCGCTTGCGGGGAGGGTTGGGGAGGGGTGATATCTAATAATTGCTGACAAATAAATCTCAAAAATTCCGCAGCCTGATTTTTTCCCTCTAATTCTGCGTTGTAATAAATAGCTTGAGGATTTTCTTGAATATATTTAGCAATAATTGCACTTTTACCGCTACCGGGTAGACCGATAATCGTGAAATAACCCCGGTTGTAATGATCGAGAAAATGATTAATAGCAGTAAACACGAAATCACGACCCAGAAAATTCGCGCTTTTTTGCTGAATTATTGCTGCAAATTCTTGGTGATTAACTATGGAATTATTCATAGTTGGTGGTCTGGGTGTGGAGTTCATGATTTCATTCTCCCTGATTTTCCAACTTTAAAAAATGCACCATTCCCCCAGCGTCACCCGCAACAATTGTTAACCCATTTGGTGTAACTGCACAGGAATGAAAGTCAGCGTCACCACTAAAAGTAGCTATTTCCTCACCTGTCTCTAAATTCCACACCTTCACAGTATTGTCCCAAGAACCAGAAATCACCCGTTTTCCGTCTGCTGTCACTGCTACTGCTTGTACCGAATTACTATGACCTGAGAGGGTGCGGAGTAACCTTCCTCCTGCTTGGGTGAGACTGGGGGTGAGGGGACGCAACCAAGGGAGAGGGTGAGTTTTTTGTGCTTGGGTTAATAGTGTTTGCATTGCTGGGGTGTTGATGGTTTGTAACCTTCCCAGTAATTGACTTGGTAATTGTTGTTTATCCTGGGTGAGAATATGTGCAGACAGTCGCAAAGCACTTTGAATATATTTTAAGGTTTTGGTTTGGTCTGGGTGGGTTGCGGTTTGGGTATCATCTAATAAATCATAATCTTCAATTAATGCTTGGATACCAAATTCAGGATGATTGATTTTGTTAAATATAAATTGATAATCTGTGAGGGTTTGGAAATATTTGGTTAGTTTTTCAGGATTACCAGAATTAACCAAACTATAAGGATATCTATCCAAACGAATTTTTTGTTTCTGGGATTCTTTGGTAGAGGATTGTTTATCAATTTGTTTCATTCTCATCCTCATTATCCTATTCTAAATAATTAGCAATGCGTTGATTTACTTCTTCAAATAATTCGCGAGTTGGGTTAAATTCTCTTTTTGCTTTCAAGAAGTCTAAAAAACTAGCATGATAGATGCTGTAACAGATATCTTCATCTATGGTTTGCGGTTTCAAATATTCAGTCCATTCATCTAAAATATCCTGCACATCACATTCATCTTCATTAATGATCTCATAAATCATCTCACCGGATATCGGTGTACTAATTTCCACTAAAATAAACAGAATCATTACCCTTATTTTTTTAGATGAATCATTCATTTTCATCCGTTCCCAATGAGTTTTATAATAATCCTGTAAACCTTGGGGTAATTGGGTTAAATTCAAATCATTATATTTACCCTCTGCTATTGCTGGTAAAACATAGCGCAGGTACATAAAATTATTTTCGCTCTTGGTTGCTAATTCATTTACAAAAGCGTCAGAAGTGATCTTTTTGGTTTCTATCCAATTTTGTAATCCGTCTTTATGTTCTGGATCATTTTCCAAACAGAAGCGAATATACTTTTGAATATCATGCTGATTTTCTTGGTCATATTTAGTTAAATTTAAATATTCTTTTTTCAATCCTTCAGTATAGAGTCGTTCTTTATTTAGATCATAACGTCGTCTAGTCAGGAAGAAATAAACATTATCTGGTAGGATTTTGGGTAAATATAAAATATTTTCTCCTCCTGGTTCTTGCTGGACTTCATCTAACGCATCAACGACAATGATTAATTTTGCATTGGTGCTAAGTTTTGCGGTAGTTTTTACCAGTAATGTGGATAAATCATCCTTATCCTTGTCAACATCTTTTAATTGATAGCGGTTAATCAGTTGTTGACGAATGCTTTGCAGAAATAATTCAGGACTATTACGATTTTCTTGTAAGTTGTTGAAATAACAAATGGTTTTATATTCAAAAACGTATTTTGCAGCGATGGTACTTTTGCCCATTCCTGCATCACCGATAACTGTAAAATAGCCTTTTTTATCTGATTACAGTTTCGTTCCGTTGTGCTGGCTGGATAGCTAGGGGAGCAGCAGCAGAAGCAATTTTAGCGATCGCACTAATTACTGAGTTAATGTCCATTTTAGCGAGGATATGGCAGAAGTTCAAATCTCACTAAATTTTAACCTTTAAGTGCGAATTTTTGATGATTCTCGACATCTCGGAAAAAGAATGTAAAGTCGAGAATCCCTAACCATGAAAGTTTCTACAAGGGTTCTGGAAAACGCATATTTAATTTCTATCAAATAGACATCTCCGAAAAAGACTGTAGAGACGTTCCATGGAACGTCTCTACAAGGGTTTCAAGTCATGCACATTTAATTCTCGGAGATGTTTAATGTCTACTGTATTTCCACCGTCCCCTTGTATCCATCAATGCGGACTTCTTGACCATCTTGAAGCAGATACGTCGCACCACGCACGTCCATGACAGCGGGAATACCGTATTCACGGGCGATAATTGCACCGTGGGAAAGTTTACCGCCGGCTTCGGCTATTAATCCACCTGCTTGAACTAGAATCGGGGCCCAACCGGAATCTGTGTAAGGGACGACGAGGATTGTGTTTTTATCAATATTATGGGCTTCTTGTAAAGTTCGTACTACTTTCACCCGTCCTTGGATTTTTCCTTGACTGGCGGGAATACCTAATAAGATGTTATCAGCGGAATCAATGACAGGGGCGCTGGGGTAAGGGGGATTGTAACCGTAAACAACGGGGGGAATTTGGGGAATTTGTCCATCTTGGAGAAATTGCGATCGCCTATTTTCTACTAATTCTAATAAGTGATTCTGAAAAGCTACGTCTGGATTGATGACTAAATTGCGAATTTCATCTAACTCTAAAAAGAAAATATCTCCTGCTTTTAGTAACACTCTCGACTCAAGCCAAATTTGTTCTAAAGCTAAAAATGTCCAGCGCAATTCGGCTAACAATCGGGAATAAACTTCTGTCACCCTGCCTTTGAGATCAACTCTTCTTTGAACTAAATTGGCCTGTTGGGAACGGGAATCATCTGATTTTTGCAGTTCACTGGTTTTCAATAACTGGACAAACAATTGTTTAACTATTTGGGGATTTTCTCGCCAAGTGGGAACGGAAATATCTGTACCAACTTCACTTAAATAACCATAATCCTGAATCAGTTCTTCAATTTCATACAAAATTCTTTCCCCTTCGGGAGTTGTTGCCAATTTTTTGAAAATTTGTTCTGGTTCACGCTGATAGTCAATATCATCTAATATTTGTCTAGCATCAGCAGCCAGTAAACTCATAGCTCTTAATGATGCTACCTCTGGGGTGACACTATTATCAATTTGTTCTTCTTTCATCCCCAATACTGATTGACGGATAGCGGCACTCAAGGGGGCTAAAATGCTGTAGTAAGTACCCCGATGTAATAAATCGAGAATTAAATCTATTCTGGTTAATAACTGATCTAGTGATAATTCAGCAATGACGACGTTGGATAATTGGGTTAATCCGGGAATGAAGACTTGACGATAATCCCATTTAAAGTCTTTTTCTAAATCAATTTCTCGCTTGAGTAACTTTGTCAGTCCTGGTAAATTGGCTAATGTGGAATCTAGAGGGGGTTTACTCATGCTTGCACCTCTAGTTAAAAAGTCCAGACTTTCTGGGGGTAATCCCATTCCCAAAAATATTTCTCCTAACAAGGAAGCGTTAAAGTAGGCTCTAGAGTAATGCAGTGTAGCTGTTTTGGCAAAATCTAAGCCATTAGCGCGATCGCCTAACACTATACTAAAAATTTCTCCCCACACACCACAGGTTAAAGGGGAATTAACAGACCAAGTTAAGGGATGAATAACTCCAGGAATTACCTCAGCGGCGATTTTTCTTGTCCATAAGGGTAACAGCGTGGTGATGGGTCTTGCTTGTAATACCCAGAGATTTTGACCATCATAACTCCATTCAATATCTTGGGGAATGCCAAGATAACGCCTTTCTAAGCGACGGGCTAGATATGCAACTTGCTTAATTAATGATTGCGGGATTTTGCCATTTCCTTGAAATTGAAGACATGATAATTTTTCATCCCCAGCAATCACAACTTGATATTCTTCTGGTGTGACTTTTCCCGATACGATTTGGGTGGGACTCCCGGCCACGGCTTCGATAACTACAGCTTCACCTTGTTGGGAAATGGGATCTCGACTAAACGCTACGCCTGAGAATACGCTTTGGATTTGTTGTTGAATGAGTACCCCCATTGCGGCTTCTGCTGAACTGCTATGGCGGCGATATTCGATGGCGTTGGGATGATTGTAGGAGGCTTGGACTTGAGCGATCGCTTGTCGGAGTTCTTCTTTACTAGTAACATTTAAAATTGTTTCATACTGTCCCGCCGCTGATGCCTGTTCTGAGTCTTCCCCAATGGCGGAAGATCGCACTATTAACGGTGAAAGTGGAGATGGTTGCAGAAATTCAATGAGATGGCTGGGATCATCATCAGGAGTTAATACCCAACCTTTAGGAACTGCATAACCCCAACGTTTAATTTGTGATAATGTCGCGGATTTAGCTCCTACTACTCCCCCATCTAATTCATCATCTAGGGTGATGATCCTATTCTCATTCTTTAAATATTGGATCACCTGTTGGGATTCTGGATTTGCTTCTTCAACTGAGAGGTTGAGATCATCGGGGATTTGGTTATAAATCCAATAAAGTAACCCCGCTAAGGCAAAAGCAGCGATGATTCTGGGTAAATCCTGGGAATGAATAATACCCACCAGTAGAGGAAATATGACTAATATCCCTAATTTAATTGTTTCTTTGGAGCGCGTAATCAGAAAGCCAATGCCCGCTAGTAAGCTGACAAAGGCGGTGACGAGGGGATCATGTGCCAAAAATCCCCAAGCGACGTTTGTCGTCCCTGCGCCTTTTGTAGCGGCGTATCTACCTATGACTAAGGCTATTAAAGCTATTATTTCCCAAAATGGTTGTAAAGGAAAACAATACTGGGCTAGTGTTACTACCGCAATTCCCTTGAGTGCTTCGGAAACTACACAGATACTTCCTGCTAACTTACCGCCGTGATAAAAGGCGGCTGAAACGCTAATGTTTCCTGTCCCGATATTCGCTAATTGCTTACCACTTAGGGCATAAGTAATCCAGGAAATTAGCGGTATTGCCCCTAAAAGTGGACAAAAAATTAAAATAATTAAGATACCTAAAAAATTAATCATTATTATTAAACCAGTGATCAATAATCAGTGGTCAGTAGTAATAAACCACCAACCACTGACAAATTTTTATGCAAGAAATCTAGCCTAGTGCATAAGCAGCAGTAAGCGCCCAAAGGATAAGAGCAGCAATTGAGCCTAACAGGACAACAGTGGAGATGGTAACGAGTTTAGGTGAATCTGCACCTTCAAATTTCATGATTCCGCGATTTAAATCGGACATTGTTTTCTAAGCCTCCTTGATTACAGGGCTAATCTGTCCGTTCTGATTTTAATCTTTCTATCGGCAAATGGTGTTAAATTCTTATTATGATTTCCTGGAGGCAAGGGGGAATCAAGATCAATCTTCGCCTCTACTTACTCTGTCTTCAATAGTTGGGCAGATTAGTGTAATTTAATACTGTGGCAGTTTGGAGATGTTGACAGGTGAAAGAAATCATCATCATTATTTTGGCTGTGGTAGTGGGTTTATTGGTAGCAATGGAGTTAGGATTGCGATCGCTGTTTGGTTTTGGTAATCCCCTCATTTATATCAAGGATGAGCAAATTGGCTATTTATTAGCACCGAATCAACGGACTAAAAGGTTTGGAAATCGCATTGAAATTAATCAGTATTCGATGCGGAGTCCAACTATCCCAAAAATACCATCACCTTCAACTTTGCGAATTCTCCTTTTAGGAGATTCTATCGCTAATGGTGGTTGGTGGACAGATCAGGAAAAGACTATTTCTAGTTTGCTAATGAATTCTTTGGGATTTACTAGTCATACTCAACAGGTTGAAGTCTTAAATGCTTCTGCTAATTCCTGGAGTCCCCGCAATGAATTAGCCTATTTACAAAAGTTTGGGACTTTTAACGCCAAGGTGGTGGTATTATTAATTAATACTGATGATTTATTTGGGACTGCACCTACTTCTTTACCTGTAGGACGCGATCGCAATTATCCAGATCATAAACCACCTTTGGCAATTATAGAAGTATTACAACGCTATGCTATCAAGCAAAAGCCAATTCCCGAAATCCAAGCTTTAAATAATGAACCAGGGGATAGAGTTGGGATTGTTCTGGAAGCAATTGCTAATATTAAAACTTTAACTCAAAATAACAATTGTCAATTAATTGTGGCTATGACTCCCCTATTAAGAGAAATTGGTGAATCGGGTTCTCGTGATTATGAAGTTCAAGCTCGTCAGCGATTGAGTGATTTTCTCAAAGTCAATAAAATTACTTATATAGATTTTCTGCCAATTTTCCAAGCCCATTCTAATCCCAAAGGTCTTTATCAAGACCATATTCATGTTAATTCGTTAGGTAATAAATTAGTCAGTCAAGAAATTGAAAAAGCACTTGTGGAAATTTTGAATTAAAGTGAGTGGGTTATGGAAATAATATTTTAACGATAGCGAAGCGTGGCGTTAGCCATACCGCAGAGGCGCAGAGATCACAGAGGTAGAGGAAGAAGAGATATAGGATATGGGCTTATGAATCACTTGTGTGGTTACATATTTTTTAGTATTTCTATATTCACGTAAGTTGCTAATTAGATCAATTGTCAGAATCACTATGTCCAGGATTTAAGGATATACAGGATGAAAACTGGAATTTTATCACCAATCACCAATTGGTTACTGAGCGATAGCCTGCGTGGCGAAGCCATAGTCGAAGTACCAGCCTCCACTAGATAACTAGCAACTTGTGTTATTACCAAAATGATTAATTGTCTTTAATCCAAAGTGCTAAACCACCACCACGTCCACGCGCCGCAATCAAATCTTCGGTAACTAAAAAGAACGCGAAAAAAGGTAATTTAGCTATAGGTTGAGCATCAAAATTGCTGTCTTTATCTTTACCTGAAAAAATCGCTTTATTCACAAACATCCAGTTAAATAAACTAATTTGTATTTGGGTAAAATCAAAAGCTAATAAATTCTTTTTTCCTAAATATTTGAATGGTCCGGTGAGTTTAAATAAAATCGCGCCCAGTTGGACTTGATTCATAATTTCCCCTTTTCCTAAAGCCTGTTCTTCTCTGGTACTAAAGCCAAGATGAATTTTTATGAATTTTGGGACATACCTACCCTTACCTATAATAATTCCTCCCCGGTTTCTGACTTTTTTAGTACCAGTAGCAAAACAAAGTCGCCATTTACCACCCAGAGATTCAAAGGGATAATTTAGTTTTTGCAACTTGGCGGTTTTTTCCGCTGCTAACAACGCATTAACTACTACTTCAGCCGCAGGAAGTTGACTTCCTTCTCGATACGCAGTCGCAGTATGAGATAAAAGGTTGATAAAGTCAGTGGTAGTGTTAGAGATTAAATTAGCTGTCATAAAAGTATTTTTGAGGGAATGATGGCTATATTTTGCTTAGAAGCTAACTTGATTGTAACGTTTTTTTAATTAGTTTCTTAATACTTGTATAATGGAAATACAGTTTTTAGCTAAAAACTTGATCAATTGTCTTTGGTGTGGCTTGGGAAGTGAAATAACTCACCTGTAGACATCATGAGGTAGAGATATGGATACTAAACAACTCCTGAAATTATATAAATCGGGAGAAAGGAATTTTCAGGGTGCAAATCTGCACAAAGCTAAGTTAAATCATGTTGATTTGCGAGGAAGTAATTTAGAAGCAGCAGATTTAAGCGGTGCGGATCTCAGTCAAGCCAATTTAGCTGGTTGTAATTTCAATAGAGCAAATTTAACTAATGCTGATTTAAGTAGAGCAAATTTACAAAATGCAAACTTAAGTGAAGTAAATTTAATTGGTGCTGATTTAATTAAAGTCAACCTGAAGAAAACTAACTTGAGTCGTGCTGATTTGCGAACTGCAAATTTAACTTTAGCAAACTTAGCCGGTGCAAATCTCAGTCAAGCAGAAATGAGTGGTGCTGACTTTAGAGGTGCTAATCTCCATAAAGCTAATTTAATTGATAGCAATATCAATGAAGCAGAATTTATCGGTGTTGATTTAACAACAGCAATTATTACTGAAGATGAAATCACAGGAGAAATTTTGCATATAGGTTTATCCCATACATGGATAACTTGGGCTGGTAGTTATTAATATTTTGACAACTTGCTATTACAGGTTTGCAAAATCAAGATTACACCAACTTAAAAAACCATAGGATAGATACTAATACTATTCGGTTAAGAGTTTTGTAGGTTGGGTAGAACGAAGTGAAACCCAACAAAAATCGGTAAATGTTGGGTTTCCTAATATCAACCCAACCTACCTGATTGAATAGATACCAATATTCTCCAGTTAAGAATATTTGTAGGTTGGGTAGAACGAAGTGAAACCCAACAAAAATCCATAAATGTTGGGTTTCCTAATACCTGATTGAATGTTTTTAGCTTAACCGACAAGTATTGAGATAGATACATATTTATGGGTGGGTTTTCCTACCCTTTCTTTTATGAAAATTGATTATAAATAAGTAAGTAAAATGTCCGCTTGCGCGGACACTTCAGGGCTTCTGTCACTTTTATTGGCTACAATCATGTCTGGAACATGATGCTTTTATTGTTGATGATGATCATAAAAAAATCAAGTCTTTCTCAGATATAAACTAGACATAATTAAGTGATTTATATCTGGATATCAAATGCAAATTTCCCAAGTTTAAAGGATATTATTATTAATATAAAAAACATCATTCCTGAGAGTTATATCGGCGAGAAGTATAAACCCAAACTTTATTATTACCCTGTTGGATTTGTCGCGTGTGGGAAGAACCGATAATAATCACAGTTCGCATATCTGCTAATGTCGGTTCTAACTCTTCCAGGGTAATAACCTTGACTTGTTCTCCCTTTCTCCCTAAATTTCGTCCTAGAATGACTGGAGTATGGGGTTTGCGGTGTTCTAGTAAAATCTTTTTTGCAGCAGCTAGTTGCCAAGTGCGTTCTTTTGATACAGGATTATAGAGAGCGATCGCTAAATCACTGGTAGCCGCAGCAGTAATCCGTTGAGCGATGATTTCCCAAGGCTTCAAAATGTCCGATAGGGAAATCACACAAAAATCATGCCCTAAAGGCGCACCAATAGTGGCTGCTGCGGCTTGCATGGCTGAAATACCAGGGGCGACTTGAATATCAATTGTTTGCCATTCTGGGCGATTATATTGCTCTAATACCTCAAAAACCGCCGCTGCCATTGCGTAAATACCGGGGTCGCCTGAAGATACAACTGCTACATATTTGCCAGTTGCGGCTAACTCTAGCGCCTGATATGCCCTTTCTGCTTCTACTCGATTATCTGATTCATGGACGCGCTTACCATCTGCGAGTGAACCGATTAAATTAATGTATGTTTTATAACCTACTAAATCCGTAGCTGCTGCTAAAATTTCCTTGACTTGCGGTGACATCCATTTTGACGCACCTGGACCCGTACCAATAATAGCTAATTTTCCCTGGGCTTGTCCTCTAGTGGCAGGGTTAATAATTTGAGTGGAAATGGCAACGGCAATAGAGGAAGATGGAGATGAGATAATTTGAGCATCTGCACCTGTAGCCGCTAAGATCAATTCTGTTAATTGATTTTCTGGAAAGAAGCGGGTAGAAACTCCCAAAGCCTTAGCTACAGCTTGAAGTTGGGAATTATTAGCTAAGTGAAGAGGTGCAAATATGCCGGCGACGGCGTTGGGTGCTAAATTAGATTCTGCGAGAATTTGCTGAATTTGGGTAATTGTGTTTGGTTCTGGATTTGTGAGGGAAATTGCTATTTTCGCAGGATGATAAACTAAACAATTAGAGCTAGAATTACCTAAATTCTCGGTAATTTGAATAGTTAACTCGCCATTTTCATCAATAGGTAAATTACTCTCACTCAACCAAGGCGCTATTCCCTCTAACTTGACTTTTCTTCCAGCTAATAAATCAGCAATGAATTTTTTCCCATGTTCTGGGTTAGCTAAATGATATCCAGGAGGAGGAGATAACAAAGCGGTATGAAAGCGGATATCTCCTGTGGTGGTAATTGCTGGTTTTGTATTTAGGGCTTCGCCAATATGACGCGCTAAATCATTTACGCCACTTAATCCACCCAAAAGCGGTACAACAGCACTACCATCTTCAGCTACAGCTAAAATGGGCGGTTCTTGCCCTTTATCCATTAGCAAAGGTGCAATTGTTCTAATGAGAATACCAGCCGCACAAATCCCAATTATTGGTGTCCCAGCGGCGAATAATTCCCGCAAGGTTTCGCCAAAGTTTATAAAGCTAATATCAACATCATCAGTCCGATTAACTAAACCATATAGTTTCGCACCTGGTAAGCAATTGGTGATTTTTCGCCCCACGATAACGCTATTTTGACTCAATACTACAACCGCAGGGGCTAATTTTGTGTTCATAAAGGTGATAGGAAATAAGGAAAAAATAATCAGCCATATTTGCTAATGAATCAAGATTATCACCATAATTTTCAGAAATTGACAATGATTTTTAGTATAATTCATAGATACTGATGTTTTTTAATCATTTATCTAACACAATATTCTCAGTGTTTGATAATTAACAATATTTTCAGAAACTTCCAGTTCAAGAATTTATTGAAGGACATGATATTACTGAAAAAATTACTTTTGGTACTCCTCTAATTGAAGATATAGTTATTAAATTGTTGATAGCAATTTTAGAAGTATTAGCTTATATTCATAGTGAAGGTGTAATTCATCGAGATTTAAAACCTAATAATCAAGGATTTACAGGATTTTATTATGTTAATTTTTTTAAACCTTCTTGACAATTTTCACCCTTGAGAATATCGGTATATAGAGTCAGTTTCAGGATTGACAAAATCGTAGAACAATAAAATTTATCAAAAATTTCCCAAATCTCATCCAACTAACCACAATTAAACATCCTGAAAATCCTTTAATCCTGGTTATCCTGATTCTGACAAAAATACTATTGTTGTAATTCTCTAATTCTATCTTGGGCGATTTTCAACCATTTTTCATTACCTCCTTGCTGCTGATATAGTCTCACAGCTTGTTGAAAGTCAGATATTGCTTTAAATTTATCACCTAAAGCAGCATAAGCATTTCCCCTTCCATGATAAGCATAGGCATCATTAGGATTAATCTTAATAGCTTGGTTGTAATCTGTTATTGCTGCTTGCTTATCTCCTAAATCAGAACGAGCATTTCCCCGGCTGATGTAGGCTATGGCATAGTTAGGATTAATCTTAATAGCTTGGTTGTAATCTGCGATTGCTGCTTGCTTATCTCCTAAAGCAGAACGGGCATTTCCCCGGTTGTAGTAGGCATAGGCATAGTTAGGATTAATCTTAATAGCTTGGCTGTAATCTGTTATTGCTGCTTGCTTATCTCCTAAAGCAGAACGGACATTTCCCCGGTTGTAGTAGGCATCGGCATCATTAGGATTAATCTTAATAGCTTGATTGTAATCTGTTATTGCTGCTTGCTTATCTCCTAAAGCAGAACGGACAACTCCCCGGTTGTAGTAGGCTAGGGCATCGTTAGGATTAATCTTAATAGCTTCCTCAAGAGCTATAATTGCCCCTTTATAATCACCTTTAGCATACTTATCAGCAGCCAAAGCAAAATAATCATCAGCCTTTAACCCCCCACCCTGGGGCCTTATAGGTGTACCCACACCCGACGCAATTCGTAGATAAGTATTAATAGGAACAGAAGCATATCTATCTGTATTTTTTTCTTTATTTATATCTATCAATCCATTAATGCCAATCAACTCACCTTGTTGATTTAGTGTAGGACCTCCACTCATCCCCTTTAAGATTTTATTAGTATAAAGTAAATTATATCCACCATCTATAGTAGCTTGAGTAGCATTAGCGTTAATTTGTCCATTTCGACATTCATACAAAAAAGTATTAATCCCACCTGTTTTGGCAGGAAAACCAGCCGTATAAACATTATCCAGACGTTTAGCACTATCAGAATTACCTATTTTCGCTACTTGATAACTCTTGTTACTATTAAACTGCACCACTGTTAAATCTATATTTGCTCCCAAGGGTTGCAGACTGCTTACATTAGTTGAATAACGTTGTCCATCGGCAGTTATCAGGGTATATTTTAAACTTTTATCACTGACATTATGAAAGGAGGTCAGGACTGTATAGGTATTACCATCACGTTTGATGATAGTTCCCGAACCACTATTTTTACTATCAATCAAAACGGTGATTTTTTGGGCTATTTCATCAATTTCTTTGGTACATAGTGAATTTTGGGATCTGGCTGGGGATGCGAGACTAATGGATGTAAGAATAAATAAAGTAGGAATAGTATATTTGTAATTCATATATTGTCTGAATCAGGATGTCCAGGATTTAAGGATTTACAGGATGAGGTTTATTGGTAAGTCTTTGCTATAATTTTAATGTATCTTTTATTTCTCACATTTCCATCAGGGCGCGATTTTTTTTCTTTGCTGTTGATATTTTTCTATAAATTTGTTATCATAGTGTAGACGAGGAAGAACTAGATTTATTGCATAAGCGAGATTAATCAAAACTAATGAAAATTATTTGGGTTGAGTCGTACCCAACCTTAAATTTCATCAGTTTTAGGTTTTTATTCCTGGGGTAAATTTTCCAAGTATCTATCAAAATCAATCATAATGTTGTCTGAACCATTGGCGGTGACAATGTTACTATTATTGGCAGCAGTAATGTTAAAGAGTCTTGCAGCAATATCTTGACCCTTGGATTTTGATCTTGTTTTTAGGGTAAATAATAAAATTAGTGCGATCGCAAGAGTAATAAACATATTTTACAGCACAGATTACAGGTTGCTTATTAACCGTACCAATAATAATTTTCTTCAATGTCCCATTATCATAACTTCTCTGAAATCTTGATGATACTTCATCACTTCAGAAAACTTAAATACTGATTAGGGCTTGGTGAATAAAATCAGAAAACTTGAATAGATCAGGATTTCATGTTTTTTGAAGCTCAAAAAGTGTGAGATTTCTGCTTAATTTTCCGGTAGTTCACAATTCATTTTTAGTAGGAATAACAATCATGGAAAAATAGGGTACTTCCTCTGGGTTAACTTCATCTAGAGGTAATATGCGTTGTTGCGTAGTTGTAGCGCGTTCAATATATCTCGCCCGTGAAGCTAGTCCTAATTCATGGAGAATATCCCTAACTTTCGGAAAATGACGACCAAGTTTCATAATGGCCGCAGCGTCAGTGGCGAGAAGTTGGCTAATTAAAGCCTCTCTAGGTAGTGGTGCGGGTAAAACGGTGAGGACATCATTGTAATAGGTGAATGGTAAACCCAAAGCAACAGGACAAGCCATGAGAGAAGAAACTCCGGGGACAACTTCTGTTTTGTATTTTTGGGCTAACCGGGTAAAGAGGTACATAAACGAACCGTAGAAAAACGGGTCTCCCTCGCAGAGAACAACCACATCCCGACCGGCGGCTAAATGGTCAGCAATGGGTTGTGTTTCTTGATCATAGATAGATTTGGCCTTTTCTGGTTCTAAGGCGCGAGGAAGATGAAAGAGTACCTCAATTTGATCACCGGCAAGATAAGGAGAAACAATTTTTCTGGCGATACTTTCTTTGTCTGTAGCTGATTGATAAGCGACAACTGGGACAGAACGGAGGAGACGCAAGGCTTTTAAGGTGATGAGTTCAGGGTCTCCAGGTCCCACACCAATTCCATAAAGACGACCTCCAGAATTATTCATTATTCTTCCTCACTGGCTAAGGCATTAATAGCAGCAGCAGCGATCGCACTTCCGCCCCTTCTGCCATGTAAAGTTATAAATGGGACATTACGGCTATCTGCGGCCAATGCGGCTTTTGATTCGGCTGCACCCACGAAACCAACAGGAAAACCTAATATTAATGCCGGTCTAGGTACTCCTTCGTCTAGCATTTCCAATAACCTAAATAGGGCTGTAGGTGCATTCCCAATCACCACTATCGCCCCCTCTATATGGAAACGCCATAATTCTAAAGCAGATGCTGATCTTGTATTTCTCAGTCTTTTAGCTAGTTGTGGCACTTCTGGATCATTGAGGGTACAGAGAACTTTATTATTTTTGGGTAATCTTTTTCTGGTAACACCTTCGGCTACCATGCGACAATCACACAAAATTGGTGCGTTGGCAAGTAGGGCTTTTTTCCCTGCTTCTACCGCTGTGGATGAATATGCTAAATCGTTAACAATATCCGTCATTCCACAGGCATGAATCATCCTCACCACAACTTTAGATACATCTTCCGG
>NZ_VILD01000006.1:31442-55887 GCF_009712085.1 Anabaena sp. UHCC 0253
TACATCTTCCGGGAATCCTTCTAGATTGGACTCTGACCGAATAATTTCAAAGGAATTACGATATATTTCGCTACCATCACGGATATAATCAAACATGGGATTTTAAGATTGTAAACGTTAAATTTGGGCTGGATTTGCTAAATAATTGGTTTAACTGGTGGCTGTGACGATCAATAAATTGTCCAAAGGATTCATGTAAGCTTAGACGTTCTTTTTGATACAATTCCAACATTTGTCGAATCAGAGCAGGAACTTTGTCTAAAGTTACATATTCATAGAGTAAATGACCGAAAACATAAACTTGATAGGCTGGAACAGTTTCATTTGCAGTTTCGAGAGTAACACCAAATAAGGTAATATCAGCTTGAGTGTGTTGAGCGCAAGATTTACTGCAACCACTAAAGTGAATATTCACTGGGGAATCTAGAATCATAAGATTTTCTAGGTGTTTTGCCAAGTTTAAGGCATCTTCTTTGGTTTCTGTGGCCGCAGCAGCACAACCCCGTTTTCCGGAACAAGCTACTAAGCTACTTTTGATATCGGTTGGTGAAGAGTTTAACCCTAAGTTGGTAATTTTTTGCTCAACTTCTAGAATTTGATTTTGGGGAATATCGGTTAATAACAGGTTTTGCCAAGGTGTTAACCGGATATTATCATCACCATATCTTTTCGCAATATTAGCTAAACCTCTAATTTGCCAGCTTTCTAATCGTCCCAAGGGTACGACTATACCGATATAATATAATCCGGTTTGGCGTTGCGGATGAATGCCAAGATGATTTTTTTCTCGCAGAGTCGCAGAGTCACAGAGAGAGTTTTTTCTGATATCAAATATATTCGGGCTTAGTTTTTCTTTGACTTGCTGAATATAGGTTTCAATTGTGATGTTATTAATGATTTCTCGTAATCTTGCTTTACGATGGGCTTTAGTATCTATGTGTTTGAGGTATGTTTCAGCTAATGCTGCTAAAACTTGGATAGATTCTTCTGGTTTTAATAAAATTCCTGTGTCTTTACTTGCTTCTCCTTTCTCTCCATAACTGAGATATAACCGTAAATAGACATCACTTTGATCTAATTCTGCTGCCAATATAATATCATTGGGTTGATATTTTATCGCAACTTTGCCTCCACCATCAAAGCACACACTAAATTTTGCTGATAGTTCCGAAAGATGAGAATTTGCGGTAATATATTCTTCCCAAGCTTTCACTAAAGGACGAGTATCTATTAATTCTTCTGTGTCAATACCCGCTGTGGGACTGGTCATAATGTTACGGATATGATCTATATTGGCATTGCTAGAACCTAAACTAAATATTTGTAATTGTTGGAGAACTTCAATATTTATTCTTTGTTTGATTTCTCTAATTTGGATGTTAGCGCGATTAGTAATATCAATATATCCACTACCATAATTATCAGCGATATCTGCAATAATCTGACATTGTTGATAATTAATAATTCCCCCTGGTATTCTTAACCGATAAAGAAAACCATCTTGAGCCGGTGTGGTGTAAAATAAACCTGGGCAAGCAGTAAATGGAATTTGCAAAATTATGACTCCTTCTCTGTGTGACGCAGAGACAGAACTTAGTGAACAGTTTAGAGTTGGCATTCTGACTTACTCAATTTTGAATTTGGGATTAAGTCCTGTTTGGGAGATTTCTAACCCCCAATAATCTTAAATTTCCCATCTCAAATTGCTTTACAGCTGCGGCACAGTCTCGGAATTTAAACCGAAGTTTCCCAACTCTAAGATTTAGAAGTCTACCATAAGATGGTATTTTTGGCTTTGAATATTTTATTTATATCTTTTATGATTCTGATAGAGACGTTCCATGGAGCGTCTCTATTGATCACCAAATATCTAAATCACAATACCTAATTTACAACTTCTGCAACAACTCCTGAGTTAACTGCATAAATGCTTTAGAACCGGCTGTATTTGGACTCAGTAATGAAACTGGCATAAAACTATCAACAGCTTTAGCAACATTAACATCAACTGGTATTTGTGCTTTACAGATTTTATCTACTCCAAAATCCTCGACAACTCGGTGCATTACCTGTTTATAATATCTGCCATTCAGTAAATTTGCACTGGACATACTAAAGACAATTCCCAACATTTTAATATCTATCTTAGCTTCGTGTTCATGACTATCTTTTAATTGGGCAATGCGTCTTTCTAAAAGTTGAATTCCGACTACAGATAACGGTTCTGGTTTGGCTGGGAGAATGTAGAAATCGCTACTAGCTAAAGCACTGCGAGTCATAAGATTATAACCGGGAGCGCAATCTAAAAGAATAAAATCATATTCATCTTTTACAGGTTTTAAAATATCTCTAATTAAGACTCTTTCAAAGCGATTCCAAATAGTTTCAAAATCCTGTTCTCCCAAAGCTACGGATTGATTATGTAGCATTTCCGAAACCACAAATTCATCATATAAGTCTATATCTCCTGGTAATAAATTTAATCCGGGAAGATTACAAACTTGAGGTTGAATAATATCATGAATCGTCAATTTTGCCCCAGGTTCAGGGTTAATAATTTCATCTATCAAATATCTAAATGTCTTTCTTTGTTTGCGACGTTTGGCAAAATCTACTGGTGACATTAAACTCAGTGTGGCACTAATTTGACTATCTAAATCTAAAACCAGTACCTTTTTACCGTGATTTTTTGCCAAACAGGTAGCTATATTGACGGTGAGGGTGGTTTTACCGACTCCACCTTTCATGTTTGCGGTTGCAATTATATATCCCATTTTGAGTTCCTCTGCTGACGCTTTCCCAATCATGTAGCGTACATATTATCTAATAAATTTTAACTTTGATTAATTTAACCTTTTGGGGGATGCAAGTTTATATCCATTTAAGTAGAAAGAATTTTAGTTGTTTGGGTAATATTGGATAAATTACGTATAAACACTAAATCTATTGGCTTTTTCTTACAGAACTTTAAGTAAACTTTATAACTTGATACGCTCATGTTATGACATAATTAATCGTGTAGCTAAATTTTCCGAATAATTACTATTTCTTAGAGGTAACAAAACATTGCTTTTTAACCCGGAACTGTGCCGTAATGAAAGTGAAGTTGAAAGCAAACTCATAGTTCAATATTTGCTACCACAGCTAGGGTATACCCCAGATACGTGGCATCAAGAGGTCGCTATGGGTAGCATTCGCTTAGATTTTTTAGCATTTGCGGTTCAGTCTATTCCCTTTGTGTTAGATGCTAACTCACCCTTAAGTGTAGTTGTAGAAGCAAAAAGCCCAAAGCAAAATTTAAATCATCATGTTTTACGATTGCGGCATTATTTAACGAGTTTAAATGTACTCTATGGGTTGTTAACTAATGGTAAAGAAATCAGAGTTTATCAAAAGTTACGAGATGATATTAAGTTGGTTTTTCAATGTCAGGGTAATGATGTTGAGGAAAAGATAGAGGAAATTAGGGGGTTAATTGGTAGGGAGAGTTTGAGAAATAGGCAATTTAAGGAACAGTTATCAGTTAAAGTATCGGATTCAGAAACTAAGAGGGAGCATTCTATGAAGACAATTGCAATTTATCATCATAAGGGTGGAGTTGGTAAAACAACAGTTGCTGTTAACTTAGCAGCAGCATTAAGCAATCAAGGGAAAAAAGTTCTTTTGATTGATATAGATGCTCAAGCTAATACAACTTTTGCAACAGGATTAATAAAGTTTGAATTTGAAGATGATGATGATTTAAAAGACCGCAATGTTATTCATTTGCTAGATGATGATGATAATGATCATGAAATTTTTATACCTGATATTGTTCGTAAATCAAATGGTTTTAATTCCACTGAAATTGATGTGATCCCTTCGCACATTAGTTTAATTGACAAGCAACCAAAGTTATCAGTTTATGGTCCAGCAAGAACTAGACTAGCTAAAAAACTGGAATTGGTTAAAGATATATATGATATTGTGATAATTGACAGTCCTCCAACAGTTGATTTATACGCTTCAACTGCCCTGACTGCTTCAGATTATTTGATTATTCCATCAGATTTGAAACCTTTTTCTAACCAAGGACTGATAAGTGTGAAAAAATTTATCAGAAAAGAAATTAACGAAAATAGGGAAAATATGGGAAAAGCACCTATTAAAATTATGGGTGTTCTGCCATCAAAAATTTCCAGTAATAATCAATATCTCAAACATACATTTCCACGTCATAGAGATTTAATTCCAAAACGTTATGAACTTCCATTGATGGATAACATGATTACAGAAAGAGCGGCTTTGTCACATTGTATTAACAAAAATTTAGTTGTAGGAAATCTAGAAATACCCGATCCTAAATCAATTTTTGATTTTGCTAAATATGAATCATCAGCCAGTGCATCAGCTTTTGAATTTGAGTCTTTAGCTATAGAAGTAGTGAGAAAACTGGAGAGATAATAATGACTAACTTTTTAATTGTAGAAATTGAAGGGGTAACTTCAAGCGTTCCACGTTCTAACTTTGAAGAAGCTGATTTAGATATTCTTGCTGATGCAATATTAGAGTCTGGAGAGATATTGAAACCATTGATACTCAAAAAGATTGGGTTTGAAAAATATGAAGTAGTTGATGGGCATTTTGAATACTACGCTGCTGTGAGAGCGAGAGAAAAAAATCGTCATAAAGGAAAAATTGTTAATGCCTTTATTATCCCTGCTGAAAAAGAAGATGCAGTATTAAATCAAGTTTCATTTTTTCAAAGGGTTGAAACTATTGAAAAAATAGCCAAGCCAATAGTAGATGAAAAAACTGAAATTGGTAAATTACTTGATCAAAACAAACAAATTTATGCAATGCTCAACCAACTCATTTCTAACCCACCTACAAATACACAAAAAGTAGATGCTGACGACAGACTAAGAACACTGGAAAACAAAATAGAACATCTGACATCAGTTGTGGAAACATTAACTATGCTTGTTAAGCAGGTTATAGATCCGCCAAAACCAAAAAAATTCAATTTATTAACAGCAACAAATGAAGAAATAATGATTGGTTTAAGTCAAGTTGGAACAAGTGCAAATTACATCAAATCAGCATTACAAGCAATAGAGTATTGGCGACAAACTGGGAATCTAACCTGGGAAAATATTTACAAATCAACTAAATCAGGAGGAGAACACAAGATAAAAAACTTTGCAAATGCTACTTATGAAAAGCTAAAACAGATTGCAGAAATACGCACAAACTAATTAGGCTTTTTTGATTTTTTATTTTATTTTCAACATCAACCACCCGGAGCTAAAGTTCCGGGCTAATAGCTAAAGTCCGTTAAAACGGACTAAATTAACCTTTAAGAGTTAGACTCAGAATTCATTTTGAGATGAGCTTTTACATCTACTCTAAGGATATCGGTAAAAGCGATCGCACAAAACCAAAATCCATGATTTACCTGATATCAAGCTAATATTACCGTCAGACAACCTAATCTATAGAAAAATTTTATACAAATATTCAATAAATTCCACCATACTGCGAGATTTATATGTATCATCTTTGAGATGATCAGATAATTCAAAACTATGAATATCCTCATGCTATCTTCCACATTTCCCTACCCACCCACAAGGGGAGGAACGGAAATTAGGACTTTTTATTTACTCAAGTACCTGCGTCAACGTCATCATATTACCCTGGTAACACAGCGTGATACCTATGTAACAGATACAGAAATTGCCGAATTACGTAATTATGTTGATGATTTGGTAATTTTCCCCCGTCCTCTTCCTAGTAGTAACTTCTCAGGAATCCTCCAAAAAATCCAGCGATTTAGTACATTTTTAATTCAAGGAACTTCCCCCAATGTTCTGAATCGCTATTCAGTAGAAATGCAGCAATGGATTGATAAATTTGTCGAATCGGGTAAATGTGATGTCATTACCTGTGAACATAGCGTTAACGAAATTTATATCCGTCCCCATTTCAAGAACAAGGTAAAAACCATAGTTGATGTTCATAGTTCCGTTTATGCAACTTGTCTGAATCAGTTAGAAACTGGTACAGCCGAAAATAAACTGCGAGATAGTTTATATTTACCCCTTTTACGTCGCTATGAAAAAGGATTTTGTCCTAAATTTTCTGATATTGTAGTCACCACAGAAGAAGATAAAATCCAATTTCAAGAATTTAGCAATCAACAAGCAATTCCCGTAATTCCTAATGGCGTAGATTTAGATTTATTCCCCATGCGGAATCATGATCCTGGTGGATATCGGCTAATTTTTATTGGAGCAATGGATTATATCGCCAACATAGACGCAGCCCGATTTTTTAGTCAAGAAATATTACCAGAAATTCAAAAAAAGTATCCAGAAACTGTTTTTGATATTGTCGGTTCTCGTCCTGTTCCCGAAGTCTTAGAACTGCAAAATCAACCAGGTGTCAATGTTACAGGTAGAGTCCCTTCCATGGTGGAATACCTGCACAAATCTACCATTTGTGTCATCCCTATGCGAACAGGATTTGGGATTAAAAATAAAACCCTAGAAGCCATGGCCGCAGGTGTGCCTGTTGTGGGAAGCGATCGCGGTTTGGAAGGATTAGCAGTAGATGGGAAAACAACGCCATTACGCGCCCTCAGAGCCAATGAACCCGGAGAATATGTCACCGCAATTTCTCAACTATTTGAAAAACCAGAACTACGACTAGAACTTTCTCTTCATGCGAGACAACTCATAGAAAGTGACTTTACATGGGAAATTGCTGGTCAACATTATGAACAAATTTGTTTAGGTAAAAAGAATTTCTCACCTTTTACTCGTACAAATTATTAACTTACTCAGGATGAAATCATGAATAATTATGTCCATTGTCCGCGCACTTGTTTACTTCAAAAATCAGCAAACAACGAGCAAATAAAAGAACAAGGATTATGTGATTTCTGTTGGAATGAATACTGTTTTTGTTGGTCAGAATACTGTTTAAACGAATGGTATGAACTACAAATAAAACATGACAATCTAAAAAGTAAACATCATACCAAAGATAAAAACTAAAATAGACTTTTTTCTTCCTTTGCTCCTCTGCGTCTCTGCGCGAAACAAAAAATTGTGGGTTAGGCTAATAACCTGCCCTCATCAACAATAATCCAAAATCATATCCCACTCATCTTCAGATAAAGGTTTCACCTCTATTTCCATCGCAAAACAATCACAAGCAGCCGCAATTAAAGCATTAATTATTGTTTCTTGATTAATAGTTTGAGGAAACTTTTCAGAACCAAAAAACTCTTGATTAAATACTTTTTCAAACAAATCCGGATCAGGATTTAACCGCATAGAACCATGTTGGAGAACCGCGTCACCTTTGCGTAATTGGGCGCTACCAATGAGTTTAGAACCATCAGCTAAAACTAAATCTGCACCTGTAGCCGTCCCAAAACAATTAGGATTGTGGATATAACCGCGTCCAGCTTGGCCATAATATAAATCTACACCGAGCGATCGCCATCCTTGAATCAAAAACTCACACATCTTTGCATACACATCTAGACGATTTCCCCCTAGTCCAGATGTCACCACACTGTAAGTTAAATCACCTTGATGTAAAACCGCTCTTCCACCCGTAGGACGACGCACTAAATCCAATTTTTCGCCGTTCCAAGTTAAATTTTGCCAAAATTCGGGATATTGACGTTGATGATAACCCAGAGAAATTGCAGGTGGCGACCAAGTATAAAAACGTAAAGTTGGCGGATGTTTTCCCGACTCATGCTGTGTTAATAACCAGCGGTCAACAGCCATTTGGATATTACCGGAAGCTGCTAAAGTAGGAATAAGTCGCCACACCTGCTGAATCCCCCAAACTAAAATGATTTAAGCTGCACTAAATTCAGCTTGCAGATATTCATCATTATCATCAGCGATAGTTGCAACGATAGTAATGATCCGGGAAACTTCCCCTGGAGACAATTCTGCTAAGGTGCGTGTAGAAATCACAACTACTTGATTGTTAATAATCCCAAAACGGGCTTCAAAGGTACTTACGCAGTTCAACTCTAACAGGTATCGCGTTAATCTGGGTTCATCTTGAACAGGTAACTTGAGTACCGCAGACCAAACAGTGATAGTATCTTCGTCAGTAGTCCCCGTCAACTGTACGAATACTTCGACACTGCCATACTGGAATTTCCACAGATATTCACCTTCAGCAGAATGGCTAACCATTGCACTTTGATCTTGTGCTAAGGTGTCAATCACATTTTCAATGACTTCCACATGGTTTAGTCCTGTGGTTTCCTCAATAAGTTGATCCACCAACTGATCTGGGGATTGGGTTTCTAGGTAGCTTGCCATACAGATTTTTTTCTAATAATATAGTCACTGCTTTAATCTACTATCATGCTACCAAAAATGCCAGAATCTACCTTGCCTGTCGTCCAAAGTCGAGATGTGAGAACATTAGGTATTAACCCTGATCATTGGTATGTAGTTGCCCGTAGTAGTGAAGTTACAAATCAACCTTTGGGGGTAAAGATTTGGAAACAAGCGATCGCACTCTATCGAGATAGTACAGGAAAAGTTCACGCTTTAGAAGATCGTTGTCCTCACCGTCAAGTTAAACTCAGCCACGGGCAAGTAATTGGTAATGACCTAGAATGTGCATATCACGGTTGGCGCTTTGGTGAATCAGGTAAATGTACAGAAGTTCCTTATTTAGCAACAAATCAAAAATTACCAACTTGTCAGCTTCGTACTTATCCAGTCCAAGAACAAGATGGCTTTATTTGGCTATTTCCTGGAGACAGTGAACCAACCGTACAACCCTTGGGATTACCTGAATGGGAGCATTTAAACTATATTGCTACCGTTGCCATTATTCACTGTCAAGCCCATTATTCCTACTTGATAGAAAACCTCATGGATATGTATCATGGGCATTTACATCAAGATTTACAAGCATGGGCAGCAGCATCACTAGAAAGTATTGATGAAGATCACAGCCAAATTCATGCCCATTACACAGCCCAAAGTTATTACCAAATAGATAAAATTTGGTCTATTTCCCAACTATTTTTTCCCGGTTTCAGGCGTTTACATCCAGAACCATTAGATGTAAGTTATGTTTACCCTCATTGGGTATCAACATTAGGTAAAGATTTTAAAATTTACTGTTTACTGTGTCCTATCAACGAGACTGAAACCAAAGCCTACTTGATCCACTTTACATCTTTAAATGCCTTTTGGCGGTTACATAAGCTACCGATTTGGTTTAGAAGGTTTATTAAAGACAGTTTATTTGGTGTAGCCCAAAAATTACTTGATGGTTTAGTAATCCAAGATATAAAAATGATGGAAGAGGAACAATTAGCTTATTTACAGCATCAAGGGATACGGAACTATGAGTTAAATCCTGCATTGGCTAGTGTCCAACGATTGATTAAAACTCAAGTTGACAAAATGGGGTGACATCTGCTAGAAGGTTTGAGAATCTTACGGAGAAAAAAACAAAAAATTTCTTCGATTTTTCCGGATTAGCCAAAAAATCTGCGATTATTGTTACACTGAATTTAATAAGCACTATGAATATCAAACTTGATCACAGCACCCCATGTCATTTAACTTCCTTCTTTGCCCTCTTAATTAAAGAAGGTCTTTCCCCTAATCAAATCGTCCTTGGCATTGTTCAATTAGCCACACAGACTCATGAGTTAGATGGGATGATGGCATCAGCAGATTGTCTGCGGTTGTTATTGGTACTCATGCCAGCAGAAACCTGTGCTAAAGGTGTTTCCGAATATATTTCATCTTTAGCAGCCGAAGGAATTTCTACCTTAATGTTATTAGATGCTCTCAGCCTAGCTTGTTACGTTTGTGGACAATCAGATGAAGCTAACCTAGTTCACTTAACTTACAAGAGATTACAAGCTGATGCCATCATCTCCGAAATGCTGCGTGATTAAAAACTAAGTTATTAACTTTCCATACTTTTTTCACAACTCAACTATTTTCAAGTTAATTTGTACTCGTACAGTTCAATGCTGGACTGAATATATCCGTTTGTTCACTAGGCAATCGGTCAAATACTATCTATATATCTTTTTTGCGATTCTTAGCCACTTGCTGTTAAAATATTGGCAATGGCTGTTACTTGAATGTCGCAATATTCTCCTGTGTTTGACAGCACCGCATCTATCGTTTCTTGTCGGGTTCAGAAGTGTCTCATGCTGGAGTAAATCCACACATCAATAACTTCCTAACTTTCTCCTTCACCCTGTTGATATTCCATTAAAGCTGTAAATTAAAATAGTTGTCTGCCAAATTGCCAAAATATTAGATCATTCTGGGAACATTTCGGGAATTATATATTTTGCACATGAAGCGAGCATTTGGTTTCCAGAAGTCAGGAAGAAGGTGACAGGTTACAGGTGACAGGTGACAGACAGGGAGGAGACAATAACGTTTGTAGGGGCGAAGCATTCGGGTGATTAATTATCGGTTTTTTCCCAAGTTTATTTTCCGAATGCTGATGCTTCCAGCACGCTTCGCGAACGCCCTTAAACCGAATGCTGATACTTTCAGATTCCGTCAAGGATACGCGCCTACGAATCCTATTATTTATTTGCTGAAAATTTTTATTTCCATTAAAAAACGCCTGGGAGTGTTGCCGTGTTTCCACCCCAGACGTTTTTTAAACTTGCTCCTCACACACAAATATAACTTATCACTATTTTAGTTAATTGGCAAGTAGCTTATGCAACATTTTTTAAAATAGTTTGAAAAAGGGAACAGGGAGCAGGGGGAAGATGTTTCCCAATCACCAATCACCAATCACCAATCACCAATCACCAATCACCAATCACCAATCACCAATCACCAATCACCAAACCTAATGTAAAAAGTGCCTTACACCAGTTAGAACCATGAGTAAACCGAGTTCATTCGCGGCTTTGATAGAGTCTTTATCGCGGACACTTCCCCCTGGTTGGACAATAGCGGTGATTCCGGCGGCTGCGGCGGCTTTGACGGTATCATCGAAGGGGAAGAAGCCGTCACTAGCTAGGAATGCTCCTTGGGCTTTTGCTCCAGCTTGTTCGATAGCGATTTTTGTCGAACCCACACGGTTCATTTGTCCAGCACCTACGCCCAATGTCGTGCGATCGCTCGCAATTACGATAGCATTGGATTTAACGTGTTTGCAAACTTTCCAAGCAAACAGTAATTCAGCTAACTCACTGGGAGTAGGTTGACGTTCCGTGACAACTTGCCATTGAGTAGGATCGGCAATGATATCATCAGCAGATTGGACTAAAAACCCACCTGCGATCGCTTTCACAGTTTCTTTGGGTCCAGTCAGCAAATCTGGTAAAATCAAAACTCTGACATTACCCTTTTTAGTTAAAATTTCCTGAGCTTCTTCATCACAACCAGGAGCAACCACGCACTCCAAAAATGTCTTAGTTAATTCCGTCGCTGTCGCCGCATCAAGAGGACGGTTTAAAGCCACAATTCCCCCAAAAGCCGAGATAGAATCAGCATTGAAGGCTTTTTGATAAGCGTCAAAAATAGTTTCCGCTTCCGCAGTTCCACAGGGATTAGTATGTTTGATAATTGTCGCTGCGGGACTTTCCGTAAATTCAGCAATTATCCGCCGTGCAGCTTCCAAATCTACCAAATTATTGTAACTGAGTTCCTTACCTTGCAGTTTAGTCGCTGCTGTCCAACCAATGGGGGTACTTCCCGTTTGATACCATGCTGCGGGTTGGTGAGGATTTTCCCCATAACGCAAAGATTGGAGTTGTGTACCAGAAACAGTAAATTCTTCAGATTGTGTCCCAGCTAAATAGGCAGCTATGGCATTATCATAACTAGCAGTGTGCAAAAATCCCTTTAAAGCGCATTTTTGGCGAAACTCTAAAGAAGCTTCCCCATTTTGGCGTAATTCTTGCAAATATTCACCATATTGGGCAGGATCACATAATACCGTCAAATGGGCGTAATTTTTTGATGAAGCCCTTAACATTGCCGGACCACCAATATCAATTTGTTCCACCGCGTCAGCTAAGGTAACACCAGGTTTAGCAATGGTTTCTTCAAAAGGATAAAGATTAACTACCACCAAATCAATCGGCCGAATTTGGTTATTTTCTAAATCCGTGACATCTTGTGCCACATCCCGCCGTGCTAAAATACCGCCATGAATGCGAGGATGAAGAGTTTTTACCCGACCACCTAAAATTTCCGGTGAACCTGTATAATCAGAAACCTTAGTAACTGGTATGCCTGCATCTTTTAGGGTTTTGGCTGTTCCCCCACTGCTGATGATATCAAAGCCAAATTCCTCAACCAAACTACGCGCTAAATCAATTACACCAGTTTTATTAGATACACTCAGCAGGGCTAAACGTGCCATAATTCCCCAGATTCCTTTGGATTAAATTGCTTTCTGTGAAGAACATTCTACCCAAAGGTTGCTCAGATTGACACTCTCAGGGCTAAAGCCGCTGAGATTTTGCTGACAGATTTAGATTAGGGAATACCCAAAGCCTAATTTTCGCTGCGTTCGTCAAACAACGCCTACTTAGTTACTCTAAGTCCAGCTTAGGTTTCTAGCTACTTTTATCATTTTGGTGCTTTCAGAGGCCATCACTCAGCCAAGATTCGGTACGCTCCACAACCTGCCATTACTCGCTCTTTCTTGTCATACTGCCGTTAGGACTTAAACCTAACCGTTGTTTCACGGGAGCCGGGATTTCTCCGATACTAGGATGTTTCAACACGTAGATAGTTATTCCTACTCACAATCTCATTTTAGCATAAAATACCACTGTGGTTTTAACCGCTCGTGTCGCTTCCCTCTCAGCGGCTTTAGCCGGTTTCCCACTTACCGCGAGGTTTTATGATAATTAGCTTGGGGAACAGTGGCAAAATATAAAAATGTCCAGAATAGCTAAAAAAGTTTGGAAATGTGTACTGGATTAACACGCGGTATACTGTATCTGCCTTAATTCCTAACTCAATTACTCATGACTCAAACATTAGATTTTATTAGGGTTTCTCCACCAACAAACAAAACACCAGACGCTTTAATCGTCACTTTGCATGGTTGGGGTGCAAATGCTCAAGATGTGGCATCTTTAATACCTTATGTCAACTTACCAGAGTACGAGTTTCTCCTCCCAAATGCTCCTTATCCTCATCCCTATACTGATACAGGTAAAGCATGGTATGACCTGCGAACAGAAACTATGTATGATGGATTGGTAGAAAGTAAACAACTACTCATAGATTGGTTGCAATCTTTAGAAAATCATACAGGTGTGCCATTATCACGCACAATTTTGAGCGGATTTTCTCAAGGTGGAGCGATGACTTTAGATGTAGGATTAAGCTTACCTTTGGCTGGTTTAGTCGTGATGAGTGGCTATTTGCATCCTAGTGTAGCCATGTTGAATAAAGGCATTTTTCCGCCGACATTAATCATGCACGGAACACAGGATGAAGTTGTACCGCTAAAAGCTGCAATTAAGTCCAGAGAAGTTACAGAATCTCTAGGAGTAAATGTGGAGTATCATGAATTTGCAATGGGACATGAAATTAATTTACAAATGCTAGAAGTGTTACGAACTTTTGTTGTCAACACAATTAGTTAACTAACGTTACAAAAATTTTACAGATTCGGGTAAAAATCACAAGAATTTTTACAAATTTAATGCTCATTAGTGAGTAAGATAGATCAGGTGGAAGCTTTTAGAGCAACTCCACCCTAAGCTGAATACAAGTGCTGCAAAAGGGAGGGGCAAAAATTATGAAAACTCTAAGCATTTCCAAAACAGAAATTTCTGCTATGACTGCAACCGAGGTGCAAGAATTAGCTACGCGTCTAGAATTAGATAACTATAGTAATGCTTTTGAGGGTTTGAATGATTGGCATTTACTCCGAGCAATTGCTTTTCAGCGTCCAGAATTAGTTGAACCCTATATCCACCTCTTAGATTTAGAACCCTACGACGAAGGCTAAGAATTTTAGATTTTAGATTTTAGATTTTGGATTTTAGATTGGGTTTGAGGGACTATTATCAAAGATAATTGGAATTTTGCCCCAAAATGCCATCATCTACAAATTCTCAATCTAACCGGGTTCTTATTTGTGTAGGCGGTGGTATCGCCGCCTATAAAGTCTGTGAATTGGTTTCTACTCTATTTAAGTCGGGGGTAGAAGTGCGAGTTATTCTCACTAAATCTGCCCAAGAATTTATCACTCCTTTAAGTTTAGCAACTTTATCTCGTCATCAAGCTTATACTGATGAGAATTTTTGCCAACCAATCTATTCTCGTCCGTTGCATATTGAATTAGGTGAATGGGCTGATTTAATTGTAATTGCGCCTTTAACTGCTAATACTTTGGCTAAATTAACCTATGGTATGGCGGATAACTTACTAACAAATACCGTTCTCGCTTCTACTTGTCCCGTGTTGTTAGCACCAGCCATGAATACAGATATGTGGGAACAGGTGGCGGTACAAAGAAATTGGCGGCAGCTATTGACAGATGGTAGATTTTATGGTATGGGTACAGCATCGGGTTTATTAGCGTGCGATCGCATTGGTGCTGGTAGAATGGCAGAACCCGCCGAAATATTTGTTTATATTCAATCTTTATTACACACCCAAGGAATCAGAGATTTAGCTGGGAAACAGGTTTTAATCAGTGCTGGGGGAACGAGAGAATATTTAGACCCCGTGCGATTTATTGGCAATCCCTCAACTGGTAAAATGGGTTTAGCATTGGCACAGGCTGCGCTGCACAGAGGGGCAAAAGTAATATTAGTCCATTGTCCTGCCAGTTGGGAAGCACCTTTGGGAGTAGAAGCAATTCCCGTAATTAGTGCAGACCAAATGCAGCAGGTCATGTTAAAGCATTTAGCCAATGCAGATATAATTATCATGTCAGCCGCAGTTGCAGATGTCAAACCTAGAGATTATAGTAGCGAAAAATTGCCCAAGCGATCGCTCCCCGAAAACCTAGCACTCGCACCAGTAACAGATATTGTGGCTGAAATCGGAAAACTCAAACAATCTCATCAATATTTAATTGGTTTTGCAGCACAAACGGGTGATATTGTCAAGCCAGCGCGGGAAAAATTGCAAAGGAAGAAATTAGATGCAATTGTCGCCAACCCGATTGATAAAGTTGATAGTGGTTTTGGGAGTGATAATAATCAAGCTGTGTTTTTAGACAAAGAAGGGAAAGAGGTAGAAATTCCAGCTTGTTCTAAACTAGAAATGGCTCATTATTTGTTTGATTTTGTTGTTGGTAATTTGTGAAGAATTCTGGAGGTGTTATTAGTAAAAAACTTTTAACCAGCCCTCATTAATACTGGCACTAATTTCAACCCAAACTCTTCATCAAAAATTCCTTTTTTATAATCTAAACTCCACATTTCCAAAGCACATTCATCATTACTTAAAGATGGGAAAATGAACATCTTCATTTCCTTAAAATTCGGAAAATATTCACATTGAATATGAGAAATAGCACCTATTTGTCTTCTATCCAAAGCCACAGCTAATCTTAAAATGGCGCTGAGTTGATTAACCATTTGGCGATGTTCTTTATGTAAGAGACTACGATAGTTGTCGTGTTTTTTCTTGGGTGGAGATTTGCGGTGATAACGGGCTATATTGGCGATAATTTCGATTTCGGTTTCATTATAACCGAGTAATTCGCCATTTCTAATTAAGTAGTATGAATGTTTGTGGTGGGAAGAATGGCTGATATAGTGACCACAATTATGTAAAATCGCCGCAGCCCAAAGTAATTGGCGTTCATCTACACTCCAATTATGTAGTTGTCCTTGGGTTTGATCAAATATACTAAAGGCAAAAGCGGCTACACGCTCGCTATGTTCTAAATTAGTCTGATATTTTTTGGCAACTTTTAATACACTGCGGTGGCGGATAGAACTTTGAAACCGTAATCTATTATCAATGAAACCATGGGTTAGCATCCAATCTACAATTACACCTTCTCGGAGCGATCGCTCACAAACTGTGACGGATTCTACGCCTAACAAAGTCATAGCTTCCTGGAGAATTACTGCCCCCGAAAGTATAACTTCTGACCTCTTTTCTGGCATTCCTGGAATAGTTGCCCGTTCGACATTAGTCATCTTTCGCAAGCGATTTACCCAGGTTCGCAAGTCTTGAAGACTGAATTGATAGCCGTTGAGAGTAGAAGGAACAAGACCTAATTTTTCTCTAGCGTGAATAGTAGCTATAGTTTCAATTGTGCCAGATGTGCCGATTAACTGGGGAGAATCGCCAATTTTGAAGTTTGCTAAAATCTCTTCCACAGAACGTTCTAGCATTCCTCTAGCGTAGGCTTGGAGATATTTAAATTCAGTTTCTGTGATGGGATCAGAGTTAACTAATTCCCCAGTTAATCGCACCGCACCAACTTTCGTACTAGTCAGACAACGAGGTTCTTCGCTGTCTCCTAAAATCAATTCTGTTGAACCACCACCAATATCAATAATGATGTGAGGTTGGTTATTAAATTCCATCCCCGACAAGACACCTAAATAGATGCGTCGGGCTTCTTCAGGACCAGAAATTAAGTCAACAGTTAAACCAACTTCGGTTTCAACTTTGTGGATAAAATCTTTGCCATTAGGAGATTCGCGGACGGCGCTCGTAGCAACAGCGACAATACTATCTACACCTAAGCTATCAGCCAGGGTTTTGAATCTTCCCAAACAGGCGATCGCCTTATCTATGACTTCTGGTTTTAGTTCTCCAGTCACCAGATTGCGATCGCCTAATCTTACCGTTTCCTTTTCTCTCGTAACAATGCTAAAAGATGGTAACGTGGCTTCAATTTTCACCACCACCATGTGTAAAGAATTTGTCCCAATATCAATGGCTGCAATCATCTTTTTTGTTATTTTGTAGTTGGGCTGAAGTCCTAAATTTTGGAACTGTATCTACCCTATTCCGTCACCTCATTGACAGGAAACCTATCAATTAACTGCATCGCCCGTTGAGCATTACGCCGCAACACATCTGGTAAATTAGGAACATGAGGAATCTGGGATAATAAATCTAGAGTCCGGCGTAAAATTCGCACCACATCCCCTTCATCTAAAGTAGTTTTGCTACATAACACTTTCCACTCTACCCCCAGCGCCCACTGTTCTACCAAGGAAATCAAGTTAATAAAGCGAGTTTCCAAACCTACAGGTAAAGCCACACCATGACGATACTGCACCTTTAACACAGAACGGCGAATAGGTTGCAATGTTAACCAAGCTGCATCTGCTTCTTTCGAGAGATTAAAATCAATCTTTGTATCTGGACGGGGGGTTTCAGTCACCAAAGCAGCTACCACTGCCGCTAAGTGATGAGGACCAATATTGTCTAACTCGCCACTGGAAAGAACTAAACCTAACCACAACTCATTTTCCCCGCGAATAGCTGCCGCAACTTGTCCTAATTTCGTGGGAACTAAATTATCCAGACATTCAAAGGACTGTAAAATCTCAATTAAACAGAGAAACTCCTCCCAATATCTTTGAGACTGGAGTGCCACTTGCTCTTGTAAATGTTCCAGTTCTGCTTCTAATTCGACACAACGCGCCCTACCTTTAAAGATATTGGCAATATTCCCCGATTTATAGATGGGATGGTTTTCTAATTGCGCTTGAACAGCAGTTACCCGACTGAGTTGTTCTCGTACTTCTGTGGGCAGATGGTTAAATTCTTCAGGGTTGGGTATGCTTTGAGCAACAGCAATAGTATTTTCATCACCACGGATAGATTGTCCACGTTTCAAGCTCAGTTCTGAAGGTGGGATCAGATCAGTTGGTACTTCCACTCGTGGCAGTTCCGCATACAAATCTAATATATCGGCTGAAGTTGCTACATACCAACGGTTATTTTGCCCTAAGCAGATAAAGTACGAAGTTTGACCGGCACTCACAGCTTTATCAATTAATACTGCTGTAATTGGCAGGGGTGAAATTGCATTTTTATCATGGATACTTAACATAGTTCCAGATATAGCAAAATCGAGCATCATGGCCAATTGGGCTTGTCGGTCTTCATGTGCTTGCTCTTGCAGGGTTTTGAAAATCTGCCGTTCTACCTTGAGACGTTGGCGCAATTTTTCATATACCATCAATTCATTTTCATCAATGGTGGATAATTGTGCCTGAATTTGTGATAGTTCGCCTTGTACTTGGGCTATTTCTTCAAAATCTGGTTGCAGATGCAAATTGGACATATATTGTCCAAAACTGCGTTCTATCAGTTCTCTAGCTTTTTCTATGGTGTGGGTTTGCAGCAGGTTCAAGACCATGCCGTAACTGGGTGTAAACTGACTAACTAGGGGATCTGGCTGGGATGTAGCTAAATATGACGCTTCTTTTGCTCCTTCAAAGGGAGTTTGCAATGTCACCACATAACCTTGTAGATCCATGCCCCGACGACCGGCTCGGCCTGCCATTTGCAGGAATTCCGAAGCATTTAGTAAGCGGTGTCCGTTGTCAGTGCGTTTGGAAAGAGTAGAAATGACTGTTGTCCGCGCAGGCATATTAATTCCCGCTGCCAAGGTTTCGGTAGCGAATACTACTTTAATTAATCCTTGTTGAAAAAGTTCTTCTACTAGTCCTTTCCAGGCGGGTAAGATGCCAGCATGGTGAGCAGCCACGCCTCGATACAGTGGAGCTATTTGTCCAGACCGACCAGCATCGGGATTTCGGCTTAAAAAGTCATCAATCTGTCGGCGGAGGATTTGGGACTCTTCATTATTAACTAACCATAAATCACCAACTTCTTCTACTGCTTTATCACAGCCTCGACGACTGAAGATAAAGTAAATTGCTGGTAGCATATCCCGCTGTTGGAGTTGGCTCAGGGTATAAATAAGACCAGGTGGTTCTGGTCTACCAGCTTTGCCTTTTTCCCAAAATCCTTTTTTACCCCGTTTGACTAAGCGGGGGTTAATTTTGGTATTAGTTTCATTTAATAACGGAAATAAACCTTTGGGATTACAAAAGTTAAATTCTAAGGGGACGGGACGAAAATCCGAGTAAATTAGGTCTGTTGGTCCATGAACTTGATTTAGCCAACTGGTGAGTTGGTCACTGTTGGCAACAGTAGCAGAAAGGGCTACAAGTTGGACAGAACGGGGACAATAAATAATTGATTCTTCCCAAACTGTACCGCGTTGGCGATCGTTCATGTAGTGGCACTCATCTAGCACCACAGCCTCAACGTCTGTCAAAGAGATGCCAATTTGACCTATGGGTGTGCCATAGAGCATATTGCGGAAAATTTCTGTGGTCATGACCAAAATTGGTGCATCCCTGTGAATGGAGGCATCTCCGGTCAGGAGTCCAACTTGATCATAGCCAAATTTTTCGCGGAAGTCGCGGAGTTTTTGATTAGATAACGCCTTTAAGGGAGTGGTATAAAATACCCGTTTCCCGCGAGATAAGGCGCGATAGATAGCATATTCCCCGATGAGAGTCTTTCCTGAACCTGTGGGCGCACAGACAACAACTGAGCGGTCAGCATTGAGGGAGGCGATCGCTTCTTTCTGGAATTGATCTAATTCAAAGGGAAATATTGACCCAAGGTCAATTTCATTAGAGGAGATAGAATAGTTCACTCAATCATAATTTACAACCAGACTATCCACTATCATAACGTGATTAGTGGTTTGCTACGTTGAGAACAAAAGCACAAGTTGTGGCGATATTTCGATCTCATGTTTAAAAACATGAGTTTTTTCCGTTCCCTGTTAGTTCCCTCTGAACCAAAAGACTGACCGGCTCTACCTTCTGCCACTGTCTAGGTCTGTTGAACTCACGTTATATTAACTCTTGACAGTAAAAATAGGCGAATGAGAGTTTACCTCTTTCACCTTGGTAACTATTTTGTAAAATATCTTGACAACTTAACTCAAATGATTCTCTAACAAGGAAGCGATCGCTTCTGGATGAACTTTCTTGTATTGCTTTTTACCTAACATCAAAACACAATTGGGGGCGCTACTACAGCGTTTTTGACAATCGGTGTGTTCAATGGTCACTTTATCCGATAAACCGCGATCGCACAAGGTTTTTTCTAAGTCTGATAATAACCCCTTTCCACCCCGTTTCATACAACCAGATTTTTGACAAACCATAATTTTGGCTTTCGGTTGAGGAAGGGGATTTTTGAGTAAACAAAAACCAACTGCTTGAATTTGATAAGGTTGGAGTTTTAGTTTATGACTGCGGGGGTTTAATTTACTAATAGCATCTATGCGAATTTGTTCACCGGGAACTAAAGATGAAACTAGGGAAAAACGTAAATCCTTGGGAATTTTAACTTTGATATTTCCCCCAGAAATTGCTAACTGGAGATGTTTACATTTCCCAGCTTGTTTACCAACAAACCCTAAAAACTGTCCCTCAATATTCAATTCCGATAATGTCAGATATTTTTCACCCATTTGCGATAACTCAATTTTTTCAAATAGAAAATAATCGGCTCTTCATTAGCAATTGACAATTCCCTCCAAAAAAGGAAGAGGTAAAAATAGATTTTTACCTTTTACCTTCTTTGTATTTATGAGAACTTTAAGAAAGTCGTTTAGCTTCAACAGTTAGAGGTAAACGGCTTTTATCTGGTAATTCACTAAATTCTAATTCCCAACCATTAGCTAAAGTGAGAATTTTACCTGCTTCACCATCTGTTTGTTTAACTACTTCTTCTTCTAAGTCTTTTTTAGCGACATAGACAACCAAAGTACCAGCATCATTCATTCGGAGCATTACTTTCATGTGTTTCCTCAGCAGATTCTAGTTCTCTTTTTCGACAACCGATGATGTACCCTGTTTCCAAAAAATGTACAGCATAGATATAATAAGCTTGCAAAAATGTACCGATGCTAGATACATAACCAACATCACCAATTTTTGCTAAAACTTCCCCAATTTCTCTACCTGGAAAAGTTCCATCGTTTTTGATTAGTTTCTTAACTCGGACTTTTTGACCAATTTCAAAAATGGGTTGCGAGTTCAGTTCTATTTCATCACGTTGCATGGGAATACCTTTTTTCGCTGACTAAATTTAATAATTCTTCTGTAGTGAGACTGCGTTTTTTGAGGATTGATTGCTGACGGACTACATCTAAAACAGCTTGGGTTTCTTCAGAATCAAGAAAGATTCCGTGCTGTTCTAATACATTAGATAATGAATGCCGACCAGAATGTTTACCTATTACTAAACGCCGTTCCCAACCCACATCTTCAGGAGAAAATGGTTCATAAGTAACGGGGTTTTGCAATACACCATGAGCATGAATACCTGACTCATGAGCAAATGTATTTTCACCCACAATTGCTTTCCAAGGTTGAACATTAGCACCTGAGGCTCTAGCAACTAATTGAGATAATGCTAATAAGTGTCGAGTTTGAATCCCCAAATCAACACCATAGATACATTTTAGAGCCATAATTACTTCTTCTAATGCAGCATTTCCGGCTCTTTCTCCTAAGCCATTAACGGTAGTATTTACAGATACAGCACCAGCTTTTATTCCCGCTAAGGCATTAGCAGTTGCTAGTCCAAAATCATTATGGGTGTGAATCTCAATAGGAATTGATAGAGTTGATACTAAACGCTTAACTTTTAGGTGAGTGCTGAAGGGATCAAGTACCCCGACTGTATCACAAAAACGAAAACGTGATGCTCCCCATTCTTGTGATAAAAGGGCAACATCTTGGAGGAAATTTTCATCGGCTCTAGAAGAATCTTCTCCACCAACAGATACCCAAAGACCTTGATCTAATGCGAAGCTAATACAGTCTTTTAGTCTTTGTAAACTTACTCGCCATTGACCATGAAATTTGGCCGCAATTTGCACTCCAGAAACAGGAATTGCGATATGTACTCGCTGTAATCCACAGGCTATAGAAGCTTTTATATCTGATAGGACAGCCCGATTCCAACCTAATAATTTAGCTTGTAAATCTAAGTTACTAATAGCGACAATAGAACGAATTTCTTCTTCTCCCATTGCCGGAATACCAACTTCTAATTCATGAACACCAATGGCATCTAAGAATTGAGCGATCGCTACTTTTTCTTCTAAGTTAAAAGCAACACCTGCCGCCTGTTCTCCATCACGTAATGTCGTGTCATTAATGATGATCTGATACATTTTCAAAATCCCTCTAGCGGAGTTTTCTTGTCATATCCTTGGTCGCTACAATTCTTCTTAGGGGTAGATGTGCAGTAAATACTTGATTGTGCGAATAAATCATTAATCATGATTTACGATCCTTAATTATTACTCAAATATTTATATTGCATCTGTATGGCAGAAAACAAAAAAGGGTATAACTTATAAAGAATTTTTGGTATGATAATTTGTGGTTTTTGTAAGTAGCCAATAACCCATCCAAACATTCGCAAATACTGTAAAAAATAATATACTCATGCCAGCCACGAAGCTAGTAATCATAATTTTGACCTCATATTCTTACTAGTAATTTTTCATTTACATTAACTAAGTGTGTTCTGCAAGCCAATCAAAAATTCTGTCTAGTTGTTGTAAATCCACTAAACCATATTGCCAAAGCAGCATCGGTAAAGGTCCATGATTGAACTCAGGATGTCGCGTTGCTACAGCAATATCCGCTTGGGAAAGTGCTAGTTCTTTTTGTAAAAATTGCAGTAACTTCCTATCACTACTATTAATCACCATATTTGGACTAATCTCAAACTAAATCAACATCAAGTACCAGTTATTCCCATAGGCAATTACTAATTACCCTCTCTAAATTAAAGGAGTTTTAGTTTTAGCAAACTGGGTGAACCTAAGCTTAGGTGAAATATCTTCAATGTGCAAGATAATTTGTGAGTAAACAATGACTTGAAATCAATAAGACTTCTTTGATATTCTGGTGATTAGACATTCTCAAAATCATTAATGGTAGTCAGTAATACTAATCAAGAAATATCTTTATTTTTACTCAATACCATTACACAAGCAATTCTCTAACCATGTCACTAATTGACGACGAGAAGCAAAAAATTGCATTAATGTACTACGGACAAGAATTGCCTCTTGAAGGTCATTAACTTGTACGCGTAAAGACCCATCCGGGGGACAGGAACAAGAAATCATCAACTCTTGCAATCGGTGATAAATACACCATCTATCACCTAAAGGAATTTGCAAAACTTGTTCACCGACAGTTAAAAAGTTACAATTTAGTGACATCAGCAAAATTTACAGAATTGACATTATTTATCATCTTGATGATGACTTTTGAGAGTTTGTACTTGTTGTTCTAGTTGTTCAATTCGGGAAAGCAAAGAACGCAGAATACCTGCTTCTATATCCGGTAATTTGCCATGTTCTAAGGGAGAAATACGGTTACTAGACTTCCTCGAAATAATCCGTCCAGGAATGCCCACAACAGTGGCATCTGGAGGCACATCACGCAAGACAATAGAACCTGCACCAATACGGACGCGATCGCTAATTTGAATATTTCCTAATACTTTCGCACCCGCACCAACGACAACATTATTACCCAAGGTGGGATGACGTTTACCGCTTTCTTTACCAGTGCCTCCCAATGTTACACCTTGATAAATTAGTGTATAATCTCCCACAATGGCAGTTTCACCAATTACAACACCCATGCCATGATCAATAAATACACCTTTGCCAATTTTTGCTCCTGGGTGAATTTCAATTCCTGTGAAAAACCGTCCCAAATGGGAAATTAATCGGGGAATAAAACTCACTTTATGGATATGTAACCAGTGTGCAAGCCGATGTAAACAAAGAGCATGAAATCCAGGGTAACAAAAGATTACTTCTAACCAATTACGTGCGGCTGGATCACGCTCAAAAATAATCCGAAAATCACTAATTAATGACTCTAAAAAAAGTCTAGAATCTTCGGGTTTTTGTGGATTTGTATTTACAGTCTCGGTTTTACTGATACTGTTTAAAGACTGGGGCATCTGTATTGTCAGGTGAAAAAATCCTGTACTGTTTTTATGCTTATATCAGGTAACTCCTAAACAGACAAAATCAGCAACACAGATTAGAAATATTAAAATTATTACGTTTGTACTCAATAGGTTTAAACCCCTATTGAACTGAACTTTACATTTTCTGTTGGGGTAGGGGTACTAGCTTTTTCTCATAGGGGTACTTGTATTTTTAGGTTAGGGTTTGATCATTTATGCACTCATAACTAATCCCTTAACCTGTCAGAAGTTGCAGCTATTTAGGCAAGATATTTTCAGCTATATTCAGTTGTACTCATGTTCTAATAAACGTCATCTTGATGACAGTGAGTATAGATTTTATGTATTGCATAATACTATTATTATTTTATAGTTTTGGTATTTAAAAGAGGGATTTTTTTATTTTATTTATAGGATTT
>NZ_VILD01000006.1:57108-73048 GCF_009712085.1 Anabaena sp. UHCC 0253
TTGATTGGCGGCATAAGTTGGTAAATTGATAGCTTGTCTAGGTGCATCTGTAGCGAGGTTAATGGCTGTTTCTGCATCACAGATTCCCCATTTTACTAGATTTTGAACTCCAACTAATAACGGTAGGGTTGTTCCGGCTAAAGTCCCATCTTGTAATCTGGCTGTACCGTTGATAATTTCAATGTGTCGGTTATCCCAAGGATAGATGCCATCTGGTAATCCTAGAGGTGCAAGGGCATCACTGACAATAAATAAATTTTCACTGGCACGCACAAGAATTTTTAAGATCATTGGGGCAACGTGCTGACCATCAGCAATAAAGCCACAGAAGACACGAGGATCGTTCATTGCTGCACCTAGTAACCCTGGTTCGCGGTGGTGTAGGGGTGGCATAGCGTTGAAGGCGTGGGTAATCATTGTCGCCCCTTGGGCAAAGACCTGTTGGGCTTCGACGGCGGTGGCTTGAGAATGTCCTAAACTGACAGTGATTCCCAAAGAACGCAAATAGGGGATCACTTCACCTGTGCTATCTAATTCTGGTGCTAGGGTGATGACTTTGACAAAATGGGCATAGTCACCTAATACCCGTTTAACTTGATCAATAGTGAGAGGTAAAAGGTATTCGGCTGGATGTGCGCCACGTTTGTAGTAGTTTAAGAAAGGTCCTTCAAGATGGACTCCCAGGATTTGTGCAGATGTGCCGGGGCTGGGAGTATAATCGGCGAGAATGGCGATCGCTCGCTGAATATTTTCGATAGAGGTGGTGACTATGGTTGGTAAATAACCATCAACTCCGGCTTCCCATAGAAATGAGGAGATGGTTTTCAGCATATAGGCATTTTCTGATGTTAATTCCGGAAATGCTAACCCCAGTCCACCATTGATTTGTAAATCTACACCACCTAAAGAAATCCAGTCTCCCGCTACATCTAAAACCTTTAAATCTTGTGGCGTAACTTCTTCCCATGCTGTCTTCATGGACATAATTTGTTTAATTATGCCTTTTTGGTTAACTAAGATTCTCTGTAAATCTTGATAACCGGGTACTTTTGCATTGATAATATCTACATTTGCCAGCATGGGTGTTATTTTTTATTAGTCAGTTGTCAGTTGTCAGTCGTCAGTTGTCAGTTGTTAAGAAGTTTTTCCTGTTCCCTGTTCCCTGTTCCCTATTCCCTATTCCCTAATTCTATGAGTCTCGAAATTGGTATTATTATGGGTAGCGATTCGGATTTGCCTACCATGAAGGATGCGATCGCTATTTGTGAAGAATTTGGTATTGTATTTGAAGTTGCCATTGTCTCTGCTCATCGTACCCCAGAACGGATGGTGAAATATGCTCAAACTGCACATCAACGCGGTATCAAGGTAATTATCGCCGGTGCTGGTGGTGCGGCTCATCTTCCTGGTATGGTAGCATCTTTAACTCCTTTACCTGTAATTGGTGTCCCAGTCGCTACTCGTAACTTACAAGGTGTAGATTCTTTATATTCTATCGTGCAAATGCCAGCAGGAATACCCGTAGCTACTGTAGCCATTGGTAATGCGAAAAATGCTGGACTTTTGGCTGTGCAAATTCTCGCTACTCACCAACCAGAATTACTGCAAAAAGTGCAAGCTTATCGGCAAAGTCTATGTGATTCAGTCATGGAAAAGCAAGTCAAATTAGATCAGCTTGGATATGAACAATATTTGCAACAATAGATATTAACGTAATTTAATATATACGCCGTGAACCCTATTACTAGCAACCCAGCCCAAACTCAAAATCGCAAAGCAGATCATATCCGTATCTGTTTAGAAGATCATGTCCAATCTCCAGAAATCACTAATGGGTTAGAAAAATATCGCTTTAGCCATACTTGTTTACCTGAACTTGATGGTAAAGATATTGATGTGAGTACGACTTTTTTGGGAAAACATCTCCATGCACCTTTATTAATTTCCTCTATGACTGGAGGCACAGAACAAGCGGGGATTATTAACCGTCGTCTTGCAGAAGTCGCCCAAAAATACCAATTAGCTATGGGTGTGGGATCTGTGCGCGTGGCAGTGGAAAAACCTCAAGTTGCTGATACTTTCGCCGTTCGCAAATATGCGCCTGATATTCTCCTATTTGCTAACTTAGGTGCAGTACAGCTTAATTATGAATATGGGGTTGATGAATGTTTGCGAATTATTGATCTGATTGAGGCTGATGCCCTAATCTTACATATTAACCCTTTACAAGAATTTATTCAACCCAGAGGAGATCGGAATTTTTTAGGATTGCTTGACAAAATATCAGATTTGTGTAATCAATTGCCAGTCCCTGTGATTGCCAAAGAAGTAGGGAATGGTATTTCAGCGACAATGGCCGAAAAATTAATAGCCGCTGGAGTTCAAGTTATTGATGTAGCAGGTGCTGGGGGTACGTCTTGGGCAATGGTAGAAAGTGAACGGGCTGAAACATCCTTACAGCGGCGGTTAGGGCAAACATTTGGGAATTGGGGTATACCTACAGCCGATTGTATTACCAGTATTCGGGCAAATTGTCCCCATATTCCCTTAATTGCTTCTGGGGGTTTACGTCATGGTTTAGATGTTGCTAAAGCGATCGCTCTGGGGGCGGATATTGCTGGTTTAGCAATGCCTTTTTTGAAAGCAGCAGCATTGTCAGAAGCCGCTGTAGTAGAATTAGTAGAGGTATTAATTGCTGAAATCACCACCGTATTATTTTGCACTGGCAATAAAAGCTTGTATAAATTGAAGCAATCTCAGAGTTTACAGCGCATACAATAGAACTAAGCTGATTTTTAGTCATTGGTTTTGGGCTAATGACTAATGACTAATAACTAATGACTAAATAACTAATGACTAATTTTTTTAAACAAACCTTAGCAAGTTTAATTGGCAGTTTACTGGGACTGATGATTTTTTCTGGAGTTAGTACAGTGGGATTTTTGGTACTGTTAATTGCAATTACAAGTTCTCAAAGTACAGCCCCAGTAGTCAAAAACAAGTCAATGTTGGTTTTTGACTTATCAATGAAAATCACCGATAGTGAACCTAGTTCTGGTCAATTATTGCAAAAAACTTTGAGCGGTGTTGATGAAAATAACATCACACTTCGTCAAGTTGTAGAAACTATAGACAAAGCAGGGCGTGATCAACGTATTGTCGGTATTTATATAAATGGGACAGATGCGAGTCCAGTAGGTTATGCTTCCTCCAAAGAAATCCGTCAAGCACTAGAAAAATTCCGCAAAACCGGGAAAAAGATCATTGCCTATAGTACAAACTGGAGTGAAAAGGAATATTATCTGAGTTCCGTAGCGAATCAAATCGTTGTTAATCCTATGGGAGTAATGGAAATGAACGGTTTGAGTTCACAACCCATGTTTTTAACAGGAGCATTTCAAAAATATGGTATTGGTGTGCAGATTGTCCGGGTGGGTAAATTTAAAGGTGCAGTAGAACCCTTGATTCTCAATCAACTCAGCCCAGAGAACCGACAACAAACTCAGAAATTGTTAGATGATATTTGGGGAGAATGGCGGACATCCGTAGGAACAAGCCGAAATATACAGCCGCAGAAATTACAAGCGATCGCTAATAATCAAGCAATTTTAGAAGCCACACAAGCTAAATCTAACGGTTTAGTAGACAAGATTGCTTACCAAGATGAAGTATTAGCAGACTTGAAAAAATTAACTGGTAAGAAGGAAACAGACTCCACATTTACCAAAATTAGTCTTAGTGATTATGCAGAAGTTCCTGGTAAAAATTCCGAATCAGACAATAAAATTGCCATTGTTTATGCAGAAGGGGAAATAGTCAATGGTAGCGGTGATAGTGGAGAAGTGGGAGGCGATCGCTTTGCGACAATCTTCACCAAAATTAGGCAAAATGATCAAATCAAATCTGTAGTTTTGCGAATTAATAGCCCTGGTGGTAGTGCTACCGCAGCCGAAATTATGCAGCGAGAAATTAAATTAACTCGTCAAGTTAAACCCGTGATTGTCTCAATGGGAGACATGGCTGCTTCTGGTGGTTATTGGATTGCTAGTGACTCCAATCGTATTTTCGCCCAAGCTAATACCATTACAGGTTCTATTGGTGTCTTTGGCGTATTATTTAATGGTCAAAAATTAGCAAATAATAATGGTATCACCTGGGATTCTGTGAAAACATCCCAATTTGCAGATCAACAAACCATTTCCCGTCCCAAATCTCCCCAAGAATTAGCAGTCTACCAACGCAGTGTTGACCGCATTTATAATCTATTTTTGCAAAAAGTTTCCCAAGGACGAAAACTACCAACTGCAAAAGTAGCAGAAATTGCCCAAGGACGAGTTTGGTCAGGTACAGCAGCTAAACAAATCGGGTTAGTTGATGAAATTGGTGGTTTAAATGTAGCCATTGAATATGCTGCTAAACAAGCAAAATTAGGTAATGATTGGGAACTAGAAGAATATCCCCAAGTTAGGACATTTGGAGAACGCTTTTTTGGGAAACAATTAGAAGAAGCAAAAGCCAAATTAGGAATAGAAACAACTCCAACTAAACCTAATAATCTCCTCATAAATGAGTTAGGAAAGTTTCAACAGGAAATTAGTATTTTACAAACAATGAATGATCCAAACGGAGTTTATACCCGTTTACCCTTTAACTTCAAAATTGAATAGGGATGATTATTGAGGACGGGGAAACCCCGCCCCTACTTTAAAACTGCTGTAAGAAACGCAAATCGCTATTATATAAACGGCGAATATCATCAATTTGATGTAATACCATTGCAAACCGTTCTACACCAAAACCGGCAGCAAACCCACTATAAACTTCGGGGTCATAACCAACAGATTTCAAAACATTGGGGTCAACCATACCGCACCCCATGACTTCTAACCAACGTCCTTTCCACTGTAAATCTACTTCGGCGGAAGGTTCAGTAAAGGGGAAATAACTGGCACGAAAGCGAATTGGTAAATCACCAAATATTGCTTGTAAAAATATTTTTACAGTTCCTTTCAGGTCTGTAAAAGTCAGTCCTTCATCTATTGCTAAAAGTTCAATTTGATGGAAAACGGCTGAGTGTGTCGCATCTACATCATCTCTGCGATATACTCGACCAGGGGCGACAACTCGAATGGGTGGTTCTTCCTTTTCCATGTAGCGAATTTGCACCGAGGAGGTATGAGTCCGCAGTAAGTTACCATCTGGTAAATAGAAGGTATCCTGCATATCACGGGCTGGATGATCTGGGGGGGTATTCAGGGCTTCAAAATTGTAGTAATCTGTTTCCATCTCTGTGCCTTGGGCAACGGTGTAACCCATGCCGACAAAGATATCTAGTGTTCTGTCAATAATGCCATTAAGAGGATGAATGCGACCTTGGGGGCGGTACATACCAGGCATGGTGACATCTATTGTTTCAGCCTCTAGCTGTGCCTGAATTTGAGCAGATTCTAAGGTGGTGCGTTGTTGATCTAGGCTGTTTTGGATGGCTTCTTTGACGGTGTTAGCGATCGCCCCAATTTTTGGACGTTCCTCCGCACTCATTTGCCCCATACTTCGCAATAGCGCCCCCAATTGACCTTTTTTGCCCAAATAGTTAACTCGCAGTTCTTCTAGGCGTTCGAGGGTATCGGCGGCAGCGATCGCTATTTCTCCTTCTTGGCGTAATGCTAAAAGTTGATCCTCTAAATTATTAGTCATTAGTCATTGGTGATTAGTCATTAGTCATTAGTCTATAGCAGGGAAGAAGGAATGGGGAATGATTTTATAACTAGTACAGTACGGCGTAAGTCAACCAACCATTAAGAATTCTCAAGAAGCTTGTGTAATATGCTTTTGTAATTTTTAATTTTTAATTCCGCCCTGCGGTACTAGCTCTTTCAAGGTGACTAATCAATAGACATTTTTTCACTGTTAGAAAAACTTCCCAAGATGCTGTTGTATGTTTCTTCTAACTGTGCAGTATTTGACTTCAAGTTAAATTTTTGTTCTACACAAGAACGCCCAGCTATTGCCAAACTATCTCGTAATTGTTGATCCTCAAGCAAGGTTAGAATAGATTTAGCTATAGTTTCCCAGTCTCTTTCTTGGGTTAATAAACCTGTTTGTTCATGAATTATCGCTTCAGGAATACCCGCATGAACAGAACTAATCACAGGTAATCCCATTGCCATAGCTTCTAGGATGACTATGGGCAGTCCTTCTGATTCTCCTTGAGAGGTTGTAATACTAGGCGCACAGAGTAAGAAAGATCGCGTCATCCATTCTTTCACAATTTCAGGAGGTTGTACTCCTAGAAAACGGTAGCGATTGAGCGAATTTGCAGCTATATTTTCTAAGGTAGAACGCAGGGGTCCATCTCCAATCATAACTAATTCCACATTAGGCATTATTTTCTGGACTTGAGCCATTGCGCGAATTAAGTATTCACATCCTTTCTTTTCAACGAAGCGTCCGACAAATAATACTACAGGTTCGCGTTGAATATTAGGAACAGAAGTAAATTTGTCTATATCTATCCCGATGTAATGAACTTTAATTTTTTCTGGGGGACATCCTTTTTCAATTAGTTTCGAGCGAATAAATTCAGAAACAGCAATAAAACAATCAGCTTCTTGAAAGAGGCGATCGCGTTTTTTAATATACAGTTCTCGATAAAATTGACCGCGTCTTTTTAAATAATCTAAACTATAATCATACCAGGTTTTTCTTTGATTTAAATCAATATCTGCTGTTGCATAATAACCATGAAAGGTAACAATTAAAGGGATGTTTAATTTTTTGGCTAAGGGTAGGGCTAAAACACCATCTAAACCAAAGTGAGCATGAATTAAGATGGGGGATAAGGCTTGCAGGTGTTTTATCCAATTAGGATGACAGAATTCAGCTAATTTATAGGCGGTTTTCCAAAGTTCAGGAGGGGAAACTAGTTCTCCCAAAATAATAGTTTTGTTTGGTGAAATCATGGATTTAGCACTAGGCAAGCGAGTATTGCCAACATAGAATCCAGTATGAGATGAGAAGTTCTCAACTTGAGCCGGGATAAAAGTTTCTGAGTAAGGGATTAATTGATCACGGTAGATGATTACATTTTTTTTCATGAGTTATTTTATTAAAAAAGAACGATAGTTAGACTTTTTCATGTCCTGTAAAATTATCCACATCGGCAAATAATTCTTGCAGCCTCAACAAATATTTATCAGATAATGGAGGCTGCAATAGAGAAGCTACATTAGCAGCAAGATGCTCGATATTTCCCGTACCAAATAACACTACATCAACTCCCGGTTGATGACGACAAAAGCGATAAGCTGCATCTGTAATATTCTTAGCACCACCTTCATCAAACAAAAAATCTAGTGGTTTCTCTACGTTTAAAGTTTCCAGTTCAGCATATCCCATTTGCTGCAATTTTATTATTGCTTTTTTCAAATTTGTCGCACTACTTAATGCTCGTCTAACAGCAAACATTGAAAGCACACCAATATTGTTAGTAGTAGCTTGGGGAAGAACTAACTTTTGTGCAGATTGATTAAGGATATTAAACCCTATCATAATGGTATCCCAACAATCATCCTCAACAGCACGTTGTAGCATTTGATGACTTGGCTCTTTTACGAATGCTTCTGTGATACCGATAAACCGTATTTTACCTGCATCTCGCATCTTAAATAAAACTGGAACAAGTTCTGTTAAAACGTAATCATATTGATTTATTGTTACACCGTGAAAATTATAGATATCTACATGGTCAGTTTGTAATTTTCGGAGGCTTTTTTCAACTTCTTTAACTAATTCCTTGCCAGTAATTAAGCGATCTTGATTAAGCACTTTTTTCTTAGTAGATAAGACTACATCTTCACGCTTAATCTCCTTAATTGCTTTGCCAATAATTTGTTCAGTATTATAATCTTCGGCAGTATCAAATAAATTAATACCAAAGTCAAGTGCTGTACGGATAAGATATGTAGATTCGGCTTGACTTTTGCCTGTACTTTGACCGATTTTGCTATATCCACCACCACCTAAACCCATCACACTTACTCTGAGTCCAGTACGACCCAAGGTTACATATTCCATATTTGTCTGACTGATCTGAGTAATTAACTCATAGCTTTGTTTTGGTGGTTGTTTACCTAAATCACGGATTGATTTTAGGAAACTTTTAATAGACTTTTTAATCATAAGTAAATAGATTTGTAGTTAGTAAAAAACAATTTTACAGATTTCACATTTACTAAAAACCAAATAGTGCTAGGTTATATCTTTTTGATTATTTACTTCTGTTCTTCACAATATCTATCAAACTTTGATTGAGCAAAGTTCTAGATTGCATATTACTATGTCTATTTCTACCACCTCCAGTAACAACTAACCATTTACTAATCACATTAGCCATACAAGCATAAAGATTAGTTGGTAAGGATGCTAGTTCAGTCCAAGTATCTAGTTTGATGTCATAGATAGTAATTTTGGGAATCAAATCTGTATAATACTTAGAACCTTTAACTGAATGCTTCAGTGCCAGAAAAATTTGTAGGGGAAAATCATCAATTAGTTTGTCATTTTCATGGGCAAATATATCTGTTAGCTTTTCACTCAATAAGTGGGGATTTTGATTGTTACGCCCACCGATAATAACGATGTAATTATCTACAACAAAAGTTGATGGCTCAAAATGAGACCTGGGTTCGGGTAAACTAGCTAACTCTAACCAAGTATCTTTTTCCCAATCATAAACATGAACCGAATCAACATCAACTGGATTAGTGTCATGGCGATGTTGACCACCAAGAGCATAGATTCTATCACCAACAGCAATGCTAGAAACATGACCTCGCGGATTTGGCAAAGGTGCTTTTTCTATCCATTCTATTCCCTCTTTCAGTGATAGCGACCAATGTTCTCCACAAGTGGTATCTCGATCTGGTGCAAATCCGCCAAAATAATGAAGTTCATCATTAATAATTTGGAGGCCACCACCTGCACGAGGTTGAGGTAGTGGGATACCCTCTGTCCAAGAATTAGCGATCGCATCATATTGCCAGACCGCATCTGTTGTCGGTCCAGGATGATTACCCACAAATCCACCAGCAAACCACACCCGCGACTCATCAAGAACTGCATTGATATGAGTAATAGGAGTAGGCATTTCACCTAATTTAGTCCATTGGTTTGCTTCGAGATTATAGACAAATACATCTTTGGTCGCTTGCCACCTAAATGTAAAGCCACCAAAAATATAGAGTTGGTTGTTAATGACTGCTGTAGCACTTTCTAAGAGAGGAGTGGGAAGTGGAGCTACAGTTTTCCATAATTTGTGAGGTAGTGTCCAATTTTCTAATGTTTGTGTGATTGATGCCATAATTAATTGTTAAAAGTAATATTTCTGAGAAATTCACTAACCTACAGTTTCAGTAGAGGATGATCCAACTTTGATTTTTTCTGCATATTCTAACATTTTCTCCCTGGCTTTTTCCGTAGCTATTTTTAATCGAGTCTGGTCAATTTTCAACAACCGAATTTGGCGATCAGGATGACGTTGCAACCAATAATAGAGATTTTTTTCTAGTTCAAAAATTGCCCGTTCAATTTGCTCTTCAACTGTTGTTTCTGGTAAAAATAAACGCTCCTTACATTTTGGTTGACATTCTATAAGTTGAATATGACAATGCCATTGTCCATTGATATAGGTATCAAACCTGAGAATTTCATAGCCAAGAGCATGAAATATTACAGACGGTCCTTCTGCTACATTAAGAACTTTCCAATATACCTCTAGACCAACGTTATCACCAATTTCAAAATCTACAACATCCTTTCTAATCTTGTCTTTTTTTGATTTATATAGATGTTGCTTTTTGAGGCTACGAGCATACATATAGGAAAAAACAGAAGTTGCCCAATCACGAATAAAAGACATAGTTAATCTCCTTTTAATTAATAAAGGTATGAATATTTAGGAATCAACTTAACTATAGTGGGAAGAGAATCTTGCCAATAAACGCAAGCTTGTTTTTCTGGAGGAAGTTTTGCAGCGATCAGAGATAATTCTTCTCTAGATAAAAGATTTCTACCAGCCCGAAAAGGTTGATGGGGGCGACGACTTAAATAGCCAAAAGTAACTGCATGGCGAGAATATTTTGTGGGAGGTTTCCCACGATGATAAGAATGAGCCGTATCTACAATAATTACAGTTCCAGCTTTCCCTGTGTAAGTTGTTAACCAATCTTGTTGATGATTAGGTATTAGTTCTTCTATTTCTTGATGATAGAAAAATTTGTATTTATCTTTGACTTTTTTCAATAGTAATAAACTAATTTCAGGGTGCATATACTGAAAAGGTCCGCCATCATCATCTACATCATTAAAGTAAATAATTATTTTAATAACTTTCCTGTCTTCATTGTCTATGTGCCAACGTCTAGTTGCCGTTTCTTTACCATTATTAAGACTTAAATGTGCCATGAAGGTATCATAAGCAATGGGAGCGCCGATGTAATTAGAGACAATACTGATTAATCTATCTTCAAGTCCCCAAGTAAATATTTCTGGATATTTGAGGATCTGTTCTAAATTAGACTCAATGGCAAACTTACTGCTTTTTTTCTCAGATATTTTAGTAATTTCTGTCATTAGCCTATTTACAGCTTCAACAAATTCTTTTGTGCTTGGTATTCCCAGAGATTCCAACGTAGTTATATAGATGCCTTGATGTTTCAAAGATTCAATAATTATTGCATCATTGGCAGTAACTAATGGTAGCTGGTTATGAAAATTTTCTATATATTTTTTGTATTTAGGATAGAAAAATTTGGACTCTAGATAACTGTTATTAACTAGAGATTGGGCTAGATTTGGAAGGCTATTTCTCAAAAATTTACGAACTAAATTTGTGTTAATCATGGTTTTTTTAATATAACTAAAGGCTCTAAAATTATGTTTTATTTAATGTAGCATTTAAAATCTTTCTTGCCTGAAGTTTAGTATAAGTAAAAATTATTTTAACCATCAAATTGAAGCGGTAGATTAATTGTGGATAATATTTCAGATATTCTTGATATTCAGGAAGCTGAAGAGCTTCATTTAAACTGGTGTAATTAATAAGTTGAACCAAGGAATTAGCTAAAAGTTTATCTGAAAAATTTTGAACTTCTGGAAATCTATTTCTGAGATAGTATGCGACTTTAATATATAATTTCGATCTCTCAACCCCAATATTTTTCTTAAACGCATAAAGATTATTCCCATGACTGCGATGAACAGCAAGTTTTTCAGGGGAAAGTATGCCCGGCGATAGATGAATTGCAGCTAACCTTAAAAAGGCATCGCTAGAAATAACAAATTGATCTGGCATTGGTAATATTTGCTTAATATTATCGCGTTTAAAACATAAACCTGTGGTGGCAGGAAACCAATAAGTTAGCAATTGTCCCTTCAATATATTTTCTCGTAGATCAACATATTCAAAGTTTTTGAGACAACGGTTTTCTGGTATTTTTAAAGGAAAACCTTTGATATCTACTTCTGCTAAATCATGAAAAATCCAACCTGCATTGGGGTATTGATGAAATAGATCAACAATTTGACTGAGCTTTTTTACTAAGTAATAATCATCAGCATCAAGAAAGCAAATTATTTGTCCCTTACTAGCTTGAAATCCTGCGTTAAAGGCTGATGCTTGTCCCCCATTTTCTTTCAAAACAGGGATAATTTTTCCTTCATACCTACAAATAACTGCTGACGATTCGTCTGTCGATCCATCATCAACAACTATAATCTCAGTATTAGGATAAGTTTGAGCTAAGGCACTTTCTATTGCTTCTGGCAGAAAGTTTCCGTAATTATAATTATTAATAATTATACTAACTAAGGTCTCTCCTGATTTCATAATTCTGATTTATGGTTTGTTCTCAAAGCGTTTTTTCACAATCCAATTTTTCCAAAAATAAAAAGGACTTAGCAAAGTATATAATATAAGTTCTCTTTCTCCAGCAGCCACTACATCTGTCGCAATTACGTTATGATACCTAAACCAGTGTAACATAAGCTTACGAAAATCATTGACAATATAAACTGGAATCATGAATGGTCTTTGCCAAAGTTCGTGTTTCAACATCCGAGTCCAATAACGACTCAATCCTACTCCACGAAAAAATTTGAGTATATAGTCTCGTTCAAAACGAGTTTTTGGTATCCGATGGTAAATTTCCATTGCGGGATTGTACCAAATTTCCCAACCTGCTTTTTTAATATACGATAATGCTTCTATATCTTCTCCTTTGGCAGCTAGAGAATTTCCAATAGGACCTTGCAACTGTAAGCATTCTGGAACATTTTTATCCCAAGCTGATTTGCGAATTACTAAGCCAGCACCTGGAGGAAATAATCCCAAACGATTAGATAAACCATGATTAAAGCAAATCTGTTGCTCTCGCTCTATGATGGGGAAAAAACCAGCTATCCGTTCAAAATTTTCAGGAGGTTGGACTTCAAAATCTCCATGAATCCGACTTCCATACGCACCTGCTTGAGGGTATGCTTGACCAAAAGTATAGGCTGAAGCTACCCAATCTGGTGCGGGAATATTGTCATCATCTAGAAATCCAATCAGAGGAGCTTTAGCTTCTTTCATAGCTCTTTGTCTTGCAAATGAAGCACCTTGTTTCGATTCAAAGTAATAGTTAATAGGAAAATGCTTTTTCCAGTCTAGCTGGTATTGTTGAATAATATTTGCTGTGTTATCGGTACTATTATTATCAACTATAACAATTTCCCAGGAAATATTGTCTGTGTTGATCTGCGATCGCAGTTTCTCTAACAACTCAGGTAAGTATTTTTCTCCGTTGTATGTGCGAATAACAACACTGAATTTTATCATAACATAATATGAATTAACTGTGCTACGGAGAAAAAATTCTACATAGAACTATTTAACAATTTTTGTATACAATAACACTGATGTATACTTGTAAAAGTATACTATATAATTAGCAATAAAAAATATTAGTTCTTCAGTATCTCTGATACCAAATATAGATTTATTGATATTCAACACTATTGCCAATTTTCCCAAATAGGTCTGAAACCCAATAAAATCGTGACGATATCAATAGGGTTTCAGGGTTTTGGCAATAAGTAGGTGGGCGTTAAAAATTGTCGTTGGAGCAAGGGAACAGGGAACAGGGAACAGGAAGAGAGTTTTGGGCGATTTTACTTTTCTTCACACATTTTGGTTTTTTCCGCTCAGGTAATTAGTATTGTGTTTTTAATAGCCAATTTATCTTAAATCAATCTATAAATTCATAAGATATACTTGTATAAGGAGATTTTTAATATTTGTGAAAGTAATTTAGCATAGTACATACAGACAACTCTTGATTTTTGCTGATGTGTGACACAAGACACTGACAAGGCAATTAAAACCAATAACTAATGACTAATGACCACTGACTCATAACAGAATGAAATTACTAATCAGTAACGATGATGGTATTTCTGCACTGGGGATTCGGACTTTAGCCAACACCTTAGCAGCAGCGGGTCATGAAGTAACAGTAGTTTGTCCAGATCGAGAGCGATCGGCAACTGGACACGGATTAACTTTACTTCAACCGATTCGCGCTGAAATAGTGGAATCGCTGTTTCATCCTCAAATTAAAGCTTGGGCTTGTGATGGTACGCCTTCAGATTGTGTAAAATTAGCATTATGGGCTTTATTAGATTCTCCACCTGAATTAGTGCTGTCTGGAATTAACCAAGGTGCAAATTTAGGGACAGAAATCCTCTACTCCGGTACTGTTTCGGCAGCAATGGAAGGTTTAATAGAAGGCATTCCCAGTATTGCTTTTAGTTTAACTAGTCATACTCACAAGGACTTTCAAACAGCAGCCAAATTTGCTGAAATCCTCGTTGCCAAAATTGCCGCCCAACCTCTCCCAGATTTAATGTTACTTAACGTCAACATTCCGCCCTTATCCTGGGAAGAAATTGCCGGTGTCACCTTTACCAGACAAGGAATAAGACGCTACGTTGATGTTTTTAATAAACGCACTGACCCCAGAGGTAAAACTTACTACTGGTTAACAGGAGAGGTAATAGAAGATGTAGAACCACCCATAGAGTTAAATTTACCAAACCACATTCCCCTTGATGTTCATGCCATTCAAGAAAAATACATCAGTATTACTCCTTTGCAATATAACCTGACTTATGGTCATGGACTTAATCAGTTATCTACATGGGAATTGAAATTTCCTGAGATTTAAGTAAGTTCTACCAAAGTGGAGAAAATTCTTTTCAGTAACTTTACTGAATCTTTACTAACTATTACTTAAGTAAATGTAGTAAACTAGATAGAATAGGAAGTATCAAAAAAAAGAGTTATATGATAATTCCTAATGTCTGACTCTGACCTCTATTCAATGCCAAGTAGAGCAGTTTTATAGCCGAAAAATGTTGTTTTCATGAATAAAACTGGTAAAACAGCATACACTTAAACCAATAGAAGTCATTTGTTTTCATTATTCCCCTGCTCAGTCCAGCCAGCCAGCAATACCCATGTCTAGGATAGAGAACCAATTTAACGTACAATTTTGGGGCGTTAGGGGCAGCATCCCCAGTCCAGGTCTAGATACCGTTCGCTATGGAGGGAATACTCCTTGTGTTTCCATGCAAGTAGGCGGTAAACAACTGATTTTTGATGCTGGTACAGGATTACACGTTTTAGGAAAATCCTTATTGTCCCAAATGCCAGTAGAGGGTCATCTATTCTTTACCCATTCTCACTGGGATCATATTCAAGGATTTCCCTTTTTTACCCCTGCTTTTATCAATGGGAATAAATTTAATATTTATGGGGCGATCGCTCCCGATGGTTCAACTATAGAACAGCGGTTGAATGATCAGATGCTGCATCCTAACTTTCCTGTCCCTTTACAGATTATGCAGTCCAACTTGACTTTTCACGACGTTCAAGCCGGACAGCCTATCCATATTGATGACATTATCGTAGAAACGGCTCATTTAAATCATCCAGGTGAAGCAGTAGGATATCGAGTAAACTGGCGAGGTGGTGCGGCTGTTTATATGACCGATACTGAACATTATGCTGATCATTTAGATGAAAATGTATTGTGGTTAGCTCGCAATGCTGATATCCTCATTTATGATTCCACATATACTGACGAAGAGTACAATAACCCCAAATCACCGAAAATTGGCTGGGGACACTCTACTTGGCAAGAAGCTATCAAAGTTGCTAAAGCTGCCAATGTTAAAACCCTAGTAATTTACCATCATGATCCAGCCCACAATGATGAATTTTTAGATCGGATTGGTGAAGAAGCTCATGCTTGTTTTGCGGGTGCAATCATGGCTAAAGAAGGATTAGTTCTACCAGTAACTATTAATGAAGCTACATCAGAATCTTTTTCTACCAGCAAGTATTCGACTTGAGAATTGCTTAATTAGAGGGACTGCTGAAAAAGTTTTTTTGGTGACAGGTTGGCTTCAGAGGGAACTCTTGACGGGCAACAGGGAACAGAAAAACTCATGTTTGAGTTAAACATGAGATTGAAATAATGACACTGTTTTTTTCGCTGCTCGTCATCTTTTAAAAACATCTTTTTTTTGACTGAGCTTGAAACCCACATTCCGCAGATACTAAAGCAAATTTAGGAATTAAAAATTTTCATAAATAAAAGCCTGAAAAGATTGCCTAGCAAAGATTTCAGGCTTTTATTTGTTAAAATAATCAAATCAAATAGAGATGGGAAAAACCATGAAAGAGTCTCAAGTTGGCATGAAAATCCTAAATATAGACCATTTGGGAATAGTAGCAGGAATAATAGACGAAATGGAATTGGTAGAAGAAGTGAATAAAATAGTGGGAATAAAAATAAAAGAAACCCTAACACCAGGACAAGTAATAAAAGCAATGATT
>NZ_VILD01000006.1:73882-100006 GCF_009712085.1 Anabaena sp. UHCC 0253
GGCAAGAATTAGCTAAATTTGATGATGGGATTAGAAATCAAGTCAATAAAATCACAAATAAACCGACAATGAGGTGGGTATTTCAGATGTTTCAGGCTGTACATTTGGTAATCATAAATGGACAAAAACAAATGAGCAATTTAACGGAGGAACGTGAAAAGATTGTCAGGTATTTAGGAAGGAGTTGTAGTAAATATTATCTAATTATTTGATGAGAGTTTATTAGACCAAAAAAGATGTAGATAGTGATCGATAAAATTAGTAAATAGAAATTTTTAGCAAAGAGTGAAAATATTTTTTGCTGTAATTGTCATGTTTATTTAAGCCGAAATGACTATTTTAATTGAGAGAGAGAATCTATTTTAAAACCTAGCGAAATTAATTTCGGTAATATTCTCTATTTTTTGGTAGATAAAGTTAAACTCAACCAGAAAAATTAGGTAAATAAAATTTTCCTGGCTGGGATTTTTCAAAAATATCAATAATCTGAGTTACATCTGCGGAATGTGGGTTGAAACTCACCAACTAAAGTTTCTTACCTGTTACCTGTTACCTTTTTTGTAAAAAATCATTATCCACGAATGATGCTTTTGAAGTATAATATTCTTCGGTTTCAACAAACCTAATTCCGTATTGTTTACACAATTGAGCAATACGGTTTTTGATTTGTGCTGTAGGGATGAGAACAAATTTTTGATTAGTTTTAGAGCCAATATTTATATAGTCTTTTTACCCCGCATTCCATCCAAATATAATAGCTGCAATCTTGTTTTCAAAACAATGATTTATAAATATTCAAGCCGATTTGTTTAAATCCTAGTGATGATTAGAAATTGATAAGATGCTGGAAGCGCCTGGATGCCAAGAAAAAACTGTACCAAACCAATATGAATATCTATATTGATAACCAAAATAACAATACTCTCTCAGTTCACTTTAATTGGGATTACTTAATTGCGATCATCGCTCTCAAGATCCGTCAATCCTTAAACCTGGCAACGATTTTACAAACCACTGTGGACGAAGTGCATCAGCTTCTTCAGTGCGATCGCGTTCTGCTCTACCAGTTTGAACCAGATTGGAGCGGTCAAGTGGTGGTAGAAGCTATTTCCGACCCCCAGTGGTCATTAGTGGATCTGGTGGTGCATGATACCTGCTTTGAATCCTGCTGGCTGGAAACCTATCAAGAGAAACAGATACGCGCGATCGCCGACGTTGCAGCCGCCAACCTCACCTCCTGCCATGCTGAATTTCTGGCTAAATTTCAGGTAAAAGCCAACCTGGTTGTTCCAGTGCTGCGCGAATCTCAGCTTTGGGGGTTGCTGATTGCCCATAACTGCACAGCACCTCGTCAGTGGCAGATAGAAGAGATGGAAGGCTTGCAGCAGATTGCCGTCCATCTGGGTATCGCCATTCACCAAGCATATTTGATTGAACAATTACAGACAGAAAAGGCCAAATTGGTTGCTCTGATGGCAATGCGAACAGAGCAACTTGAACAAACCAATCTTGATTTTCTGGCAGAGGTAAAAGAGCGTCACCAGCTTGAAGGAGTAGTCAGCAAGGGCGAACAGTTTTTGCGCCAAGTGCTTGACAGTATCTTCGCTTTTGTGGGGGTATTGAACCCAAATGGGGTTTTGATCGAGGCTAACCAAGCTCCCCTGGATGTCGCTGGACTTACCCGTGAGGATGTGATTAACAAGCCCTTTGCCGATGCCTACTGGTGGAGCTACTCACCGGATGCACAGGCACAAATTCGAGAGGCGATCGCCCAAGCCCAGCAAGGAAAATCCGTGCGGTTTGATATTCCCATACAGGTGCGGGGAGGCGATCGCATCATCATTGACTTTTCCCTCAATCCCCTGCACGATGCCACCGGGCAGATCACTCATCTGATTCCCTCCGCCATTGATATCACCGAACGCAAACAAGCAGAAATTGCCTTGAGCCAAAGCCAAGATGAACGGTTTCAACTGGCGGCGATCGTGGAATCGTCTCAGGAGGCGATTATCAGCAAAACCCTTAATGGCAGGATCACCAGTTGGAATCAGGCAGCAGAAAGATTATTTGGCTATACTGCCTCCGAAGCCATTGGTCAGCAAATTACGATGCTGATCCCACCAGAGCGCCAGTCTGAAGCCGCATTGATTTTGCAGCGCATCTTCCGAGGGGAGCGAGTTGATACCTATGAAACCCAACGGCAACACAAGGATGGCAGCTTAGTGGATGTAGCGTTGAGCATTTCCCCGATTCGGGATGAAAACGGTGTGGTAATTGGCGCATCGAAAATTGCCAGGGATATTCGCCAACATAAACGCCTGGAAGCCGAACGGGATCAAGCCGAACTGAAGCTGCGCCAGAGTAACGCCCAACTCGAAGATTTTTTCGACAGTGCCAGCGACCTAATCCAGAGCGTCTCTTTGCAGGATGGGCGGTTTCTCTATGTTAACCACGCCTGGCTCACTACTCTAGGCTACGAACGAGATGAACTTGCCGCCTTGACTGTATTTAACCTGATTGCCCCTGACTGCCTCCCGGATTGTCAAAGGATATTTCAGGAATTGCAATCGGGAGCAGTTGACCATGTTGAGCGATTGGCAATTGCCTTTGTCAGTAAAACAGGGCAGAAGATTCTCCTCGAAGGTAGTATCAATGTCCGCTATGAAGCGGGGATACCCATTGCCACCCGCGCCATCTTGCGGGATGTGACAGCCCAACGTCAGGTGGAAAAAACTCTCCAAGAGCAAGCAACGATTCTCCGCATTTTCTATGAGTCGTCCCCCTTGATTCTGGGAGTGGTGGAATTGTCAGATAATGACATTTTCCATACACACCATAACCCAACCAACCTCAAGTTTTTTGGGGTTTCGCCCGCAGCCCTCGACTACAAATGGGCTAGTGAAATTGGAGTTCCACCAGAACATATTCAACGTTGGTTATTTCACTACCATAAAAGCCAGGAGATGCAACAGCCGATTCAATTTGAATATGAACATCAAACCGAGGATCAGACTTACTGGTTGTCAACAGTAGTTCAATTTATTGGCATTGCTGACAGTGGGCGATCGCAATTTTCCTATACTGTGCAAGATATTAGTGAACGCAAACAACTGGAAATTGAACATCAGCGTGCCGAAGCAATGGAGCGCCAGGCGGAACAAGTCAGTCATGAACTAAAACTCCTGGAGAAAATCTTAGAAATCATCCTCGCAGGCTATTGGGATTGGAATATTCGGGACAATCAAGCATACTTCAGCCCTGGCTTCAAAAAAATGTTTGGCTATGATGATCACGAACTCCCCAATTTACCAGACACTTGGCAAAAACTGATCTTTCCAGAGGATTTAAGCAAGGCATTAGCTTATTTGGAGCTACACATTCAAAGTCATGGGCAGATTCCCTTTTACAACGAAGTTAGATATCCTCACAAGGATGGCTCAACTGTTTGGGTAATGTGTTCAGGTAAGGTGATTTCCTGGGATGAAGACGGCAAACCCCTCCGGATGATTGGCTGTCATATTGACATTACTGATCGCAAACTAGCGGAAAATAATCTCCGCCACATTAACCTGATATTGGAAAACGCTGTAGAAGGTATTGCTCGCTTAGATACTACTGGGAGATATATCAGTGTCAACCGCGCCTATGCTGAGATTTGTGGCTATGGTCACGATGAATTAATCGGTCAGATATGGACAGTTACAGTTTATGGAGAGGATTTACCTGTTCTGGAATCGGCTTATCAAATCATGCTGGAAACGGGCAAGGTGGAGGCAGAAGCCAGAGGTATACGTCAGGATGGTTCTCTGTTTTACAAGCAGGTGATCATGATTACTGACCACGATGAACAGGGAAAATTGCTCGGACATTACTGTTTTCTCAAAGATATTAGCGATCGCAAATACGGACAACAGCAACTTGCCGCCAGTGAAGCTCGCTATCGCAACATCATTGAAACCACGATGGAAGGGGTGTGGATGCTAGATGCAGAGGGCAAGACTACCTTTGTCAATCAGAGGATGGCAGATATGTTGGACTACACTGCGGATCAGATGGCAGGTACTACGCTGATGGACTTCATTGCTCTGGCTGATCGCCCCCAAGCCCAAATCTATCTAGAACGGCGACAGCAGGGCATTGAGGAACAGCATCCTTTCAAGTTTCAGCGCCAGGATGGAACTCCTCTGTGGGCGATTGTCTCAGCTACACCGATGTTAGATGATCAAAGCAACTTCATGGGCATAACTGGTTTACTTACTGACATTACGGAACTTGTCACTGTTCAAGAGGCGCTCAAATCTTCCCAGATCCAACTCACCAGCGTTTTAAATAGTTCTTTGGATGGGATTATGGCCTTTCGGGCGGTACGCGATCACCAGGGGATAATTATTGACTTTGCATGGTTGTTAAGTAATCCCGCTGCCTGTCAAATGGTGGGACGCTCATCAGAGCAACTGATTGGTAAACATTTACTGGTGGAAATGCCTGGAAACCTCAAAGAAGGGCTATTTGATGAGTATGTCAATGTGGTGGAATCAGAGAAACCTTATAAGCGAGAATTCTACTACAACCATGATGGTATTGAGTCTTGGTTTGAAAATATTGCGGTCAAATTGGAAGATGGTTTTGCTGTTACCTTCCGGGATATAACGGCAATGAGACAATCGGAACAGGCAATTCAGCAAGTGAATCAACAACTGCAAGAACGGGTTGCCGATCTTGACCAACGCCATGCAGAAATGTTGATTTTGAGCGAAATCAGCGATTTTCTACAAGCCTGTCTGACGGTGACAGAAGCCTGTGCAACCCTCAGCAGTTTGGTAGAACCCCTTTTTCCTGGCTGTTCCGGGGGAGTGTTCATTACCAATCCGTCTCGAAACCGTGTGGAAGTTATCTCATCTTGGGGCGATTCCCTACAATCTGCACCGGACTTTCACCCCCAGGATTGCTGGGCTTTGCGGCGGGGTAGGTTGCATACTTGTAACCACGATCAATTGGGGCTACGCTGTCAGCATATCCCGGCTGGTCAGGAGATCGCCACCACTCTCTGCATCCCGATGATTGCCCAGGGTGAGACTTTGGGTTTGTTTTATCTGAGTACCAATCACCCTAATGCCCTTCCTGAAGCTAAACGGCAAATTGCTCGCACTGTTGCGGAACAGGTGGCTCTGGCGATCGCTAACTTAAATCTGCGCGAAACCTTACAATATCAAAGCATCCGTGACCCTCTCACTGGTTTATTTAACCGCCGATATTTAGAAGAAGTTTTGACTCAAGAAATTGCCCGTGGCCAACGTAAGCAACACCCAATCGGTGTGGTGATGATTGATGTGGATCACTTTAAGCGATTTAATGATACCTACGGTCATGATGTGGGGGACTATGTGCTGCAAACCATTGGCATACTACTCAAAGAGAGCGTGCGTGGGTCAGATATTGCCTGTCGCTATGGAGGAGAAGAAATGACCCTAATTCTGCCGGAGTCTTCCCTAGAGGAAACAACTATTAAGGCAGAAGAAATTCGAGAGGCGATCGCTACACTGATTCTTGCATACAATGGACAGCACTTGGGCAACCTCACTATCTCACTCGGCATTGCAGGCTTCCCGAAACACGGCGCAACAGGCACAGCCCTTCTACAAGCTGCTGATGCTGCTCTTTACCGTGCTAAGTCTGCTGGACGCAACCAAGTCGTAGTTGCACCATAAAACAATAATCCCCGCCTTATAGATGCGGGGAGTATCAATTGACATAAATCCTCGGACTTTAGGACGAGGATTGTTTAACGCTTCATTGGGTTGTGCTATTTCGATTTAGTCTTACCATCCCTTGACGTTCATTTATACTAATGACCTATGGCAACTAGATATAGTTTACCATCGAGCCGTCCTAGAAAGCTTGTCTTGAGCTTGTCGAAGGAATGAGGCTTATACCCCATATTTTTGGTCAATTTACTTGTTAGGTTGAGGTGTCATCCGCAAATAAGGTTTAATTTCTTGATAACCTTTGGGGAATTTGGCTTTGAGGACTTCAGGATCTTTCAAAGATGGAACAATGACAACATCTTCACCATCTTTCCAGTCGGCTGGAGTAGCAACACTATAATTATCAGTTAATTGCAGAGAATCAATGACTCGCAAAATTTCATCAAAGTTGCGTCCGGTGCTGGGAGGATAGGTGAAAGTAAGACGCAGTTTTTTATTGTTGTCAATAATAAAGACGGAACGCACTGTCACTGTAGCCGCAGCGTTGGGGTGAATCATATCATAAAGTTCGGAAACTTTACGATCTGGATCTGCCAAAATTGGGTAATTGAGAGTAGTGCTTTGGGTTTCTTCAATATCGCCCACCCAGCCCTTGTGAGATTCTACATCATCAACGCTCAGAGCGATCGCCTTAACGTTGCGTTTGTCAAATTCTGGTTTTAGTTTTGCAACAGTTCCTAGTTCGGTTGTGCAAACTGGTGTAAAGTCAGCAGGGTGAGAGAATAGCACTACCCAGCTATCACCAGCCCATGTGTAAAAGTCAATTTCCCCATGGGTAGAGGCTTGAGTAAAGTTAGGTACTGTATCACCAAGACGAAGAGTCATGCAAGATTCCCTGTATTCTAAAAAGACATCTATATTCTACTGTGACATGATCACACAGAAGGAAGATTATGGCATTGGGCTGTCGCTGTTGGCAACAAGATTTTAACTATTCTCACAGAATTTATCGAGAAGTAACTATAGAGCAGATAGGAATTCCTATAATATCCTCTCTATGGAGTGTGATAGAATTACTGAGATAAGCTATTACGCAGCTGTACTCAATAATTCACCGGAGAAGTACATAAGATATGAAAAATATGAATAGGATGCTAGAAGTTGATGCAATTCGGGGAATAGCTGCTCTGGGTATTGTTTTATTTCATTATGCTAGTTCCTATAAATGGGCTGATAGTCATTTTTATAATAATTTTACTTATCTCGAACAATGTGTGCAAATTTTCTTTATTATTAGTGGATTTGTAATTTTAATTAGTATTAAACGTATTAACAGAAGTCTGGATTTTATTGTGGGGCGATTTTCGCGGTTATATCCAGTATATCTTATTTCCGTGATCACGACTGTTTTAATCACCAATATTTTGAGAATGGCTGAACCAAGAACTGAAAAAATATATGATATTCTTTGTAATTTTTTCCTCTTGCAAGATTTCATTGGTGGTAAGTCGGTAAATATTGTTTATTGGACTTTAACTCTAGAAATATGTTTTTATATCATTATGTTAATAATATATAAACTCAAAGCAGTTAAGTATATAGATTTTATTTGTGGCTGCTGGATAGTCATTATTTTAATAGATGTTGCCAAAGGTAATTTAGCAGGAAATGCGAATCATATATTAAATTATTCTCTGGAACATTATCAAATAAATAGTTTTAATTTTATATATCCTAGTTTAATTAGTACATTTAACTTTCCTCCTCTTTCCTTGAGTGCTATCAACATTATCGGCTTTTTCAAGGATTTCATCAAAATAAATTTTATCCTTATGCAAGGTCGAGCAGTTTTTTTTATCGCGGGAATTATGCTATATCAAATTAAAATCATGGGATTTTCTGGGTATAGATTTTTGATCATAGGATTATGTATTGTAGCTAAAGCTTTTGATTATGCTGGGGATGCACATTTTTATGTTTTTATTCTATTTACAATCTTTATGATAATTATTTACTTAGCAATTGCTGATAAGTTAAAGATTTTAGCCATCAAACCATTTATTTTTTTAGGAAGTATATCTTATAGTTTATATCTAATTCATATCCAAGTTGGTTGGTTATTAAAATCTAGCTTTGATGTTTTACCCTCAGAAATTGCTGTTATCCTCAAAGCAGCAATAGCAGTTGTAATTGCCAGTATATTAACATTTACTGTGGAAATGCCAGCGATGAAATTGATAAAAATATACTACAAAAAAACATTAGAGGACAAGCCAGCTAATTAGACGTGATAATTTGTTGATATGCTTGAATCATTTGCAGGGCGATCGCATCCCAGCTAAAATTTTCTAGAGCGTATCTTTGGGCATTTAATCCCCGCTGTTGAAGTTCTTCAGGATTTGCCAAAGCTGTTTTTAATAAATCTACAATTGAATTTACATCAGTAGTTCCCACCCAACCAGATTCACTATCTACAACTTGCTGATATATATGTACTTGGTCAGAAATAACCACTGGTGTTCCTGCTACCATTGCTTCAGCGACAGCAATCCCAAAATTTTCGTAATAAGAAGGTAACACAAATAAATCCGCAGCTTGCAATAAACTTCTTTTTGCTTCTCCCGTCACAAACCCTGTAATTGTTGTCTGGGATTTTAAAGGTGAATTAGCAATTTGTGATTTAATTTTATCCTCATAACTGGGATCTTGGGGATTTGTCCCTGCTAAAACAAAATGAAAATCAAAACCTGCTATTAATAATTTCTCTAATGCCGGAATTAATAATTCTAACCCTTTTTTAGGATCAATACGCGACATAAATAAAATCAAAGGTTTATCATTGGGAATATTCCATTGATTGACTAAGCTACTCCCATTTGATTGGGGAGGAATCACACCCAAAGGAATCACTAAATCTTTAGTTTTGACACCAAATCGAGCAGAGATTTTGGACTCTTGAACACTAGTAAAATGAATTGCGGCTGCACCAGCTAAATTACCACGTTCTATCAGTTGAACATAAAGCTGTTTTAATTGTTTTTTCTTTTGTAAATCAGCCGGATCTAGAGTTCCTAAAGGGCGTAAAATATACGGTAGTTTATGTTGACGACAGACTATCGCAGCCGCACTACTAACAGGAGAAAATAAAGCATGAATATGGGCAATATCAAACTCGTGAGCGTGACTTTTCAACCATTTCAATAAATCTAAAGAAAACTTATATCTGCGAAATGGGGAACACCGAAAATAAATTAGTTCATAACCATCTTGTTTGATTGGTTGATTTAAAGGAACATCTAAAGGTTTTTGTCCAGAATCACCATTACTATCTGTCGTCAGAATAGTAACTTCTACACCTGCTTTTACCAATGCTGGGGCTAATCCTAATACCATTTGACTAGGACCACCATAAATCAGAGAAATAGAAGGAACAATATGTAAGATTTTCATTTTTCGTCAGTTTCAAGAATATTGATCTAACTTGCTATAAATTTGTCCATTATTCCAGATTGATTGAATGATAGTCGCTAAAGCTTTCAAAAAACCTAAAAAGTAGAAAAAACTGCGAGATAAAACTTTAATAGGAGAACCGCTTTTATTACAAGGTGGATTTCCGAGAACATGACAATCAAATATCCGAAAACAAAACCGTAAAATTTGAGAAAAAGTCAGGTTTTTCAAACACAATAAAAAATGATTATGGTAGAAATTTAACTGATATTCAAGAGATTGGGTACTAATATTATGACAACCGCCACTTTCTTCACCTAAATGCACCAAATAAGCCTCTGGATCATACCAAATTTTATATCCTGTCTTTCTAAATTGCAAACAAAAATCTGATTCTTCTCGAATTGCATTCCCGCGAAATCTTTCATCAAACCTCAAATTGTATTTAGTAAATACTTCTTGTCGAAAAGACATATTACAGCCTCTAGCAGTTAAAACTTGCTGAGGTTTAATAGTATGAACTAAATCAAGATGATATAAAAAAAGTGCAGGATCAATTGCTGCTGGTGGTAAATATTCAATTTCTAGTTTCCCCCCAGATGTAGCTAGTTTTTCTCTATCTAAAACCCGTCCAGCTACAGCCCCAATTTCTGGATTTTCCAGATAATTATTGACATGACTGGTTAAAAATTCTGGACGTAACTGCACATCATCATCAATAAACAATATGATCTCACCTGCTGATCTTTTGATCGCATAATTTCGCGCTCCTGGTAAACTTGCCCAATCTAAATTAAATAACTTAATTTTACCTGTGGCAGCCATTTCTTTTAGAAAAGTTTGCGTTTCTGGTTCGTGGGTTTTAGTTTGATCTACCACCAAAATTTCAAAGTTGGGATAATCTTGTTTTAAGACATCTATAATACTATCACAAAGGAGTTGTTCTCTTTTGTAGGTGGGGATGATGACTGAAACCAAAGGATAATTAAGCATATTTTTAGTATTTATTTCTTTGATAATAACTTAACTACTTTCTTATTTTCATTCGCTTTTTTTCTTCAGGTGCTTGAGAGTTAATATCTTCTGTTTCTTGTCGGTCAAGTTCTGGTAATTTAAATATTAGTCCTGCAAAAAACCAATAATAAACAGCCACGGGATCAACATCTAAAGGATAATAGTAAGTATTGTAGCTGATAAATAGGACAAAAGTTGCCATAGAAGCCCCATAAATGCGGAATACACGGTTTTTAAGTCCTCTATATGTCTTAAAGGCACTGACTGTTAAGGCAGTAACTAAAGCTAGAAATACCAATACACCAACAATGCCAACTTCATACAAGACTTTGGGGTAATAAGTTTCTACGAGTTTAGTCTCACCTAAGACACGAGCGGAATTAGTAGCTCTACCTAAACCAGAACCGATAGGGGTATCTACATTTTTCCAATTCTCTTCAAATTGAGCCACAATAAATGCTTGCGGTGGTGAAGCTTCCCAGCGAGTGGTAAAACTATCCAACCTTTCTTGAACAACGACGGGATTAGTGGCCATGGCTATGCCTAAAATTAAAGCCAGTCCACCACCCAAGGGAATAAACCGTTTAAGATTACCAATTTGACCGGTTAATAATAGTAGCAATATGAAGCAAACTGGGACTAGGGCTAAGGCAATTCTCTGTCCAGAAATAACTGCATTGACAAAAACTAATGCTAAAGAACCTAAACTGATCAATCTCCAGAGAACAGAGGGATCACTAAAACCAGTTGCAAAGGTGAAAAAAGTGCTAGAAATTAAAAACCATGCCCATTGCCAAGGGGCGACAAAAGTGCCTGGAAGACGAATTACTCCTTGTTGAGGACTATATACTAGCGCCCCGCCAAAATAACATCGAGCTTCTAGGGTGGCTTTAAATAAGGCTGCTCCCTCTAATTCTGTTGTTCCTTTACATACGCCAGTTATTAATAATATATATTGAATAAATCCCAATACACAGCAGACGAGAATCAGGACAATCTGAAGCCGGGTTAACAGCAGAAAATCCCGTTTATTGCGAATTAAATAATATGCACAAGTAATTAGGGGTATGTAACCCATAAATACTTTTAACCCTAAAATTCCCAGTCCTATGGGCATTTCCGTCGGTGGTTTTGCACCCAACAGTGGTGTAATATCGGGTGGAGCGAATTGCTGTCCACCATTGATAAAAACTAATGTTAATAAACAGCAAATCCAGAGAATTAGCAGGGGGGTTTTAATGGCTTTAGGAATTACAAAGGGTTTATTCTGCTTTTTATAAGTTTGCCATATAGAAATTAGAGCAGGAACATAAAAAGCATCCTTGGCTAATTGCATTATGGGACTATTCCCCCAATATATAGATTATTGTGCCGGCAAAGGGTAGGTAAATGATAAAGGCATATAGAGCAGGACGGGGGTATTTGTAGGAAAGAGTGAGAACGATGATTCCTAAAGCAGCGGGAATGGCTAATTTAACTCCGCTTACGAAAAAAATTATCATTCCTAAAAACAAAGCGCATCCTACAGTCGTACTCAAGATGCTGATAAATTCTTTGCGGGCTTTTGCGGCTTGACGTTTTTGGGCTAATTGTTCTTTAAGGCTAAGAGTAGGAGTCTCTACTTGCGACTGTTTTTTCGATTTGGGGGATTTTTTCAGTTTTGCCATGTTACAGTCTCCTGACTCCTACCTCCTGCGTTTTTATGCTAGGTGTTCTTGAACTTGTGAGACTAATTCATTTGTCCAATGATTGACAAGTTCAGGGTTAGCTGCTTCTACCATGACTCTAATTACGGGTTCTGTACCAGAGGCACGGACGAGAATTCTACCATTATCACCCATTGCAGCTTCGGCTTTAGCGATCGCCTTTTGGACTGGTTGACAATTTTCCCATCCTAAGCGCCGCTCACGATCTAATACTCGCACATTCCGTAATATTTGGGGGTAGGTTTGAAAACTTTGATCTACCATTTCTCCCAGTGAGAGATTTGCTTCTTTCACCACAGCGGCAATATGCAAGGCCGTTAACAAGCCATCTCCAGTCATGGCATAATGACTACAAAGGATGTGTCCTGATTGTTCTCCCCCTAACATTCCCCCAGTTTTCCGCATTTCGGCGTGGACATATTGATCACCAACAGCAGTACGAATTAATTTACCGCCTAGTTGTTGCCAAGCTCGTTCAAAGCCTAAGTTAGCCATGACTGTGGAAACTATCAGGTTATCTGGTAGTTGTTGCCGTTGTTGTAAATGACGACCCCAAAGGTAAAGAATGTAATCACCATTAACTGGTCTACCCGTATTATCCACAGCTAAAACCCGATCTGCATCGCCATCAAAAGCAAAACCCATATCGGCTTGATGGGCTTTAACAGCGGCTTGGAGAATATCGAGATGTGTAGAACCGCAATTAACGTTAATGCGATCGCCATCTGCTTCATTATGTAAACAAATAACTTCCGCACCCATTTCTGTAAATACCGCTGGTGCTAAACCCACGGCTGCACCCCAAGCTAAATCTAAAACAATCTTCATCCCCTGGAGATTGATTCCAGATTCTAAAGGTGTTTGAATGGCTTGGCTATATTTTTTGATTAATTCTGGGCGTAAATAATGTCTACCGCAATTCTTTATAGTAAAATCTGGAGATAATTTACCTCTGAGTCCCGCCTCAATTTCGCTTTGTAGGGCTTGAGACAACTTCCCACCATCAGCATCAAATATTTTAATACCATTGTCTTCTGGGGGATTGTGGCTGGCGGAAATCATCATTCCGCCAATAGCATTAGTAATGCTGGCCAGATAGGCTACGCAAGGTGTCGGACATAATCCTAAATACCACACTTCTAAACCGGCGGCGGTTAATCCAGCACTCAAGGCCATGGCTAACATATCGCTGGAGTTGCGGGAGTCTTGTCCCAGGATAATTGGTCCTGGATGAGTAACATGACTACGTAAGACAATCCCCGCCCAAAAACCCACCTGTAAGGCTAAAGGTGCATTTAGCAATTCTCCCACTTGACCACGAATACCATCTGTACCGAATAAAGGATTGGTTGGTAATGGTATGGAATTTAACATCCAATTATTATCAACTTCTGTTACCAATCCCGAAGTATAGCCTTGAGTCCGAGCCATTGATGAAACCATAATTTTAAACACTCCACACAATCACACAGGAGAATAGCACTTTCTTCAATCATTCTCGACGGTGGTGAAACACCAAATCCACTCTTTACTTAATGATTTTTAATATAAATTCTCATCAAATAGTTCTAATGTAACGTTTTAATGGGGTTTTTTAATCATTGTGAACAAAAAACTCCAACAGTTAATTTTTTTACAGTTGAGAATTTTAATATGAGCAGCAATTTAGCAAGCAAATTACGTGTAGGTACGAAGAAAGCACACACTATGGCAGAAAACGTAGGTTTTGTCAAGTGTTTTTTAAAAGGAGTTGTAGAGAAACACTCCTACCGCAAATTGGTTGCTAATTTTTATTTCATCTACTCGGCTATGGAAGAGGAGATGGAAAAACATAAGCATCACCCAATTCTCAGTAAAATTTATTTTCCGCAACTTAACCGCAAGCATACCTTAGAGCAAGACTTAACTTACTACTATGGTTACAACTGGCGCGAGGAAATCAAATTATCTTCTGCGGGTGCGGCTTATGTAAACCGGATTCGGGAGATTTCCGCTACTGAACCAGAATTATTAATTGCTCATTCTTATACCCGTTATCTAGGTGATTTATCGGGTGGGCAAATTCTCAAAGGTATTGCAGTCACAGCGATGAAGTTGGGTGAAGGTGAAGGGACTGCTTTTTATGAGTTTGCAGATATTACCGATGAGAAGGCGTTTAAAGCTCAGTATCGGCAGAATTTGGATGAAATGGCTATTGATGATGCTACAGGCGATCGCATTGTCGAAGAAGCAAATGCTGCTTTTGGTGTGAATATGAAGATGTTCCAGGAATTAGAAGGTAATTTGATTAAAGCGATCGGGATTATGGTTTTCAACACCTTAACCCGGAAGCGTGCTAAAGGTAGCACTGAATTGGTGACTGCTGAGTAATTAGGTGACAGTGTGAAAAACCTTTCATTGTCACAGCTATAATTAACGACTGTCGAATTATATAGGGGTAATTTCCCTGTGATTGTTTTCTGTGCATGAAAGCAACCGGAGGGAGATTACCCCTAAATTTTTTCATTCAGCAGCCGAAATTCTTGCACACCCCGCGAGGAAATTTGATAATATAGCAATTTTAAATCCTTCTGGAGAGAGAAGACGCGTGAAATAGTTATAAATATATACTTTTAATTTCCGTATTTTCTCATATCTGAATTTGGATTGCTATAGCTGCTGTTGATACAACGCACAAGAGAAATGATGAGTTCCAAGAAGTTCCAGAAATTAGTAACACTTGCAAATGAACACGGGATTAATTGCCAAGCAGTTCCAGAAGAGTGCTTGGTTGCATCTTTGCCTGGACATGACGATTTTTTATTAGCTTTTACTTGGTCTAGTACAGTTGAAGAAGAGCCATCAGAGTATGAATTAATAGCAATTAGCGTACAGGATATTACTAAAGAAAGAACAGTAGCAGCTTGGCAAATTCCTACTTATTTATTTAGCAACGTTTTAAGACAAGCACAGATGCTTGTAGCTGCTCATATAGATTTTATTAGGGAATAAACCATAGCTTTTAGCTCAACTATTTGGTGAATAAAAAGTTACATTTTATCAACTCAACATTGTTATCAACAAATTGAGTTTAGGCACATATCTAAGGATAGATACAATCCAGCCTAAAAAAGTTTAGATTTGTCAGGAAATGTAAAGAAATTAGTGAGAAAACATGGCTGACATTGTTGATACCGCTGCAAACGCTGGCTCTTTTAACACCTTAGTTACTGCGGTTCAGGCTGCTGGGTTAGTTGATACTCTCAAAGGTCCTGGACCATTTACAGTTTTTGCGCCTACTGATGAGGCATTTGCTAAACTTCCAGCAGGTACGCTAGATGCTTTACTGAATGATATTCCCAAGCTCAAGAAAATCCTGACTTATCATGTTGTTTCAGGTAAGGTTCTAGCAGCAGATGTAGTTAAGCTCAAATCAGCTACTACTGTACAAGGTTCAGATGTAAAAATTGACGCTTCCAATGGTGTCAAGATCAATAATGCTAAGGTTGCAACACCAGATGTTGCGGCTGATAACGGCGTTATTCATGTTATTGATACAGTCTTGATTCCTGCGTAAGCAAGCCTTTAGATAGAGAACACATTTATGGGGCAGCGATTAACTACAGTCGCTGTCCTATAATAGTATTAAGCTTTTTGAGAATGAAAAATTACGAAGAATGATCATTTTATGACTAAAGTAGAATTTACTATTTCCACCCATACTGTTACAGATACTGTCAGACAAGAAAAAGCTCCTAAATTTGATTGGCAGGAATTAAGAAAAAGAAGAGAAGAATTAAGTGATACTCATCCTTTAACAACAGAAGAAATTTGTGAAATTGTGCGAGAAGTTCGCCAACTTTCTTGAAATCAGAGATACAGATAATATTGTTATTTATTCTCCCACCAATGCCAGTGCTTGATTGATAACTTTCTGAGATAGATACATTTCAGATGTCAAAAAAATCAAGGGTGAGGTATTAATTGCTGGTTTGATAGCTTCACTCAGTAATTGTTCAACCACGATTTAACTCTTGTTGTAAATCATCAAAGTCTACAGAAAACACATCTATTTCTTCACGGGTAAGGGCTGCAATAAAATCACGGCGGTTTAATCCAGCTATCTGTGCGGCTTTTTCTTGAGAGATTTCATTTTTTTGATACCAATATATAGCTGCTGCTAGGCGCATATCGCGCACAAAATCATCTGGAGAAAGACGACGAGCAGAAAATACTTCTGGGGGTAAGTCTAGGTTTACTTGAGTCATAAAAATATGAGTTACAGTCTATTTATAGATAGTATCAAATTTTTCTCCAGAAAATAAATCACAAGAAAAAAATTAAAAAGTAAATCAGGCGAAAATGATGTACTAACTAACAGCAAAGTTTGTATATTGTCTGATTTTAGGATGACGAAAACCAAGTACAATATCCTGTGTAGGAACACCTGCTGCTATAAAATCATTAGCAATACCTTCTTCTGTATCATCATATTGAATCCAAATTTTATTATCAATTAAATCTACATGAATAGGTGTGGTATGTAGATATTGATCATCATTCCAACCAATATCTAACACTAGATAACGTCCATGTTCATCATCAAATAAAACTTGGGAGTTATAACCATCAGGTATAGAAGCGCGATATTCTGCGGTTAGTTAAAAAAAATCCGTTCATAATTCAATACTATTGCCAAAACCCTGAAACCCTATTGATATCGTCACGATTTGATTGGGTTTCAGACCTATTTAGGAAAATTGGCAATAGTATTGTAATTCCAATAGGATTGCTATATAATAAAAGTAAAGAGCTAAAACCCTTGCGAGTAGGAGATTTGCTATCCCTCTTTCGTCACTTTCGGAAAGGCGAAATTTCAACTCTTTATTTAAAAAAGCTTTTGGCGATTTATTAATAACAAAATGGTTGAAATATTTTGTTATTAATAAAATGTTAAAAGCCTGAGCATGAGAATTGGATGCTTACACCTTTTCTTTTTGTTTATGCTTCAGGGAAGTTGCACCCAAAGCACCAAAAGCTAACAAGCCCAACATGGAAGCAGGTTCAGGAACACTTTGAGGACTATTAACTGCTCCTACTCCTACTCCGAAACTAACTCCATCAAGAAAATTACCAACTGATGCATTACCAGAACCAGTGGAAATTGCTGAATAAGCAAAACGTAGATTATTACCCAGGGTTATAATGGGAGCTTCACCTGCATTGGTATTTTGTACCCATGCTGCTGTGGTAGCAGAGTAGTTTTTGGTGAACAAGCTAGTATCATCTGAACTACCAAATATGTTGTCTAGTCCCAAGTCAGTAATAGTTAGGTTCATAACGTCAGTACCGACTCTGGCTCGATGGAAAAATTCAAATCCAACCTCCAACCCAGAAGCAATACCACTGACAACCTGAGACAGGGTAGAAGCACTATTAGCATTTAACTCAGCAAATTGAGTTCCTTCAGCAGCAGACACTCCGTTAAAACCTGTTCCCCAAATCTCAATTTTATTTTGAGAGTCAGTTGTCTCCCATCCAAGAACATCACTTTCATTTCTAAAAGAAAAGGTTCCAGGTTGTTGATAAGGAGTACCAGGAGTCTCAAATCCACCATTAATGAGGCCAGATGCTTGTGCTGATTTAACATCAGCAATCGAGGCGAAGGTGATAAGGGTTAAAGCAGCGACTGAAAATTTTAGAAACATAGTAGTTAGTTAATTGTTCGGTGTTGAATGTCCTTATAAATTACACTATTACTGAAATATCCGAAATAGAATATGTTTGACTTTACACAATCTTTAAAAAACTACCCACTTTTATGAAATACTATTAAAGTATGATTTAATGTTCTTATTCATAGCATCACACTAAATAGATGGTCGTAATTAAATATAAAATAGAACGGCTATTCAATTAACGTGCTATACCAGCCCCTCTATGTATAATTCTCAACCCAGAAGAAGAATTGACCTTATAATGAACTGCACCATGCTGGATGTGTTCGTAAACGAACCCTTTACCGAGCGCAGATGTGGCGATGAAATGCAAAAGGTTGAAAAGTAGCAGTAATTGCCAAGATATTTGAGTGTCACCAACATACAGTTATAGTTATTTACCATTGAACAGGTAAACAAATTTCCAATCGTTTTGGTAATTTCTTAGCAAGGGTTCTTGTACCTCATAACACCGGGAAGTGCTGTAAATTATTGTGTCATAGAAAATATTTAAAAAACTAGTTAACTTAACGCCAAAGGTTCTTCAGTACCTAATATGAAAAATCTCAGGAAACTTACTATGTATAGGAAATAAACCATAATATTGTCTCTTCCCCCTGTTTCCTCTTACCCAATTGGGAATTTAAGTAGGTAGATGCTAATCAACCCAACTATGTAACGAACTGTAAATTACCCAAAACTCTTGGGATTGCTGCGTTCCACTCCGTTCCACTCGCAATGACATAGTTATAAGTTTTCCCACCTACCTACTTAGCACGATTCAACACACCCAAAGGTAGAGAAAATAAAGAAGCTAATTTTCTCATTTGTTATAACGGTAAATGGGGAGTTTTAGAAGTTGATGGACCATTTCACACCGCAGAACGCAGAGTTGAAGAACAAGAAAGAGAACGCATTTTCAAAAAAAACGGTATCAAAGTTGTAGAAAGATTTGATTCTGAAAGATGTTATAACAATCCTGATCAAGTCATACAGGAATTTTTCAAGATGATAGAAATTGGATATTCTTAAAACTTCCTTCCTTTCTTCTTTCTTCCTATCCCTTCGGGACGCTTCGCGAACGTGTACTTCGTCCCTTCGTGGTTCATTTACTCCATATTCTTCCATCACAACGGAAATAGTGTAAAATTGAATTCAAAACAACACACAAAACATGGCCACAAAAATCCCCGTTACCGTCATCACAGGCTTCTTAGGAAGCGGTAAAACCAGCATTATCCGTCACCTCCTCCAAAACAACCAAGGACGACGCATAGCAGTATTAGTCAACGAATTTGGCGAACTGGGGATAGATGGAGAATTATTGAAATCTTGTCAAATTTGCCCCGAAGATGAAACAGAAGCAAATCAAGAGACTAATATATTTGAACTGACAAATGGCTGTTTATGCTGCACGGTTCAAGAAGAATTTTATCCGACAATGCGGGAATTAATTAAACGCCGAGATAGTATTGATTATATTATCATTGAAACCTCTGGTTTAGCCTTACCAAAACCTTTAGTTAAAGCCTTTCGTTGGCAAGAAATCCGCAATGCTGCTACAGTAGATGCAGTGATTACCGTTGTAGATTGTGCTGCGGTTGCTGCGGGAACATTTGCTAGTGATTTAGAAGCCATAGCAGCCCAACGTCAAGAAGATGATAGTCTAGAACATGAAACACCATTACAAGAATTGTTTGAAGATCAACTTGCTTGTGCTGATTTAGTGATTTTGAATAAAACTGATTTAGTTGATAGTGAAACTCAAGCCAAAGTCCTAGAAATAGTCAAGCATGAATTACCTAGAGTTGTGAAAATTGTCGAAAGCGATTATGGTAAATTAGATCCATCTATTTTATTAGGATTTGCAGCCGCAGTTGAAGATAATTTAGATGATCGTCCTAGTCATCATGACACAGAAGAAGACCATGATCATGATGATGAAATAAATTCAACTCATGTAATTTTAGACCGGACATTTGACCCAGAAAAGCTACAAGCAAGATTAGAAAAATTGGCACAAGAACAAGAAATTTACCGAATTAAAGGTTTTGTGGCTGTTGAGAATAAACTCATGCGGTTAGTTATGCAAGGTGTAGGAAATAGATTTGATAAATTTTATGATCGTCCTTGGAAAGTAGAAGAAACAAAACAAACCAGTTTAGTTTTTATCGGTCGTAATTTACAATCTTCAGAAATAGAATCTCAATTAGTATCTTTGTAATATGAATATCACAGATTTATTTAATGTAGCCAATCTTTTTGTTTTGCCTTTTTGGGCTTTAATGATTTTATTACCTAACTGGAATGTCACCCGCAAGGTAATGGAATCTTATCTACCTTTTGTGGTTTTAGCTGCTGCTTATGTGTATTTATTTGTCATTAGCATTACCCCAGAAAATGCCGCTGCTTTATCAAATCCTCAATTAGCAGATATAGCCAAGTTTTTTAGTAATGAAACTGCTGCTGCTACAGGTTGGATTCATTTTTTGGTAATGGATTTATTTGTCGGTAGATGGATTTATTGGGAAGGACAAAAAACCAAGATTTGGACAATTCACTCTTTAGCTTTGTGTCTGTTTGCAGGTCCAATGGGTGTACTTTCTCATATTTTCACATCTTGGATTACTAAAGCTTTTTCTAAAAGTTCTGAAGGTGTGACAGTAGAAGAAAAAGTTGGAGTTTAGTTAAATTCATGTAGGGGTTTAGCATTGCTAAACCCTCCTGAATTATGCGGTAATTAATATTAAGCTGCTACAGATTCTCTATAGTGGGCATCTAACCAACAGCGCGGTAGTTTTTCCCCAGAAGGAAACACTAGTTCTTCTTTTTGATAAATGTCCGTTTCCTGTTCTTCTTGTCCTTCTTGATCTTGTCCGTGGACAATCTCACTATTGGGGTCAAGTAGTTCTTGAATATTTACTATTTTCACCAAATCCTGGCTATTTTTGATTTGTAAAAACATATTGATAACCCTCCATTATTTAAATGTGCAAATTTACTAATGGGAAGAGAAAAAATATTAAATTTCTCGTTGATATTTTTCCACAATATCTACTAAAGTAACTTGGCATTGCAAGGGTAATAAATCAATTAAATATATTTCCTTTCTTCCACCGCCAATTTTTACAGGAATAGATTCTAAAGCTGCAATAACTTTGTCTTCACTAATACCCTTAGCAGTAATTAAGGGATACAATTTTTCAGCAACAGTAGTATGCAATTTAGCATCAGATAGATAAAGATGCCATTTCGCAATATCTATATAAACACTTTCACCGATTTCTGCTGCTAGGGCTTCTAATAATTCTGTGGTACTAGTATTAGCCATAGGTATAATCTCTTGGTAATTGGTAATTTGTGACTTGCCCTGAGCGTAGCCGAAGGGTTGGTAATTGGGGAAGAGATAAAATTCTGATTCCCCGTTCCCTTTCTTTATATTATCGCGCAATTAGCTAGGCTTGATCTACCACTATAGGTTACAATACCCTAGCTTGATTCTTCCTTCTTTAGGTAGATTTTGGTGGCGTTTGGTTGTAATTAGCGATCGCACCAATGTAAATTAGATGCAGTAATAATACTCCCACCCAACCAATTGTTACTCCGGGTAGCCATTCCCAGGTGGTATTTTTCAAAATGTGGAAAAACCACAACCCGGAATTGACAGTTGCACAAATACCGACATGAACAGCGAAATTCATGCGATCATCTAGTTTACGGAAATCTGGATCTTTGCGATCTGGTTTGCGAGGCCAACGAGGAGGCATAAATATAAATGTTCGAGACAGAAGTAAATACACCTATCTATTTTAAGGTGTTTGGGGTTTACTTGCTCAAATACACCGATCTGGGGATGAGATCATCTTGATGGCGTTCCCCAGATGGTACTATAGGCTATTAACGCTGCACAGTTGACTCTGCATAGCTACTAGCACCAAACTCGCTACCTCTGGCGCTAGGTACTAAAGTCCAACCTGCTTTCAAGAGTTTTTGATAAGTTGCCCAACCCTTAGAACCGCCAGGAATGCGATAATCTGGAACTGAAAGTTGGGGGAAAGCTGTGTAAGGCCGCCAAGGTTGTCCAGATGCAGTTTGCAGGTGTAAAATCTTTTCATCATCGCCGCCAGACTTAGATAACCAGCACATTTGTCGAAGCATGATCAACTCCTTAATTTTTTAGCTGAAATATCACAATGACGCTAACTGCGGATATTTAGTAGTGTGGGAAATTGCTGTAAAATTGTTTTTGTTCCCGATCTAAAATCCCAAATTGGTATGACTAGTTTTGGTTATGTCATCCTGAATTGTGATAAAGTTGTTTTGGCCTGATGGTTAAGGCTGTAAAGATTATTTTTGTCAGATAAATTATTTAGGAAGATAAACTCCTGTGGGTTGCTGTTTATTAAGATGAACAAGAACAATGATTTTGGTTCTTGATGTTTTTTTGCTAGGGGAATATTTTTATCATGTTATCTACGGTTGCTAAAATTGTATGTATCTATAGTTACGATTTTTCATAAATGATTAAAAATTAATTGGCAACAACAACCAGAATGTGTGGAGTTAAGGCTCAAAATGCTTATAAAATCAGCATTTAAAAGATTTGATGTTTCTGGAAAATGATCAACTATCACCGTTATAATTTAGGATAGTTATATATTTATTTTTCTATTCACATAGATAAGCAAAGATAATGAATAACCCAGTTATTTGGATAAATGGAGACTGTCTAAGTCCCCATAACCCTGCACTTCAAGAATATCCCCAAGCCCCCGCCCTTTGGGTTTGGGATGATGTTTTAATTTCTGAATGGCAAATTGGTATCAAACGCCTAACTTTTATTTATGAATGTTTGCTAGAATTACCTGTGGAAATTCGGCGGGGAAATATAGCAGCAGAAATTTTAAATTTTACGAAAGAACATAATGCTAATTTAGTGGTGACTACAGATAGCCCCAGTCCGAGATTTAATGATATTTGTAATCAAATTCATAAGTCTATAAAGCTAGACATTTTGTCAGTAGAACCATTTTTTGAATATGATGGATATATTGATTTACAGCGGTTTTCCCGTTATTGGAAAGTAGCAAAAAAATATGTTTTTGAATAAAAAAATAAATATTGTCTAGAGATGTTCCTTGGAACGTTTCTACATCTATAACGGCGAATAAATATTGTTTATTAGTGATTGCGGAAATGACAACTAAACTTACTGATGTTCAAAATCTCCTCTCAGATTTAATTTCTCGTTACTCTTCCCGTGTGGATTATTTGATGATTCGCTTGGAAGAAGCAGAGGGAACAGATATTGTTTTGCGTGGTGATAAAGTGGAAACTCTTAGCGAGGGAATTTCCATTGGTGGCCATGTTCGCACTTGTTACAAAGGTGGCTGGGGATTAAGTAGTTTTAATAAATTAGCAACCATTGAAGAACGCATAGAAGAAGCGATCGCCGCAGCCCGGATAGTGGGTGATGAAGAAACTATACTCGCAGCGATTGATCCCGTACAAGCTGTATGTAAATTACCGCTATTGGGTACTGATCCCCGTCAGGTTTCATTAAAGCAGAAAAAGGAATTATGCGATCGCTATACAGACTTACTCAAAACAGTTGATCACCGAATTACTACTACCTCTGTGCGTTATAGTGACAGCACCCAGCGCGTAATTATCGTCACATCTGAAGGGACTTTCATAGATCAATCTTGGGTAGATATGGAAATGCGCTTTGCTGCTACAGCCAGGAATGGAGAAACCGTCCAAACTGGTAGAGAAACCACAGGTTCTCGCAAAGCCTACGAAGACTTAACTAATTTAGACAAACAAGTTAAAGGTGCAGCAGAAAGAGCTGTTACGTCTTTATCTTTACCATCAGTTAAAGGAAATACGTACACCGTCGTCATTGATCCCATTCTCAGCGGTTTATTTGTTCATGAAGCTTTTGGACATCTTTCCGAAGCAGATATGGCCTATGAAAACCCGGATATCCTGGAAGTTATGACTTTAGGAAGACGTTTTGGACCCCAAGAACTGCAAATATTTGATGGTGCTGCACCCCAAGGACATCGCGGTAGCTATTTTTACGACGATGAAGGTACACCTGCAACCACTACGCAATTAATTGAAGATGGTGTATTAGTTGGTAGACTGCATTCCCGTGAAACTGCTGGTAAATTAGAAGAAACACCCACAGGTAATGCTCGTTGTCTCAATTATCACTTTTCCCCCATTGTCAGAATGACGAACACCTGGATTGAACGAGGTACAACTCCAGTCGCAGACTTATTTACAGGGATTAAAGAAGGTGTTTTTGCTCAAAATTGGTTAGGGGGAATGACGAATGGGGAAATGTTCACTTTCAGTGCTGGGGAAGCTTGGATGATTAGAAATGGCAAAATTGCTGAACCTGTGAAAGATGTCACTCTTTCCGGTAACGTTTTCCAAACCCTCGCAGATATAGAAGCCATTGGTGATGATTTTTACTGGGATGAATCAGGGGGTTGTGGGAAAGGTGGACAAAATGGTTTACCTGTCGGTTGTGGTGGTCCGAGTTTGCGAATTCGAGATGTTGTAGTGGGGGGGGAAAGTGGAGAATAGTTCTTCCTTATCAAGATTGAGTATAACAGATTTTTTCGTGCAAGTCAACAGCCTTAATCTATAAAACGCGAAAAAATTATCATCAGTATACCCGATTGATTAGAGAAGTCGGGTATATTACGAGTTATAAACAGGGTAGGTTTAATACCTGTCTTTTTTAATTTCTCGTAGGATATGCTAATTAACTCAATATTGTTTACTTAACGCTTTAATTTCCTTTTCAGTAAGTAATTTTTTGGCAACTCTTACAGGTAAATGTTCAGCATCATAACGATTATTGATAGGTGTACGTAGACGCAAGCTATACAACTCTTCTCCTGCTTGTTCAGAGGTTTCTTGATCTATGATCAAATAAACTTTTTCTGGATAAGTATGTAATAATCTTACCTGTAAACATCCTTTTAAATCTCTGGCGCTTTGGGCTAAAGGAGTATCATCTCCAAATAATTCTACAGCGGCTTTCCAGCTATGATTTAAAGCGACAATTTCATTAAGTAACGTTTCTATTGATGATTTTTCAAAAATATTTGTCATAATTATTAATTATATATCATTTAATTTTATCAAAATTGCGATCTCTTCGCTTCTGATTCTAATCTGCTAATTTCATTGAGCCATTTTATTTTATCTCTTTCTCTCTTTGCCAATTTATCAGAAGATGGTTCAGCTAAACCATATTGAAAAGTATATTCAAGTCTATTTTCTTTATAACATTTGGTTTGATGTTTTCTGAGAATGGGTTTATCTGATTTTGCTGTTGATTGTTTAATATAATCTATAGAAACAATAATAAAGTGTTTAGTTCTTATATTGGGTAAAATACTATATTTTTCTCTCAACCATTTTTCACAAGCCCATTGCCAACAATAAGCATGATCATGCGCTTCTCCACCTAATGCTCTAATTTTCTTAACTGATAATGATTTTGAAGCAAATAAAATTCTTTCAATATCATCTTTTTTAGGAAATAATCTAGTTTCACTGCCTCTACCTCTAAAAAATTCAACAATAAAACCTTTATTTCCTAAATCAAATATACATACTTCCGTAGCATCGCTTCCATCATCTTCTAACTTTTGAATATCTTGATCTTCTCTGAGATCACTATTAATGATTTTATAAGACTGACTAGGAAGTAAAATTTTAAGTCTTACAAAACTGTGACTATAGTTAGCCCAAAAACTTTGACGATTTTTTAACTGTTTCTCTTCCGTACTACTAAGTGATATTTTATTAATAATTAAATCTACCAATTGACTAAAATCATGATAATTAATTGATCCAATCCAATCTCTCAATTTTTGTCTAGCTTTATCTGATAATTTTAGTTGTTTTTGAGAATTATTATAATTCTTTTTTAACCAATTAACCAACTCAGGAAAAGTACCAGCTACGCTAGTAGAAACATGATTTAATATATATTCAACTGCTGTAATTTGTATTATTTCCTCCATTTCATCAAAACAACGTAATAACCAGTTAACTTTATCTAAAGTAACTGGATGTATTTTAGGAAAATAAGGAGCAATTTCCAGGAGATAATCTTTTAAAATTGGAAGATTTGGCAAAACATTATTTATTTTATTTAATAATTCGTTCCGAGTTAAATTATGATTACAGGTAATTTTTACCAGTTCTTGTTTAGGGTAATCTGTTCCTAAAGCAACCAAAATTTTAACTGCTAAATTATCTTGTAAATAAATTGAGTTACTCCAAAGAGGAAAACTGGTTTTTAAATAAGATGCTATGACATTTTTTTGATCACTATAAAACCAAGCTAAACGACGAATTAATGTAAAATATAACCATTCTATTTCTAAAGAAATATTCCAAATTTTTAAAGATAATTCTTGTTTTTCTGAATTCTGTAATTTTTCCCAAGGTTGATCATTATCAATACACCATATCCATTCTACATAAGTAATTTCAGTAGCTTTATTATTATAAATTTTTCTC
>NZ_VILD01000006.1:100224-143889 GCF_009712085.1 Anabaena sp. UHCC 0253
CAGCAAGAGCAATTAACCTATGAGGTTTATAATCAGGTATAGTAATTTCACTGAGATTTCTATTAAGCATAACCTTTTACTTTTTTCCTGTATTTAACTGACCTAAATCTTGTCCTTTAAATTGAATCCGAAATACTACTTTTCTATCTGTTGATAAATCTCCTTGTTTTGCATCATTTTCACCTCTCCCTACTACCATGATTTTTTTCTCTAATTGTGATTTATGAGATTTATTAGAAAATGGCATTTTATATAAAGTATATTTAGAAACTTCCCATGCTCTCATCAAACTTAATTGCATATTAAAATCAGACTTACCATAAGCACTGGTATGACCTTCAATAATTACTCGTTCAACTTGATCTTTAACTCTCGGAGTTTCAAAAATTACTTTGCTATAAACTGGTATCAGTTTTTGTAATGTTTTTTCACCTTGAGGATTTAATTTAGCACTATTAGTTTCAAATAGTATGTTATCTCTCAAGCTGATATCACCAGTATTTGGGTCAATTGAGGCTTTAATATTATTCGCTTTTAGTTGACCTTCTAATTCACCTATTAAAATTCTGGTAATATCTTTTTGAGCTTCATTCAATTGAACTAAAGCAGTAATAAAAAGCAGAGCAAAAAACATTAGTAAGCCTGACATTAAATCACCAATAGAAAGATAAGTTGCAGAACTTTCTTCATCTTGATTATTGTGATTATTTTGAAATTCTAAAGGATTTAGCATGAGATAATTTACCTAAGTATATAATTTGATTACTGAAAAATTTATTATTCATTAATTCGACGATTATTTTCAATTGTGACTAAAACATTAGCAGTTTCTAGTAAACCATTACATACTTTTGACATTGATTCATCAGCTTCATTAAAGAATTTAGTTTGCCATTTTGTTGAAGTATCTATATAGTTATTAAGATGATTTTCCCAACCGTGAAGAAGAAGATTAAATTCTTGAGTTGCTGTACCAACATTCCGAGATAACTCTTGTAATTGAGTTAATCTTTCTCCTGAGTTTAACCCCATGGCGGCAGTTAATTGTTGTATATCTCTAATTCTGTTTTGCATAGCAATACTTACTTGATCAATTTCATTAATACCTCTTTGAACTTGATTCATAGTATTACTTAAATCCCTCATTAATGATTGTCTACGTTGGGTTTCTTCTGCAAAAGCATTGCGTAAATCATTAACAACTTCTGATAAAGCATCTCGTTGTGTTCCTAATGTACTTTCTAGTAATTGATTTTGATCATTAAAAAATTGAGTTAAACTGTCTTGATACTGGATTCTAAATGTTTGTAATTCATTTTGTACTGTTACACGGGTATTTTGCAAAGTTTCATCAATATTAGTTAATGTACTTTCTAAGTTATCCTTAGCATTATTCATTAATTGTGATGCTTCTCTACCAACAGTTTCTAGTGTTTGTGTCTGCACTGTGAAATTTTCATTGGCTTGATTTAGTATTCTTGAAAATACAGAATAAACTCTCTGTAACATTAATTTTTGTTGTTCAGATTGAGTTGTTAAAGATTGTTCTAAGTTTTCTCGAATACCTGTAAATGTATTTGCAGCTTGTTCTGCACTTTCTTCAAATGCTTGACGTTGCGATTCCATTCCTTCAATACTTTTTTCTACTGCATTACTAATTGCAATACCTGTTGTTTCTAAAACTCCTGTGGTATCTGTTTGAAAATCATGTAAAGTAGTTTTCAAACTATTAGCAAATTTATTTAATTCTCCTAATGTCTCTTGTTGAAACTGCTGAATTGTGACAATTGAATTAGCTAACTTTTCAGAAATTCCGCCTAACTCATCATTTAATTTAGTAACAGATTTTGATGCTTCTTGAGTTAAAGTTGCACTTTGATCTAATCTTTCAACTACTGGCATAATTAATTGATTTTTCATTTCACTAATCAAATTTTCCAGTACATCTCTTTGAACAGTGGTAATTTGATTTAGTGTTTCTTGAGAAGTAGCAATATTATTAAATACAGGTGTTAATCTGGTTTGAATTATCCTATCTAATTGACTACTAACAGCATTTCCTACTTCTGTGCCAATAATTTTGGCATCAAGGTTTTGAGCTACTTTTTGTAATGCTTGAGATCCTCTTAAATTAGCTTGGAAATCAAAATTTTTAAAGCTTTCAGCTATTTCTTTTAGACTATTAGCTGCATCATCACGTCCATTTTTTCCTGTAACAGTAATTCTATGTAAACCTCTGCTAATTTGATCATGTTGTGATTGTCTAATTGAGTCTGTTATAAATAGGAAAATAGTAAATAAACTTCCAGATCCTAATCCCATTAGAGAAGTAGAAAATGCAGTTTTCATTCCTTCTAATAACCCTGCAACTCCTGACATTAAAGACTGTGTATTATTAAGATCATTTAGGGGAATACCTCCTATTCCTGCTTGAATACCATAAAATGTTCCTAAGACACCAATAGATGTACACAACGTACCTACAAAACGTAAATTACTGCGAGTAGAATGAGTTAAAATTTCTGGATATTGCTTGAGTATATATTTGCCATTAATGGGTTTTGATGTTTCTAGATGTTCATTAATCCATGATTCTAAATCATTTTTATTTATCTTGCTTTTCTTTCCTGATAAATGTTTAATAGCTTTTTTATCACCATTAGATTGATTCCAGTGTTTTATAACTGTGAATGATTCCCAACATACCGCTACTATAAAAATTATAGTGATCGCAGCGTAAAAAACCATAGAAATTCCTTGCATATTTTCTTACACCCTGTAATTTTTGATAACAAAAAATAAATATATTTTACATAAGGTTTGATCAATTAAATGACGTGATCAAATCTTATAATCACCACAATATCCAGCCAACATAAATCAGTTAACTTCCGAGTTACTTGATTATTAAAAGCCAAAGCAATATCCTTTTTAGATATACCTTCCTTTAAAAACTATGTAGTTATTCCTTACGCTGTCTAATCTAGACTAATCTAATATGATCTAAATTTTATCACATTCTATACAAATGTTAACCGTAATTACTCTATTTATACAATAGAACATTTTATAAGTAAAAATACTTATACTGGATTTTATATGCAAAGACTCTTTTTAAAATATTAAACAATAAACCTATACATTTTGACAAGTCAAGATGCAAAAAGAATAAAATTACCCCACTTCTCCGCGGAGTCGAGTATTGAAGAAAGAGGGTTTCTAGACAAGATTTTTTACCACTATATCTATTTGTTGTAATAGTGATTCTAGGGTTGAGGAATTATCTAGAATTACGTCAGCACGGGCGATTTTTTCAGCTATAGGTAATTGGCTGTTAATTCTTGCTGCTGCTTGTTCTGGTGTTAAATTATTTCTTTCTATTAATCGTTGTTGTTGCTGTTGTGCTGAACAAGATACAACCCAAATTTGATTAACTAGGCTTTCTAAGTTAGCTTCAAATAATAGGGGAATTACTAAAATTAAGGTATTTGCTGATGATTCTTTAATAGCTTGATCAAAACAATTTCTCACATAAGGATGAATTACACTTTCTACCCAATCACGTTCTTCTGGTTGATTAAAAATGATTTCTCCTAATTTGGCTCTATTTAAATTACCATCATTTAATATGACTTCTGTACCATATTTTTCAGCAATTTTTGACAGAATAGGAGAACCGACAGATACCGCATCTCTCGCATAAATATCTGCATCTAAAATCGGCAAATTGTAAACAGTAGCTAAATAATTCGCAACGGTACTTTTACCAGTCGCAATCCCACCAGTTAAACCAATTAAATTTTTAGTCATTAGTGATTAAATACATTTCTTTCTCTGTGTTCTCTGTGCCTCTGTGGTTCGTTATTCCTTTATTAAATATTTAATTATAGCATTTGTTAAACCTTCCAAAGTATATTCTTCCGCTTCAATGTCCACCCTTCCAAAGACAGAACGACAAGTTTTTGAAGTTTGGGGACCAATAGAAGCGATACAAACTCTAGCTAAATTTTCCGCGTTATATGTAAATATATGCGCTGTTAATTGCGAGAAAAATTGCACTGTTTTAGAACTAGCAAAGGTAATGATATCTATGGTATTATTAACCAAGGCATATTCAGCCGCAGCAGGGATACTTTGAGGACAGCAAGATTCATAAGCAGGAACTTCAATTACTTCTGCACCTTTCGCGGTTAACTCTTTAACTAATACTTCTCTTCCACCAGTTTCAACTCTGGGAAATAATATCTTTTTACCTGTTAGTGATTCGGGAAAGTTTTCAACTAAAGAATCAGCAACAAAATTAGGAGGAATAAAATCCGGTTGAATATTTTGTTTTTGCAAACTTTGGGCTGTTTTTTCACCAACCACGGCAATTTTTACATTAGCTAAAGCACTTTTATTTTGACCAGATTTTTCTAATCTACTAAAAAAGTATTCTACACCATTACTAGAAGTGAGAATTAGCCAATTGAAAGATGATAAATCCGAAATCGCTTGATCTAAAGCTTCCCAACTGCTAGGGGGTCCAATTTCTAAAGCTGGCATTTCTATTACATTAGCACCTGCTGCCGTTAAGCGATCGCTCAATTGATTTGATTGTCCCACGGAACGGGTAACTAAGATGGTTTTACCAGCAAGGGGAGAAAGATTATAATTCACGGTTGTTGCATTAATAATTTTTGGTTTCGCGCAAAGACGCAAAGAAGAGATTTTTTAGATTACAGGTAATCGCGTAATCGCACAACTTCACCAATGACTATGACTGCGGGAGAGAGAGATAAACCAGCGGTTTGTTGGAGGATATTTCCCAGTTCTCCTGTCCAGATTTGTTGGTTTGGTGTTCCAGCCCAACGGATGATAGCAATGGGTGTAGAATAGGATTTTCTATATTTTATCAGTTGATGGATTATTTCTGGTAAATTTTTTCCTCCCATCAAAATTACTAAGGTTTCTAAGCTTGCTAATGCTTCCCAGTTTAAAGTTTCTGGTTCATGGGCTGTACAGACTGCAAAACAACGACTAAGAACGTTATCTGTGAGGGGAATTCCGGCTAATAATGGTGCGGCTAATGCGGAGGAAATTCCGGGAATGGTTTCAAATTCACACCCTGCTTTTTTTAAAGCTTCAATTTCTAAAATACAGCGACCAAATATAAAAGGATCTCCTGATTTTAGTCTAATAACTTGTTTTCCTTCTAAACAATATTTTACCAGTAAATCGTTAATTTCCATTTGGGAAGTGCTGGGTTTACCACCACGTTTACCAACATCTATTTTTAAACAATCAGCGGGGACACAATCTAATAATTGACTATCAACTAAAGCATCATACACCAATACTTGAGCAGTTCCTAAAAGACGATAGGCTTTAACTGTTAAATATTCCACATCTCCAGGACCAGCACCAACAAGATAAACTTTACCCATTTTTGTAATCATTTTCAGTAATTACTCCTCAATAAAGGTTGTTATATTATAATAAAGTTACTCAAACATGATATAATTCTTATGAAGTCTTTACAAGACTATACATGGATAAATTAGAAAGATATCAACATTATATTGAAAGTATTCTCCAAGAATATAGTCAATATAAACCATCCTATGGAGATGTAGAATTACAGGTAATTCTTGATAAAGAACATAATCATTATCAATTAATGACTGTGGGATGGAATGGAGAAAAACGCATTTATGGAATCATGCTACATATTGATATCAAAGATGGTAAAATTTGGATACAACATAATGGAACTGAAAGAAGAATTGCTCAAGATTTATTAGAATTAGGAGTACCAAAACAAGATATTGTTTTAGCATTTCATTCACCAACTAGAAGAAAATATAGTGATTTTGCGGTGAGTTAATTAGGTTTGGGGTAAAAATAGACAATATTGTATAATTATACTGAGATAATTAACCCCAACGAGCATTTATGAGTCAGTGTCTTAACCCCGACTGTCTACAGCAAAATCCACCGAAGACGATATTTTGTCAACGTTGTGGGAGTAAACTGGTATTGCAAGAACGGTATCGTGGTGTACGGGTTATTGGTGAAGGTGGCTTTGGGAGAACCTTTTTAGCAGTAGACGAACAAAGATTAGATACTCCCTGTGTAATTAAGCAATTTTTACCCCAACAGTCGGGAAGTGCGGCTTTAGAAAAAGCGACGGAGTTATTTAAACAACAAGCTTTTCGACTGCGAGATTTAGGGAAACATTCACATATTCCTGATTTACTGGCTTTCTTTCCCCAAGAAGGAAGATTATATTTAATTCAGGAATTTATTGAAGGTAAAAATCTCTTAGATGAATTAGAACAAAAAGGAAAATTCAGCGAATCGGAAGTTAAACAGATATTAGTTGAATTATTACCTATTTTACAATTTGTCCATGATAACAAGGTCATTCATAGAGATATTAAACCAGAAAATATTATTAGAAGTTCTCAAAATGGCGCTTTATTCCTAATTGATTTTGGAGTTTCTAAGGAAGTTGGGGGAAGAGTTCTGACTAGAGTTGGGACGATTACAGGAACGCCGGGATATGCACCACCGGAACAATTTCGCGGGATGGTTTTTCCGAATAGTGATCTTTATAGTTTAGCTGTTACTTGTATTCGGTTATTAACGGGATGTTTCCAAAACGCTGATGATTCTGATGCACTTTTTGATTCTATGAGAATGCAGTGGATATGGAAACAATATGTTTCTGTGAGTCAGGAGTTAGAAATAGTTTTTGATAAGATGTTGCAAGACATTCCAGTTAATCGGTTTCAGTCTGCAAATGAGGTTTTAGGAGTATTGGAAAAACAGGAAGTTTCAATACCAGCGCAAACACAAAATTCTTCTATTTCTTTGCAGAGGTTTATCCGAAATACTATTTCCTCAAAATTGAACCCAGCAATTTCTTCTACACAAAACGAAAATTTAGGATATGGAGTAATTTTAGAAATGGTAGCAATACCTGGGGGAAAATTCCTCATGGGTTCTCCAGAAGGAGAAGGAGATTATTATGAAAAACCCCAACATCAAGTTACAATTTCACCATTTTACATGGGAAAATACCCTGTTACTCAAGCACAATGGGAAAGGGTAGCATTTTTACCAAAAGTCAATATTAATTTACATCCTAAACCTTCATGCTTCAAAGGAGCAAATCTTCCAGTTGAAAGAGTATCATGGCATGACGCAAAGGAATTTTGCGCTAGACTCAGTAAAGTCACAGGTAAAGTATATCGTTTACCCAGTGAATCTGAATGGGAATATGGTTGTAGGGCTGGAACAAAAACTACCTATTTCTTCGGTGATACTATTACTAATGTTTTAGTGAATTATAATGGCAAGTACAGACAAACTACAGATGTAGGAAAATTTCCTCCTAACACCTTTGGTTTGTATGATATGCACGGAAATGTATGGGAGTGGTGTGAAGATGGTTGGTATGAATATAAAAATAACCCGCCTATAAATGGTAGCCCTTGGATTACTCGTGGTAATATAAAAATGATTCGTGGTGGTGCTTGGTTGAGTAATACTGAAAATTGCTCTTGTGCTTATCGCAATAAAGACTTTTTCGACAAAAATAGTAGTGATGTTGGATTTCGAGTTGTTTGTACGGGTATGGTGGTTAGTTAATAGCTTTTTATATTTTTGCTTTTTTGTCAGAATCAGGATATCCAGGATTTGAGGATTAACAGGATTTTGTGTGAAGTTTGATTTTTTGGAATGTGAGGATTTTTGGATGTTACCTGAATTATGATGTAGGAAAGATATGATTTTTAAATGAATCTGAAAATATATGATAGTTAATCAAATAAAAATCCTGAAAATCCTTTAATCCTGAGTATCCTGATTCTGACAGTGGAGATATTAATTAAAAAATAAACAACTCTGGCTGCTGTATTATAGCAATATTGGGCGTTGCTGATTAAGGGTATGAATTTTAGTCTCACGCAAAGGCGCAAAGACGCAAAGGTAAGAGTTTTAAAGATTCAATTTAGGAATTTCATACCTCAATATGGCTATCGCCACGCAGGCTATCAGCAACGCCGAAAAAGCTATAGAAAGAGTTTATTTGCATAGAACCCAGAAAGTCACACCTATATAGAGGAAGTTGAAAATGACCAAGAGTAATAATGCAATTAAAATCCTTGACAAAATGACTGGTAACGATATTGAATTAGAAGCAATGATAGCCGAAGAATCTATCAATGCAGAAGTCGCACAACTAATTTATGCAGCTAGAACCAAAGCAGGTTTAACCCAGAAACAACTAGCAGAACTTATGGGAACAAAACAGCCTGTAATTGCTAGATTAGAAGATGCTAATTATGAGGGACATTCATTATCAATGTTGCAAAAAATAGCTCATGTCCTTAATCAAAAAGTGATAATTGATATGATACCCATAACTGCTAGTAGTAGGTAAAATTGATGAATGTGTGAATCAGGATATCCAGGATTTGATTTTTTGCTAAACCCCTACAATGGGTTAAAAAGAAAAACTCTTCGTTTGCGTATTTTTGATATCAAAGATGGTAAAATTTGGATACAACATAATGGAACAATTTCGCGGTATGGTTTATTATAATAGCGATATTTACTGCCTCTATATTTAGTGATAGAGGCTAGTTTTATCTAATCAGTTTTAACTTCCAATTTCTCACTACCTGAAAATTTTAACTCATCAATTCTTCTTAAAGCAGACTCTTTAATTAAAGCTGCTTTTGCACGAGTTTTTAGGATTTCTTGATAATATTCTTCAGGTGATAATCCATAATCTCTCTTCACGCAGGCAATTTTATCTTTAATGCAGTCTTCAATCATTAATTTGACATCAACAAGATAGTAATCTTCATTGAATGATTTAATATGTATTTTATGAGTTATTGAAGGAACTGCAAGTCTTTTGAGACCTCTTGCTTCTTTTAATACTCGACTACCTATTAAATTGTCATCAACATCCGAAAAAGTAAAAATTGTTTTGCCTTTTGTATTTCTTTTTAAAGCTGGTTTCAAGCCTACAAAAATATCAACTGATGGGAATACACTGGTCAAGAACAAAAAATTATCCATTGTCATTTACTGTTGGTTTCTTTAATTATCTAATATTTTGTCTCCAAATGTTTGGAGGGATTACTATTAGTGATTGATTGATATCTGCTAACTGAATTAATTTATTGAAAAAACCCTAAACCAGATTTTACTCAGATATTAACTTTTTTGTCCCTTATCAACAGAGAATAGTCTTGGAGACCTGCTTTTAGGAGAGATTCTTATGACTATTTCCATGTATCAAGCCTTAGTTCCATCAATCATTCGCTCTCTCAATAATCTCATAGCAATTCTGGAAAAGGGTGCTGCACACGCAGAAGCTAGGAAAATAGATCCATCAATACTGATCACTAGCCGACTCTATCCTGATATGTTGCCGTTAGCGCGACAAATTCAAATCGCTTCTGATGTTGCTAGAAAAGGTGCTGCTAGACTGGCCGGATTGGAAGCCCCCCAGATGGAAGACACTGAAACCACCTTTCCTGAGCTTATTGCGCGTCTTCAAAAAACCATCGCTTATCTGGAAACATTAACACCTGAGCAAATTGATGGCTCAGAGGAAAAGTCAATTTCCCTACCAGTAGGTAAAGAAACCATGAATTTTGAGGGATTGCCCTATCTACTTTACTTTATTCTACCTAACGTCTATTTTCATGTCACTACTGCTTATGACATTCTCAGACATTGTGGTGTAGAACTGGGTAAGCGAGATTTCCTTGGTAATCCTTAACTATCAATAGTTTCAGAAAGGGGTACGGTCGGGATGCTTGCAAGTGCAATTAATATTTGCTTGCAAGCATATTGTACTATTTTTTTCTGAAGTTTTTACTTGCTAAATAACTCTTGAGAATTAATTATTGATTTTATATTTGTTTCTTGTGATAGATGAAGACCAATATATTAATTGATTACTTTACAAGTAGTGGAAACTAAAATAAATATCACATCTAGGTTAGGTTACTACAATTAATTTAGATGTTGAGATTTGAATTGGAGGAAAGCGACTTATGCCAATTACTATCAGAGACAATATTACCTACACCTTACTCAAGAAAATTAACGAAACTGGGAAAGGAATGCATGAAGTTCACTTTAATCAAGCTGATTTTCCCAGTCATCAAATAACAATAGCCGAATTTTTGGGACATTTAGATTACCTAAATCAAAAGCATTATATCAATGCTGAATTTACAGGTAATGCTTATGCCAATCAAGAAGACGTTCCTGATTTTATTCATCCCCAGGAATTTGACTTGCGAATTGCTAATACTCTGGGCGCATCGGATGGACCATTACCGCATTTGATTACCTTTAAAAAAGCAGAAATGACGGAAAAAGGACAGCAGCTATTAAACAAGATGGAAGCTAATCCTCCACAAATATCAGCAGAAAAACCATCAGTGGCTATTGCTGATCAAAATTTGCCTTTTTTAGAGAAAGTCATGGCAAAAAGTGGCTTACCAGATATTTTTGATGCCAGAGATATAACTGAAGTAGTCTTCCGGGTGATGCGCGATTTAATGACAACAGAAGCAGCGGACAGAGTAGAAGCAGAACTGCATGAACCAGCCGAAGTAACTAAAGATAAATCCCTGCAATTAGAAGTTGCAGATTTATGGCATGATACCAACCCAATTGTCGCCTTTTTAAGTCGAGTCCGTCCACCTTTACAACCGGCAGGTATCTTTAGAGGAATTGATAGCGATCGCTTTTTATTTCGAGTTGAAAATGAAGGGGGAATGCCACCAAATGTAGACACAAAAGAAGTAGTTAAAGCCGTATTTTCAGCCACTAAAGACGAATTGTCACCAGAACGAATTCAAGAAATTGCTACCTGGCTACCTGATAAAATTCGCCAAGTCTGGGAAGAAGCATAAGAGATAATGTCACAATGATCCCTATCTGTACCAAGTGATCTACAAACCCATTGAGTATAAAATTAACCGATCATGCAGATGATCCGGCAAAATATGCTTCAGTATCGCTCCGATTTTGGCATCTTTGCCAACGAGATAGCGTGTCTTTGGCTGTTTTTCAGTCAGCGCATGGACAACAGCCTGAGCGACAATATCCGCAGAAATTCCCCCAGATGCGAGAATCTGCATTTTCTTACGGACAATATTCATGGACTGACCATAGAGATTTTGTGCCGATTGCGGGAGATTATCCTGTGCTATTTCCGATTGACTTAGGGACTTTTCCCAGATGGGAGTAGCGATCGCACCAGGTTCAATAATGGAAACCGAGATTCCCCAAGGTCGTAATTCCATCCGCATCACATCAGTGAGTGCAACAAGGGCAAATTTTGACGCATTGTAAGCTCCTAAGTACGGAGTCGGGCTTCTACCAGCAATAGAACCCATATTGACAATTCGACCGCGACTTTGGCGTAATAGACCCAGGAATGCTTGTGTTACAGCTAATTGACCAGTGACATTAACCAGCATTTGTTGTTGAAATTCAGCAATTTCTAATAATTCCAAAGGTCCAGGGACGGCAATTCCGGCATTATTCACTAAACCTAAAATCCCAGCACCACCCACTGCATTTGTGACTGTATCAACCGCAGATGCAATTGACTCTGCATCAGTCACATCTAAAAAAATCGGCATCAGTCTTTGAGACCCTTTCTGTTTAAGTGTTTGAGCATCCACTTCTTGACGCACACCAGCAAAAACAGAGAAGCCCAACTGGTCTAAAAGCAAAGCACAGGCCTGACCGATTCCTGTTGAAGCTCCTGTAACCACTACTGTATTTTGATTTTCTGCAACCATGAATTTTCTGTGATGACTATTGATTTCACTCTTTTTAGGTTAGACATTGCCGATAAGATGGCTGACTCCTAAGTTATGCAAATGAAAGCTCGAAAAACAGGACAGAAAAGCGACAGAATCTTTAACAATATTTATAGCAATTGACAGAATGGTTAGCACATCAATTGATATTTTTGATACTTTTTTCAGGAGCATTTTACTCAAGCAGCAATCTCCAAATATGCCTGATCACTAGACATCTACAAGGGTTCTCGGTGACGCATATTTAATTTATAAGGGAAATGCTGAAAACCCCTGAGAAACAGCAACGCAGTTGCGTATTTCGTACTTTAGGCAGGGGATGAAAGCTAGATGAGTCCTAAAGGACTCAGCCATGTTAAAATATTCTAATCAGTACAAGATTTAAAAACCTACCCCTGGACTGGGGGAAAGTCTACGCCCAAAACACTCTTGAGGAGATATGATTACGCCCTACAAGGCAAACGTGGTCAGCCTGGGAATCTGTGTAAACAGAATATTAAGACTGTGAGGTCTTAAGAATCTCCGCACCTTTAGGTCGGAGAGTGTCAAGGAGATATCTATTGTAATTTAGCAGTCATTTTATCTAACAAAAGAGAGACTTTTTTCGCTCTTTCTGGTTGACGCTGTTTTTGCAATAACTCTTTTGCTTGAACTAAATTAGCTTTGGCTTCTACTTCTTGTTCTTGCTGCATGAGAATATTTGCTAAACGTAAATAAGCATCAGGATTTTTGGGACTACTATCAATTACTTCACAAAATAACGCTTTTGCTTCGGCAACTTGTCCCTTTTGATTTAAAATATCTCCTAATAACAACCGTACCATATCATTAGTAGAGTTGATAGCAATAACTTTTCTAAAAGCTATTTCGGCATTTTCAAAATCTTTGGCTTGATATAAATTGATTCCTTTCTGAAATAAATTAGAGGTAATCAATGTTTTGATACTTAAATAACCAAGAATAGCAAGACCAACAATGACTACAGAAATGGCTATAATATCAGACGAGTTGGAAAATGTTTCTAACATGAATTTAAGCTAATAAACAGGAGATGGGAAAAAATTAGATATTCAATAAAAAACAATTTCCAGATAAATTGGTAGAAATTAGTAATTGCTTTTTTGTCTTGTAAATCTACACCATTACCTTGCCACCACATGACAATTAAAGCTACTGTATGGGTGATTAAGATAAAAATAGTGTTAACTTCCGCAAGACGGAATAACGCTACTAAAATCATGCCTACATAACAAATTGTTAATACCCAAAGTGCGAGACTAAATACTTTTTGTTGTCCGAGTTGGAGGGTAAAAGTTGTGATATTGTAAACTCTATCGCCTTCCATATCAGGAATATCTTTGAAAATAGCGATCGCAAATGTAAATACCAAGATAAACACTGTTAAAGCCCAGACTGCACCCGGAATCCCTTGGCTTCCCTGCAACAACCAATTAAAATGCAGAAATAACCCTAAATTAACAACTGTTCCCCGCACTGAAAAAATACATAAAGCAGCCCAAAAAGGAAACTGTTTTAAACGAATTGGTGGTAAAGAATAAGCTGTACCAATTGCTAAACTTATCACTACCATTCCTAACAAAAATGGACCAGTTAGCCATGCTACAGCTAAAGCGACAATACCAGTAATAATAACAATTAACTGTCCTTGTCCTCTGGTAAATGCTCCTGACGCTAAAGGTAAATCAGGTTTATTGATCTTATCAATATCAATATCTTCTAATTGATTCAACCCCACAATATAAATATTGCCACATATACAAGCAATCCATGTTGCTAAAATTTGACTAATATGCAAACTAGAAAATTTTGTAGAAGTGACACCAAGGGTAATTAAATATAAACCCAAAACACTTAAACTTGTCCCCATAATCGTATGAGGACGGGAAAATTTCCAAAAAGCTGAAAACCAACTTCCTGGAAAAATAGCAGAACTTTGTTTATAAAATTGATTCATCTTTTGCTCTTTTTTGTTTTCTGCACCTGACGGTTTTTGACTTATAAGGTTGTTAGTTAGGGCTTGCTGAATAAAGCTGTAACCGTCTATTAATAGGGGTTTCGCGGATTTCAAGAACAAGCAAGTGCAAGGTTTTAGCTTATGGTGTCTCAAAACAGTTGCATTTTTCCTTGTCGGATATGGGAAATTGAGGATATCCAGATAGTTGAAACTGTTCCCTGTTCCCTGTTCCCTGTTCCCTCCCCTCACAGATAACTTTTTCAGCAAACCCTAGTTAGATGAGAACATCCAGTTATAATCAAACTGAAATACCCTCATTACTTTCAACCTGGACTTTTACTTATTTTGTCCCACGCAATAACCCAAACCGAACTAATCCAGTTTCATAACCTCGACGCATTAACCCTAGAGATAATGCCCCTTGAATTGTACTCCAACCAGCCATTAATAAACCTATAAAGGCTTGGGGTGTAAATGCCGAATCAATTACCACATTCCAAAAAGGAGCAACAGCGGTTGACCAATCAGCCGTGCGAATATGATTTAATGGTAGTTGCCGAGCGATCGCTTCATACTCAGGTAAAGAAATTACATAAGGTAAACAATAGACTCGGTAAATATCCTCCAAGTGCTTTTGTTCATCCGCTGTCAGTGGTGATTTATCCGTCGGCCGATGACACCAAGTTACCATAATCAAAGTCCCACCCGGCTTTAACACGCGGTAACACTCTTGCAAAAACTTAGTTTTATCTGGCATATGTTCACCGCTTTCCAGTGACCACACCAAATCAAAAGAATTATCCTCAAAGGGCATTTCCTGAGCATTGGCAACCATGAATCTAGTTTTTTGACTCAAATTCATGGCTAAAGACCTTTCGGTAGCTCTAGCGGCTTGTACAGGACTTAATGTAATTCCCGTGGCATTGCCCCCAAACTTTTCAGCCAAGTATAAAGAACTACCACCGATGCCACAGCCGACATCAAGGATATTTTCAGCACCTTTAACATCTGCCCACTTTAGCAACTCTTCAATTAAATCAATTTGTGCCTGACGACGTTCTTTTAGCTGTTTACCATCTGCACCATAATAACCGTGGTGCATATGTTCGCCCCAAATTTGTTCCCATAAACCGGAGGAAGCGTCGTAAAATTGCTGAATTTGCTTGTAAAGTATTTGACTCATTAATTTATCAATAAAAAGATGACAGGAAATTCAAAAAAAACTTATTTGTAGGCTACCATCTATGTTTCTAATTAGATAGGGATATTTTTTTGCCTGGGAATAACTCACTAATTCTACCTTGTGAAGATACCAAACCCTGGGGAAAATTCAAAATAGCCTGATGATAAGGCTTGCATATACAACGTTTATTCATTCTTTATTACTTATGACTGTTGCTAGGACAATCTGTTTGGGATTTGTAGCTGTCATTGTATTGGGAGCAATTCTCTTGACAATGCCTTTCTCTACCAGTAGTGGTGATTGGAATGATCCCATTGTGGCACTATTTACGGCAACTTCGGCGGTTTGTGTCACAGGTTTAGCGGTAGTGGATACTGGTAGTGATTTTTCTTTTTTAGGTCAATTGTTTATTTTACTATTGGCACAAATTGGTGGTTTAGGTTATATGACAACTACCACATTTTTGATTTTGTTAATTGGCAGAAGATTTGATCTTCGCCAAAAAGTAGCAATTCAACAAGCTTTAGACCGCCCAGGTATGAGTGGGAGTACGCAAATTATCCGTTCTATTATTGCGACTACCTTATTTTTTGAAATCACGGGAATATTTTTATTAATGGCAGCCTTTGTGCCTGAGAAAGGTTGGCAAGAAGGAATTTGGTTGGCAGTTTTTCATAGTATCAGTGCTTGGAATAATGCTGGATTTAGCTTATTTAAAGATAGCTTAATTGGTTATCAGTCTTCTCCTTTGGTAACACTAACTATCAGCGGTTTAATTATCTTTGGAGGTATTGGTTATCAGGTGATTTTAGATATGTATCTATGGTTGCGCGATCGCCTTATTAAAAAAACCAGTTGTTTAGTATTTTCTCTTGATTTTAAAGTTGCTACTAGTACAACTTTAATATTATTAGTTTTAGGAACAATTGCCATATTTTTTATAGAAGTTAGAAACGATAGTACCTTTGGGCAATTAAATTTACTCGAAAAATTATTAGTAGCGTGGTTTCAGTCAGTAACTACCAGAACGGCTGGTTTTAATAGCATTGATATTGGTCAAATGACTAATGCTGGATTATTCATTATCATTGCCCTCATGTTTATTGGTGCAAGTCCTGGAGGTACGGGAGGAGGAATCAAAACAACTACTTTACGAGTTCTTACCAGTTGTACACAATCAATTCTTCAAGGCAAAGAAGACGTGTTATTATATGAGCGTAAAATTGCCATTTCATTAATTTTAAAAGCTGTTGGTGTGGTGTTCGGTTCACTCGCTACAGTGATTATTGCCACGATTTTAATTAGTATTACTGATCCCAACTTAGCTTTCATTCAAATTCTTTTTGAAGTAGTATCAGCTTTTGCTACAGTAGGTCTTTCCACAGGGATTACAGCTACTGTTTCTACCGCAGCCAAAGTAATATTAATTTTCACAATGTATGTTGGTCGAGTTGGTATTTTATTATTAATGTCATCCATACTAGGCGATCCTCGTCCTACGAGAATTCACTACCCCGAAGAAAATCTACTTGTTGGATAAAATGGTTTAGTAACTAACAACTGACAAACTATGAATATGAATCTTTCATCATTAAAATTTCTTCGCAGTTTACGTAAAGATAACCACCAATTTGCCGTAATTGGCTTAGGGCGTTTTGGTCGCTCTGTCTGTTCAACACTCCATAATTTAGGATATCAAGTTTTAGCTACAGATATTGACGAAAAACGGGTTTCTGAAGCTTTAAATGAAGAAATTGTTGGTCATGCTTTACAACTAGATTCAACCGAACCAGCAGCCCTAAAGGAAGCGGGAATTTTTGAATTTGATACTGTGATTGTTGCTATTGGTAACTACGTTCAGGAAAGTATTATCACTACCTTAAATGCAAAAGAAGGTGGTGTACCTCACGTAGTTGCAAAAGCTTCAAGTGAAGTTCACCAGAAATTATTAAAAAGAGTGGGAGCAGATCATGTCGTGTTTCCTGAATATGAAGCTGGTTGTGCTTTAGCACGTACACTTACTAAACCCGGCATTTTAGACAGATTTGATCTTGACACAGATCATAGTATTGTTGAGTTGATTGTTCCTGATGAATTTAATGGGAAAACCATTGCTGAACTTCAACTTCGTAACCGTTATGGTTTAAATATGTTGGCGGTAAGTCATGATGGTAAATTTATCATTAATCCCGAACCAACTAAACGGTTAGAAAAAGGTTCTGCAATGGTAGTAATTGGTTGCAATAAAGATATTAATCGTTTACCAATTTGAGGCAATAATTAACAATTGACAATTGACAATTATTAGAGATTTTTTATCTATTTCTTTGGTGTCAAATCAGGTAATGTAGATTCTCCAAATGTTGGTGTATTCGCAGGTGCTTCTTCCATGGGGGGAAGATTTGCGGGTGCTTGTTCAACAGGTGGAGTAGTAATTGCTGTTTCGCTACTTGGTTGATTGACTGGCGATGGTTTTGGTGCTAAAACTTGGGCAATTTGCTCTATTAATTGCTCAGTTTTGGCAATTTGCTCAGTATTTCCTTCAGTTGTATATTGTTGTCGAGCGCGTCTAAATGCTTGAGCAGATTCCTTGAAAGCACCTTGATTATATAAAGTTACTCCTAAGTTATAGTAAGCTGAAGCATTATTGGGATTTTGGCGGATTGCTTGTTGATAAATATTAATTGCTTCGGCAGTTTTGCCTTGAATTACTAAAAGACTACCTAAATTATTGTAAGCTACAGTATTTTCAGGTGCTATTTTTAGGACTTGACGATAAGCAGAAATTGCTGATTCTATTTCACCTTCTTGTTGTTGAACAATGGCTAAATTAAAGTAAGCATTTGCATGATTTCTATCTAAATTAATCGCTTGTTCATACGCAGCGATCGCATCTTGGCGCTGTTCTTGTTCATACAACAAAACTCCTAAATTATAATGGGCATTAGCCAGTGTGGGAGTGACAACTAAAGATTGACGGTAAGCGGTAATAGCGGCTTCTTTTTGTCCTTGTTTTTGTAAAGCCACCCCCAAATTATAATAAGCTTCTCCCAAATTGGGATTCAATCTAATCGCTTCTCCATATTCTTGAATTGCTAAATCTAACCGATTTTGCTGTAAAAGAATATTACCTAAATAATTCCGCGCTTCTCCAATATTAGGATCTCGCTGTAAGGCTTTCCGAAAAGCCATTTCTGAACCCTGAAAATTTTGACGATTATAAAAAGTTACTCCCTGTTGAAAAGACATTGCTGCATCTAAATCTTGAGAAATAACTGTTTCTGCTAACAGCTTGCTGCTGGAAGAATTAATAATTGCTGGTAAAGTCAAGATTAAAAATGCTGACGAAGCACAGACAACTCCCACTAATGCCTGTCTATATGCAGATTTAGTTCCGTCTAAATGCGGATGCTTATGATATTTTTGATACATGGTTTGCAACCTTTTAGTTATATTGATCTAATACAAATTAGATTATCTATAACTACATCAAAAATTCATAATTGACAATTGAAAACTATAATTTTATAGTTTTCCCTTCTGGTAAGATCACCATTGCATCACCGAAGGAATAAAAGCGGTATTTAGAGGCGATCGCTTCTTGGTAAATATCTAGTAATCTAGTCCTACCAATCAAAGCACTAACCAGCATCAATAAACTAGAACGGGGTAAATGAAAATTGGTGATTAAACCCTGCACAACGCGCCATTCATAGCCGGGATAAATAAATAAATTTGTTTTCCCCACAAAGGGCTGTAAATCTCCCAATTGCGCCGCACCTTCCAAAGCTCTTACCGCTGTAGTCCCCACCGCAATAATTCGCCCTCCAGCCGACTGAGTAGCCCGAATTTGCTCCACAGTATCAGCAGGGACTTCAATCCATTCTTCGTGCATAGCGTGGGTAGTAACATCTTCTACTTCCACCGGACGGAAAGTACCGACACCAACATGGAGCGTAATAAAAGCTTGATTAATGCCACAACTACGCAACTTCTCCAGTAATTCTGGTGTGAAATGTAACCCTGCCGTTGGTGCAGCGATCGCTCCTTGTTCCTGAGCATACACAGTTTGATACTGTTCATCAGCCGCACTCGAAGCCGTAATATAAGGCGGTAGAGGAATTTGTCCAAATTTCCCTAACACCTGTACCAAAGGAACTTCTGGCGGTAAATCAAACTGTAATAACCGCCCCCCTGTTTCCGGATCTGATTCAACCACCGTCGCTTTTAATATTTGTTTTTTCCCCTCTTCCTCCGCTGTAAAAATAATCTCACTGCCCACCTTAAACCGTTTACCCGGTTTTACCAAAGCCAACCAGCAATTATGCCGTCGTTCCTCCAACAACAACACCTCCACCTCTGCACCCGTAGACTTACAGCCATACAAACGAGCGGGAATTACTTTTGTATTATTCATTACCAACAAATCCCCCGGTTTGAGCAATCCCGGCAAATCATGGAAAATGTGATGTAGAGGTGGTATGGTTTTACCAGCTTCAGGAGAATTGACAACTAATAACCGGGAACTATCTCTAGGAACAACAGGGTTTTGGGCAATTAGTCCTGGTGGAAGTTGGTAGTCATAACCAGATAATGAACAATCTAAATTCACAGCTTGTAGTATTTTTTGCTCCATATTAATTTGGTAATTGGTGATTGGTAATTGTCAGTAGTCAGTAGTCAGTAGTCAGTAGTCAGTAGTCAGTAGAAAAAATATTCTCCCTGCTCCTCTGCTCCTCTGCTCCCCTGCTCCCCCTGCTCCCCCTGCTCCCCTGCTCCCCTGCTCCCCTGCTCCCCTGCTCCCCTGCTCCCCTGCTCCCCAGATTGGGTAAACCTCCCCATAGCAAGACGGGTGCTTTTACCCTACCGGGATCACTACTTTATTCAGGAAGATAGAGAGGTAGAACTAGCCTTGATCCGAAATATTATGATGGAATACCTATACTATCTAGCAAATGCCAGTCTCACCTTGAGAATTGTTCAACATTTACACGGTAAACCTGAGTTTCCTGTTTCCTTTGTGACTGTAATTCATCAAATTGATGGTTGGGTAGTCAGAATTAAATTTACACAACCAGTTTCAGAACAACAAGATGGCGATTTTCGGGCTTTTCTGAATGAACTAGGAATTAGCTATCAACCACCAACGAGAGTGCAAATGGCACTTTGGAGTTTAGAAGCAGGACAAGCTCCTGTAGACGTAATGCGTCGTTATCAAGTAGCAATTGTTTCTCATGGTAGCCCAGAAAGGGAAGAAATTGAAGCATTTCGCCAACAGTTTGTTAGAGGTTTAGGATATTGTCCCGAAACACTGGCTTAAAGAATTCCAGAGAGTGCTTACATTAAGCTATCAGCAACAAAATTATTTGCGTAGTGTCATGAAGTGAAAAATAATTCTTTCTTAACCGTTGTTATTGTCCAAAAGCTGCCTCAATGTATTGTCGCAGCTTAAAATTATATACAGATGTAGATAAACTATCTAAAAATCCTTCCTCAATAATTTTCCTATTGTCTAGCTCTTTTGATATGCGTTCATAGTGAACCAAGGCGACATCAAAGCGACATGGATAGTCAGCCTTTTCCGGATATTCAGCTAAAAATATTTCCGCTGTCCGCCACAGTTTAGCCTGTTTTTGGAGAGTAATAGCATTAATCCCCCCTTCATCCCAATTACCGACACTGCGGGTTTTCACTTCTATAAATGCCACCATTGTGTCTTGGTATTGAGCAATAATATCAATTTCTCCCCAACGACAGCAAAAGCGACGGTGCAGAATTTTCCAACCTGTAGATTTTAGCCACTTAGCTACTAGCTCTTCACCTATGTTGCCAATCTCTGCATAATTAGATGGAGAAGGATTAACCATTTATCAAAAATATCATGAATACTAAGAATCGAAATTGGGCAAGTATACTCAGTTTATTACTTTGGGCAATCATTTCTACCATAACAGCAATAGGTAGCGTACCTACAGCGTTAGCACTGGAATATAACAAAGAAATTCTTGTTCAAGCAGATTTTTCTGGACGTGATTTAACAGATTCCAGCTTTACTAAAGCAAATCTTCGCTACAGCAATTTTAGTAATGCTAATGTAAGTGGTGTTAGTTTCTTTGCAGCCAATCTAGAATCAGCAAATTTGCGGGGAGCTAATTTAACTAATGCTACATTAGATGCAGCGCGTTTGATTAAAACCGATTTAACCAACGCCATTTTAGAAGGTGCATTTGCCGCTAACGCCAAATTTGATGGTGCTATAGTTGAGGGAACAGATTTTACCGATGTATTACTGCGTACAGACGAACAGAAGAAACTATGTAAACTGGCTAAAGGCACTAATCCTGTAACAGGTAGGGATACCAGAGAAACTTTAGATTGTCCTTAGATGATTTGATATCTAGATTCTCGACTTCTTTAAAAAGTCGAGAGTCTCTTTTCCTCAAATTCAATCATACTGGAGAAAATAGCGGATGCTCAAACCGGTAAAAATTTGCCTAAAACTCTTTCAAGCAAAGCTATCAAGGTATATAGTTGGCTGGGTATTTACTAGTATTGTTGTTGTCGAAATCGCAATTTTAATACCTTCTTACTTTCGTCGGGAACAGGAATTACTTACCAATTTAGAGAACGTTTCTAGTGAGGTTCTTTCTTCCATTGTTGTCAGTATTCAAAAGGGAGAAGATTCTCAGAAAATTCTTCAGATGATCAGTCAAAAACTCAAACCTAGTTCTGTGATTTTAGGTGGAGCATTGTATCAAGCTAATGGAGATTTAGTAGGAACATTTGGCGAAAAACCGACTACTTCATGCAATGATCTTGGTCAAGCACATATGATTCGGGTACAAAGTCAAAATGGGACAAGGTATGATGTAGCTTGGTCTGCATCCATGTTTGAGGGAAAATATATATTAATTATTCGTCATAATTCTGCACCAGTGAAAGAGGAATTATTTGCTTTCTCCTTGAGGGTAGCAGGGTTGGTATTTATCATCTCAGTTTTTGTGACTTTAACCACTGTATTAATTTTGGGAATAACAGTAATTAGACCAATTTTACAATTGCGAGATGATTTGATCATTGCTGGAGAAGCCATTAGTCAAGATGGTGATGATCCCGTTTTTTTAACTATGTCCAAGAAACGCGAAGATGAAATGGGAGAGGTAATATTAGCATTTTACCAAATGTTTACCAGAGTTAGACAAGAAATACGCGATCGCCAACAAGTAGAAATTTCCTTACGCAATGAACAGGAAAAATCTGAACGCTTGCTATTAAACATTCTTCCCGCAGAAATAGCTCAACAATTAAAACAACAACAAAGCGCAATTGCTAATCGGTTTGATGAAGTGACAATCCTTTTTGCTGATCTTGTCAACTTTACAGAATTAGCGGCTCAAATCTCACCTATTGAATTAGTCAATTCTTTAAATCAGATTTTTTCCAGTTTTGACTGTTTAGCAGAAACTTACGGTTTGGAAAAAATCAAAACTATTGGTGATGCTTATATGGTAGTTGGTGGTTTACCAAATCCCCACCCAGATCATGCTGTAGCCGTCGCTAAAATGGCATTAGATATGCAGCAGGAAATTACTAAATTTCAAACCCCTACAGGTCAATCTTTTCAACTCAGAATTGGCATTAATACAGGTTCTGTAGTGGCTGGTGTGATTGGCTTAAAAAAGTTCAGTTATGATTTATGGGGAGATGCAGTAAACCTAGCTAGTCGCATGGAATCTCATGGTATTCCCGGCAAAATCCAAGTTTCCGAAACTACTTATTTTTTAATTAAAGATGAGTTTAAATTAGAGGAACGAGGCATGATTAAGGTTAAGGGGAGAGGAGAATTAATTACTTATTTTCTAATTGCTTGATTTTATATTTTAACTAATATAGGACTTACGCAAAATATCTCTGAAACCCTCTTTCCTTCGTGTCCTTCGTTCCTATCCCTTCGGGACGCTCCGCGAACGTGGTTCGTTCTTTCGTGACTTGTGCGTAAGTCCTGTGATATACTGACTAGTAAAATCAAATTATATTTTTAATCAAGTAAAATTTAAAAGAGATGAATCAGCAAAAAATCCTACTTGAACCAGGTACTTTATGGACAAAGATTAAAAAAACAACAGAACTGGCTTTAAAATCTGGGGCTTTAAAATCTATTCCTACAGAGTTAGAAATTGTTGAAGAAGCAGGAGTGAAATTTGTTGTCAGAATTTTAGAAAATATAAATCGCAAAAAAGCTGATAAAGAAAAAAAAGATCAACAAGCTGCTCAAACTGGTAAAGAATTTAATCCCTTTTTACCTTACGAAGAAGATTTATTTGTCACAGATATTTCTCATACCCATGTTTGTATTTTAAATAAATTTAATGTGGTTGATCATCACTTACTAATTATCACCCGTGCTTTTGCAGAACAAGAAAGCTTACTTACCCTAGAAGACTTTACAGCTATGTGGGCTTGTTTAGAAGAATTTGAGGGTTTAGTATTTTATAATGGTGGTAAACTTGCAGGTGCAAGTCAACGTCATAAACATTTACAAATTGTCCCGTTTGCAGAAACAGATATACCGATTTCACCACTTATCAAATCTACAAAATTAGCAAATTCTCTGGGAACTATTCCCGAATTTCCCTTTTTACACACATTTACTACTTTTGATAGTGGAGAAAGTGCCGAAGTAACCTTAAAAAAATATCATACCTTACTAGAAAATGTAGGAATTAAACCTCTAGAAAATAATATCCAATCAGGAGCGTATAATCTTTTAATTACACGAAAATGGATGTTAATTGTCCCTCGAAAATGTGAAGAATTTGAGGCGATTTCTGTCAATTCGCTAGGATTTGCAGGAGCATTATTAGTAAAAAATCAACAACAAATGCAATTACTCAAAGATATTAAACCAATAAACATTTTAAGCAAAGTTGCTTTTCCTAAACAACAAAATTAAAATGAAGCTGCATAGAATAAGATGTTAAGAATAATTGACCGCAGATAAACGCAGATAAACGCGGATGAATTAATTGATTTCATGATTTTGTGCAGTCTCACATAAAATTGGTATTAGATTACAATCTAAGTTAATAAGTAATTGGACAAAAATATTTACAGTCATTGCGAGCGAAGCGAAGCAATCCCAACCCTTGCGATTGCTTCATTCCACTTCTTTCCATATGGCTAACGCCACGCTCCGCGAACGCAATGACATTGTGTAATTAATTCTGTCTCACTACTTATATTTCTTCCTTTGCGCCTTTGCGTGAAACCTTCATCAAAAAAAAGAAGAAAAATCATGGAATCTCTAGACATAAAATGGATTCGTTCTCAGTTTCCCGCATTGACACAAACAATCAACGGAAAACCAGCAATTTTCTTTGACGGACCAGGTGGAACACAAGTACCCGGTGGAGTATTAGACGCAATTAGTGATTATTTAGTCAGGTCAAATGCTAACGCTCACGGTGCTTTTGCTACCAGTATGAGAACCGATGCCTTAATTACTTCCGCAAGAGCAGCGATCGCCGACTTCTTAGGATGCGATAATGATGAAGTAGTATTTGGCGCAAACATGACTACTCTCACCTTCTCTATGAGTCGCGCTATCGGTAGAGAATTACAACCAGGTGATGAAATTATCGTCACAAACCTAGATCATGCAGCCAATATTTCCCCCTGGTATGCTTTAGAAGAAAAAGGTGTAATTATTCGGGTTGTTGATATCAACATTACCGACTGTACATTAGATTTAAATGATTTAGAACAAAAACTTAATTCCCGGACAAAATTAGTAGCAGTCACCTATGCTTCCAACGCCGTCGGCACAATTAATGATATTACTAAAATAGTCAACCTCGCCCATAAAGTCGGGGCTTTAGTATATGTAGATGCCGTCCATTATGCCCCCCATGCACCCATTAACGTCCATCATTTAGACTGTGACTTTTTAGCCTGTTCCGCTTATAAATTCTTCGCGCCTCATGTAGGAATTCTCTACGGAAAAAGAGAACATTTAACCAAATTTTCCCCTTATAAAGTTAAAGCCGCATCTGATGAAATTCCCTCAAAATGGGAAACAGGAACATTAAATCATGAAGGTTTAGCCGGATTAGTAGCAGCAATTAATTATTTAGCAAAACTAGGTTGTCATGTTTCCCCAACCTTAGATAATGAATTACTTTCCTCCTTAATAGAAGCCGATAAAGAAGGCTTAAACACCTTCCATTGTCCTCGCTTTCTGACAGAAATAGAACAACCAAACCATGAATTAGCATCAGCTTATCATAGCCGTCGAGCCGCATTAGTCGCAGCCATGTCAGCCATTCAACAATATGAAAGAGAACTAAGCAAAAAACTCATTTCCGGACTACTAAAAATCCCTAATTTAACCTTATATGGAATTACCGAACCCAGCCAATTTACATGGCGCACACCAACAGTATCTATCCGAATAGAAGGAAAAACACCAGCAACCATAGCCCAAATATTAGGAGAACAGGGAATATTTGCTTGGTACGGTAACTTCTATGCAATCAACCTCACCGAAAAACTAGACCTAGAAACATCAGGAGGATTCTTGCGAATAGGAATAGCCCATTACAACACAGCCGCAGAAATAGATCAACTTCTGCAAACCTTAAATGAAATTATGTAAAACTTCTAAATTACAGCCATTTTCATGAATCTTTCTGTATCTCTTTCTCTGTGCCTCTGCGCCTCTGCGTGAGATAAAAAATATGAAAATAGCTGTAACACCCCACTAACCGCAATCCTCAGCCTCACAAAGACGACGAACATTCAGAATATCACTCATTTTTTTAAGTTGAGCAAATAAATGTTCCAATTGAGAACAATCGCGGACATCAATACCCAAATCCATCAAAGCAGGTTGTCCCAGAGAAGTTTTCACTTGAGCATGACGGACATTAATACCTTGGTCACTCAACCGTGATAAAACATCCTTTAATACCCCCACACGGTCAAGCGCCTCAATTTGTAAATTAATAGGATAAGTATGAGGACGACCGCGATTTTCCATAGCTGAGTTCCAACGCACGGGAACTAACCGCTCATACTCAACATGATCTACATTATGACAGCCTTGGCGATGGATTGATATTCCTCTACCGCGTGTGACAACACCCACAATTGGTTCACCGGGAATAGGGGTACAACAGCCAGCAATATGATGAACCAAACCCTCCACTCCAATAATGGGAGAATCACTAGCACGAGAACTAATTGGTGGTGTATCCCGTGAAGTTTTTGCTGTTGATTCTTTGGGAATAAATGTAATGACATCAGTAACAGGTTGTCTCGCTTTAACGACTTCCCGCCAACGGTTCAGCACTAAGTTTGAGGTAATTTCCCCATATCCCAAACCCGCAAGTAAATCTTCCACACTGTGATAATTACATTTTTCCGCCACAGTGTGCATAGCATCAGATTTGAGCAAACTTTCAAAACCAGTTTTACCCAATTCCTTTTCTAATAAATCTCTGCCTCTAGCGATATTTTCTTCTCGGCGCGATCGCTTGTACCATTGTTTAATCCGATACTTAGCCGCTGAAGTGCTAACAAAATTTAACCAATCTAAACTAGGATGACTATTCTTTTGGGTAATAATGTCAACAATATCGCCATTATGCAGTCGCGTTGACAAAGGTACAATGCGCCCATTTACTCGCGCCCCAGCACAGTGATTTCCAACTTCTGTATGAATCCGATAGGCAAAATCTATACTTGTAGAACCAGGACTTAAGGGGACAACATCCCCCTTAGGGGTGAAGACATAAACATCATCTTCAAATAGATTGTCTTTAACACTATCTAAGTATTCCTGAGCATCTTTTAAATCACTTTGCCAATCTAGCAACTGGCGTAACCAAGTAAACTTTTCCTCAGAGCTTGTTAAATGAGCATTATCAGAACCACCGGTTTCTTTATATTTCCAATGGGCAGCAATTCCATACTCCGCGATATGGTGCATTTCCAAGGTGCGAATTTGCACTTCTAAAGGGCGGCCAGTCAAGCCAATTACCCCAGTATGGAGGGACTGATAATGGTTTGGTTTAGGCAATCCAATGTAGTCTTTAAATCTACCAGGAATGGGACGAAAAGAATCATGAACCACTGCCAAAGCCCGATAGCATTCTTCATTCGTTTGGACAATAATTCGCAGCGCCGCCAAATCATAAATTTCATGAAATTCCTTTTGCTGCCGTTGCATTTTTTGATAAATGCTATAAAGGTGTTTGGGACGACCGCTAATTTCCAGACAATTAACACCAGCTTTGAGTAACCGACGGCGCAAAGTATCCGTAGCCTTGAGTAATTTTTCTTCCCGTGCCGTGCGTTTTTCAGCTACACTTTGCTGAGTTTCTCGATAGGCTTCTGGTTCTAAATATTTAAATGCTAAATCTTCTAATTCCCATTTAATTTGCCAAATTCCCAAGCGATTCGCCAAAGGAGCAAAAATATCTCGTGTTTCTTGGGCGCTGCGTTGACGACTAGCTGCTGACATATATTGGAGAGTTCGCATATTATGCAAACGGTCCGCCAGTTTCACCACAATTACCCGAATATCTTGCGCCATGGCCAAAAACATTCGCCGGAAGTTTTCCGCTTGACTTTCGGTTTTGCTAGTAAAGTTGATTTTCGATAGCTTAGTCACGCCTTCTACTAAAAGCCGTACTTCTGGACCAAAACGTGCTTCTATATCTTCAACTGTAATTTCTGTATCTTCAACTACATCATGGAGTAAACCGGCTGCTATCATAGCAGGACTACCACCTAATTCACGGAGTATTTCAGCTACAGCAACAGGATGGGCAATATACGGTTCTCCCGATTTACGAGTTTGACCCCCATGTAGTTGATAGGCAAACTGAAATGCCCGACAAATTAAGGCGTTACCGTTATACGTTCGGTCTTCTTCCTCAGTAAGTATCGGTGCTGGTGGTTCAATTAAACATTTGTTAAGCCAGTCTGGGAGAACGACATCAATGGGGGATTTGATAGCTACACTACTCATAAAATCAAAAAGGTGATATGTGGATAGGTTAGGAGATAAGTCAAATTGACAGCACCTCTATAAATAGATGCTGTCGTCTAGTGGTCTAGAAACAAAGTTGGAGATGATGATGTCCTAATTGCCTGTGGTCATCATCCATAGTCGGTTTCCTTCAAACATAATCAAAAAAACTATTGACGACAAACCAAGCCTCAAACTAAAATTTGAGACTTGTGGTTTTGATAAGAAACAAAAGAAAGTTGGTTGTATAAGAAAATTTTCTTGACATTAATACTATCTTAACTAGCAACAGATGTCTTTTAATTGTGATAAATATCAGGAATTGGCAACATTTCTAGATGAGTTACGGGCTAATGTAACAGTAGGTAAACTTAATTTACACGAATTAAAGCAGAATTTAGCCCAATTACAGGAATTTTTTGTGCAGCAAATTGTCCCTTTGGTTGATGCTAACTACCTAGAACAGTCCTATAAAACGGAGATAAATAAGCAATTGCGGCTGTTGGAAGTGGATGTCATGTTTCTCCAAGGTGCAAAGCAATTAGCAACATTACAATCGAGGCTGAAAACCATTGAAGAACGTATTGACACTTTAAGCAAATATTGTCAAGCTATTACCCAGCCAATAAAACAGGAAGAAAAATAAATTTTTACATATCGCTTTTATTACCTTACCTTTATGGGATGTGAAGTTGGCGGTTTGAGTTAGATTAGATAAGAGTTTTTTCTCGCAGAGACGCAGAGGCGCAAAGAAGAACGCGGAAGGCAGTAATTTATTTGAATTTTTAGTTAATATTTTGACTATTAACTGCTTTTTGAGCGTAATTTATATATTTCTGATAATCAATTATCTTTTGCTGTGCTGCTTCATAATTAGGATCAGAAATTGGTACTTTTTTCATCATTTCTATAACTTTTTGCCATGCAATACTTGATTGATACCACTCGGCTTTACTTTTAGCAATGCGAGTTATTTGTGCTGCTCTTTTAGCTAAATTCATAGCTTCTTCAAATTTATTTTTTGTTGTGAAATTGAAGATATTGGGGAAGTTATTGATGATTTTTTTGATTCTTTCATTTGAGTGAAATCATTATCTCCCTTTAGGTTATTTGGTTCTACTTCTACATGATCAATTTGAGATTCTTGGTTAGGAATAGTATTTGTTAATGAGATTGACAATAAACGTCTTTTAAATAAAAAATCAACTTGATAAATTAATGCCCCAGTAGTTATCCAAGTTAATCCCAATATCGTTAATATAGTTTCTTGATAACTTTCATAATCTCTATAAAACTTGGTGGTTTCATAAAAATTTATATCCGAAATAGGACTTAAAAATATAGTGAGAAGAGATGCTATTAGTAAAGATAAACAAATAACTAACCAACCATATAAACCTTCCCAAATACTCACTATTGTTGGTATATATCCTTGAACATTTTGCATCTCTGGAGATTGAATTTTAGGGAATAATTTTTTGATAAATATATGAAATATATGGTGAGTAAAAGTAATTATAAAAATTGGCAAGATAATTACCAAGATTGTAACTATCATGAATAATTCTGGACTATTGGCAAAATTAGCCATTTTGTAGCCAATATTACCAGTAAATGATATTATTCTAATAATAATTCCTAAAAATAAGGCTAAAATAAAGGCTTTTAACCAGGAACTAGGATATGGAAACCACTCTGGCCAAGTAGATTTGTTCGGCTTCGGCTTAGTCATAACTGCTACAAAGTAAATTATACGTATAGTATCACTATAGTGTCATTTTAAACTTAATATTTATACCACACTCTTGATTTCTCTCTGTGACTCTGCGCCTCTGCGTGAGATAAAAAAAGTGAAGCCAACTAAAAATTCTCTAAAATAAACAAGTAACCAGAAAATGGTAAATTAATTTCAGTTGTAACTATTCTAAATCCTGTTTATATGTTTACTCGAATCCGTCGTCTTTTAAGTCGTTTTTTTAATAACTCTCGGACAGTTAACAATGAACCACTAAATAAAGTAAGTTTAATTGTAATTATCTTAGTTGATATTTTCATTCTCATCAACGTTTTTACAGGTTTAAATAATATTAGTGAATGGCATCTTAGCCCATACCAAGCTTATCCATGTTATACCGAATGGGATAATTACAAAACACAAACTACCAAAAATAAAGATTATGAAATCCTGAGAAATTCATTACCTTACGGTAGCAATGAGCAAAGAGTTCGGCAAAGATATCAAGATGTAGAAGTTGGACATTTAGGTAAAGTTTCCGAAATATGTTTGAACTATGGCGAGTCTAAAGATAAACTGAATAATCCGCAAAATCAGAAAATTCTCACAACAATAAATCAGACACAAGATAAAATTAATAGTCTTGAACAAGCAAATGCTACTATTCGTCAGCAATATGATTCTACGCTATTAGAAAAAATTGCTGGACAATCTTCAGCAAATTCGATTAATCAAGTGCGTGCAGAAAAAGCTAAACAGGAATTAGCACAAAATAGCCAGAAAATTTCTACTTTAAAACAGGAAATTAATAATCTACAGAATCAACTGCTGACAAAACCTGAAAGTATCGCTTTTCTGTCTTTTCTCAAAGATGAAACTAAATTTAATCAAGTTAAAAAAGGCTATGAAGACGCTTCATTTTGGTATCCTAGCATCCAACTATTTTTTCAATCTATCTTTTTAGTTCCATTAATTTTGATTGCATTATTAGTTAACAACTTTAGCCAAAACAAAGGATATGGATTAATAGCATTAATTAGCTGGCATTTGCTAGTTATATTTTTAATTCCGTTAATTCTGAAAATATTCCAATTTCTACAAATTGGTATTATCTTTCAATTTTTATTTGATGTCATTAGTTCCCTGTTTGGGGGGTTAATTTTCCTAATTAGTTACGCTTATATTTTGCTAATTCCCTTAATTGGCTTTGGCATGATTAAATTCTTCCAAACAGTTGTATTTAATCCTAAAGTTCAAGCAGTTAGCCGAATTCAAAAATCCCGCTGTATTCGGTGTGGAAAGAAAATCCGTCCTCAAGATAACCACTGTCCACACTGCGGTTATTATCAATATGTAGAATGCCACAATTGTCATAATTTGACCTACAAAGAATTACCTTATTGTCATCATTGTGGTGCTGATCAACATTCCCATACCAGTGCTTAAAAACCGAGAGGACTATATATTTTATTACAAACACCCTGAAAGAATGCGTCTTGGAGATGATCCGGAAGAGTAAACCACAGTTATCAAGTCCCCAGCCTCTATCTTTTGTTTATTGCCTTTTCAGCCTCTAGTCTCTATCTTTCCGTTGGATATTCGTGTTAAATGGTGAGTATTAACGAAATTTGTTAACTTAAGATGATATCTACAAGGTGTCAATCTTAACCTATTGAGGACTGAACATGAGAAATATTATTCTTCGTAAAAGTTTTTTAGCCTTACCAAGTCTGGCCGTACTGACAGTTTTAGGTAGCGGATTATCTGTAAATGCTCAGACAGCCGCACCAGAAACAATAGACTTATCCACAAACCAAGAATTAATATCCACCGTTGCTACCGAAGAAATAGCCAACCGGACAATGACACCTCAACCAGGAACAGTGGAAACTTCATCAGCCATGCTCAATCCTGGTTTTACAGAACCTAGCGCACAAACAGAACCATCGAATCAAGTAGCACAAGCTGACATTGAAATAGGAAGAGGAACTCGTGGTGGTAGTAGCTATATTGGCGTTGGTGGAAACATTGGTATCTCTGGAGGCTCTTCCGACTTGGGTGATGGTAACTTCAGCGTTATTAGTAAAATTGGTATCACCAGAACTCTATCAGCTAGACCATCCGTCCTCCTGGGAGACAATACAACAATTCTGATTCCTGTCACCTATGACTTTTCCTTTCAAACAGCAGATCCATTTGCTGAACCTTTAGCGATCGCTCCTTATGTAGGAGTAGGTGCAGTCATTAAAACTGGTGATCAATCAGAAACTGCTTTTCTAGTAACTGGTGGTGTAGACGTACCTCTAAATAATAGATTTACAGCCACGGCTGCTGTAAACGCTGGCTTTTTTAATGAAACTGATATTGGACTTTTATTAGGAGTTGGTTATAACTTCAGTGGATTTTAAAAGATAGGAGTTCCGTAGGGGCGCAGGGTCTGCGCCCAGCATATCAGAGGAAAAAAGAAAATTCCTCCCCTGCTTCCAATCTACTTAGGACTAACCTTATCAATCACCTTAATTTTACCGTCATCTCCGACAGTCCAGACATCGTAAGTACCAATGACATCGCCGTTAGCATCAACATCCACATCACCGCTTGCGCCTTGGTAATTGATCTGTTTCCCTTCTTTGAGTAGCTTCAATCCTGCACAGACATCACTTACAGGTGTACCATCGCCAGTGGATACTTCCCGAATTTTACTAGCAATACCCACCCCTGTATTATCCTTAGCAGCTTGGGCTGCTAATACCAATAACGCCGCAGCGTCCCAAGCTTGAGGTGCGTATTCTCCTGGTGAACCACCTTTTTTCTCTTGCCAAAGTTTATTAAAATTTTCTAACCCTTTACCGCTAGAACCAGGGACTGTCCCAATAGCCCCAGATAAAATATACTTGCCGTCACTACTTTTACCTACTTGTTCGGGGAAACTAGCGGATTTTACACCGTCTGTGAGTAAAATCTGTACTCCTTTAGTCACACCTTGCTGGTAAGCAGCTTTGAGAAATAAACTCCCAGTTTCCGCATATAACACACCTAAAACTGCATCTGGTTTTCCAGCAAAGGCAGCATTTGCTTCTGTATCAAAAGTTTGAGCTTTGGGATCGTAGCGAACAGGTTTATCCTTATTAACTACTGTTCCTCCTAATTTTTCAAAAGTTTCCACAAATGCTTTTTCAAAACCCACACCATAGTCATTGTTAATCACTACTGTGGAAACTCGTTTAAAACCTTTTTGTTTAGCAAGTTGGGCTAAAGCTAATGCTTGGTAAGTATCAGGAGGCGCAGTCCGCGCCCAATATCCCTGAAAGTCGCCTTTTTTAGCTTTGTCGGTAAATACGGGGCTAGTGCTTCCAGGAGAAATTAGCATCACCTTATTCGGAACAGCCACAGAAACCGCCGCAGTCGAAACGCTACTAGCAAAAGAACCGACTACACCAGCTACCTTATCTAAAGTTGCTAATTTCGTCATCCCCGCAGCGCCCGCTTTGGGGTCGGTTTGGTCGTCTACTTCGACTAAACTGACTTTTTCACCATTCACACCCCCACAAGCATTTACTGTCTCTACAAGTAAGGGAACTGAACCTACCATTTGTTGGCCAATGGAAGCCAAGTCACCTGTTGTTGGTAATAAACTACCAATTTTTAATCCTTTAGCATTACTGGTAGTATTACTTCCGGTAGGTGATGAAGGATTAGGATTTTCGCAAGCGGCTAGAAACAACCCACTGGCTAGGGTAGCTATACTTAAAGCTAGGGAAACACGAGGTCTTAACATAGAGAGATTAACTTCTGATATATTCACAAAACTTAATACAGATACATCTGCATTAACTCTTTAAATCGTAAATGATAACATTCTTGTGACCTATCCAGAAATCATTGTCAACTCTCATTTTTCCGTAATCTCTGTGGTTAGTTTTGAGCTTACTTTTGGGTAAGTGTTTTTAATTGAAGATTGACTTTTTCACCAGGGTTAGGGGCGATTACCTTGGTTGTTAAATTGTTTTTCTCTAATAATGTCTGAAATTCTTCCACTGTTCCCCTAGCTTGGAGAAATTTGATCAGCAGTCCCTCAAACAAAATATCCCCTCCTGCTGCGGTAGGGAGTATAAATTGAGGTTTTACTAATTTTGCCACTTCTAAGGCGCTATTCATGCCTTTGATAATCGGACCGAGTACAGGTAATCCCAAATCAATAATTGGTGTAATTACTACGTCAATGGGTGCTACCTCTTTGAGTTGGGGGGGAATGATAGCCATGAGGTTCATAATACAATGTGGAATTACTTGCTAAATCTTTGAGCAAATAGCCATTTTCTAACAAGGTTGGTCCAATGGGAGAACCGGGAAAAGCTTTGATTTCTACTTGATTATTTAAGGTGAAAGTTTCACCATGATTGAGGCTGATTATTTGTTGATAACCCAGTTGTTCTACTACTTTGGCTGCATTGGGAGAAGCAACAACAGGAATATTTTTATCAAGTTGCTTTAAAGTGGGTGGATGTGCGTGATCTTCTAAGCCTTGAGAAAGTAGAATTAAATTTATATGATCTGGTATTGATCGATCCTGAGAACGAGAACCTTTAAATAACCAATCTAAATTATTAAAGGTTAAATTACCAATTAACCAAGGGTCAATTAGTATCCGCTGTTCACCAATTTCAATCAACCAACTATTGCTATCTAACCAAGTAAAGTTCATAATTAAGAGTTGCTAAAAAAGTTTTTTGATGATAATTAGAAGTTTGTACAGGAGTCAAAAGGATTATAAATGAAAATCATTGAGTAAATGCTCTGTTGAATTAATCAATTGATTATGAATTTGACGTTGCTCTTTAATTGTACTAAAAATTTGAATAATGGGAGTTAAACAACGTTTTGCATCTTCATATCCAAATTGTTTAAGTTCGGTAATACGTTCATAACTGAAGTCTAACCAACTATCAACTAAACCTATAACTGGTATATCTGATTTATTAATTGGTTGTTCTGGTCTAATTTCAATGATGGTTTGTTCGGGAAAATCATGACGATTCCAAGTTACTCCATTATTAAGATGAATAATAATTGCATGAGTACAACCACGCGCAGCTAAAGCTTTTAAGGGAACGTTATCAGCTAAACCACCATCAACATAGGATTTTCCATTTACTTCTCGACTAGGAAATGCTAAAGGAAGAGCAGCACTAGCTAAAAGCAAATTGTATAAGGTTTCATCATCTTTAAAATCTTGTACACAAAGCCAGTGAGCATCTGTTCCTGTACGGGAGCGAACAAAATCTATTAACCAATCATAACCTAAACCGGGAATTTTTAAAGAAGGAAATACTGTAACCCATAATTCAATTCCATTTCTCAAATTGTTGCTATGGATTTTTTCTCTTAACAATTTTTCAATAGGTGCAGGATCAAAAATAGCAGTAGTATCTTTTAATAATCCTTGTTCTATTAAAAAATGAAGCATCCATTTCTGAAATGTGGGAATAAAAGTTTGAGCAGTGTAACTCAATGTGCGGAGAATTGTCCCCGTGTTGGGGCGTAAAATCTTCGCGTCGGCTAATTCTTCCCAAAATTGATTTAGGTGCTGTACTGCTTGAGGAAAGGGGCGATAGGATGATAAAACAGCACCATTAAGAGCGCCTATGCTAGTTCCTGCAATGATGTGAGGAACTAAACCAAGTTCAGCAATATATTTTAATGCACCGGCTTGATATGCTCCTTTTGCACCAAACTTTAGCGATCGCTCAAATCAACATAAGATATACTATTTTAATGCACCGGCTTGATATGCTCCTTTTGCACCTCCACCGGTGAGTACGAGTCCAAATGTAGGGTTAGCGGTTTTCATATTTATTAATTAGAGATATTACTAATTATTGCTAAACAATCATTTGCGGTTTCTTCCACAATAGTGGTGATAAATTCCCGTGCGTCGGTGGTGCGGGAAATACTATCAATTTGATGACGACAGAGATGAATAGCACTTTGAGCAGGTTTATTTGGTCTAACTTCTTCAGGAAGTATTGCTAGTTCTAAAGTTGTACCAATGACAAATAAATGGGGTATATTTGTTAATCTCTGTTGGGGAATTGAACGAATTTCTAATAAGCCAGCAGTTAATTCTCTGTCATCATTTGTCATTGTCGCCCAAGATTGATCTAATAAATCACCAAGTCCGAAAAAACTGCTAGGTAATTGCTTATGATGAGCGAGAATTTTATTTACTAATAATTGCCGAAAACGATCTTTATCTCCTGTTTCTAATTCATACATAATTACAGAACTGCTGAATACTTCCCGCGCTAATAATGCAATTTGTATAGCCCAAGGTAGTTTTGTATAAGTTTGTCCAGCAGCCCAAGCAGTGACAATATGATCTAAATCTTCGTTAGCAGCAACTCTCACTTCTAATTTACGCACTCGTGACTCAAGATTATTCAGTCTTGTACCCACTTGTTGAGCTAATTGATTAAATTGTTCACTCAGTTGAATGATTGCGTTTTCTTGGGTTTGCAATCTTTGTTTTTGATTGCGAATAGCATCACGAGCTTCTAATAATGAGTTTTGAGTAATTTCTAGGGCAATTTGACTAATTTTTAAGGAGTCTGTAAGTTCTAAAACCCAGTTTGATAGTGCTTCTTGTCCTGCTATTAAGTTACCATCTAACAAAAGTTGGCGTTTATGATCACTTCCATCTAGTTGAGAAATTAGGTTTCCAAACCATCCTCTATTTTTGCGATAACGGATGATATCTTTATTAATTTGGATGCCGTTTATTAGGTCAATTATGGCTTTATCTCCCACTACAGGAACTCGTTTTTGGAGTTGTTCTAGTGTTTGAGTTGATGGATTTGTAAAACCTGCATTTTGTTTTAAACTACTTGAATTTTGAGGATAGAAAAGATTACTCATTGCTTATTCCTTATTAAATCACTTGCAAATTCTAAACGAGCAGCAGCATTTTTATTTTTTTCTTTTGCTTCTGCAAATAAATAATCAAGTTCAGTCACTAATTTTTCTTTTTCCTCAACTTGTAATTTTTGGTCTTGCTGTGATTGAATCAAACTTTCACGGTAGTTACTCAAGTAAATATCAAGATCATTAAAAAAGATAGAAACTCGCTGTTTAAAGTCTTCATCTAAATATTGATTAATGCCTTGTTTGATATTTCTGACACTTTGATCAATGGATTCACTAGATTGATCAATTATCTCTTGGAGAGAAACAGTATAATAATCCTCCTTTTTATCAGGACGTTTAACTCTAATTGTTTCTTTTTTGGGAACTAAAAACAACCAATGTGTAAATTTTCTTTTTTCAACTACTTTATTTTCATATCCCTGATCTAACCATCGAGTATTACTGTTGACTCTCACTTTACCAAAATCAATATCCTCAGAATCAATAGTTAATGTTGGTAATGATAAATTTATCTCAAAAGCTTCATTTAATCGTTGACGCGCTCGGTCAATAATAGGCTGAGTTTCTTGTATCAAAAAATTTGTTAATTTAAGTCGTGATTTTTCAGTTATCTTTCTTACTTGTTCACGCACATCATCTAGTAGCATATCTATTCTCTGTTTAGGATAAGCTATAGCTTGTTCTGCAAAATCTTCCGCTTCTCTCAAACTATTAAATTCAATTACACCACTACCTGTTGGCTTGATCTGAGAATTGAATCGTTTAGAAATCAAATTAAAAAAATTGGTCGCTACCATACCCCCTTTTTTTACTAAATCTGCCCGTTGATATTCTTCTTCAATAAAAGAACTTTCAAGACTGACAGTAGCCTTTTGCTTCAGAGTTTCCAATATTTTATTAAGTTGTTGATAGAGGTTAGTTTTAATGTTATCTACCTCCTGTAATCGTTGACGACAATCTTCTAGTGATTGCAAATCTGTTTCTAGTGCTGTAACTTCAAATTTAACTTTCTCTTCATCTTGTGCCATAGCACTTCTGCGAAGTTGTACATCATCTTGTAGTTCTGCAAGTCGAGCAAGAGAAATTTTGAGCGCAGATTCTATACAACGTGGTGCGGCTTCCGCCATTAAAGCATTAATTGCACCATTTAAAAAAGGATCAAATCCTGATTTTTTCCACAATTTTTCAGCTTTCTTTATTAACTCTTCTACTGCTGCTTCTTTTAGATCTTCTTCCCAATCAATACCAAATACTTCTTGAGCAAGAGAACTTGATGTTTCCAATTTACTAACTTCAACATCTGGACGTTGTTGTAATTCCATTAAAAAATTAGCAGAAGTAAAAGCACGTCTAGCTGATATTTCAAATACTCGATTTATATCACCAACGTTACCAATCCCAAATTCAGCAGCAACAAACTGTTGTACCTGTTCTGGTTTCATGTCACCATCTCGACGCTGATCTACTTTATTAATTAAGACATATAAACTTTCTTTACCTCGTAAGTCTATGACTCTTTCAACATCTTTTTTTACTTTCTCTGCGGCTTCATTTTTCAACTGTGTGAAATCTAAAACTATCAACACCATTGAACTTTTACGGAGTTGTTCAGCAACTACAGCTTGAAGTCGCAGATTTTCTCCTGCTTCATTTGGTCCAGGAGTATCTACAATTACTAATTTACCTAAAGTTTCTGATTGCTGATTTGTTTGAGAAAGCCAAAAAGGAGTACGAATCCGGGGAACTTCTGTTAAAGATTGAAGTGGATCTACACTGGGGCAAATAATACTGCATAACCGGACAATATCATTTAAACTTGTTAAGGTGAGAGCAATATTTTTGCGTCCTTCCGATTTGTGGGGAACTGATTCTACTAAAGCTTTTTGAATCAATTTTGGCATTATTTGTAAATGAGGATATTGAGCCAGCTTTTCTTGTGCTTTTTCAAGTCCCATCTCATTAATTTGCTTCCGCAAAGCCAATAAAGTCTCTTGAAAAACTGTTACTATTTCGCGACTTAAAGTTAAAATTGGTTCTTGCAACCCAGCATCAAAAATAATTTCTGTGGGCAGCGTCGTCATGGCAGAATTACGACTTGGTAAAATATCCTGTCCGATAATGGCATTTGTGATCGTTGACTTACCCGCTTTCATCGGTGCTACAATTGCCATTCTTAACTCAAGGTTTTTGACTTTCTCAACTTCTTGTTTTACTTGCTGCTCAAATTCAGCATATTTTTGACTAGCAACATCAGAACTCAGTGCTGTACTAGCACGATTCATCAGCAAACTGATTTGCTCTAATAGGTCAATAACATCACTTTGCAAATCTTGGACATTCGGCTTCAGCGTTTGAGAATCCATTGGCTTTTACTCCGCACCTGATTAAATCCACTACCGTAGATTTTCTCTTGACACAAAGGATTATACAAACAGTGAAAATACGGAAGCCACGCTTTTACATATTTCTTATTGTTTCTTGTTTTTACGGGTAAATTATGCTAATAAAACGCAAATTGTCTCAAAAAGTTAACTCATTACGGATATAATCTTTCTTAAGTAATACATAAAATTCTTTATGCGTCGAGATTCAATCTTTTACAAACTATTCCAACAATATCCATCTTTGCTATTTCAACTATTGACAAATCCACCCACAAATGCTGATGCTTACAGATTTGATTCTGTAGCAGTCACAGAACCCAAATGTGAATTTGACAGCTACAGATTTATTCACTGTCCTGCTAACATTTGCAATAGTTTATCCATATTATCTAAATTACCAACCATGCGCCGAATTGGATGAGGCCATACTTTAACTAAAGTTGGAGTAGCCGAAACTTGATCAATTTCCGCCTGTTCTGGATTGGTGAGAACATCAATAACTTTCAGAGTATAAGGATATCCTAGCGATCGCTCTAATGATTCATGCAAGTTTTGTAAAATTTTTTCTGTAGTCGCACTATGGCCAGCCACAAATAAGCGCAGAACATAGCCTGGCGGACCTTGGATATTTTGTGGTGTTGGTTGTGTATTGATCACTGGTTGTTGGTACTGTGAGGGAGAATCAGCTAAATCCAGACGCACAATTAAATCATGATCTTCCCAAAGCTGAGGAAATGTAGTTCGATAAGTTGATAATACCAAGCGATCGCACAATCCATCCTGCCAAGGTGCTGATTGCCACACTAAATCCCCTGTCCCAAAAATCGCATTCAACACAGCTTGATGACGAACCACCGCTGGATAAGCTTCCGCAAAAATTTGTACTTGTTGAGTCCGAGGATTTAACCAATGATCAATAGTTGCAGTATAACAAGGAACTAAAAAATGTGGCGGCTCTGGTAAATCCAGAATTTCCTGTAAAGCCGCACACAAATGTAAATGCCATCGTCCTTGTTTACTAGGATCAATACAATAAATTAAATCCCCTCCAGGCGTAAACAAGGCAATACCTTTGAACAACTGGGGTTTAGATAGTTTGTCTAAATTCAACTTAGTCACAGGAGCAGGGAACAATTGACAATTGACAATTGACAATTGACAACTATCAATTATCAATTACCTATTATCCATTAAACACGACCTCTGAGGAATTGCGCCATTTCATTCGGAGTTGGGGACATTTCCAAAGCCGTTTCTTCGGTAATTCGGCCTTCTTGGTAGAGATTCAGTAATGACTGATTCATTGTTACCATGCCATCAAAACCGGCTTGTTTCATTAACTCACCAATTTCATCATACTTACCATCTTTTACCCATTCTTTCACAGCTTCAGTATTAATAAGAACGTCATGGAAAGCCGCCCGTTTACCATCTGTAGTCCGACACAAACCTTGAGCAATTACCGCTACTAAAGATTCTGCCAGTGCGACGCGCATAGCATCTTGTTCTTCGCCTGAATACAAATTGAGAATCCGTTCAATAGTTTTTACCGCACTATTGGTGTGCAGAGTTCCCATCACCAAGTGACCTGTTTGCGCTGCTTTGAGAGCCGTATTCACGGTTTCTTTATCCCGCATTTCCCCCACCAGAATCAAATCTGGATCTTCCCGCAAAGCTGCTTTTAAGGCGTTATCAAATTTGCGGGTGTGCATTCCCACTTCCCGTTGTTTGACTAGAGACTTACGGCTTTGGTGAACAAATTCTACTGGATCTTCAATTGTAATAATATGTTTAGCCATCTCCCGATTGATATAATCAACCATCGCCGCCATTGTTGTTGATTTACCTGAACCAGTTGGACCTGTCACCAAAATTAAACCTTTGTGATGATGACAAATATCTCGAAATATCGGTGGTAAACGCAACTGCTCCATAGACAGAATTTTCAGGGGAATTAACCGGAGTACCATTGCATAACCACGCAAGGAATCAAACACATTAATCCGTACCCGTGCAAATTCGTACTGAGTCGCACCATCAAATTCTAGCTGTTCTTGAAACCTTTGGATTTCCGCATCAGTGAGAATCTCCCGCAACCAACTCATAAAAGTCACTTTATCAGTTTCGGGATAAGTTGTAGTTTGAATCTCCCCCCGACTACGAAAGCGGGGGATTTCGCCTACTCCCACGTGAACGTCAGAATAACCCTGATCAAATGCTTCTTGGACAAGGTTCGCCAAAGTCAGGGCTGAAGGCTTGTTTCTAGAAACAGAGGGACTAGATGGTGGTGGTGCTGGTGGCGCTCCAAGTGGACTCATTCCTACAGGTAGAGTCATTGTTGCGGCTGGAGCATTCTCTTCTAAATTTTTTGCCCCTTGACGCTGTGCAGTTGGTAACTGTGATGTTGATGTCGGTAGCGGTGGCGGTGGTGGCGGCATTCTGCGTGTTTGTGGTTCTGTCATATATTTTCACTGTTGGTAGATGGAAAATTTAATTGGTAATTTAAGTTATTGCTAATTTGGGAAAAATCTGATGAAAACAGCATAAAACTATGAAAAACAGCCAAAATTGAGGATCAATTTACATGGTAGTGTGTAATTCCTAGTATTTATACAGTGTTTTTAGTCATTTATTGACCAATATATCTTGTTTAACACACATATACTATCCTTAGTCTTCCGTGCAGGATCTACAAAATCTCTGTAATTAATTATATAAGTAATTGAATCTATATGGATAAGGAAATGCAGAAAATTAGCAATTACTGATTACCTCTCCAGGAATTATGAGAATCAATCCAGTTTTTTATAAGAAATGTTAAGCATCTGGGAAGTCAAGATGTGCAAATAAGATTTTGAGTCTCTTCTATCATTAGTCTATATTCCTAAAGACATATACCAAAACTCAGTTCCATGCCTGTGGGTATATGTGGGTTCTCATTCATAAGGACAAAAAATTAACTGTAAAGTTTAGTTAAGAAATGCTCATTTTGGCGCTAGAGTTTTATATACTGAATTTCACTGAAACAAAATCAGTTAATTCGCTTGCGAGCGATAAACAACTGAAAATTTAAACTTGCTGTGTATTGGGAGGAAAAGTCATGGTTTCGGCTCAAAGCTCTAATCTCGCTAAGACGCACTCCTTATTAATAATGAGAAGCTTTTTAATTTGGACATTTACATTGGCAGTGTGCCTGTTAGTTGTCGGCTTTCCATTGGTTGTTCTAATGGCTACGGTTGGATGTCTGTTATCAATTGTGTTGCAATCTGTTATGCCTGCTAGTGCAGTGCTAGTTGTGGCAGGTGGTTTAATAATGTTTAATGTTATGGCAGTATTAATTGCTGCTGGCGTGCTTACCGCTAAAGGTATTCATCCTAAACAGGTAAAATGGTTAAGCTGGCTACATGGTGAGGCAGAAAAATCACAAACAACTGTTTATGCAGCTTGTCCTTTAACTTGTGAAATAAACCAATAATTATCATTAGTTAACAACACTCGAAAAACAGTACATCTGCCCGGTAAAGCCGGGTTTTTTCATGTCTGGGAATATCTGCCCGTGAGGAGGCATTCGGTGTAGGGGACTTCCAATAAATAAATTATACAGATTAACGTATGGCTAACGCCACGCTTCGCGTTAACCATACCGCAGAGGCGCAGAGGACACAGAGGAATCAGTGTTTGAGTGTTTTTTTATTTGGAAGTTCCTAAGGGCGAAGCATTCGGAAAATGAACTTGAGGAAAAACTGAGAATTTGTCGCCCGAATGCTTCGCCCCTACAGGAGTCAGGAGTCAGTAGGAAGAAAAATAGTCTTGAACCTGGGTTATTAAGCGTTCTTAGTTGTCAATTGTCAATTGTCAATTGTCAATTGTTAATTAGGTGCTAATCAACTCAACTGCATCTCTTCCGTCGCTATTTTGTAGATATACTTTGACAATCTCTTCTTTGGCTGTAGGTAATTTTTTACCGACAAAATCAGGGTGAATTGGTAACTCTCGATGACCCCTATCTACTAATACAGCTAAACGAATGACTTCTGGCCTACCATACTCATTCACTGCATTTAGAGCAGCACGAATTGTTCTTCCTTTAAAAATGACATCATCTACCAATACAACAGTTTTCCCTGTCAGATCAAAAGGAATCTCAGTTTTTGCTGGAGTTCTTAAACCTATTTTGTCAAGATCATCACGATAAAATGTAATATCCAACGCGCCTACAGAAACCCTGACATCTTCAAGAATTTCTATTTGACGTGCCAATGAATTAGCTAAAGGTACTCCTCTAGTATGAATACCCAGCAGCAACAACTGAGATAAATCTCGCGTTCTTTCGATAATCTGAGAAGCTATACGAGTCAAGGTTCGACGCAGTTCTTCTGATGAAAGAATTTCAACTACTTTGGTAGACATAAGGTTAGGGAATAGGGAGCAGGGAGCGGGGAGCAGGGAGCAGGGGAGCAGGGGGAGCAGGGGAGCAGGGGAGCAGAGGAGCAGAGGAGCAGAGGAGAAAAATCTTCTTTGCAACTGACAACTGACAACTGACAACTGACAACTGACAACTGACAACTGACAACTGACAACT
>NZ_VILD01000006.1:143914-235024 GCF_009712085.1 Anabaena sp. UHCC 0253
AGAGGAGCAGAGGAGCAGAGGAGAAAATCTTCTTTGCAACTGACAACTGACAACTGACAACTGACAACTGACAACTGACAACTGACAACTGACAACTGACAACTGACAACTGACAACTAACAACTGACAACTAACAACTGACAACTAACAAATTAAAAATATTGCTAATCCTAACCATAGTAAAAACGCATATCGAGTTAATTGTAAAGCTTTATCAATAGAATCAGGAGTTATGGGATAAATAGCATCTCCTAAAAGTGGTTTATCTTTAGCTACTCCACGATACCAATTTATTCCTCCCATTTGCACACCTAAAACCGCAGCATAGGCACATTCACTCCAACCAGAATTGGGACTTGGATCTTTAATGGCATCCCGGCGGCAAATTCGCCAGACATTTAAAGGTTTCAAGGATAGTAACGATAGAGTTATCACTGTTAATCTACAAGGCAACCAAGTAAAACAATCTTCCCATCGCGCACTAAACCAACCAATATCGGTGTAAGGTGCTTCCTTATAACCAATCATAGAATCTAGAGTGCTACTAGCTTTATATGCTAAAGCTAAAGGAGCAGAACCAATTACAGGTATAAACGCACCGATAATGGCATAAAAAAGAGGAGCCATGACTCCATCGGTAGCATTTTCTGTTACAGTTTCCAAGATTGCTCGTAAAACTTCTGCTGCTGAAAGATTGGCTGTATCTCTACCAACATAATTACTTAAAACTTGTCGAGCTTGTGTTAATTCTCCTAAGATTAAGGGTTTAATAACCTCCGTTGCTGCATCTCGTAAACTCTTGAGTGCAAAACAACTAGCTAAAAGAATGCTTTCTATAGCGATTCCTAAGAATGGATGTATCCATTTGGCACTTTGAATTATTACCCAGCCAACTAAAGCACTACCAATCATTAAAATCATGGCAATGACAATTCCGGCCAGACGCTGAGTGAGAGAATTTTGACAATATTGCAGGGCTAATTTACTCAACCGAGAAATTACTCCACCCATGACTCGTACCGGATGAGGCCAATTCCAAGGATCTCCTATTAAATAATCTAAAAATGCAGCCAAAACTAAAACCAAAGCGGCGGATCTCATTTGTTCTTGATTTTTTGTCTTTTAGATGATGATTGATGCTGAACTGATGACTAAACCACAAAATTGGCTTCTTCACCTAAAGAGGCTTGCCAACTACGAGCGTCATAATAAAGGTCAGCCAGAGTGATACTGAATAAAGCTTCTTTGAGTTTTTGGTTAAGTCTCTGCCACAAAGTGAATGTTACCCAATCTTCTGTTTGAGCAGGTGTAGGATTATTCAGAGGTAAATTAGTGATATTTTCACCAACAGCCTCTAAAATTTGGCCAATAGATATTTGTGCAGGTTTTTTTGCTAATTGGTATCCACCGACGCTACCACGAATAGAAGTCACCAATCCTGCCCGACGCATTTCTATTAGTAGTTTTTCTAGATAAGGTGCAGGAATATCTTGACGTTTGGCGATCGCTCTGACCGATTCAGGTCCATATTTGGGACGTAAACTCAAATCTAGCAATGCTTTCACACTGTAGTGTCCCCTCGTCGTTAGTTTCATATTGCAGTTGTCATAATTTTTTTGATGCCCCTCATCACTTTTCCCTATTTTCTGCTTTTATGAGTAATTTCCAAAATCCCATCGGCAGACAATACTGCTCTCATTGTCGGAAAAGGGGGAAGGGCAAGAAAAATCTTTAACCTTTTCCCCAACCAACTTACTAATTACCAATTCTTCACCAAGTTGTATTGAGTCTAGCAGGAATTGACAATCTATCTATCGTAGCTATCAGCATGATCATAATTCTATTTCATATAATTTCTTGACAATATTGATAATAGTGCAACAATTTTGTCTATGAGTGTAATATACTTGGCTAGGCTGATATAAAAAACTAAAGGATTCTGTTCTTGTTAGCTCAATGTCAGCTAAAATAAAATCCACTCAACAACTTCAAAAATTCATTTTCGACCTAAGTTGATGCCTAAACAGAAAAAAATTGAACCCCTAGTCGGTGAAGAACTGCTCAAAAAAGTTAAAGAGCTAGAAGCCCTCAGCAAAGACGAAAAAGCTAAACAGTGTGGCTACTATACTGTTACCAAAAATGGTATAGAGCGCGTCAATATGATGAAATTCTTGAATGCCTTAATTGATGCCGAAGGTATTCAGTTGGATAGTTCACCCAGTGCTAACGGACGCGGTGGACGCAGTGCCAGCTATAGAATTAGTGTGCAACAAAACGGTAACTTGCTAATCGGTTCAGCTTATACAAAACAGATGAATCTGAAACCCGGTGATGAGTTTGTCATTACTTTAGGGAAAAAGCACATTCGACTCCGGCAAATAGATGCAGAATCACTAGAAACTGCCGAAGTAGAAGCTACAGCTTAAATAAATATTCATTAGTCAGTTGTGAGTTGTCAGTTGTCAGTGGTTTAGTTTTACCTCTGACGGCTGAATACTGGCCACTGACCAATTACCAATTACCAATTTCTTCTATATATTCGGTAGTTGGTAGAATTGGTAAATAGTGATGTAGTGTCTTAGTGATTGCTGTTAAATTACAGGTTAATTCAATTTGCTCTCTTTCTAATAAACCCAGAATAAAATCAGGATTGTCTTTAGACACAACTGGTAATTGATGTAAACCACGTAATGCCATGCGGTCTAAAGCCTCAGACAAGGGTTCATTTTCCCAAGCATAGAGAATATCAGTAGTACAAATATCTATCAGCTTTTGATTAAATAAATGATCCTGAATTTCAGTAGATGAATGAGGATAATTTTCCCATAGAGAAAGAGTCCGCTTAATATCTTCTAGGGAAAGAATTCCCACTAACTTTGCAGTCTCATCATCAATAATCAAAGCACTGCGTGTCCGTTCTTTTGTCATTTCTACCGCAGCTTCTATAACTCCTAGAGTTGCTGATAATTTTTTCGGACAAGTGTGCATAGCATCTGCTACTAACAGTTGCTGCCACATTTCCACCTTTTCATCTTTTAACTCTGGTAAACCAATCTGTTGCAGATTGGTATTAGCATCTACAGTTGGCTTAATTCGTTCCACTAGCCAAACACTTAAACCTACTGCGGCCATTAAAGGTAAAACAATCCGGTAATCGCGGGTTAATTCAAATAACATTAAAATTGCTGTTAATGGCGCTCTCACACTAGCTGCTAAAACCGCTGCCATACCTACCATTGCATAGGCTGGAGGGGCAGCCATATATTCCCCAATCGTTGGTGCTACCAAAGTCAGAAATTTAGCATAAGCAGACCCAAAGGACGCACCTAAAAACATAGCTGGGGCAAATAATCCACCAACAAAACCACTACCTGAACTGACCGCTGTCATCAGCAGTTTTAAAACCAGTAATATTAATAATAGATTCAGGGAAAAATCCTCATCCTGTAGCATTGCTTGGACAGTATCATAGCCAATACCCAGGATTTGTGGGTAGCGCCAACTGACAGCACCAATAATTACACCACCAATAATGGGCTGAATTGACTGAGGAATTTTACCTAGTAACTTTAATCCTGGTAAATTTCCCGCAAAACCAGCCTTAGCTAAACGAATTGATTCAGTATAAGTTACAGCAATTAAACTTGCACCTAAACCTAAACCAAGATAAAGCGGTAATTCTAAGTAACTACGAACTTGATAAGCAGGTAAAGCAAAAGCTGGTTGTGAACCCAAGCCAATTTGAGCAATTAAAGCAGCCACTACAGCGGCCAGCAATACTACGCTCACAGCCGAAGTGGCAAAATATGTAGTCCCCATAACTACTTCTAAGGCAAAAAATACTCCAGCAATGGGAGCATTAAAACCAGCAGCTAAACCAGCAGCCGCCCCAGCACCCAAAAGTAACCGCTGACGTTCTTGAGAAACTTGTAATATATCAGACAACAACACTCCAAAATTAGTACCAATTTCTACACTTGGTCCTTCTGGTCCTAAAGATGCACCACTACCTAAAGAAACAGCCGCAGCAATCATTTTTGTGACTGGTCTTAATGGTTTCTTTGCTTCTTTCCCTTGAGAAACCGCTATGAGAGATGAAAGTCCCGGTCCAAAATCTTGAGTGCGCCAACGCATGAGGCCAACAATGATTCCACCTAGAGTGGGAACAGCCGCTAAAGTCCAAGCACCCCAAACACCAATCTGTCCCATGAAATTTTCCAGCATGAAGTTGTTAATTAGCTGGATTAAATAGTGAAAGGTAACTATCCCCATACCTGTACTACCGCCAATTAAAATGGCTAAAAATAACACTACTGTTTCTGGGGAAGGCTGAAAACGATTAATTAATGGAGTCAACCGCAGGGAAGGTGTGGGAAAAGCAGGGGATTCCCTGACCTTGCTCTGTGGTACAGGAGGCAAGATAGTCATTGATAAATGGGGTAAATGGGGGAAAAATTCTATTTTTTTAGCTGTTATTTTTAATTGTGGTTCATTATGAGAATAAATGCTTGATTAATAAATAGCAGGATCAAATTAGTTTGAATGTTACATATTTTTACCCAATTGTGGGGTAAATTGCTAGTTAGGCAAGGTATATTGTCCGAGTCAATACTCCTCGGTTTAAAGCTAAGTAGGTGGGCGTTAAAAATTGTCGTTGGGGCAAGGGAACAGGGAACAGGGAACAGGGAACAGGGAACAGGAAGAGAGTTTTGGGCGATTTTACTTTTCCTCGCATACCTTTAAATTTGTCTGTTCACCTACTTAGTACCACAGGCTAGAATTAATAATTAAAAATTTAAAAAGTAGGCGATACCAGCTTTTTGCGGGTTTTTAATAGTTGACAAGCTGTAAGTATGAATAAAAATTAGACACAAATACACTTTCAGCCTGATCACCTGCTATAAATATGGAAGGCTGTAGCAGGGTTGGTGATTTTTTAGTAAAATTCAATACAGATATTGTTAAAGTGAATAAATGGACTAGGCGGACGAGCTAGATGAGTACAAATACCTTTTGATAATCGTTATGTTACTTGCCCAATTTGTCAAAGAAATAATAGAACAATGCCAATTAAGAGTTATATTGGTTTGTTTACCTGTCCTTATTGTCAAGAAAAGTTAGTTGTTTGTCAAAGTGGACACTATGTGCGTGATCCATTTATTTGGAGACAAATGATTATTTCTTCGGCTTTACGTCGTCAAAGCCGACCTTTAGCGAGAATAATCAGGGATTTTATTTTCATTAAGCGTCCTCTATTGTCCTTAGCTGTGGGAAGTGCTATTTTTTTGACTATTGTCACTATGACTCAAGATAATATGAGTTACGATCGCCAAGAGATTTTGAAAATTGAAAGTATAAAAAAAGATAATCATTAAAACAGCAAGAAGGGGAGGGTCAAAAGAAGCAGGGGAGCAGGGAGCAGGGGAGCAGGGGGAAAGAGTTTTAGATACCTTTTAAATTTTTCTGTTCGCCTACTTACACTGTACCTGACGGTACAGTGTAGATAGTTTACAAATGTTTGCTGTCTTTGGTAATTAATTGCCAATCTTCTACTTGATCTACTACTTTAATAGATTTAATTTGTAGGTTTTTTAAGGTAGATTTGTTGATGAGAAAGTAAGGTTGGCTATGATACTGCCAAAAATATTCCAGATCACCAGTAGAAACAGGAATGATAGTGCGATCGCTATAAAAATCCAAAGCAGGACGATGGTAGGGAAAAGATGTATAGATTTCCTGAACTGCTGGGTTTGTTTTAGCTATCATTGCTGCTACTGGTTTAACGGGATAGGCTGTATTTAATTCCCAAATCCAGTAATTAGATCTCATGAGCAGGAATAAGGAAAGATAACTTCCCCAAATTAAAACTTTGAGAAATTGCCTATCCCCTCGTTCTGCTAAAATTGCGGCTAAAGTCATAGTTAACGCTACAGTTGCAAAAATTATCTGTAACTCGGCTTTAGCTAAAGTCCGCCAACTAAAATAAATACTCCCCGCCGAAGCAACTACCGCCAATATAGCTAAACTTGTTACCCAAGCACGGGGATAGCCGGAAAATGCAGGTGCATTTTCCATATCTGCCAACTGAAATCCAAATGCTAATGCCAAGCTAGGATAAATGGGGAGAATATACCAAGGAAATTTGACGCTAATTAGGGAAATGATTAATAGATAAACACCACACCAAACAATTAGTAATTTTGCCCAACTTAAATTATTATTTTCCCAGGTAATGCGGATAGTTTGGGGTAAAAATATCAGCCAAGGCCATGTCCACTTGCAAATTTCTAGAAGATAATACCAAGATGGTTCTGAAGCGTCTTTAGTAATAGTTGCCATCTTGGGTAAAGATGTATTGACATCAATTTGGCTGAAGGGATAACCATAGTGTAATAGCTGAAACCCGTACCAAAAAAATACAGGTAGACAACCAATAAAAATGGCCATCCAGAAATAATAACAAGTCAGTAATCTGGGTGTATCCCAATAGAGAAATACTAAGACAACCGCGCCTAAATAAATACCCATCATCCCTTGAGTCAGACAAATTAAGCCAAAACTCAGACCTACACCCAAGCAATAACGTAAATCACGGCGCGATCGCAACAAAAACCAGATCATCAATATTAAAAAACTGACAACCACACCATCAAACAATGCCAACCTACCATAACGGACAACAGGTAGCATTGTCAGATAAATCCAAGAACTATAAATAGCAGCCCAACGTTGCCGAAATATTTCTCGTCCAATGCAATATAGCAAGGGGACAGAACTTGCTGTCAAAATAGCACTAGGTAGGCGAGTTGTCCATTCATTGACACCACCTATGGCATAAGCCCCAGCGATTAACCAGTGGATTAGCGGTGGGCTGTGATGATATGGTTCACCACCCAATGTTGGGTAAAGCCAACGCATAGAACCTGGGGGGGCTTGCCAAATTTCCCGTGCTACCCGTGCGATCGTTCCCTCCTCACCATCTTGTAAGGGTAAGCCACCAAGATTGATGCTGAACAGTATCACTGCTGCCAATAGTAAGACTATTAGCCATAGCCAATCCATCTTTTTCTCAACCACACGGTGCTGTTTTTCTAGATGACTCCAAATAAAGCTTCCTTCTTGCATATTCTATGCTAATCATTTGACTGCGGGGTTTGATTACATAGAGATCAAAGCAAATCTCCAATGTTGCCATCCAGGAACAACCTAATTTTCACAAACAATGGCTAGATCCCAAATTAGCGCAGTTTTCTAGGAACAGAGATAATTTTTTAGCGAAGATTTCTTTATTGATTTTTAAGGAAGTTTACAAGCACCTTGACGCTTAAATGATATAAATATTACCATCAGTATTTGGTCAATTATCCGGAAGGAGAATGTAAATGAACCTACCTTTTATTTTAGATGTGGCACTTGGTTTAATTTTTATTTACTTGATTTTAAGTTTGCTGGCTTCCGAAATTCAAGAATTATTATCAACAGTTTTGCAATGGCGTGCTGAACACTTGCGAAGATCAATTGAAATTCTCTTAGCTGGTGATGTTCAAGATTCAGATAGTCAGGAAGTAATTCAACTAGTTAATAAAATTTACGATAATCCTTTAATTAGAAGTATTAATCAAGAAGCTAAAGGTTTATTAGCAACTTTACCGCGCAAAGCTACTTGGGTAATTGGTTCATGCTTTAATATTTTAAGAAAGTCTAGTTCTAGACTCCGCAAAGAAACTGTTTTTGGTGATCAGAAACATAGTGCGCCTTCCTATATTGGCGGTGATAATTTTGCTAGTACCTTTATGGATACGCTCCAACTACCAATGCTGGTTCAGAAATTAACGGAAATTCGTTTAGATAATTTCAAAAAAGAACGTTTAGATGATATTAGACAAATTTTAATTCAGTTGCAGATTTATATTAATAATCAGGAATTATCTAGTGAATTTGCTACGAATATTGCTACAGATTATAAACAATTGGAATTAGAGTATAGTCATATTGTTAATGAATTTACCAATGATAAATATGATATATATATGAGTATTAATCGCATGAGAGATTGCCTGGATAAATATATAGAGAGTTTTCAGGCAAATATCGGTGATCATGGCGATATTTTAAATAAGTCTTTACGGGAACTAAAATTTTTAAGAAAAGATATTTTTGAAGATGCAGAAAAAGCTATAGTGCTGGGAGGATTAAGGCCTAATATTAATGAAATTGTTAAATTTCTCAAAAAAGGTAGTGATGTTCATGATGAAGTGATAACAGCTATCCAAGATAGAGATAGTGAAACTTACAAAAAAGTGAAAGAACTAATTGATATTTTGCCAGAGTCTGTAGTTAAGAATATTGAAACTATGGCAAAACGCGCTCAAATGAAGGCAAAAAGCACTGAGGAGGGGATTACTCTGTTACGAAAAGAAATTGAAAATAGTTTTGATAGCTCTATGGAAAGAGCCGGTGGTGTTTATAAACGTAATGCTAAAGGGGTAGCAATTCTAATTGGGATAACTTTAGCTCTGACAGCCAATGCAGATACTTTTCATATTATTAACCGCTTATCAAAAGATTCTTTATTGCGAGAAATAATTGTTGATAGAGCTACTCAAATAGTCCCCCCATCATCTAATCCTTCAGATATGTATAACATAAATCCTAATGAGGTTTTGAAGGATATTAATTTACCAATTGGTTGGACATCTGTTAACTTAAATGAGCAAATCAACCGCACAAACTATAGAATCAATGATTTACCTGTTTTTAGTGTTTTAACTATGATTGCAGGTTGGGTTGTTAGTGGTATTGCTATTTCTATGGGTGCATCTTTTTGGTTTGATTTACTCAGTAAAGTCATGAATGTGCGTAATTCTGGGAAAAAAAATAAACAATCTTCTAGAAATCAAGATGAATAATTCCTAATTCAGATCCCCGATTTCTTTAAGAAGCTATTACGGGCGAAGCATTCGGACAATAGTCTTGGAAAAAATGGATAATTTATCGCCCGAATGCTGATGCTTCCAGCACGCTCCGCGAACGCCCCTACCTCCTGCTGTATTGCTAATTTAGAAGATAAAAATTATCTTTAAATACCATTCTGGATTTTGACGGATAATTTGGATTTGTTGAATAAATTCGCGGAAGTAAAATCGTCTTTCTACTTCTGATAAGTCTAACCAAAATTGAGGAATGGAAACAGCTTGAGCGACGGAACGTAAATTGACAGGAGGAAGAATCGCTAACTTGGCTTGAAGTTCAGAAATTTCTGTGCGGATTTTATAAGCTCTTAATTTTGCAGTTTCTGGATCTAAAATTCCCGTTTCTATTAAAGTGGGTAATTGTTGCAGGATTTCTTGCTGACGAGATATGCGATCGCTTACACTATTTTTAATCGCATCTAATTGGGGAAAATCCATCCCCGCAACAGCTAAAGGTAAATCTCGACAAACACTATCAATAGTTTTTTGCAAAATTTCTTGGTAAGGAATAGCACGACATTTTGGTTGTTGAGAACAGTTGCTTGGGCGTAAATATAGATACTCTTTATCTTGATGACGCTGGGTAACACGGGAGACAATCATCTGTGATTGACATTGATTACAAATGACTAAACCTGCTAAAGAACGGGGCGCACTCGCAGTCCGTGATGGTAAACGGCTGTTGCGTCGCAGTAGTCTATCAACTTGTGCGGCTTCTTCCCTAGAGATAATTGCTCCATGAGTATTGGAGATAATTTCACTATTCTGATAAGCGGTATCACCCCGATAAACTGGATTAGTTAACCACCGTCTACCAGTAGTTACAGAAATTGTTTTACTGTATTTTTTACCTAAATAACGGACAGAAGCACGTAGAGAACCATAAAGTAGAAAGTGTTCAAAAAAATCTTTAACGACAGGTGAAGTGGTGCGATCAATGATATATTTCCCTTGTCCTCTACGGTAGCCATAGGGTGATTTTCCCGGTGGTGGTGAGGCTTCTAGCCGATTGCGAGCGTGTCCTTGACGGATACTGCGGCTGCGTTGTTGACGTTGGATTTCTTGTAATACTTCCAGGAGTTCAGCGCGGATGTGACTAGATTTGGAGGTGTATGGCTGTTGTGTCGCAATTACCATGACTCCCATTGCTTCTAATTGATTGAGGCGATCGCTCACTTGGGCTAGATTATCACCTAATTCTTCTAAGCGGCGAACCAGAAGATAATTTACTGTTTCTCTTTGACAATCAATTAATAATTGTTGTAATTGGGTACGTTTTCCCAAATCTTCATAAATTTTATCTACTTCCCAACCCCAGTCACCTTGATTGGGAACTGGATCTAGTAATGGATCAGTATAAATATAAACAATGATTTTCATAATGGGAAATATGGGATAATTATATATTTTCCTTAATTATTAATGATAAAAACTTGAATACCCTACTGATTATGAGATACTGATGACATTCTCCTAGCTGTTCCATAAACTGTGAGTCTGGAAACTGATATTTAAACAATCAAACTTTTTGTTGCAAAATACAAGATCAAAAGATCGTCAATTATCAGTGATTAGAACCACCTACAATTCGTCATCCGTAGTCATCATAATGTATGGATTCTCTTCAGGTTGACACAGTTGAATTGCTGAATGTAACAATTCCCGATCTTGATTCTTCACCAACTCAACAGTTTCCTGAGCGATTTGCTAAAAATGCTATTCGCACCAGTTTGCGAGCTTCTACTATAGACGCTATTTTCGCATCTGTTTTTTCCTTGAGTACAGGGGGAATTTTACTAAGTAATTTCTTAGTTGAGTTGAATGCTACTCCAGTGATATTTGGGATGTTGTCATCAATTCCCATGCTGGTAAATTTCATTCAACCTGTGGGTGCTTACATCTCAGAACAAACTACCAGTCGGTTTAAATTTTCTCTATTAACTTTTGGAACTTCCCGTTTGTTGTGGTTAATTCTGGTAATTGGCATTTTTGCTAATAATTCTAGTTTAATAAATTCCCAGCAACTGGTTGTACTAACTCTGTCAATTGTTCTGTTTAGCCATCTGCTCGGAGGGCTAGGAAGTGCGTCTTGGCTGAGTTGGTTAGCACTTATTGTTCCTCGTCGGTTACGAGGTAGATATTTTGGTATTCGGAATAGCGCCTCTAATCTGACAAATTTAATATGTGTACCTTTGACTGGATTAGTTATATCTCATTGGTACGGTGGAGCGATCCAAGGCTATGGTTTAGTTCTGTTTTTAGGTATTATTTGTGGACTAATTGGTTTAGGTTGTCAATATTTTAAGGTAGATATAAATCCTCAATTACAAAATCAGAATCGTCTGACTTTTTGTGAAAGTCGCACTAATGTTAGTGACAAAATCATTGATGCTATGTGTACAAATGAGGATTCTTTGACTGCTAGTATTTGGCAAAACTCTAACTTTTTAATATTTCTGGTTTATTTTAGTATATGGATGTTGGCTGTTCATTTGAGCGCACCTTTTTTCAATCTCTATTTACTAGATACTTTAGATTTAGATGTCACTTTAGTAACTATTTATGGCAGTCTTCAGACAGGTGCAAATCTTTCGATGCTGATTATGTGGGGTAAATTAGCTGATAAGATTGGCAATCGTCCTATTTTAATTTGTATTGGTGTTTTAGTAGCAATTACACCATTATTGTGGTTAGGAATTGGCACTGATCACCTTGATTTGTGGTTGTGGTTGCCGCTTTTACATATTTTTATAGGTGTGACTTGGGCGGGAATTGACCTGTGTACTACTAATATGTATTTGGGAATTGCCCCTGTCAAAAATCAATCAATCTATTTTGCGATCGCTGCTGCTGTAGCAGGAGTTAGCGGGGCTTTAGGAACAACAATCGGCGGTTTTATTGCCCAAACACCTGGTTTTGGCGGTTTATTAGGCTTGTTTGCCATATCTAGCATTTGTAGATTAGTAGGGTTAATTCCCCTGATTTTTGTCAAAGAACCAGGGAAATAAGAGTCAGTTGTCAGTTGTCAGTTGTCAGTTGTTAAGAAGTTTTCCTTTCCCCCTGCCCCCTGCCCCCTGCTCCCTGCCTCTTCTCTGTCACCTGTCACCTGTCACCTGTCACCTGTCACCTGTCACCTGTCACCTGTCACCTGTCACCTGTCACCTGTCACCTGTCACCTTACTCCTTACTCAACAGAGGTGGAACTCAATTTCATGGTTTCCCACAGAACCATGTTTGGTGTAGTTGTGGGTAGAGGTTGATGTAGAGCAATTAGTTGTGTCAACGTAGATTTTAATTGTGTCCGAGAGACGATATCATCAACAAATCCGTGTTTGAGTAAGTCTTCTGCTGTCTGAAAATCTTCAGGTAGTTTTTCTCTGAGAGTTTGTTCAATTACTCGTCTTCCTGCAAAACCAATAGTTGCTTTTGGTTCAGCGATGATGATATCACCCAACATGGCGAAACTAGCTGTAACACCTCCGGTAGTGGGGTTAGTTAAAATGGGAATATATAATAGTTTAGAATCTCGATGACGTTGTAGGGCGGCGGAGATTTTGGCCATTTGCATTAAAGAGAGCATTCCTTCTTGCATTCTTGCACCACCGGATGTGCAGATAATGACAACAGGATAACGGCGTTGGGTGGCTTGTTCAATCATGCGGGTGAGTTTTTCCCCGACAACAGAACCCATGCTTCCACCCATAAACCGGAAGTCCATGACTCCTAGTGCTATGGGTAAAGTGTTTATTTGTCCCAAACCAGTTTTAACAGCATCTATAAGTCCTAGTTTTTCTTGTGTTTCTAGCAGGCGATCGCTATAGAGTTTGCGATCGCGGAATTGCAAGGGATCAGTGGGGCGCAAATGTTCATCTAATGGTTTCCAGGTATTAACATCAATTAATTGACGAATCCGTTCATCACTATCAACGCGATTATGATGTCCACATTCAACGCAAACCATTTGATTGGCTTTCAAATCTTTTGCATAGCTTAAAACGCCACATTTGGGGCATTTATGCCATAAACCGTCAGCAATTTCCCGTTCTTGGCGTTCTAAATTGGTACTTCCTGATTTACGCCGATTTGCGAACCAATCAAATAGAGACTTTAAACCGCGTGATTCTTCGTTGTTTGCCATTTTTATTTTATGTAATGAAGTATGAGGTCAAAAAGCAGGCCAATCAAATAACAATTGATTGACAACACCTCTCCAGGTTGGTAGAGATTGAGAATTGTAGATTTTGGATTGAAGATTTATGAAGAAAGGTGTCAGCGAGTCAGGAGTCAGGATGAAGAATATTGGCAAAATCCCACAGATTCAAGATTTTGGCTAAATTATTAAGCATGATCCTGAAAGTCTTATTTATTCTGATTGCTTAGATATTACCAAAATCTGCAATGTCAGTGAGGTAATGGCAGCTACAGTCATCTGGGATGGAGGTTTGGGTTGATAAAACCATAAGCATGAGACAAAAAAAGATTTAAAAAATGATTTTAAGATCCAGGCAAAAATAATCTCATATAGTGGGACAAAATAGTTTCACCGCTAAAGACAGTGATTACCGCACCTAAAGCTAGAAATGGACCGAAAGGCATCTTTTGTCCCAGTTGGTGACGAGAGAGAATAATTGCTCCACCACCGATAATTACTCCCAAGGTACAGGAGATAAAACCCGCTAGGAGTAAATAACGCCATCCTAACCATGCTCCCATCATGGCGGCTAATTTAGCATCACCTGCACCCATGACTGTTTTGCCAAAAGCTAGAGAACCTAAAAAGGCGATCGCATCAAACAGCCATAAACCGAGAACTGCACCAGCTATCCCTGTCATTAAGCGTTTGGACAATCCCGCTATCGTCGGTTCTGATAACCAACCAACGGCTATCTGAAAGACTATTCCTAGAATTAAACCTGACTTAGTAAGTGAGTTAGGTAAGGTCATTGTATCTAAATCTATGAGAGATAAAGCTAATAACCAACTACAAAAAGCCCAATATCCGATTGTGAAAATCGAAAATTGAAAAACCCAAAATACTATTAAAAATATTATCCCCGTTAACGCCTCTACTAATGGATAACGGCGAGAAATCTTAGTTTGGCAATAACGACACCGCCCTTTTAACCATAACCAACCAAAAACCGGAACGTTATCATAGGCTTTTAACCTATTTAAGCACTTCGGACACCGAGAAGGTGGCCACAGCACAGATAAACCAGCCGGTAGCCGATAAACTACGACGTTAATAAAACTACCTAGAGATGCACCCAAGGCAAAAACAATGATACTTGCTAAGATATTAATTGGAATGTCCATATTGTTATTTGTCAACTGTCAGTTGTTAACTTATGACTAATGACTAATACATATAGGACTCAATTTGATTCAACGGTACAAAACACTCTTGTGGTAACAGCACTGGGTACTGAGTAAAAATAACTTTACCCCGATGAGTTACCCGACTAATTGCCACTCCTACTGCTTTCCCTACTATTTCTGGATGTACTTCACAGTAGGTGTAGTAAATTTGACTAGCAGCCTTAATTACAGCAGGATCAATCAAAGACGAATACTTTTTGGGAGGGGTAAAATTTGCCTGTTCTTGTTGTAAAGCGTACACTATTGCTTTTTTGTGATTTGTAGGTTTGCTATATATAAATACTAGACAAGTCTAAATATTTATGTTTTACTTCAAAGGTATTGGTTATTCCTTTGTAAATTTACAAGTGGTAGTTGACCATACTAGCGGATTATAACGCACTAGGATTCATAAAATTAATTGCTTTTAGTTTATCTGAAAGTTTTAACAATAGGTGTTAAAATTTCCAGATTTATACTTTAACGTGATTTTAATTCCAGAATCTCTATCAGTGCCTCGCCCATAGCTTGACAACCTACCAGTTTCATTCCTGGGGACATGATATCGCCGGTGCGATCGCCTTGTTGTAAAACTTGTAACACTCCATTTTCAATTAAGTCTGCTGCTTCTGGTTGGTTTAAAGCATAACGCAACATCATTGCCGCACTGAGAACCTGTGCCAAAGGGTTGGCTTTATCAAGTCCGGCAATATCTGGGGCTGAACCGTGAACTGGTTCATAAACACCGGGACCATCAGCACTTAAACTTGCGGATGGTAACATTCCAATACTACCAGTTAACATAGCCGCAGCATCGGAAAGAATATCACCAAATAAATTTCCTGTAACAATTGTATCAAATTGTTTGGGAGCGCGAACTAATTGCATGGCGGCGTTATCTACATACAGGTGAGATAATTCCACATCAGTATATTCTGAAGAAAGTTGAGTGATGCGATCGCGCCATAATTGTGATACTTCTAATACATTAGCTTTATCCACAGAACAGAGTTTTCCACCCCGTTTTCTGGCGGTTTCAAAAGCTACTCGCCCAATTCGTTCAATTTCTGATTCTGTGTAAACCATCGTATTTACACCACGTTTTTCTCCGGTTTCTGTGGCAAAAATGCCTTTGGGTTTACCGAAATAAATCCCTCCCGTGAGTTCACGCACCACCATAATATCTACACCTTCCACTACTTCTCGTTTTAAGGTGGAAGCGTCAATTAACTGGGGAATGATTTTCGCGGGACGTAAATTAGCAAATAGTTCTAAACCCGCCCTTAGCCCTAATAAACCTGCTTCTGGGCGTAAGTTAGAGGGAAGGGAATCCCATTTGTAGCCACCAATAGCCGCAAGTAAAACGGCATCGCTATTGCGGCACATATCTAAGGTAACAGCGGGTAGAGGTTCGCCTGTTTCGTCAATAGCCGCACCACCGATTAAAGCTGTTGAAAATTCAAAGCTAATATCAAAGCGTTTACCAACGACTTTTAGCACGTCTACCGCTACGGCCATAATTTCAGGACCAATGCCATCGCCGGGGAGTAGGGTAATGCGGTAGTTTTGAGTCATAATTAGATTTTGCTGGGTAAATGTTTACAGATAGAACATCATACCTAGCAAGTGTACAAAATGGGTAATTGGTGATTGGTGATTGGTAAAATGCTGATTTATTAACTATTTGCCTAAGTTTCATCAATTTCAATCAGTTTTTGTCGAGATGTTGTCCCAGATTTAATTCTGATAGAGGATTTAGGAACATCAAATTTTTTGGCTAATAGTTTAATTAATTCTTCATTGGCTTTACCATCTACTGGTGGTGATTTTAAATGTACATTTAAACTACCATCTGCTAATTCTTCAATTTTTTGTTGTTTGGAATTTGGTTTCACTTTGACTCTTTTTTGCATTATCTATTCCTTGCAGTTTCTTTAACCACAATTAACCCAAAATGATGGAAGATGGATATCTCAAGAAAAAACCCACCGCTATAACGATGAGTTTATAAATGATATAGCAATTCTGGTGTTGCTGATTAAGAGTATGATTTTGTTATGCCTACGGCACGCTGCGCGAACACGCAGAGGCGCAGAGTCTACAGAGAGTAAGAGTTTGAAATCATTGATTTTTGAATTTCATACCCTAATTCAGCAACGCCGCAATTCTCATTTAAGTGAGGTACAAGAAGAAGGAATTAACCGCAGATAAACGCAGATAATTTTGTACCTCGTACGAAATGCTATAATAAATCTTGTTTGGTAATGATCAGGACTAATGAAAAATCAAGGGTTTGAAACCCACGAAGGTGGGTTTTGTCTGTGTAGCCGCGACTTCTAGTCGCCAGGGCGAGTATGAATTTAGACTTTTCAAACATCCTCTTAGAGGATCACAAATTTATCCAATACCTAACATCCTATTGACTTGTGTTAATGCTAAAGGTTTTCGTTCGATATTTTGGAAGCATTCGACTTTTTTTAGTTGTATATAAGCATTTTTGAAATTACTTGTTTTTAATAAAACAATATCTTGATAAACTGCATCTTGAGGACTTTTGATCTCTATTACCAAGTCTTGTAATTGATTTTGGCTAATAGCGAGATTCAGAAATTTTAAAAATACTTCTCGTTTTTTAGAACGAACAGTTACTAAATACCAATTCTCTAGGCTTTGTTCTGATGCGGTTGAATCTATAGGTTCGATTGGTGGCATGATTGACAGTCTGACTTTTTTTGAATTTATTTAAAGAGAAAATTCTGAACTGTGATGTTTATGATTAATTAATCACTCGAATCATAGTTTTGACTTTAGCCAATATTTGTAAGCAGCATAAGCCAAGGTGACTACTCCCGTAATAATAGCAGATTCATCAACTTCAAATTGCGGATGATGCAAGGGATGATTAATAATTCTATCTTCATAGCCTACACCTAAGCGAAACATTGAACCAGGGGCGTGTTCTAAATACACAGAAAAATCTTCTGCACCCAAGGATGGTTCTGGTAAAATTTGCACTCGCTCATGACTCCAAGCTTCTTCCGCTGATGATTGTAATAATTGTGTGAGCGCATTATCATTTTGGACACTGGGTACACCTTGATGATAATTAACTTGATATTTTGCATTATAAGAATTACAAACATTGGCAACTATGTTTTCAATCCAATGTGGTAGTTTATCACGGGTTTCTGGATGAAGCGATCGCACTGTCCCTAATAACTGGACTTTATCAGCAATTACATTGGGCGCTCTCCCGCCATTAATTTGACCAATACTTAATACTACAGGACGTAACGGATTTTGGGTACGGCTAATTGCTTGCTGTAGGGCTGTAATCACTTGAGCCGCAATCCAAATCGCATCTATGGCTTCATGGGGACGCGCACCATGGCCAGATTCACCAATAATGATAATTTCTAAATTATCTGCTGCTGCTGTTAGCGCACCGTAGCGGATACCAATTGCACCGGCAGGAATGGAAGGAAAAACGTGCAACCCTAAAATAGCCGCAACATTGTTCATCACTCCATCTTCTACCATCCAGATTGCTCCTTTGGCAATTTCCTCGGCTGGTTGAAATAAAAATCGGACTTTTCCACCTATTTCATCGGCAATTTGGGCAAGCACCATTGCTGTCCCTAAACCTACTGTAGTATGGATATCATGACCACAAGCGTGCATAACTCCTTCTATTCGAGAAGCATATTCTAAATTTGTGCGTTCTTGAATGGGCAAAGCATCCATGTCAGTGCGAATTGCGAGGATTTGACTACTATGTTGAGTCCCTTTCAATTCACCAATGACACCTGTTTTACCTATGCCCTCTTCTACGTGCAAGTTATTGGCAGATAAGACTCCGGCAATGAAAGCAGCGGTTTGATATTCTTGCCCACTCAGTTCTGGGTGTGCATGAATATGTCGGCGAATTTCGACTAATCGGGGTGCAATGGTTGTTGTTAAGTCTTTGATTCGGTTCAGCATAGAAATAATTTTAATTCATTCCAAAATTTGAGTAGTAAGCGATCGCCAATTGTCATTTCTCAGATTTGTTCAGCAGGTGTTGTTTTTACAAGCGATCGTCATGATTCTCCCCAATCAATTATTTTATATGGTTTAGATAACATGATGTGTTGCTGAGGATTCCATAATTAATTAAAAGGTATGGGAATAGTGGAATTGACTGAATCACGTTTGTGCAATTTATTAAACCAATTTCCTAAGTTAGGATACTGTAAAATCCAATCTTCATCTAAGCGTAAACTATAATAACCCATTGAACATAATGCTGCTACATCTGCTGCTGTCCAGGCTTCATCACCTAATAAGTATTGATGCTGGGTTAATTGTTGTTCAAAAATTGGTAAAAGGCGATTAATTGAAGTTTCCAATTTTATCCGCTGACGAGTCGGGGCTAAATTATTGGTTAAATTGAGTATCCATAAGTTGATGATCATCTCACCTAAATTATCTGCTAACTCTTCCCATTTTCGACACTCAAGCCGTGACCGAGGAGTATTTGGATAAAAACTAGGTTGTGGATAAGTTTCATCTAAATATTCCGCAATTAATGTAGAATCCCAAATAACTGTACCATCTTCTTCTACAAAGACAGGGACTCGACCAATAGGAGAAATTTCTAGAAATTCAGGGGGTTTATTTAGCAGATTAATTTCGTGTAGTTCGCAATCTAAATTTTTCTCTGCTAACAATATGCGGATTTTCCGAGAAAAGTTGGATTGCTGGTGATAATACAATATTCTGTTCATTTAGATATCTTCAGAAAAGCTAGGAGTATCGAGCCGTAAATATGAAAGAGCTAAATTCTATTATTATAGCATTTGCCGCACTTCAGGATAATCCTGAATCGGTATTTCTCGCCACAATTGTGAATGTTAAAGGCTCTACTTATCGTCAACCAGGGGCGCGAATGTTGATGTCATCAACAGGTAATATGGTGGGAACGATTAGCGGTGGTTGTTTGGAAAATGATGTATTTGAGCATACTCGCGTTTCCATGCCAGATGGAAAGTCAATTGTTGTTACTTATGATACTAATGCTGATGAGGATATTATTTGGGGTTTTGGACTGGGTTGTAATGGTGTGGTAGATGTTTTGATTGAATGTCTAAATCCAGATGATCCACTTAATCCTTTAATTTTTATTCAGCAATGTTTTAATAATCAACAGTGCGGAATTATTGCTACTGTTTTTGGTGTGGAAGGTGAGGTTAATGTTCAGGTAGGAGCGCGGTTAATTCTCAATGCAGATAATAATGTCAATACTAATATTCCTGAATCTGCTTTAAATCAAGTTTTAATAAAGGATGCACAGGAAGCATTAAAAAATCAATGTTCGAGTTTTCATAAATATCAATTTGGATCAGGTGAAGTTAATGTTTTTATGGAATTTATTCAGCCTCCTTTTAACCTGCTCATTTTTGGTGCAGGTCGTGATTCTGTCCCAGTAGCGGAATTTGCGAAAGCTTTAGGTTGGCAAGTTACTATTTTTGATTGTCGAGCTATGGAAGCTACTAAAGGACGGTTTATGATGGCTAATGAGGTCATTTTAACTCGTCGGGAAATTCTGTATAAACAGATATCTATGAATGAAAATTCTATTGCTGTGGTAATGACACATAATTATTTTGATGATTTAGAAATTCTCAAATTGTTAATACCATCTAATTTAATTTATGTAGGTTGTTTGGGGTCAAAACAACGAACTCAAAGATTACTCACAGATTTACAAAAAGAATGTGGAGAATATCCCCCAGCACAATTACAAAAGTTATATGCTCCCATTGGTTTGGATATTGGTGCAAATACACCAGAAGCAATAGCTTTATCTATAATTGCAGAAATTCAAGCCATACTTACTCAAAGGAATGGTGGTTTTTTGAAAGACCGTAATCAACCAATTCACCAAATAACTCAAGTGCAGGAAATTTTTATTGAAAAATGACTGAATCAAAAATTGCCATTATTATTTTAGCCGCAGGTGCATCAACTCGCATGGGTACACCGAAACAGCTATTACTATATCAAGGATGCAGTTTACTTAAAAATACCATTGAAAATGCGATCGCTTCCCTATGCAAACCTATAATAGTAGTGTTGGGAGCAAATGCCGAAAATGTCCGTTCGGAAATTAGCGAATCTGCTATTAAAATCGTGGAAAACCCTGATTGGAATTTGGGAATGAGTTCTTCAATTCGCAGCGGAATTACATCATTAATAACTGATTTTGAAAATATAGATGCAGTAGTTATTACTGTTTGTGATCAACCATTTATTTCTTCGGAAATTATCAATCATCTAGTTGCAGCATATCATACTATGGGAAAATCCATCATTGCTTGTGAATATGCAGAAACTCTAGGAGTACCTGTGTTATTTAGCCACATATTTTTTCCAAAATTAGCAGTTTTGAGTGAAGATGTAGGCGCAAAAAAATTAATTAAAAACCACAATGATGAAGTTTTTAGTATTCCTTTTCCTTTGGGTGCAATTGATATTGATACACCCCAAGATTACCAAAAACTTCAAGAAAACTGAATTTTAATCTTCTGTATTTTTCTTTTCCGCTATTCTCAATTTAGCAGAACGAGAACGAGGATTTTCTTTTATTTCTTCTTCTGTGGCAATTATTGGTTTTTTGGTCAATACTCGCAATGAAGGTAAATTTCTTAATCCATGTTTAACTGGTCGGTCTTCTAAACTGTGAAAGCTGATTATGGCTATTCTTCCCCCAGGAATAAGCGCGTTTGGTGCTTTTTCTATCAACGTTTCCAGCACTTTTAATTCGTCATTGACAGCGATTCGTAAAGCTTGAAAAACACGGGTTGCGGGGTGAATTCTGCCATGACGATATTTAGGGGGGACAGAATAGGCGATCGCATCAGCTAATTCTGTAGTAGTATTAAATGGGCGTTTTTCAACTATTCTTCTGGCTATTCTTCTCGAAAGTCTCTCTTCACCATATTTAAAGAAAATATCCGCTAGTTCTTTTTCGTCCCATTCATTAATTATATCTCCAGCGGTGAGGGATTGTTGTTGGTTCATTCGCATATCTAAATTTGCAGTGTTGCGAAAACTAAAACCCCGTTCTGGGTTATCTAAATGATAAGAACTTACTCCTAAATCTGCTAAAATTCCATGATAGGTATTTTCTGGAAATTGGTAATTTGCAAAGTTGCTATGAATAAATTTAACTCTATCTCCAAATTCTGCTAGATTTTGTTTTGCTGCGTTTAAAGCATCTTCATCTTGGTCAACTGCGGTAATTTTCACATCTTCAGCAGTTTCTAATATTAACCGACTGTGACCACCACCACCAACTGTTAAATCTAAATAATTTCCTCCAGGTTGGATATTTAAACCTGTAATCACTTCTTGGCTGAGAACAGGAATATGGGAAAATGTAACTTCTTCTAAATCTAATGGGGTTTGTAAATCTGATTTGCTCATTAATTTATTAATTTATCAAAATGTAACTGCTTTTTGCTTTTCAATGACAGGATTAAAATCAATTCCTTTCCAATCTTTAAATAACTCCGAAATTCCTTCTACTGTAGTAAAATTATCTGTAAAATATTCAAATTTGCCAAGATCAAGATTGAGGAAAAAACTCAAAAAACTACAATGATCTTTTGCACCAAAACCAAGTGGACAATCAACACGCCAATTATCTATACTTGTTCCATATTCATGAATAATGTCACAAATTTTCTCAATTTTACTAGAATATTTTTGGCATAATTCTAGTAATTTAAAAGGATTTTTACCGATTTCACAAAATAACTCTATTGCTTGATAGGTTAAATTGGTAGGACGATATTTAAAACCAATCAATGATTGACAAATATCTAAAGCTTCAACAAACTTTTGTTCAGATGTTTTGTTCATTTTTTCTTATCTCCTTTAGTTATAATTATAGACCAAGGGTATTCATTTTGAGCTATTTTATGAGCATCTAATTGATTCACACCTTGATTAATTACCAATTCAGATTCCAGAATTTCATGCTTTAGTAAAACTTCATCACTATCAATTTCTTCTCCTAACGCCATTCTTTGCCAACTTTGAGCCATACGTAAATCAGGGATAAATTGATTTTGTAATACTCCCTTACCAAAAGCATACTGTTTAGCTCTTTCAATATCCTCAAAATTTAATTGATACCGATTTGCTATTTTGAAAATATCATCTTTTGATTCTATAATTTTATCATAAGCTTTCATAGCTTCTTTGAGATATTTTTTCTCATATTGATTCAGATATGACCACCTATCAGCAAGAGAATTTTCATTATTAGGTTGATTGGGGTTAGATGCTGGAATATTAGACAATTTCTTAACGAATATTTATAACTTAGATTAAAAATCCTTTATTGATTCTATTCTAACGGAAAACCGCCATATTTATCAATAATTTTATCAATATCTTCCATAATCTTAATAGTTTGCGATATGATGGAAATTATATTTTGATAATGACTAATATCATCAAAGTTCAATTCTCTCCCTTTCCTATCTTTCAGCCATTTTTGACAAACTTGATAACCCCCAATGTAAAAATTCCATATTTGCTGAGGAACTTGATCAAAATACTGTTCAGCATTTATCCAAATTTGTTGTTCATTTTCATTATATTTAACTTGTTCGACAACATCAGAACCAGGAATAGGATAAGTAGAAATTTCTGTTACTGTTACTTTCATTAAATGATATTTAACTAATCTATCACCTTTGATAACTAACTCCCAAAAAAGCGCAGAATTGGTAGTTAAAGGAATACGAGGAAAATCAATCTTTAAAAATTCAGCGTAGCGTTGACGGTAGTTAGGAGAATGGAAGATAGCGTAAATGTAATTAAAAATATCCTCTGGTCCAAAAGTATTAGTTTTATCTCCCTTACCATCTCCAATAAATTCTAAGCCTAATTTTCGAGAAAATTCAATAATAAATTCTGGGGATAAATTCGGTTTACGTCCTCCAGGTGCGTTAGTTTGTGTATCAGTTGGGTAAAGGTAGAGAGGAAAGATATATGCAGAAGCATTTCCTGTTTCTAAAACATGACGTTCTACGATATTTTCACTAACAAAAAAATGCCTAGTAATATCTAATTTAATCTGTCTATTGGCAATTAATCCATAATTTTCCTGATTTAACAAATGTTGCATAACTTCGTTTCGAGGGGTACAATGAAACCCTCTTGATTTCCCCGTATAATAAGTATAACGGATGTCAAAAGGTCTATATAAAATAGGAACAATACATGATTTTAGTAATCCTGATATTTTCAAATCTTTCTGTGCTAAATCAACCTTCCAATCTCTCGTGTCTATTCCTAATTGATATTTATTTCTAGCTCCTTCTATAGATAAATTAGCAAAATCTTTAACAGTCTTCCATATCTCATCAGGTGTGTCTTTGATTGTTAAAGCATCTCTAGCTGTGACAACACTTACACTATTAATATAAAATATTTCTGTGAGTTTGAAATTCCTAGTATACTCATCTAAAATATGATTATTTTGGACTTGAAATAAATAAAATTCCTTTTGAGGATTTATAATTTTCCACTCAGTTGAACTAATATCATTTTCTGCTAACCAATGATATTTACCACCAACTAATTCTTTATTTTCATAAACCTCTCGAATCCCCCATAAATCAGCATGATAAACCTTGGCTAAATTTTGCTGACTATCTTGATATTTGATAAAGATACTGATTGCTACTCCTTGTTGAATATCAAAAACATTTTTATCCGGTGAACCGTCAAGACAAACTTCTTTTTTCTTACTATTACCATGTAAATCTAAAACATAAATCTCATCAAAAGTTTGCATCAAATTTTGACGCATTCCCCGAAATGTCGGATTATCTAAATATCCATGATTCGTAATTAAAGCCACAATACCATAACCAGTTTCCGAAACTCGATGTTGAGCAAAACGGATAAACTTTACATAATCATCTAATAAACCTTTAGGGTTTCTTTCTCCTAAAGGTTTTCCGTCTACTTGATAATAATCTCGAACTAATCCCATAATCCAAGGGTCAGTATTTATAGATTCATAAGAATAAGGAGGATTTCCTAAAATTACCATCACAGGAACATCTTGTTTTATGTCTTTAATCCCGTTCACCGCACCATCAAAAGGCATTGGAAATGCTTCTTTTAACGTATTAGTTAAATAAATCCTTAACTGTTCCTCAGAACTAAAATCATAACCCAATTCTTGCAACTGTAAACCTAACTTGATATGTGCTACAGTATATGGAGTGATTAATAACTCAAACCCAAGTAAACGGGGTAGTAAATGCTGACTCACATAACTTGACCACATTTCCTTTTGAGATTTAAAACTATCATAAATATAATTAATAATATGGTGCATAAAAGTTCCTGTTCCCACCGCAGGATCTAAAATCAAAACTTGATGAGTTTCGATAGTTCCCTCACCCTTGGGATTGGGAATTTTAATCTTTTGAGAATCTGCTAAACCCTGACTAATATTAAATTTATGTTTAAGAAGATAATCTACACTTTTAACAATATAAGAAACTACAGGTTCAGGAGTATAGTAAACCCCTCTAGCTTCGCGCACTTGCGGATCATATTCCGCTAAAAATGTTTCATAAAAATGGACAACAGGATCTTCTCTGCGAGTCCGTTTACCAAAATCTTTAAGAATTTCTGCCATTTCCGTTTGTTGGAGAATATTCGCTAAATTATCCACAGCCCAACTAATTCTCTCATCTAAATCTGGGCTAGCTATTTGTCCAAAAATACTTCTTAAAAATGGGTTAGTTTTCGGTAATTTAAAAGCTGCTGTTTCCCGTGAAAAAGTCTGAACATTATCAGTATTACATCTGGCTGCAAATAACCCATAACAAATAGTTTGAGCATACATATCCGCAAATTGTTCAACAGTCAAATCCTTAATTAATACTCGTTGAAATAACTCTAACTGTTGACGTAACATTCCCCCATTATCTACATCATATAAAGCCGTTTTAATAGCATCTCTCATCAATTGTGCCAAACTAGCCATACATTTAGCTAAATCCTTCGGTGTCGTGACTTTAGGAACTTGCAAATAATTCATCATTTAATCATACTTAGTAAAAAAACTCTGCTTCTCTTACTTTGCGCCTCTGCGTGAGAAAAAAACCTTAAACCCTATAAAGACATGAAAAAAATCAAAACTCTTAATCCCTTATATATCAGGCTTCCCTATAATAATTGAAGAAGCAGCACAAAATAAAACATCACCTACAAAACCGACTCTGCTATTCTCTCTCCAATATAACCGTGTAGAGATAACCTAGAAATTATCCCTATCAGCTAAATTTTGGCAGAAAAGAGCGATCGCAGCAGGTTAATCTTAGCTACAACATCCATCACGGGAGAACAGCGAATCTATGAGTAGAATAGAAACCCGCACTGAACCAATGGTGCTAAACATGGGACCTCACCACCCATCAATGCACGGGGTTTTGCGACTGATTATGACACTAGATGGTGAAGATGTCGTTGACTGTGAACCAGTCATAGGCTATCTACACCGGGGAATGGAGAAAATTGCCGAAAACCGCACCACAATCATGTACGTCCCCTACGTCAGCCGTTGGGACTACGCTGCGGGGATGTTTAACGAAGCGGTAACAGTCAACGCCCCAGAAAAATTAGCAGGGATTACCGTCCCCAAACGCGCCAGCTATATCCGCGTGATTATGCTGGAACTAAACCGCATCGCCAACCACTTATTATGGTTTGGTCCGTTCCTAGCTGACGTGGGCGCACAAACACCCTTCTTCTACCAATTCCGGGAACGGGAAATGATTTATGATCTGTGGGAAGCCGCCACAGGCTACCGCATGGTAAATAACAACTATTTCCGCGTTGGTGGTGTCGCTGCTGATTTACCCTATGGTTGGGTAGATAAATGTTTGGATTTCTGTGACTACTTCATCCCCAAAGTAGATGAATACGAACGCCTAGTTACCAATAACCCCATTTTCCGCCGCCGTATTGAAGGTTTGGGAACAATTACCCGTGACGAAGCTATTAACTGGGGACTTTCTGGACCTATGTTACGCGCTTCTGGGGTGAAATGGGACTTGAGAAAAGTTGACCATTATGAATGTTACGATGATTTCGATTGGGACGTACAGTGGGAAAAAGAAGGTGATTGTTTAGCGCGTTACATGGTACGGATGCGAGAAATGCGCGAATCTGTAAAAATCATTCGACAAGCGATCGCAGGATTACCTGGTGGCCCTTACGAAAACCTAGAAGCCAAGCGGATCATGGCCGGGAAAAAATCTGAATGGGATGCTTTTGATTACCAGTTCGTTGCCAAAAAAGTTTCTCCTACCTTCAAAATGCCCAAAGGTGAAATTTACTCCCGCGTCGAAAGTGGCAAAGGGGAATTGGGAATTTATTTAGTAGGTGATAATAATGTTTTCCCCTGGCGTTGGAAAATCCGCGCCGCTGATTTCAATAACCTACAAATTCTGCCACATTTACTGCGAGGAATGAAGGTTGCAGATATCGTTGTTATTCTCGGTAGTATTGACGTAATTATGGGTTCTGTTGATAGATAACAGATATCTTTTCACAAATCTTGTAGAGATGTTCCATGGAACGTCTCTACATTTTTTTCACAGATGTCTAACAAAGATTTTACCACTGACTACCAATCATTGTAAAAGCAGACCAATAATAAGGATGGGAAAGACTACCATTAATATTCTTCTGTAAATAAGTGGCTATTGTTGGTGGCAGATCAATACTGCTGTTGACACCAGTTAATTGATTTCCTGCAATTGCAACTTTACCTTGAATCATGGCTATCTGTGCTTGTCGCAATGCTTCTGCTTTTATTGGTGCAGTCTTTAACTGCTGATAGAACTCAGTCATTAAACCCATAGTTCCGGCATCGGAAACATACCACAAACTGGCAACGGCTGATTTGACCCCAGTTCGCACCGCTAACCCAGCAAAACCTAATTCTGCCTTTTCGTCTCCAAAAGCTGATTTACAAGCACTTAAAACTAATAATTCAACTGGTGGTTGATTCCATCCCAACTCGCGGACTTGATTTAGTCCCAGCTTGCTATTGTACAACTGGATGTAGGAATTACCTGCATCACCAGAAACAAAGTCTACGTGAGTTGCTAGGTGAATTAAACTAAAAGGATTTTGCTGACGTTTAATTTTGAGATTTTCCAAGGTAAAGCTCTGATTGAGAAAGGATTTACCATTCCATAATTTGGCAATGTTCTCAACTTCTATAGGTACTGCCTGTAAAGGGTTCTGTTTTTGGTCTTTGGTAAATTCACTAGCTCCCATTGCTAAAACTTGGGATTTTTTGATATCAACGTAGTTACCGTCTGTGAGGCTGACACTGGGTAACATTCCTAAACTGTATTTTTCAATCAAAAACTGTTTACCATCATGGAGAGCCGCTAAGGGGATAGAACGTAAACCCACATCCGTAATAAAGGCCATATTTTTAATGCCTTGCTTTTGCAACTCGGCTTCTTGAGGAGCAATGAGCCATTTATATAGTTGCTGGGCTGGAGTTAGATAGCTTGTAGTATTTGCTTGATTGGGATCAGAAATCTCACCGTAAAATGTCTGAGCTACTTGTATCACCTTTGCCCTAGTTGCACCAGCTACCGCCAAGCGAATGGGTTTACCTTTACCAGTAATAAGAACTAAATCAAGTACGTCGTTATCTTTTGTTGATGTGTCACCACTGGAAGTAAAGGTTGCATAAACTATTGCTGGTTTAATGCCTGTTTTTGCTTCAATTTGCCGCAGGGCAGCCTGTACATCAGACAAGCTTTTGATGGCAGTTTTCCCTGATTGTCCTAGATATTCTTCTATCTGTTTTGTAGCACTGTCATCTAATTGTGCAAATTCTGTATCAAGCAATACTGAGGAGCTAATAGTATTAGTATTAGCCAGAAGTCCATTATTAACTGTAGAACGTCCTACCACATCGGAATTTGGAGCATTTTCTGGATCTTTAGTAATGACTCCAATATTACCTTGAGTATAAGTACCTGGTAAAGATTTGGTAGGTGCAATCACATTACCAAAACCTGTAGCAATGGCGGCTGCCGTACCGTTGGTAGTTGCATCACCTACTATAAATGGTATATCTCCATTACCACCATGACGGATGGTAACTGAACCATTGCCTGTACCACCTACGGTGGAAATACTAGCATTTGTGCCGTTATTATCTGTGAATGTGCCAGTAGCTCGGAAGAAGCGACGAGTTGTAATATCTACATTACCACCAGTGCTACCACCTTGGGCATTGATAGTAGTAACTTGAATATCATTATCTGGATCTAACAAGACATTACCACCCTTGCCAGTAGTAGAACTGGAATTTAACTCCTCAGCTTTGATACTGTCTTTGGCTTCAATATTAATTGCTCCACCGTTGGTTGTAATATTTTGAGTTGTAACTGTGCCAGTCGTACTTTTGAGGGTGACGTTATTGTTGTTGTTGGCAATATCCTGAGTGGTAATATTGCTATTTGCTGAGAGATTAATGGCAGATTGACCGGTACCTGTAATTTTTTCCGTGGCTGTGATTGAACCTGCACTAGAATTAATAGTCTGGCTACCAGTCCCTGTGAGGTTGATTGGACTACTAAAGTTAATATTGCCTGTGGTGAAAATATCGCTACCAATACTTGTCTTCGCAGTATTGCTAATGTTGAAGCTATTGAGTGGATTTGTACTACCTAAAGCACCACTAAAGTTAATATTACCATTACCCGCAGTCAAGGTTAAATTTCTAGCTCCATCAACTGTACTAGTAAAGTTAATGTTTCCGGGGCTAGTGGCATCTGTATTAAATGTGATGTCGTTAACAAGATTTACTTTACCATTGAAGTTGATATTACCAGCAATGCCTGTATTAGAAATCGTATTGAAGGAGTTACTAAGGTTAATAAAACCTGTGTTACTGGTAATGTCTATATTTTGTCCATTTGTGATGATGCTATCTGTAGTAATGTTCTGGTTAGCCAACAGGTTAATTGAAGCGTCGTCTGTACCTGTGATTGTTCCTGTTGCTGTGATTGAACCTGCACCAGTGGGAGATTGAATATTTACAGGATCTTGGAATGTAGCATTATTGACGGTTACTGTACCGCTGCCGTCACTACGTCCAATGGTAATAGAACTGAATCCATTGGCTAGTGCGGTTATGTCAGATTGAGTCAAGTCTAAAGTATTTGTACCACTATCGGTAGTACCTGCGATCGCAATATTTTGAGTAGCTGTTCTAGGTTGAAGTGTGAGTTTTGTTCCATCAGATCGAACAGAGCTTGTATTTCCTAGTAAGTCTATCTCGTTACCAGTTAAGCTAATTGCTCCATACTGAGTTCCTGGATTAGAAGTATTATTATTAACTGAATTGAGGGTAATATTGTCAGCTTCTAAAGTAATTTCTCCCCCTGTTCCAGTTTTGTTACTGCCATAAGAGGTGGAATCAATCGAACCATTCACAGTAATATTACTGCCCTCTCCAGTAGAAAGAAAGCTAATCTTTCCCCCATTACCCACTGTACTACCAAGCGTTCCCGAAAATACATTACCTACAACAATATCATTTTTAGCATTGAGAGTGATATCACCACCATTACCTGCTATACCTTCGTTTGCAGATGTATCTGAAGCTAAATAACCTGCATTAATACCACCATCGGTACTTGTAATTTTGATTGCTCCACCATTACCAGCCGAGCCAGGACTATAAAAACCAGGACTATAAAAATCAAAGGAACTGCTACCATAAGAACCAGTTACTATAGAACCAACATCAATATCATTTTTGGCATTTAGTGTAATTGCTCCACCATTACCCGCATTTGGGGAACTAAAGAAACTCAAAAGCTCTTTACTAAATATACTGCCATTGCTAGTGATATCTATATCATTACCATTTGTGCTTATTGTATCTGTAGCAATACTTTGATTCGCTATTAAGTTAATGGCAGCATTGCTTGTAATTGCCCCATTAGCTGTGATTGAACCTTCACTAGAATTGAATGTTTGGCTATCAGTACCGGTGAGGGTAACGGGGCTGTTAATACTAATATCGCCAGTGGTGAAGATGTTACTGGGAATAGTCGTGTTAGCAGCACTGCTAATATTGAAGCTACTGAGTGGAGTTATCCCACCAATTGCACCACCAAAGCTAATATTAGCTGTACCCGCAATCAAGTTTAAATTGCCACTACCATCAATTGTGTTAGCAAAATTGATGTTTGCATTGCCAGTATTAAGAGCAACATTAGAATCATTGCCCAGTAATACTGCGTTGGGGAAAGTGATAGGTTGATTGTTGGTGGTAATGCCTCCATTGAGGGTGGTTGAGGCAACATTGAAATTCAAAGAAGCATTATCTATAGCTGTGATTCCACCACTATTGACTATTAGTGAACCTGTGGGAGAGAGGATATTTACAGGGTCTTGGAATGTGGCATTATCTAGACTAACTGTACCACTACCATCACTGCGTCCAATGGTGATGGAACTGAAGCCATTACCTAATGCCGTTATGTCAGATTGAGTCAAGTCTAAAGCATTTGTACCACTATCGGTAGTACCACCAATGGTGATGTCTTGACTGGGGGTGGTGGGTTGAAGGACTAAATTACCTGTTCCTGTGACAGAATTTGCCCCACCTATCAAATCAATTTCATTACTTGTAAGACTAATTAATCCGCTACTAGTTGCCCCTGTTGAGTCAACAAGACCTGTAGTAATGTTTGTAGGAGCATTAAGAGTAATATTTCCGGCACTTCCATTATCAGAAATTGTTGACGTAATCCCGGCACTAGTGTTGATAGAACCATTTGTGCTAGTTAGAGAAATATTACCACTATTTCCTAATCCATTATTGGGTGCGCGAGTATATATATTGCCAGCATTTATGTCATTTAGAGATTGGAGAGTAATTGAACCACCAGTTCCAAAAGTAATTCCAGTATCTAAAGTTCCAGCAGTGGTGTTAATAGATCCGGCTGTACTAGTTAGGGAAATATTGCCACTAGTTCCTGTAGCATCTTGCCATAGGAGAGTTGCTAAGTTTCCAGTGATAATATCATTTAGAGCTTGGAGAGTAATTGAACCCCCTGTTCCATTAATACTATTACTACTTCTGGCATCAATCGTACCAGCACTAGTATTGATAGAACCATTTGTGCTAGTTAGGGAAATATTGCCGCTATTCCCGTTAACTTGATTTCCCTGAAAAAATTGACCTACAGCAGAAATTATAGTAGCAGTGGAAATATTATTTTTGGCATTAAATGTTATTTGACCACCGTTACCATTATCAGAGAAGGCAGATACATTACCACCACTAGTATTAATAGAACCATTTGTGCTAGTTAAGGAAATATTACCTGCATTGCTAACGCTATCAGCACCTGTTTGTTGAAGAGTTATATCATTTGCTGCGCTAACTGTAATATTCCCACCAGTAGTCGAAGCAATTCCTGGCTGTGTTACACCAGCAACAGTTTGATCTGGTTGTGAGCCACTATAAAGACTGTTAATATTAACATTACCACCTGTACTATTAATATCAATTGTACCGCTATTGCTTGTTCCTGCTGATGTAATAACACCAGTAGAAATATTTCCTGCTGCTTTCAAGTTGACATTACCACCAATGGCACTAGTAAAAGAAGTGAGTAATCCTGTAGTAGAGTCTAGGAAGAATGATGAACCAGTACCAATACTGCCAAGTGGATTATTGACACTAATAGAACCATTATTGCTCGTTAGATTAATGTTACCGCCTGTACCACCCCTAGACAGAGCAGCAACATAGTTGTTAATGGTAATGTCACCATTGCTCGTAAGCGTTACTATTCCACCATTGCCAGTTCCTGCTGCAACAGCATTAATATGTCCTGTATTAAAAATACTACCATTCGTGCTGGTGACGTTGATATTGCCAGCATTACCTGAGCCAGAATCAGGATCTATTAATGAACGAAGATTACCTGTAGTAATATTACCAAATGCACTCAGGGTAATTGCTCCGCCATTGCCATTGATATTACTCCCAGATTGAATCGTACCGCTTGAGAAAATAGAGCCTGTACTACTATTGATATTGATATTAGCCCCATTCCCATTTGAACTAATTGTCGAAACGCTAGTACCGGAAGCATCACTAGCAATTGATATATTTCCTCCTGCATTAACGTTAATTTCCCCTGAATTAGTAGGTGAACTAGAATTTAAAAAACCAGAATTGATAGTACCAGCCGCAGATAAAGTAATTTTTCCAGCATTTCCATTTCCATCAGTATATGAATTGATGTTTGCTATACTGCCCAAATTCGTATCAATATTACCATTTTTGCTAACAAAGGTAATATTACCGCTATTTTCAGTAGCTGTAACACCTGAAAGCCCTGATGCAAAACTCTCTACACAAAAACTTGCGGAAGTGCAATTAAGCAGAATATCGCCGTTGGCTGTGAGAGAAATTGGACTACCGCCATTGTTTGAGAAAGAGGCGATATTACCAGTAACAGAAATTTTACCACCTGCATCAAGAGTAATCGCCCCTCCTTTACCTGGATCTATATAAGCATGGATAGCACGAAGACTTCCTGTAATAATATCCCCTGTAGCATTTAAAATAATTGGACCAGCATTACCAGTTGAGTTACTGGTGTCGATATTTCCTACTTGAATACTTCCCACTGGTAAACCCAAAGAACTGCTGACAAAAGATGCTCCACCATTAGAACTAGGAAAATTCTCAGGAGTAATCGAAGTCAAACCTGCACGCAAAATCAATGCAGGAGTAGTAGTCAACACTGTGAAATCAGGATCTGAAATAGGAATGTACCCACTTGTATCAGGCGAAGTAATCGTAATATTCCCACCCTGAATACTTCCCGTTGCTTCAACCTTCAGGGCGGCACCCGTATAGTCTCCAAATAGTACATCTCCATTAGCCCTAATAATAGGGTCAAACAGACTGACAAAATTACCCGCACCACCGGAAAGGTTTTTAATAGCAAACCGTCCACCACTATAAAAGTGAGCATCCCCAGAAACTATACCACCACTGACTAAACTCAGATTTCCACCACTCACAAAGGGTGTTTGAAGATGATTCAAAGCCAGAATATCAATATTCTGATCACCTTGAATATATAGATTGTCTAATGCTTGAGCTAAAAAAGGATTGTCAATACTATCACGGACTTGAACAGTGTCTTTTGCTAAGAGGTTTAAATCTCCAGTGGTTTGGAGTTGACTTTCCACTAAAATTAAATTCTTATCGGCTGATAAAGTCGCAGATTGGGCTGTAACGTTCTTAGCGACTATATCCCCGGCATTTACAGTCAGTCCAGAACCTGTAAGTTCTACTTGTCCGTTGCTATTAACCGTTACACCATTAGCATTACCTCCATTAATACCTGTTAACAAATCTAATAGAGTCGCGGGAGTAGCTGATGTATTTGATGAAGGTTCAACTTCTAAACTCAACAGGTGTCCTGGTTGACTGATACGTAAAAGGTTTTGACCAGGAACTGATGCGACGGTAATATTACCTCCTGGTGCTGATAAATTGCCAGTGCTGACAACAGTACCACCGAGTAAGCTTAAATTGTTGCCATTCCCAACTCCTAAATTGCCAAAATTAACAATACTCCCTGGTTGGGAAGCAGAAAAACTAAAGGCATTAGGAGTTCCAACTAAATTGGCATAGTCGTTACTACCAACGGCATTAAACTTATTTTCACCCAGCCAAATGCTATTAGCTGTAGTAGCTGTGAAGTCAGAGGGGACATTTAATCTAGCATTAGCACCAAATACAATCCCCGCAGGGTTCATTAAGAATAAATTAGAATTTCCGCCAGTAACTTGTATAATTCCATTAATAAATGAAGGATCTCCACCAATGATCCGCCCCAAAATGTTTTGAATATTCGGGTTAGAGAGAAAGTTAGCTATCTCGTTGGAATTGAGTCCAAATTTTTGGAAGCTTTGAAAGAGATTTACACCGTCTTTAGAAAGACTACCACCACTAATATCTAACTGATTGCCGTTGGGAGTAATAACTGTACCAGTACCATCGTTAGCAGGGGTGATAGATTGGGCTTTGACGGGAGCTATGGTTTGAAGAAGAGGAACTAGAGTAATTACCTGGGTGAGAATAAATAAACCAATTTTGCCAGTTAAGGAATTCATAATAAGTCCTGGTATAAATATTTCAATTTGAATTATCCCTTATGTAACATCATTATTGATATAAGTGTATATGCCTAAAGTTGCTCAAATATGAATTAAATCTCCTAAAAAAGACCTCAGTGTTTTTACTATATCAAACTCAAAAGCCCGCACCTGCGGGCTTTCTAGCATATTATCTTTTAAAAAGCTTGAGAATGACTTATTGATTCTTAACAAGTCCTAATCACCATACACGAGAACCAGACGGAGCAGGAGCAGTATTTTGATTAGGTGTGGGCTGTGTGGGGGAGGGGACGAGGAGGGGTAACGTTGAGTAGGTGCAGGACGGGATGGAGTGCTATTTTTAGGAGATTGGTTAACCACCTGAACAACTGCATCTGCTGGTTCTTCTTCTTCAATGTTAAATTGGGGACGACCTCTAGTAGCAAATAATTGTGCTGTTCCTGGTTCAGAGCGATCAAATTTCATGCCTAATGTATATATGGCATTGGGCGTTAATGTTTTCATAAACGTCTGAATAGGAATGGCTAAGTTAAATCCGGTTTTATCTGGGACAATTTGCGGTCCACTTTCTTGATTACCTGCTTGGGATGCGGGACGCTGAGGGGTTTCCTCTCTTCCACCTCTACCGTGAATACCGACAACTCGCCCCGACACATCGAAAACAGGACCACCGCTCATTCCTGCTCTAGTGATAGCTGTATAAGATATAGCATAACCATTATCTACCACATTATCTTCTTCTTCACCTACCACTGCATCCCCATCTAAACGACTGGAAACCAAGGAAGAGGTGAATTGAAACACACGCCTTGTAATCGCCTGATCAGGGTTAGGAAATCCAGAAACATAGATACCTGCACCTTCGACTGTGTGATCAGAGTCGCCCAGAGTAGCGGTGTTAAATTTGTGTTGACTGCGGAACTTAACTATCGCTAAATCTACACCGGGCAATCTCTGAATATCTTTCTCTGTAGAAATACTGATTTTCTGCCGTCTTCTGTCTCCTTCTATGGGAACAGGAGTGATCACTTCATATTCATCATCGCTGTGTTGAACGACGTGATTAGCTGTTAACACTACATAAACGTTTTGACCACCTTCTTTGTAGCTACCAGTGATCACTCCTGAACCGGGATAATTCATACTAGGCGCAATCTGCACTACGGTAGATTTGGCAATACTGGCTACTTCTTTGGGTGATAATGCTTCTCTAGCAAAGGCTGGACTAGCTACCATCACCATTGCTGAACCGATCAAGCAACCTGATAATAAATAACGATTTAACATGATGCTATTTCCTGAAATTTTTAATTTATGACTATTAGCAAATTCACCCGCCAGTTATATTACCAACATATTACCAAATCCACAGAGAACGCCTGGAAAAATTTGCTGGTATTTGGGCGGGTGGCGCAGAAGTTGAATAGAGAGAATCAGTTTCAATTTCTGTGTAAGCAGATGCTTTAGGTGGGCTAATTACACCTTGAGAAAATTGGGGGGCGCTGTTAAGGAATGTGGCTATTGATACTGCCCAACTGGAATGTTCAAATTGATTACGAGTTTCTAGATTTGGGGTAGAACCATCTTCAAAAATAAAGGGATTTCCCCAGAAAGGAAATTTGTGTCTGCCATTAATTGCTACCAGTTCACCACGTTCATTAAGTACCGGACCCCCACTCATACCTTTAAGGATGTCGTTGCTGTAACCGATTTGATAACCATCTCGGAAAGATTTGGGTAATATATAATCCACCTTTCCATTTGTAAATGACCAAGTTTTGGTTTCGTGGGGAAAGCCAGCAGCAAAGGTTTTGTCTCCTACTTCTAAGGGTGATTTGGCAATTGAGGCGATCGCATAATTACTGCTACTCTTAAAACTGAGTAACCCCAAATCATCATCTTTGAAATTCACATTCCTAATTTTCTGACTACGATAAATTTTACCATCGGCAGTCTGAATTTGATAATTACCACCCATTCTCACAACATGAGCGTTCGTTAGGACTGTATAAACCTGACCTTTTCTTTGAATGATAATTCCTGAACCCCAATTGTCTTCAGAGATAATTTTGACTGTAATTTCTCTGGCTTTTTGGCGTATCATCTTTTCTGACCATTGCTCTGATGTCTGAGAAATTTCAGTATCAGCTGTTGGTGTTTGCTTTTCTTGGGAGTAGACAGTCTGGGTAGAAACAGCAAAAGACAAACAACTCATCAAAGCTAAAAAACTGATTTTGGAAACATTCATGTTAGCCCAACTCACAAACAGTTAACTAATATCTCCTCTCCATCAATTTGCTGTTGGTGAGGAGAATTAGTCTATGTTAATCGAACTTTTAAGCTCTTACCAGGAATTACCTCTAGGTGCTGCGCTGGGTGTTGTGTTGGGACTGTTATTAACTACACGAGGTTGTTGTGCTGAACCAGCAGCATTCACACCAAGTTGATTTAACATTTTATTCACGTCAATGTAAACACGATCAGTAGATTCATTTACAACAGCATTTGCATAACCAGCACGATTATCAAATAGTGTTTGCAAAATATCTGCTACCTTCATTCTATTTCTGCGATTCAAGGTAAATAAAACATTGTTTCTATTGCAGGAAGACCCTGGTGAAGCTGCACAAATCACGGGCATTCCATTTACTTTACCAGCGGTGATGTAGTTTAACTGACTTGTGCTGTGAAAATTATTAAATCTGTCTGATACTTCCAAACATCTCTGCAACGGGGTATATCCAGCAGCGATGAAGTCTGGGGATCTCCATCTCATCACTGTATGCCTGCCTGGACCAACAACGGTAGTGAGACTATTTGTATCGCAACTAAAAGGACCACCGGGATCAGCATAGCTGGGGCTGCTAACTGCTGCTCCCAAGCTGCTGACAATGACTGCTCCACTAAGAATTGCTAAGGATTTACGTAACATTTTCTTGTCTCCTAAAGTGATTATTTAAGTATCTTGACTGCTTAAAAGAAGCCTTGTGAGTTAGGCTGAAATCTTATTTGCTTGTTAATTTACAGAGTTTCAGATTGGTTGTTTATTTTTTTGTTTGATTTGTATACTTCACAAATAGATTAGCTTATAATCATGTACCCTGTAAGAGTAAATTTACGGATAGTACGTACTGATTTTTTTTGAGGGAACTTATGGAAATTTTTATGAAAACTACATAATTTTTGGGTATTTATTTTTAATAAAGTATTGAATATGACTGTAATTTCTGTTATGGCTCAACTCATTGCCGCTATTTATGGAAAAAACACTAAAATTTGACCATGACTCTATCCAGAAGTAACATAGCGTGTTAATTTTGGAACAACAAGCTTATATAAGTATGAAAGTCCCATCCAGGAGTAATAATTTTATGCGTTGGCATTTAGAAGGTAGAATATGTTCTGTATTTTTAATTCCCAGTGTGTTCTTAGTTGTCTCTGCATCAGCTAGTTATGCTCAATTGTCTGATTCATTTGTATTCTTAGAATTACCAGATAAGCTACTAACACAAGTCGCAAATAAACAAGCTGAAGCAAATCAGCAATCACCTAGTAATCCTGAATTGTCTGATTTATTTATATTTTTAGAATTACCAGACAATTTGCTGGTACAAACAGCAAATCCAAGTGGTGATATCAATCAGGAAAGATTTCTGCAATCAGCACCTATTCCCGAACTGCTACCGTCAGAAAATCAGGAGATGGCACAAGTAGCAAATCCAAGTGGTGATATCAATCAGGAAAGATTTCTGCAATCAGCACCTATTCCCGAACCGCTACCGGCAGGAAATCAGGAGATAGTCCCATCAGAACCTGTACCAGAAACTCCACCAGAAACAGTCACCGAAAATATTCAGATTGATAAAATTGAGGTGACGGGGAGTACAATTTTTAACCAAGAGCAATTAAATGCCCTAACTCAGCCAGTGCAAGGACGTTTAGTTAGTCTGGAAGAACTTAGAGGGGTTGCTAATGCTATCACCCAACTCTACTTAGATCGGGGTTATATTACCTCAAGAGCCATTTTAGCCAACCAAACAATTAGCGATGGTGTAGCGCAAATTCGGGTAATTGAAGCTGGTGTTGAGAAAATCGAAATTGAAGGTACAAAACGCCTTAATCCTAATTATGTGCGATCGCGTGTAGCTTTAGGAATTAAAACACCTCTTTCTACAGGTGATTTAGAAGACCAGTTAAGATTATTACGAGCAGATCCTTTATTTTCTAATGTAGAAGCCAGTGTCCGCACAGGTACTCAGGTAGGGCAAAATATTTTAGTCGTCAGAGTTACCGAAGCTGCATCTTTGAAAGCATCATTGAGCGTTGATAACTATTCCCCTCCAAGTATCGGTTCAGAAAGATTTGGAATTAATACTAGTTATCGTAATCTCACAGGATTGGGTGATGAATTAGCCGCATCATATTACTTTACACCTCGCGGGGGGTCAAATATCTATGATTTCAATTATCGCCTACCTCTAAATGCAATGAATGGGGCTTTACAATTGCGAACAGCAATTAATAATAACAAAGTCATCCAAGAGCCTTTCCAGAGTTTCGATATTCGGGGAGAATCCCAACTATATGAAATTAGTTATCGTCAACCATTAGTGCGATCGCCCCGCCAAGAATTTGCCTTATCATTAGGGTTAACTTTGCAAGATGGTCAAACCTTTACCTTTGCTGGTCCCACAGCATTTGGTTTTGGACCAGATGATAACGGTAACAGTCGCACTCGTGTCATTAAATTTGGACAAGACTACGTAGCGCGAGATATACAAGGTGCTTGGTCCTTGCGTTCTTTATTCAGTTTTGGTATTGATGTATTCGATGCCACAAGCAATGCAGATCCTATTCCTGATGGTCAATTTTTTAGTTGGTTAGGACAAGTACAACGAGTACAACGCTTTAGTAATAACCATCTTTTAATTGCCCAAGCCGAAGTACAACTCACCCCCGATGGTTTATTACCCTCACAGCAATTTGTCGTTGGTGGTGGTCAGTCAGTGCGGGGTTATCGGCAAAATGCCCGTGCTGGTGACAATGGAGTGCGATTTGTCCTAGAAAACCAACTGACAATCCACAAAGATGAAAGTGGAAATATCCTCAAAGTTGCACCGTTTTTTGATTTAGGATATGTCTGGAACACAGATGATAACCCCAACCGCTTACAGAAACAAACCTTTTTAGCTGGGACAGGAGTCGGAGTTTTATGGCAACCCCTACCTAGTTTTAATATGCGGTTAGATTATGGTCTACCTTTGATCAACTTAGATGATAAAGGCGTAAATGCCCAGGACGAAGGCTTTTACTTCAGCGTAGGATATAAGCTGTGAACTATCACACACTGACTTTCGGTACAGTGTGGGCTTCCCAATTCATCTTAAAATCCTTTAAGTCTTTAAATTTAATCTTACTGGTTAGAAATTGCCAATCCCAAATTGCCAAAGATGATTATGGGAAAGTTTCCCATGCTTGGGCAACCAACTGACTTAACCAGCGTCTTTGTTGTCTGTCTAACATCTGGTCATCTTCTAATACCTGGGCAGTTAATTGATCTAAAGACTGACCTTGAGAGCGAACAACTTTAACAACACCAGCAATTACCGCAGCCACTAATTCCTCATCAATTGGCTGTTTTCTGAGTGCAAAAATTTCTTGGGGACTGTCTGGGATAGGATAATTCATGGCATGGGTTTACAAAATTTACAACATGAACAATAAACTTGATAAATCATTAAAATTCTTCATGGAATCTTTATGAAGCTAATTAGGGCAGAGTTTAACCTAGTTTCTGCCTTTTTCAAATCTGTCTGAGTGAGTAGATTTATGGGAGATATCAGCAATATGCAAGAACTTCTTTACTTAGAAATTCCTACACCCGATACAGCCTCTGTACGCCAATGGCTACAAGCAGATTTTGTCCTAGATAACGGGGAAAAAATCATCACCCCAGATGGGTTACGCTGGAAAATCCCAGTTATAAATGCTACTTCTGGTAGAGTAGAACTGTCTGTCTTTGTCTGGTCGGTGCAGCGGACAACTTACCTGAAAGTATTCCTGTGGGGAGATCAACCTTTTCCTGAGCAAAAGCGCATTCTCCAATGTCTGACGAAGGAAATTAGAAACCGCTTTCCCAATTGCTACCCAGAACCACCTGTGATTGATGCCCAAAAATCAATTTTCGCAGAGCTAGAACCATATTATCCCCTAACTGTCAAGTATTTTCAAAAAATGCCTAATGGGGAATATGATTTAAAGCGGGCTTACTGGTGGGAACAAAGATGGCGCGAAGGGGTGAAAAATCCCCAAAAACCACGTCAAGTGATCTTTTATCAAGAAAATAATGGGGAAGAAAACACAAAAAATTCCTCCTCTTCTTCTTCTTCCTCCTCCTCACTGTCACCTGTCACCTGTCCCCTGTCCCCTGAATATGACCTCATCTACATCGGTGGCGCTTTAGGGTCAATTCATGCGGCAGTTATGGCTAAATTAGGCTATAAAGTCCTGTTGATAGAAAGATTACCTTTTGGGAGAATGAACCGCGAATGGAATATTTCCCGTGATGAAATTCAAAGTTTGATAAATTTGGGTTTGTTGACAAATGCTGAGGTAGAAAAAATTATTGCTAGGGAGTATAAAGACGGATTCAATAAATTTTTTGATGCTAATAATCCCTCTAAGTTAAGATCGCCTGTTCTCCACACTCCCACTGTCCTAAATATAGCTTTAGATTCAGATAAATTATTACAAGTATGTGGAGAAAAGCTCAAAGCTGCGGGTGGTGATATCTGGGATGAAACGGAGTTTATTCGGGCAGATATTAGCAGTTCACAAGTTAGTATTAATATCAAACATTTACCGACTGGGAATGAACAGCAAGTTAGTGGACGTTTGTTGATAGATGCAATGGGAACGGCTTCCCCAATTGCTTGGCAATTAAATGGTGGTAGGGCTTTTGATAGCGTTTGTCCAACAGTAGGAGCAGTGATTGAAAAAGGCTTTGAACCTGGTGTTTGGGATGCTGATTATGGGGATGTTCTCTACAGTCATGGAGATATTTCTAGGGGGAGACAGTTGATTTGGGAGTTATTTCCTGGTTCTGGGGAAGAATTAACAATTTATCTATTTCACTATCATGAAGTCAATGAAAAAAATCCCGGTTCTTTGATGGAAATGTATGAGGACTTTTTCACAATTTTGCCAGAGTATCGGCGCTGTGATCTGGACAAGCTAGTGTGGAAAAAACCAACCTTTGGCTATATACCAGGACATTTTAGTACGAGTAGTAGCGATCGCACAATTGCTGTAGATAGATTAATTGCCATTGGTGATGCTGCTTCTTTGCAATCTCCTCTAGTCTTTACTGGTTTTGGTTCTTTAGTCCGCAATTTAGAAAGGTTAACCACTCTATTAAATACTGCTCTCAAACATGATTTATTAACTTCCCAACATTTAAACAAAATTCGTGCTTACCAGAGTAATGTAGCTGTCATGTGGTTATTTTCTAAGGGAATGATGGTTCCTACAGGAAAATTTATCGCACCTCAATTGATAAATTCCATGCTCAATACTTTCTTTGGATTATTAGCAGGTGAAAGTCTAGAAGTAGCAGATAATTTCATTAAAGACCGTTGTGATTGGTTCACTTTTAACCGTCTAGCCTTGAAAGCAGCTATCAAAAATCCAGCCTTATTACTGTGGATTTGGCAATTAGCTGGTTGGCAAGATTTATTACGCTGGGTTGGTAATTATGTTAGCTTTGCCCGTCATGCTTTAGTTAGTGCTTTATTAGGTATATGGTTTTCACAATTCTTGAAATGGAGTCAATCTTGGCTAGAAACGCACTTTCCTGGATTATGGTTGCAATTGTTAGTAATTAACTACGCCATTTCTACAGGTAGGCCACGATTACCGCCGGCTTTGCGTTAATTTAATTTATGGGCAATCAAATTGGGATTTTGGAGTCATCAAACCTCTAAAATCCCAATTTTTAATTTTATCAGGACTTACGCAAAATCATGAAGAAACGAACCCCAGAGGACAGGTCGAAATAAGAGTTTCAAAGAGTTATTAAGTAAGTCCTATTTATGATTGATTTAATAATTAATGAAAGTTGCAAAATCACTATCCTTTTATCACCATATATAACCTTTTCATAACTAAAAATTAATTTTTAAACCGAATTTTTTAATCAAGAGACAGTTAAATCATAGTAAAACCTTAACCTCTGGATGAGAATTTAAAAAAACGTAATATTCATATCTCAGTAAATTAGGTTTTCCTAAATTTACCAAATTCGGACTTATTGATTTAGTACGAACTACAAAGAGGATTAAGGAATTTCATGGCTATATCATTCGATACAACCCAACAGGCTCAAGTTAAAGGGCTAAATGGTTACACTGTTGACCCACTTTTTACCGTTGGCGACAAAATTGGCGACTATGTACCACCCGGAATTCTCGATGGTATTGGAGCTTTTTCACTCAACGATACAACTGTTCGTGTATTAGTGGTTAATGAAGTAGGAAGTGCGGATGGTTATAAGTACACCCTCAAAAACGGTACACAACTTCCTGGTGCAAGAGTTAACTATTTTGATATTGATAAGCGCACATTCCAAATCGTCAATGCTGGACTAGCCTACGACACCATCATCAACCGTGGTGGTGAAGTCGTTGATGCTGCTGCTGATTTAGAATTTGGTGGTATTCAGCGTTTTTGTTCTGCTGCTTTGTTTGAAGCGAACCAATTTGGTGCAGGTATTGGTTTAGCTGATCGTATTTTCTTCTCTGGTGAAGAAACCAGTGGCGGCACACAATTCGCCCTAGATACACAAACAAATACTTTATATGCCCTACCTGCATTCGGTCGTGCTGCATGGGAAAACATCACAGAACTAAATACAGGCCGCACTGATAAAGTAGCCTTTTTAATTGGTGATGACAGAAGCAACGCACCTCTATACCTCTATGTCGGCGACAAAAAGGCTGGTAATTTCCTAGATCGCAATGGTTTAGCACAAGGTAAGCTATTCGCATGGGTGGCTGATGATCCTGCAAGTGCTACTGATGTAATTGAACTTAATCCTGGTGAATTTAAAGGCAGTGGTAGTAGCACAAATGGTCAGTTTGTAGAAATTGCTTACTACGATCCCACGAAAGCAAATACTACAGGTTATGACACTCAAGGGTATGTTACACAAGCCAAGCAAGATGAGTTAGCTGCCGCAGTTAATGCCTTCAAATTCTCTCGTCCTGAAGATATCGCTACCAATCCTTTTGATGGTACTCAAGCAGTCTTAGCTTCCACTGGTATTGCTGCAGGACCTGATGTTTGGGGTACAACCTACAAAATTGACGTTGACTTTAGCAAACTTCTTTCTACTACTGCTACTGTTCCTACAGCAGAAGATACTGCACCGTTCTTGCTACCAACCGGTTTTACTCAAACAGAAATTGTCGATCGCAATACTGCTAATTTAGATCCCGACTTTGCTGCAACCTTTGGTAACTGGGATATGGTGGCATTAGATCCCACCAACCGCTATATTTACATTCCCACAGAAGTAGGTGCTGGAGCTGGACTAGTTCGCTATGATACTCAAACACAAGACTTTGTTGCTGCTCTTACTGGTAAAAGTGCATTAGATTTCACTACCAATCCTGCTATTTGGGATAAAAATAATGATGACTTCGCAGCATTTGACCCTGCTGTATATACTCCTCATGGAACTGTTTTAGTTGCAGAAGAAAGAACTAATGGGCGGTTATTTGAGTGGCTTAACCCCTTGATGGCTGCTGGTGAAACAGCAAATGTGGTTTGGCGTAGTAATATTCCTGCGGTTTCCCACGAAGGTTTGAAGATTGATGCTGCTGGTACTTTGTACTTTATTGATGAGAACAACTCCGGTTCTATTTACAAGTTTGTACCTACAACTGCTGGTGATTTGAGTGTTGGACAAAGTTTTGTCTTGAAGGTAACTGCCTTTACAGGTAATGCTTCGGAAAACTGGAACTCTGCCACCAATACAAGTACAACTCGAACTGGTGCTGCTACTTGGGTTGCTATTACTGATACTAACGGTGTAAAGCTAACCACAGCCAATCCCTTTGACTTTACCAGTGCGACTACAGGTGGACGTGCGGCTGCCGATGAATTGGGTGGTACACCCTACGGTCGTCCAGAAGACTTAGAAATTATTGGTGACACTCTATATGTCGCTACAACCAGCGAGAACTCAGTCTATGGTATTAACCTCAAAACCAATGAAGTTAAGCTTTTTGCTAGTCGTAGCACCATTGACGGTGGTACTGGTTTAGCTGCCGGTAGCAACCTCAATAACCCTGATAACTTGGCTAGTGATGCTGCTGGTAATCTCTACATTATTGAAGACAACAATCCTGGCGATATCTGGAAGGCATCTGATAGCAATAAGGATGGTGTCGCTGAGTCCATCACTCGCTGGGCTAGTTTGGGAGTTTCTGGATCTGAACCTACTGGCTTAATTTCCACAAATAACCCCAATGAATTTATCGTTGCAATTCAACACCCCACTTCTGGAAATGATGCCCTGTGGAAGATCACAGCAGCACCAGAAATCACCGCAAAAATTGACATCCTTTACGACGGTAACGAAGCTGACAAACAAGACTTTGGTTTACGTAGCCCTGATAACCTGGATTGGGCTGATGATGGCAAAATCTACATCCAAGAAGACCGCGCACTCGGAGCAAGCATTTGGGGCGCAACTTCTCAGCAAGAAGCATCTATTTACGTTCTTGATCCTGCTGCTACAAATCCAGCAGCCAGCTTAACTAAAGTTGCACAGGTTGATCGCTCGGCTGTCCCTTCTGGTCAAACTGATTCTAATCCAACTGATATCGGTAACTGGGAAACTTCCGGTATTCTTGATGTTTCTACTCTGTTTGGTAACGCTCCTGGTACACAGTTTATCTTTGATGTCCAGGCTCACAGTGTTCGTTCTGGAACAATTATTACTGCTACTAACATTGATGGCAATGGTGATGGAACACCAACTAGACAAGAAAACCTGGTTGAAGGTGGTCAGTTAGCGTTCTTAGTTGCTCCTAATGCAAATCTTGTTCAAAGCTCTTCTTTAGTTGCAGGTGCTACTTCTGGTGCTGACATAATCGAAGCTAAGGTTACAGCAGGTTTTGATGGTATCAACGATATCGTCTTTACTGGTGCTGGTAATGACTATGTTGATAGTGCCATAGGTGGCGCTCTGGCTAGTGGCAACAATATTGACACTGGTAGCGGCAATGATGAAATCTTTATTGCCAATGGCGATCGCGCTTTTGGTAGCGATGGTAATGACACATTTGAAGCAGGTACTGCCACCAACTATCGTGCCTCTGGTGGTGCTGGCAATGATATCTTCTATCTCCGTGACGGGTCTAATGGTCGTGCCTTGGGTGGTGATGGTGATGATAAATTCTACGCTGGTAATAAAGGTGGCAACTTGCTCTCTGGTGGCGTAGGTGCTGACCAATTCTGGATTGCGAATGCCGCACTACCAACCGCTGCTAACACCGTTCTTGACTTCCAAATTGGTACTGATGTAATTGGTATCAACGGTGCTGCTGGTTTGGGTATCACCACGGCTAATCTTAGCTTGACTCAAGTTGGTTCTGATACTGCAATTATCTTTGGTGGTCAAACCTTAGCTACTTTAACTGGCATTCAAGCAAGTTCCTTGAGTTTAACTAATACTAATCAGTTTGTCTTAGCTTAATTCAGACAGATATTCAAGGGTAATTAATGGCGATTAAATACCTTGGCAAAACTTCTATTATTAAAAGTTTTGCCTCGGTTTTTCTATAGCCTTCTTTAAAAAGACTGAATAAACAAATTTAACCCAGTATCTACTAATTATTTGTGAGGAGAATCAAATGGCGATATTATCTGTAGAAGCTTTTAAAACGAATGTCACCTTAACTGGTACAGCAGAAAATGATTATCTTGATGCCTTAGTTGGAGGGGGAAACAATACCCTTAATGGTGGTGACGGAGATGATGAGTTATTTGCTTATAGTAGTGACCAACTCTATGGAGAAGCGGGAAACGATAAACTCCACTCCCAGGGTAATGGTAACAATACCTTATCTGGTGGTGAAGGCAACGACTATATTTATGCTGACCGCAATGATATTGTTTTTGGTGATGCGGGCGATGATATAATTTTTGGTGGTCTTGGTGGCAATACTATCACGGGTGGTCTTGGTAAAGATACATTCCATTTAGCTAATGCTGAATATCCAAATAATCCCAATATCATTACTGATTTTAATCCCACAGAAGATTTATTGCAGGTCAATGTTGATGAGTTTAATGAAATCAATAAACTCACATTTACAACCCAGGGGAATGACACTTTAATTAGTGCTGGTAGTAAACAATTAGCTATTTTAAAAAATTATGAATTACCTCAGTTTTCTATCGCTTCCGCTTCCGCAATAGAAGGTAATGCCATAAATTTCACGATTACCCGGACTGGAAATAGCCAAGCAAACCAAAGTGTAACTGTATCCACATCTATAAATTCAGATGATACAGCTAGTGAAAATGACTTGACTGCCAAAAATGAAACTCTCACATTTACTCAGGGAGAAACAAGTAAAACTTTTACAGTGCAAACAACTCAAGATTCACTGATAGAAAAAGATGAGACTTTTACAGTCGCTTTAACTAATTCTACTAATGGATCAATTATCAATAATAAGGGAATTATTAAAAATGATGATATTCCCATAGCAAATCTTAAAAATAATGATATTTTTACTATTAAAGGTGAAGGTAATCAAGTCAGGCTAAAAGTCAACTTAGTAGAACTCAATTCTACTTTTATCAATGAATTAGGTGTATTTAAAGTTGATGATACTCAAGGTAAAATCAATGGGATTTCTCCGGGTGCAGCAAATTATAATGAAGAAGTTTTAAAGAGAGCAAAGGTAGTTTTTTCTGCTATTTCTAATCTCCCTAATGGAGTTAAAACTGGAGATTTTACCCGATCTTTAGAATTTGATAGTGGTGATAATCTGAAATTCTTTTTAATCAAAGATGGAACAATAGATTCTGCAAAAGCTGGTAAAATTTCCTTATCAAATTTATTATTCGCTGATGCTTCTACCCAAAAAATTATAGATTTTGGGACTGAAGGTTTTAGTCTTTCTTGGGAAGATGGTTCTGGGAATGTTACAGATTTCAAAGATATAGTGGTGAAGATTCAATCCACAAAAGAAGCCTTAGTTATAGGTACAGGATTGCAAGGTGGAAATCAAGGGGAACTGATTGATTTACGAGATATTCAAGGTCAAGTAAAAGCCAATGTTTCTGTTCATAGAGAAGCTGCATTTAACAACGAAGTCTATTTTTATGAAGTTGATAATGCTGATGGACAAATTGGGAATTTACAACCAAGTTCAGTCAATCGGAGTAATTATCTACAAGCAGCATTAAATAATATTATCAAAGATGTTCAAAGTGGTGTAAATATCAAATTTGCCACTGCTAATCAAGGTGTTCAAACTAGTACAACAACTATTAATGGTGGTACAATTCTTGCTCCCATGATCATAGTTAATGGTACGTTGTCTCAGCTTTTAGATAGCGATGCTAATAATAATCCCCAAGTGTATTTTTCCTATATGGGAGTAAATAGTGATGGTGTTGATCACATTCGCTTACTAGGAAATAATACTTTTGGTTTTGAAGATTTACCTAATGGTGGTGATTTGGATTATAATGATATGATTGTCAAAATGAATTTTACTGAGATTATTGCGTAATTGTAGATTCAGAATTCATTTCAATTCCTAAAGCTAGTTGGTACAAATAGCGACGGGATAGTAAAGTATCTTTTGCTAACTGACGACTAGCTTGGGAACGGGATATTCCCTGTTGCATTATTTGTAATAACTCAGCTTTGAGTTCTGTTTCTGTGAGTTGGATCTGGCTTGGTGAAGTTCCTGCGACTAAGAGAGTATATTCTCCTTGAGGTTCTTTTTGGGTATAATGAGCGATCGCTTCCCCAATTGTCCCCCGCCAAAATTCCTCGTATAATTTAGTTAGTTCTCTAGCTATAACTATAGAGCGATCGCTTCCCAAAATTTCCCCAAAATCTGCTAAAGTATCTCGTAACCGATGGGGTGATTCATAAAAAACTAAGGTCCGGGATTCCCCTTGCAGAGATTCTAAATATTGCTTTCTTTGTTGAGTTTTAGCAGGTAAAAAACCATCAAAAATAAACCTATCTGTAGGTAATCCAGCCGCACTCAAAGCTGTAATTACTGCACTTGCACCGGGAATAGGGACAACAGTTATATTGGCATCAATACAAGCCTTAATTAACTCATATCCTGGGTCAGAAATTCCGGGCATTCCTGCATCACTTACCAGAGCGATCGCTTTTCCATATTGCAAATGTTCTAACAATTCAGGAATACGACTATTACTGTTATGTTCATGATAACTGATTTGGGGAGTTTTAACTTGAAAATGTTGGAGTAATCTTCCTGTATGGCGTGTATCTTCGGCTGCAATTATATCAACTGCTTGCAAAATTCGCACAGCCCTAAAAGTCATATCTTCTAAGTTACCAATTGGAGTAGCAACAATATAAAGTGTTCCTGGTTTTGGTTCAGTTTGCATATCAATTTAAACACGGATTCGGCGGATTAAAGGATTTCACAGATTTCATCACCTTAAAGATCATGAAATCTGTGAAATCTTGAGTTTGGAAAAAAGTAATTTAAAATTAAACCTTAAATTTAGTTGTTAATAAATTTCTCAAAAACCTCACCAAAATCTTTACGTACATAAGTTTCATGGGCATACTTTAACCAATTAAAAGCATACTGGTTAATTGCCTTAAATTGCTCTTCTGAGGTAGATGTAGTTGTCGAACGACTAACCGTATTAGCTGCTGTATTTAAACTAGTTTGAGCATATTGATGATAGAGGGCATTTTCTTTTTGAATTGAGGCAATTTTCAGTAAAGCTTTGTACAAGTCTTTCAAAGCAGCAATATGAACTTTGGCAACATCAATAGAATAGGATTGATCACCCATTGCTAACTTGATTTCTATATCCATATCTATTGTTCCTGCTGTTTCTAGTTTCACATCTTTAATAATGTTGTGACTATAAGTAAAACGTTTGAGTAAGCGTTTTTTACTAACGGCAGAAGTTCCATCCAAATGAATTAGAGCTAAATTTGTAAAACAGTATTCATCAGTTTTTGACTTGATCAAAAAATAAATTTTTTCCCCTTCTTCATGGATCACATAGTCATCACTATCAACCTTGTTATAATCTTCCGGTTTGATGACAGCACCAATATCACTCAAACCTAGTGCATCCATGGCCATATTTTTGAACATAATTTTTTGCTCTCTCCAAAAAAAGGACTTTGATTATTTTCCGTTAATTATATACCATTACTATTGGATTTATATATTTACTTAACAGTATTTTACTAAAATTTGTATCATACCTCTCAACTATCTTCGCTGGGTAAAAAGTCAGGTGCGAAAATTTCTGTTAAACTATAAGGACAAGTTTCGGGAAATGAAGATAATCCAGTTTCTCTTTCGGCGCTAATAGTAGCAATTTGATAAGTTTTTGCGAGAAAATCAGTTAAACATGATTTAAAGCTAGGATTTTCTGCAATAAGTTTTTCTAAACGTAAGCGTTGCTCTTTGATAGTTAATTGCCAAGTTCGAGAACGTAAGTTAGGCTGAAGTTGCCATTTTAGTAAGTGTATAAGTAATACTTCTAATCGGCTTTCTAATTCCCACTTTTCAGAACGTCCCATATCTTCAATTTCGTCAGCAATATGATCAAAATCAATTTGGTTAACTTGTCCAGTTCTTAGTAAATGCACTTGTTCTTGTGTCCAGGCATAAAAATCATAGTCATGGGTATTGAGATTCATAAATTCTCCTATAATTCATTTAATCCTTAAATAAAGTTAGCAACTACCAATGATCAATTCTGCCTTATTTATAGGTTTAACTACCTTAGATCTAATTTACCTGGCTGACTCTCCTCCCCAAAATAATCAAAAACTCGTTGCTACTGACTATACTGTAGCAGCAGGTGGTCCAGCAACAAATGCTGCTGTTACTTTCAGTCATTTAGGTAATCAAGCGACAATCTTGGGTATACTTGGTTCTCACCCCATGACAAAGCTAATTCACACCGACTTAGAAAATTACCAAGTCGCAATTATTGACTTAGATGTTGATAAAGATACACCACCACCAGTTTCTTCAATTATTGTCACACAATCTACTGGTGAAAGGGCAGTAATTTCTATCAATGCAATTAAAACCCAGGCAAATATTACCTCCATACCGCCAAATATTTTAGAAAATATTGATATTGTCTTAATTGATGGTCATCAAATAGGGGTGAGTAAAATTATTGCTCAAATTGCTAAAAACCAGAATATTCCCATTGTCATTGATGGTGGCAGTTGGAAACCAGGATTTGAGGAGATATTACCTTTTGTTGATTATGCAATTTGTTCTGCAAATTTTTATCCTCCTAGTTGCCAAAATCAAGAAGATGTTTTTGCATATCTGCAAGATTTTAACATTCCTCATATTGCCATTACTCAAGGGGAAAAGCCAATTCAATATTTAATTGGTGGTCAATATGGTATTATCAACGTGCCGAAAATACAGTCCGTTGATACATTAGGTGCAGGAGATATTTTCCACGGTGCTTTCTGTCACTATATTCTTAAGACAAGTTTTACTGATGCCTTAGCTTTAGCTAGTCATATTGCTGCTGAAGCTTGCCAGTATTTTGGTACACGACGTTGGATGAATTCATGAAAGACTTATCAGAAATATTAACAATTGCGCGGGAAGTGGGTTGGGGTGCAGCCAGTTTACTCAGTTCTTATTATCACGGTACTGCCACCGAACCAAATTTAGATATCAAGTATAAAGACAATGAACCTGTTACAGTTGCCGACTTAGCTGTAAGTGAATATATCTTGTCACAGCTACAGTCAGCTTTAGGTAATGAAGACTTTGGTTATGTCAGTGAAGAAACTCATAAATCACAACAGGGAAAAAATCCTTCTGAATGGGTATGGATTATTGATCCTTTAGATGGGACAAGAGACTTTATCAATAAAACTGGGGAATATGCTATTCACATTGCCTTAGTGCAAGGGAAACAGACGATGTTAGCGGTGGTAGTAGTTCCCGAAACACAAAAATTGTATTATGCTACTAGAGGCAGTGGTACTTTTATAGAAACTTCAACTGGTTCTGTACCTGTACGAGTTGACTCAAAGAAAAATATCCAAGATTTAATTTTGGTTGTTAGTCGCTCACACCGCAACGATAGGTTAGAATATTTACTACAGCATTTACCCTGTCAAAATCAAAAAGCAATTGGTAGCGTCGGTTGCAAAATTGCGGCGATTGTTGAACAGCAAGCAGATGTTTACATTTCCCTTTCTGGTAAGTCCGCACCTAAAGACTGGGATATGGCTGCTCCCGAACTAATTCTGACGGAAGCAGGTGGTAAGTTTACCCATTTTGATTGCACGCCATTAGAATACAACACCGATGATATTCATCAATGGGGTGAGTTACTGGCGAGTAATTATCAGAATCATGAGGTACTGTGTCAGGAAGCACAAAGCATCCTATCACGGTTTACTTCTCACTAAAGCAGTATTTGTAGGGGTATTTTCCTAGCAATGCTGGTAATTTTGTTGGGAAATTTTGTTCATTATGAGTTCATATTTCCATGTGGTGCTATACTTGGGGATATAAAGATTATTTTCGGTGGAGTAAGTCGTTTTAAGTTTTTTTTAAATACGTCTCTCCGAATCTAACTCTCTACACTCTCTGATTTGGGAGACCCTCGTCTATGTCGATTTACGTTGGTAATTTGTCCTATCAGGTAACAGAAGAAGACCTGAAACGGGCTTTTGCGGAGTACGGAACGGTTAGTCGCGTGCAGCTACCTACAGACCGGGAAACTGGTCGTCCACGGGGTTTTGCCTTTGTGGAAATGGAGAAAGAAACAGAAGAAGCCGCAGCCATTGAAGCCCTTGATGGTGCTGAATGGATGGGTCGTGATCTGCGAGTAAACAAAGCTAAACCCCGCGAAGACAGAGGTTCTTCTCGCGGCGGTGGCGGCGGAAGTTGGAGCAATCGCGGTGGCGGCGGAGATCGCAGTGGCGGTAGTGGCGGCGGTGGTCGTCGCTATTAAGTCTGTTTAAAAAAATTAACATCTAGAGTATCCAGCAGATACAGCCCTGGTCTAAACGCTGCTGGAATATTTTATTTTAGCTCTAGTCGGCAAATATTGATTTAGCATTAAGGAGAAACGAAAATGACACAAGTGGTTTTAGGTGAAAATGAAGGTATTGAGTCAGCATTGCGAAGATTTAAGCGGGAAGTTTCTAAGGCGGGAATTTTCCAAGATATGCGGAAAAAGCGTCACTTTGAAACACCTTTAGAAAAAGAAAAACGCAAAGCGATCGCTAGACACAAACAACGCCGTCAACAACGTTCTCGCTTCAAACGATAAATTTTTAGTCATACCGGCTAAAACTGGAAATCCTTTCAGGATTTCCTTTAATCTACGATAGATTTTAATTAAATTATTATTACTAAAAAAGTCTTTTCGTTAGGGCTAAAAGTCAGGAAAAAATGCTATTGGAGTTGATTAGGGGCGAGTTTATCTTGCCCCTAAGTTGTTTTTTGAACAATAGATTAACTGCTAGATTTCAGCTATTGCTCGTTCAATTAAACGTCGTGCTAAAGTCTGCGTTCCTGTGTGTTCATAGTAATTTGTAGACATATCTAGAAATGCTGCTACATAGTCCAATTTATCATCAGCAACGTCTAGAAAACCTTTGAAATGACCCAAGACTGATTGTGCTGTTAAAGCATTAGCGGAGACAATACCATTCATCCAACCTTTAACAGAATCTAGACTATTACCAAGAAAGTCCATTTTCCCACCAATACCGTTACCAGGAATGGCATCTTGCATAGTTGCAAAAGTTGAGTTTTGTTGTAACTCTTGGGGTTTCATTTGACTGAGCATTGATAATGACTTATCAATAAAATCTGGACCAAGGGGAATTAAACCATCAACACAAATTAACGCCACCATGCGGATAAGTGACTCGCCACCATACTCACCTAAAGCACCGACAAAATCACCAATACTGTCACCGGGAATGCCATTAATTTGGCAAAAAGCAACTAATTCAGCAACTATTTTAAGGTGAGATCGATGGTTTGAGCTTTGTCTGCTTTAGGAGTAATAGAGTTTAAAAACCGAAGAGAGGAATTGCTTCACCAACTTTGTTAGCTAAAGCTGCTGCACCCAAAGCTCTATCTGTAGAGTCAACTGTTTGATAAAGCCAGAGGGCAGTTTGATATCCTTGGGATTTATCATTAAACAGATAAATCGCTCTTTCGCCAATTTGTTGAATTAAGTCTTCGTCATCTTCACCTGTCACAGTTTTAATGGTATTGACAAAACCGACAGTGTTTTTCCACTCACCAGGAGCAACAAAATCTAAAGCATTTAGTAGAGAAATTGTCAATCCCTTGGTAGGAAGTTCATCAACTAACTCGAAAATTGGTTTACTCACAAAAGTCTCCTTATCAATGTTTTGTATTAACGTCCGTTGTTAGTTAGAGTGTTCCAAACAATAAATGATCCAAAACCAGAGATTGCTTCATTCCGCTCCGCTCCATATGGCTAACGCCACGCTCCGCGAACGCAATGACAATTGGGCATTTTTTTACTTGGAATACTCTTAGAGAAGTGGTGAAACTATTTCAACTTTGCTAAACCACTAAGATTGAATCTTTCTATCCATGCTGCGCGATCGCTCGCTGTAAATGATGGATCTTTAGAAATTACTTTCACTTGGTACTTATTCACCAAAACCGAAGTTTGGGTTTTACCAAGTTCTACTGCGGGATAACCACCAATTTTTTTGGAGCTATTAGCAAATTTTGATGCTGCTGCTGGTGTGCTACTCGTATCAGAAATAGCCAATTGGGCAACTACTTTATCGCCTTTTTTCAAATTGGCTTCTGAAAAGCCTTTCTTTTCTTGAGTATAAACTCGATTATAGCCATCTCCGCCACTAGGGAAGAACGCATTTAACTTACTCCCCTGAGTCGCATCTTTAACAACAGCCTGTCCGCTTTTTTTCTGGGTACTTTCCTGTTGTACCTGATCAAAACGACTAGGTGCTTTTGTAGCACAAGCTGTAGTCAGTAACATCACTGATAGTAATACAGCCGCTAATACTTTCTGCCCACGCTTTGTAAACATTTTTGGCTTCTCCTAAATACTTGAGCTTATTAGGCAATTATCAACTCTGCCGTCACCCACAAGCCAGAAAATTTACTTTTATATAACTATTCAAGGTATTGATAATCACCAATATTTAATAGTTAGTGTAGTATAATACTAGGTTAGACGATGAGCTATCACCGCATATAAAGGATCTCCACCCGGTACTCCTAACCACTGTAAAAAACTTGGTGCTGTTGACCTTTGAGCAATAACTTCTGGGGTTGTAAATCCCGGTACTGACGTAAAGTAGCCCTTGACCAATTCTACTCTAAAAGCTTCCGAACCATCGCGCCAAGCTTGAATTGCTTTTTGAAAAAACATCCGGTTAGAAAAACTAATAATTGCTATTCCACCCGGTTTAAGAATGCGATGTATTTCTGAAAATATCGCCTCTGGGTATTGAATATATTGAACAGAAACACAGTTAATAACAGCATCAAAGTCTTGATCTGGGAAAGGTAACTGCGGATTTGTGTTGATATTTTGCACAAAATAATGATTTAATTGAGCATTTCGGGCTAGTTCCTCCGCGTTGAGTCCATGGCCTTCCACATGGGCAAAATCTATATCTGTGGGTAGATGCGATACCCAACTACTCATTAAATCAAGAATACGCGTCTGAGGTTGGAGTCGCTGACTATACAAATCCGTTAATTGCTGAATAAAACCATCATCTACATGAGTGACAAAGCGAGGGTAACTGTAGAATAACTGATCATCTGAGTCATCTAACTTAATGCGTTGATCTGGTTTAAGAAGCATAAACGTCTTATTTGTACAAGTTGAGAATTTTGGCTAGTATTTGCATTGAATGAGTTAGTATCATAACGCAAATTATTTTACCCATGTAAAAATTGATATTTATAATCTATCAATGTTTTTTAAATCACCCCTAATTTTAGCTTTTTGGCAATTACTTTGGCGATTTTGGCAACTTCCATATAGCAAATTGTTAATTTGGTTAATACCTTTATTACTATTTACATCTGGAGAAACCAGTCTTATGGCTCATGACGAAGCCCTGTATGCTGGAAGAGCAAGACAAATGTTCGAGACTGGTGACTGGGTAGCTCCTTGGGGTAATGCTCATCATAAAACGCCTGGTTTCTATTGGTTGATTGCTATTTTTTATCAGCTATTTGGTATTAGTGATTTTACGGCAAGAATGCCTACCATGATTGCTGGTATTATTAGTATATTCATTATCTATGAAGTCGGGAAAATACTATTAAATAAACAATTAGCATTTCTAGCAATTATTATTTTAAATATACAATTTCTCTGGTTACAGTATTGTCGTTTATCCGCACCAGATATACCAAGTATATTCCTAGTATTCGTTGCTATTTTTTGTTTACTAAAATCTGATATAGATCCTCGAAAACGATTTCTTTATGGTTTTATTGCTGGGTTAAGTTTTAGCTTAGGTTTTTTGCTCAGAAGCTTAATGATTTTTTTGCCTATGATGGCATTATCACCTTATTTAATTATCAATCATAACCGTCATCGCCATTTAACTAACCCCATGTTGTATTTAGGGTTTTTAGTGGGTTTAATTCCTACAGTAGCTTGGCTTTATTTTAGCTGGTTGCGTTATGGTAGCAATAGTATTGGGGCTTTATTGGGATTTGTTGTAGAACTAGGTAGCAAGGAACAACATAAAAATGGCATTTTGTTTTATGTTTGGAATCTATCTTTAAAATCTTTTCCTTGGTTCTTTTTTAGTTTATTGGGATTAGTATTAGTCATTCGTCGTTCTATGTCTGCTTATTCACTAATATTAATAGGTTTCCCAATTATCTTATTTATTGAACTTAGTATATTTACAACTCGGTTATCCCATTATAGTCTTTGTCTTTATCCATTTATCGCTTTTCTGGCTGCGGTGGGTTTAGATTGGTTAGGAAAAATTTACCAAAAAGGATTTGCAGATAAATTTCCATCTAGTAATATGGGTTTTTTAACCCGAAATTTTAGTTATGCTTGGGGAATATTAGGCATCATTTTAATATTAGCTGGAATAGGTATTTTAATATGGGGTGATGTAGAAATTCACAAATATGCAATTCTGTCTATTATTTCTGGGTTTGGTAACTTAATTACACCATTGGTATGGATAGGAAATTTTCACTACCAACAAAAGTTTCTTAATGCTAAATATTGGCTAGGTGGATTGTTAGTTAGCTGTTGGTTATCCTTAGCTACAGCCGGGATTTTGGGTTTATTAGGAGATTTTAACCCAAAATTTAGAGTATTTTACCAACAAGAATCAATTGCTGGGATTTTAGAGAATTATCCCATTAATTTTGTTAAAAATAGCCAATTTGGTGATAAAGAATCTGTGCTAATTCAATTCTATACTCCTAAATATGGTGAAAGTGTAGATTCAATATCTCAGTTATCTAGTTTAAGCTATGCTTGGATTTATCAACCAAGTTCTGGTAATTCACCAACAAATTATCGGGTAATTGGTAGTTTTAAAGATTATCAATTAATTCAGGTTTTACCTGAGTAATAAGTAGTCGGACAAAATTAAATTCACTCGTTGAGAGAGGGAACAGAAAAATCAGTTGTGTCAGTAACTAGACCAAAATAAATCAACTTAGATTAAGTAATGTAAAAAATATTGAGATGCTTTGGTAGTAAGGGCTGAAGCCCTTAAATAAGGACTAAAGTCCTCACTACAAACCGGGAATTATTTAGTCCGTTCTACTTAATTAATTCTGTCCAATTACTTAAAAATACAGTTACAAAAAATGAAGATACTTGTAAATCAAGTTAAATATGTTGTAATTAATAATAAGTCTTAATACTAACTGATCATGAAAAAATTAATTTCCACAGTTTCTTTAATTATTACCTGTATATCAATAGTAAGTTGTGGTAGCGCATCAAGTGATATAGATGCGAGTAATACTGTCAAACAAAGTCAAACAGAATCTTCTCCAGCAACCGCAACTCAGGAAGAGGAAAATAATCAAGAAGATCCTCAAAAGCCTGTCCGCGAAAATCTAGCTAGTACGGTAAACAACAATAATACTACTACGAAAAATGCCGATAAACAACCAAAAGTAGGGATAGTTAAGGAGTTAGTGAATGGTGATTTGCTATGTTACGTTACTCTGGTAGATGAAAAAGGAATTGAACATAATGTTGGCGCGACTTTTGAAATTTGTGAGGAGGAAAAAAAATTCCTCAATAAAAAAATACGTGCTGTTTATGAAATAGAATCAGTTAGTGATTGTGAAAGTATAGAACCTTGTGGTAAAACTCGCCAAGAATCCATTATTACTAAAATGGAAGTTGTCAATGAAGATTCCCGCAAACAATCTGAAAGTAGTAATTCACAAACTTTAAGTAATGGGGAATGGACGATTACACTCGGTAATACAGATTCTTGGAATGGGGTTAATGGTACAGGAAATGTGAGTTATCAAGGATGTGATGCTAATGGTAAATGTCTCAAATTGACAGGTGGTAAAATTTCCTGTCGAGATGGTAAATGTGTTACAGGTTGGGTAAATGGAGATTATGTTTACATTTTAGAACAACCGATTACTGAAGAAGGAAATGCTTCTCCAACTTTGAGAGTCAGAAAAGATGATAACGAGATTTTGAAAGCTACGGGATTTAAAGTTGTATCTGGTAATTAAGCTGGAAAAATTCTTGCACCAGTTTGACAGTTAAATACAAATAACTGATTTAGGTCTAATTGTAAGTTCAATTTTTCTCCAGGATGCAAACGGATATTGCCACCAATCTGCACATTCAAAAACCAGGAACAACCAGGTAAACTGGCACGAATTAAAGTTTCTCTTCCTAATGGTTCAACCACTTTCACATCTGCAAATAATCCTTCTGAATTTTCCTCTTTTTGCTCTTGATTAAGATGAAAGTGTTCAGGACGAATACCTAAATTATAACTTTCGCCTGAGTTTAAATGCAATTTTTCTTGTAAATCGGGAGGAATTGCTAATATCTGCCCACTAATATTAAAATTATCACCATGATAGATAGCGGGAAGAATATTCATTGGTGGATTACCTAAAAAACTGGCTACCATTTCATTAGCAGGTAAAGCATAAATACTTTGAGGATCACCAATTTGTTGAATTCTCCCTTGATTAAGGACGACAATTTTATCAGCTAAAGTCATGGCTTCAACTTGATCATGGGTGACGTAAATTGTCGTAATTCCTAGTTGTTGATGTAGCTGTTTTAATTCGGCTCTGGTATCATCTCGTAATTGGGCATCTAAATTAGATAAAGGTTCATCAAGTAAAAATAATTGAGCTTGACGAGCGATCGCTCTTCCTAATGCTACTCGTTGTTGTTGTCCTCCTGAAAGCTGTTTGGGTTTTCTGTCTAAAAGATGTTCTAGAGAAAGCGATCGCGCTACCGTTAATACTCGTTCTTTAATAGTTTTCGGAGCAACCTGACGCATTTGTAACCCAAAAGCGATATTCTCGGCTACCGTCATGTGTGGATATAGGGCATAGTTTTGAAATACCATGGCTATATCGCGTTGTCGTGCAGGAACATCATTAACCAGGCGATCGCCTATATACAAATTACCAGATGTCGCAGTTTCTAAACCAGCTATAGTTCGCAAAATCGTTGATTTACCGCAACCAGACGGACCAACTAAAACCCAAAACTCACCATCGGGAATTTCCAAGCTAATATCTTCAATAGCGGTGACGTTGTTGAATTTACGCTTGATATTTTCGAGTAGAACTTTTGCCATTATGAAATTGATTAGTTGTATTTAATTTACCCAATTATAAGGGAATATTAAATCAAAAATCAATTATCAACTAGAGACGTTCTGCCGGAACGTCTCTACAGACTCCTGCTGTAATATTATTCATCTACTGTAAAATTTTCGTCGAGAAAATTTAGAGCCTGGTTGCGGAGTTCAAAATATTCTTTGGAATTACGCATTGCTATTCTATCTCTAGGACGCTGAAAGGGAACTTTTAAAATTTTTCCTATCTTTGCAGATGGTCCATTAGTCATCAAAACAATGCGATCGGACATATAAATTGCTTCGTCTACATCATGAGTAATCATCATTACCGCTTGACGATGATTTTCCCAAATATCTAATACTTGACGTTGCAATTTACCGCGAGTCAAGGCATCCAAAGCCCCAAAAGGTTCATCCATTAATAACATTTTCGGACGAATTGCTAAAGCTCTAGCAATACCAACTCTTTGTTTCATTCCTCCAGAAATTTCATCAGGATATTTATCTGCTGCTGCTATTAAATTTACCATTGCTAAGTGTTCATTGACAATGCTAATTCTTTCGGCACGATTAGCTTTTTTTAACACTTCATCTACAGCTAACCGAATATTTTCGCGCACAGTTAACCAAGGTAAGAGAGAATAATTTTGAAATACCATCATCCTATCTGCACCTGGTTTACGGATCTCTATGCCATCTAAACGAACTGATCCAGATGTGGCTGTTTGAAACCCACCGATAATCTTCAGTAATGTTGATTTACCACAACCAGAATGACCTATTACAGAAATATATTCATCTTCACCAATTGTTAGATTAACACCATCTAAAGCAACATACTCACCTTTGTCTGGTGTGGGATAAGACTTGACCAAATTTTCTATTTCCAAAAATCCATGACGGGGCATAGTTTCTGTATAATTGCGGTATGGTGAAACTGTATATTTCATGATCATTTCTCCTGGATATTGTTAACTATTTGCTTGGATTTATTTAAGACATAAAGAAGCGACTAGGAGCATTAGCTCGGATGGCAAAACTATTAAGATATCCTACGGGATCACTAGGATCAAATCCTTTTTTATCTATAAACACTTCTGGAGGTTCAACTTTATAATCTTCCTGGGGACATTGAATACCCATTTCTGCGGCTATCTCTCGATATAAATCTGTTCTCCAACCTTTTGCCGCTATTTGGTCTGCATTTTTAGGCATTTCCTTGATTTGTCCCCAACGGACAGCTTGAGTCATTAACCAAATGCTTTGAGAACGCCATAAAAATGTAGAATCTTCTGCTTTTTCATGAGGAACATTATTAGGAATTTCCGAGAAAATTGTCGTGTCTTCAGCTTTGATAGTCCTGTTTTTACCATCAAAACCACCATAGTTATAATTGCCAATAATTCCCGGTCCAGTAAACTTAGTCATAGGAACACCTGAATTTTTGGGTTTTGCCCCAGTAAATGAGCGTTCTGTGAGTAATTCGGCTACTTCTTGATGATTTTCTGGTTTGCCACAATATTGACAAGCTTCTATCATTGCTTTCACCAAAGAACGGTAAGTTTTGGGATAATTGACGATAAAAGATTCCATTACTCCTAGTAGTCTGTCTGGGTGTCCTTGCCAAATTTCCTTACCTTGGGCGAAGGTAAAACCGATACCTTCATTACCTGTAATTGCTCTGGTGTTCCATGGTTCGGCAACCATGTAAGCTTGCATTGCGCCAATTCTCATGTTTGTCACCATTTGCGGTGGAGAAACAATAATCACCCGAAATTCCTTCAGAGGATCTATTCCCGCCGCAGCAGATATATAGCGAACAAAGTATTCATAAATAGCGGAACTGAGGACGACAGCCCAAACTTTCTTGTCTGGGGATTGTGTATCAAAATAGCCCCGAAAGTCCTTTCCAAAGGCTGCTAAAGCCCCATCACCGTATTTTTGCTGGTATTCAAACCAAGGACGTATTCCAAAGTCCCACATTTCTTTGTTCATGGTCATGGCGTTACCATGACGGTGTAAGGTCATCGCTGCACATAAGGGGGCATGACGCGCCCCTTCTGCGCCAATTCTGGCGTTGGTGACAGCACCAGAAACGACGGGTGCAGCATCAAGACGACCGAAAATTAAACCGTCGCGGGAGTTTCCCCAACTAGCTTCACGGCTGAGTTTGACATTTAAGCCATATTTGCGGAAGAATCCTTTTTTCCAAGCGATCGCAAATGGCGCACAATCATTTACAGGAACATAACCAACGGTAATATCGGGTTTTTCTAAGTCTTGGGGTTTAATTAAGGGTTCTACAGCTAAAGCTGCTTCTGTCAATCCTGTAGCCGATTTATCTTTTGATATTCCACAGGATGATAAAGCTAAACCCGCAGTCATTAAACCGATTCCCTGAATAAAGTCTCTGCGTTTCCAATGATTTTCACTCATGCTTGTATACCACTATTGGATTGTCCAAAAATTGCTGGATTAGCTTTGCAGCTTTCCATCTATCGCCATCATTTTTCAAATTGGTATCAATGATTCATTAATTCAGATCAGACTCAGACGCAAACTCGAATTGCGTCTTGCAGTTTTTTTTCAACAAATTGTGTTACTTCAAAGTTCCTGGACGGTGGGTAACTAATTCTTGAATTTTGCCCAAACCATAATCTAAAACTAAGCCAGTTAAACCAATGACAATTACAGCCAAAAATACAGAACTGAGATTTAAACGACTCCATTCATCCCAGACAAAAAAGCCGATTCCTACACCACCTGTGAGCATTTCTACAGCCACAATTACTAACCAAGCAATTCCTAAACTAATTCGCAACCCTGTAAAAATATAGGGCAAACTGGCAGGCCAAATAATTTTGGTAATTTGTCGCCATCGTGGCATTTCCAAGACTTGTGCTACATCTAAATAATCTTTGGGAACACTAGAAACTCCCAATGCCGTATTAATAATAGTTGGCCACAGAGAGGTAATGAAAATTACAAAAATAGCAGAAGGATCTGCCAAATTGAACAGAGATAAAGATATCGGCAACCAAGCTAAAGGTGATACTGGTTTCAAAATCTGAATAATGGGATTGAAAGCCAGCATTGCCGGTCTAGATGTTCCTATCCAAAACCCCAAAGGAACTGCTACTAATACACCTAAACCAAATCCTAAGATTACCCGGTACAAACTTGCTAATAATAACCAGCCAATTCCTAAGTCACCTGGACCTCTTTGATAAAATGGATGTAAGATATACTCCCAATTAGCAATTAAAGCTTCTGGTGGTGTGGGCATTAATTCATGATTAGCAAGTGCTACCACCCACCACAATAAAATAATTCCTAAAAAGCCCAATGCTGGGTATAAGAAAGTATCCTGGACAATTACAGGTTTGGTTTTTTTCCAAACAGCTTTTCCAGCAACTGCAATGACGGCAGCTACATTTAATTGAAATATCATCTATTTCACCTCAACAGAGTTAAGCGTGGGTACAAAAACATTAACTAGTACCAACCTTGGACACTGATGAGATCAGAATATAATCAAAATTCTGTCTCTTCAGTCTCCTCTCAGTGCCTACGAAGTTAGCTGACGGGCTAGGGTTGAGAGATCCCCTTTCTTGCTCAATTTTGAATTTTTTTGAGTTACAAACCTCAAATTACTATACTAAATCAAGACAAAAATACGCCCCACAATTTGGTTCCTCCGTTCCAGTACGGCTGATTGTAATGTACTGGACTAGGCTGACTTACTCGAAATTAATGATAGCACCTTAACATTGATGTTTCGTCATAACATCAGTATTGAGAATAAATATTTGTTACTTAACTACTAATTTTTCTGGGTATCCTAGATTTTGAGTATTAATTCTTAAGCTATAGTTGTCATACGAGCAAATCTGTATCCATAGGCATATACTAGACAATTAGATTTACTAAATTTAAATAAATGGATTTTAGCCAAGTATTAGCTGATCAAAGTGATAATATCATAGCTAAATGGGTGATAGCTGTTCGCCAAGATAAACAGATAGAAAGTGCTGATAATCTATCTTTCAGTGCAATTAAAAATCACATTCCATATATATTGAAAGCACTGGTGACAGTTCTTTCAATATCTGATAGCAATGATTTTAAGTCAATTGTCAATGCCAGTTGGGAACATGGATTGATTAGAGCTTCACAAGGCTTTAACTCAGAAGAAATTGCTAGGGAATATCATCAGTTAAGAGTAGTAATATATGATGTAATAGAAGAAGATTTGTTACAGGGAACTTCTAAAGATATTATTCGGGCTTTTCGGTTAATTAACACTGTGCTTGATGAAGCGATCGCTCAGTGTTTTCATAGCTATGTTGATGAAAGATTAAGAGAATTAGCTCATTTGCATAATACTTTAACGTTGCATAATCGGGAATTAACTCGATTAATTAATGCTAATCGGGACAATCTCTCTTTACTAACCCATGATTTAAAACAGCCTCTAACTTCGATTATTGGTTACTCTGATTTATTCTTACGGCAACATCGAAAAAGTGATAAGAAAGAAACTTATCATAATATTGAACATATTGAACGAGTATTACGTAATGGCAGACAATTGCTACGTTTAATTAATGATTTACTAGAAGTATCTAGGCATGAAGCTGGCAAAATCAAACTTGAACTTGCAGCAACGGATGTTTGCGAAATCATTAGTAATGTATGTGAAATCCTTGAGCCTTTAGCTGCTGAAAAAGAATTGGTACTCGTAGTCAATTGTCAACAAGAACCCCAAAAAATTATCACAGACGCATTTCAATTACAACAAATTCTCATAAATATTGTTAGTAATGCGATTCGCTATACAGAATCGGGAAGTATTAAAATTACTTGTCATCTATTAGATGATCAAAAATGGGAATTTATCGTCTCGGATACAGGTATTGGTATTGCACCAGAAAACCAAAAGCAGATTTTTGAACCCTATTTTCGTTGTGCTAGTGAAAAATCTCACCTCCCTGATAGTAGTGGTTTAGGCTTAACAATAGTTTCGCAGTTGGTGAAACTATTAAAAGGTGAAATTAAGCTAGTTTCTCAAGTGGGGGTTGGTTCTACTTTTACTGTAATTTTGCCTTCGCAAATGGAAATCAAAGAAAGTTGATTGGATCAAAGATAGGAAAAATATTTTTTTAGCTTTGAGTAAAATCAACAATTATCAATCTAATAAACCCTGTTTTTTCAATTTAGCTAAAGCATCTTCAGCAGCAGCTTTTTCTGCTTCTTTTTTATTGCGTCCTTTACCTGTTCCGTGCAATTCGGATATTCCATTAACTACTTCAAATACCTTAGATACAAATACTGGTGCGTGAGAGGGTCCGTCAACTTGTTCTGTAACATATCTGGGAGGAGTTGTGTTACCTTGAGCTTGTACCCATTCTTGAAAGCGATTTTTTGAATCTACATTTGAACGAATTTCCACAATATGTTCTGAGGCAGAATCAAATAATTCTTTAACTATGGGACGCAGTGGTTCAACATTACAATTATTATCTAAATAATAAGCACCAATTACAGCTTCAAAGGTGCTACTGAGTAAATTAGGATTGTGATATCCTCCATCTAAAATTGCACCTTGTCCTAATCGCATTCTAAAATCTAAACCTACTTCAATGGCAAATTTTGCTAGTTGTTTTTCTTCTACTAATGCGGAACGACGACGAGTTAATTCATCTTCTCCTTTTTTCGGGTGAAGACGATAAAGGTATTCTCCACTCAAGAAGTTAAGGATAGCATCACCCAAAAATTCTAAGCGTTCGTTATGTTCCCCTTCTCCTGGGTTTTCATTAACATAAGAACGGTGGGTTAATGCTTGACGCAGGAGTTTTTCGTTTTGGAATGTTAGAAGTTTGTGCATTTTAATCTTTTATTTCTTAGGGAACTATTGAAAAAACAAATAACCGCAAGGTGCGGTTATCATAAACCAGTTATATCAATAAACTGGAATTATCAAGACAAATTCAGGCAGGTATTTTATCTAATTCTTTTAAAAATAACTCCTGATTTTGTCTGATAACTTTACCTTCCTTGACAACCATATCAACAAATTGTTTAAAGGTTTTGATTTTTTTGCCATTAGGTGTAGAGATAGACGCAACTCCTTGATATTTAGGAAACAGTTGACGCATCAATGTACTAAGATAACTGTAGTTTGTCGGTTTACCTTGAAAGATTGCTTTCTTGATAGCTTTTTTCAAACATTCTACCGCTTCATTGTAACTAATCTGAGCATGGATATTAGTTATTTGAGGTTGAGTTTTTTTTTCAACTAATTTAGGTAAATCGTCTATGAAATAGAAGTTTTCATCTCCAACTAACTTGATTAATTTTGGACTTGCACTACCTTTTTGAGCAACGATTATCACTTTTGTAAACTTTTTAAGCATACAAATTAACCCAGCAAAATCCCAATCTCCTAATACCAATATAGTTATATTAGGATCAGATGAACGGTTTGGTGCAAATAGTTGAGTACAATCGAAAATAAGTTGCTTATCTGCACTATTTTTGGAATTATCAGGAACATCAACACATTTAAAACCAAGTGATTCAAATTTATTTTTAGCATCAATTTGATTTTTATGCTGGGAATTATAGTAAAAGTTTTTCCATTTTATACTTCCCTGTATTTTCGCAAAATCAAGTAATAAATCAGCGTTTTTCGTGATTGAACCAACATTTTGAACATCACAAAAAATGGCAACAGAGTCTTTTTTTTGAACTGTTTGTGTGTTCAATGGTAGATGAGTCATCGTAAAATGTCCAATTTTTTAAGTTAGCTGGACAGCTTTAACAAATCACACATCTATAGCAATTTAACTAGATGAAAGAAAAACTGAAAAATTAGTTTTATACCATTTAGTTTCTCTATGTTAATCAGTTTCAGTCTCAGTATTAGGATTCATTCTTGACAAATCCCGGTTGCAGGTAGTATCAACACTTACCAAAGTTCATACACCTTATTTTTCGGATTACATCAATTGTCTAACAAATCGGACACTTTATTTGTGGCAGGTTTGATTACAATTGGGTGTAACGGCCTAAATAAATAATGATGCAATAAAACATTAAAGCAAGTGTTCATACTACCCAACAACCGGGATTTGTCAACAATGAATCCTACCGCTGAGACAACTACCGACACTTAGGGGTTAGAGTCTCACTTAAGATTGCAGTTGTTTAACTGTCTTGTTTATACACTGACATAGTGAATCTGGAATGTCAATACTGAATTTCAATTTAAAAATAAGCAGCTTTTTATACTATCGAGTAGTCTGATTTATTTCTGTAAGGTGAGATAAAATTTATTATAATAATAAATAAAAATACTAAATTTAAAACGAATGCCAGCTAAAGATATTTTTCATGATGCTGTTAGAAAAGGATTAGAAAAAGAGGGTTGGGTAATCACGGATGATCCTTTGAGGATTGAAATTGGTGATGTAGAAATGTATATTGATCTTGGGGCTGAAGAAATTCTAGCTGCTGAAAGAACTGGAGAAAAAATAGCAGTTGAAATTAAGAGTTTCACTGGTACATCGAATATTTCTCAGTTTCATACAGCAGTTGGACAGTTTTTTAATTATCGTTTCGCATTAGAAAAGAAAGAATCAGAAAGAATTTTATATTTAGCTGTTCCTTTAGGAGTTTATCACGCTTTCTTTCAATTGCAATTTATCAAAACAGTTGTCGAACATTATCAACTTAAAATCATTGTTTATGATCCGATTCAGGAGGCAATTGTAGAATGGAAAAACTAAAGCAATATCAAAATTATGTTCAACAAGTTATTAGAGAGTATGCTCAAATAGGTTCAAACAAAGATGAGATTGAGAAACAACTGATTTTTGATACTGTTGGTAATCATTATCAGTTAATGTATGTTGGTTGGAAAAACAGACGCAGACAGCATGGTTGTCTTTTGCATCTTGATATTAAAAACGACAAGATTTGGATACAACATGATGGAACTGAAATTGGTATTGCAGATGAATTAGTTAAATTGGGAGTACCAAAAGAAGATATTGTCTTAGCTTTTCATGAGCCTTTGATGCGACCATATACAGGTTTTGCGGTTGGTTAATTTCAAATCCCCGATTTCTTTGATAAGTCGGGGGTCTAAATTTTATAGCGTATTGATATCAATTCCTTTTGCTTGCAATTTAGCTAATAAATCTTGATAATTTTGATGTTCTTGTTCTGCACGTTGATATTCTTGTTCTGCACGTTGATTTAATTCCAGAGATGTGAGGAACTTGCGTTCATCAGGATAATAAATTTCTAATGTATCTGACTTTAACTCAAAACGTATTCCTAATCGTGGACTTACCCAATTATTGATTTCTTCAATTTCTTCAAACCATTCTTGTTCACGAATAAATCCGACTAATTCAATGGTATCTGGATTATAAATATAGTATTCTTCCACGCCATGACGTTGATAAAAAAGTAGTTTTTTTGCCATTTCTTGAGTACGATTTCCTGGAGATAGGATTTCAAATACTACCTGAGGAATAATGTTATTTTCTTCCCATTGTTTGTAAGAACCTCGTCTACCTTTCGGTCTACTAAATATGACCATTACATCAGGTGCTTGACGAGTTTTTACACTTCCTTCCACAGGATACCAAAGTAAATCACCTGCTATGAATACATCATTTTCTGAAGCAAATAATATTTCTAAATTTTCTTTAATTTTAACTATCCATTCATAGTGTTCTGTATTTTCTGCCATTGGATTCCCATCACTATCTGGGTAGATTATTTCTGGTTTGGGTGTGGTTTCTGGTGTAAGTTGCTGTACCATATCTGGATCTACAATTTACCTAAAGTATGAATAGCCGCATCTTTAATTTATCTAATATTTAGATTAATTGCCTGCGGCCTGGCAAAGAGTCTACTTATTCCAAGCAGGATGAGACAACAAAGAAGACATTACGCGCACACCACGCAATTGATTAGATAAGGGTAAATGACCTCTAGGGGCGCTTAAATCCCAGGTGAATTCGTGGGGGTATCTTGTCCAGTTATTACCACTTTTCCAGCCAATTTTTGGCCAGAGATTAACCCAATTTTTACTTAAACCTAACCAAATTTCACGCTGTACGGAAAAGCCAAATTTACCTTCTGAGTGGACTACCCAGAGATGATTAATGGTGTGTAAGTCCTGAATTGGTAAATTTTCTACTTCTGTGAAATACAGCCATTTTCGTTGTACTGCTTGAGAACCGGCTGCTTCACACATCTTTTGAATTGTCAAGAGATCCGCCGCTTGAAAATCTTGATCTGCAAGTAGCTTTTGCAAAGAATTGTAACTGATCCCACAGTCCGATTTTAGAGGTACAATTCCTTCAGGGAAGTTAGTTTGGAGAAATTCTTGACTTGTCGGTGCATCAGTATTGTAGATGACTTGGTAGACTTTGCCATCAATCCAAGTTGCTGGAGCGTTACGACGGCTTAGTAAAAATTCCTTCAAGATATCTAACCCATCATTACCCAAGTCAGCTAACTGCGGGATGATTTGTTGTTGGACTTTTTCTGACCCAGCGATTAACTTTTGGCGAAGGGAGTCGAGATCATTTGTAGTGCCTGATACAATCATTGGGTCTGTCATGCCATTACTCGTGTTAGCGTGAGCGTGAATAAACTATCTATTGCTATCGGTTATTCTACAAAATGAAGTACAAATAGCGAAAAGTAGTTTACTCCAAATCTTGGGGAAAATTTGCAAGCCTCTTGAGTATGTAACTGAAAAAATGACTCACGGTGGCTTTAGCGAAATCTCAGCCAACAATACTTTATCAGGTAAAGTAGGGGATGATCTGCGCCTCATGACTAAGGTGTTCACAAATCCAGGAGTTACAGAATACAAAAGTTGCTTCAATTATACAGCAGGAATCAGGAGTCTTAGGAGGGAAGCATTTGGTGTAAGGGCGAAGCATTCGGAAAATAAACTTGGGAAAAAACTGATAATTTATCGCCCGAATGCTTCGCCCCTACAGTGTATAGGTTTCAATTTAGATTCTGTACCTCATTGATCTGCAATCTGCTGTATATGAACTACTGTAGGGGTGCAGTAATTTGAGTAATTCGAGGGCGCAGGCCCTGCGCCCCTACGACTCCTGAACTTCTTCTATTTGGAATGTGTGAAATATGTACGAAAAGATTACTCCTCCCACTACCGGCGCGAAAATTACCTTCAAAAATGGTGAGCCGGTTGTTCCTGAAAATCCTATTATCCCTTTTATTCGGGGTGATGGTACGGGTATAGATATTTGGCCAGCGACGGAAAAGGTGCTTGATGCAGCCGTAGCAAAAGCTTACAAAGGCAAAAGAAAAATTAGCTGGTTTCGGGTTTATGCTGGTGATGAAGCCTGTGATTTATATGGTACATATCAGTATTTACCTCAGGATACATTGACAGCTATTAAAGAATATGGTGTAGCTATCAAAGGACCCCTAACTACTCCCGTCGGTGGGGGAATTCGTTCTTTGAACGTCGCATTACGCCAAATTTTTGACCTTTATACCTGCGTGCGTCCTTGTAGATATTACGCTGGTACACCATCTCCCCACAAAACTCCCGAAAAACTGGATGTGATTGTTTATCGGGAAAATACGGAAGATATTTATTTGGGGATTGAGTGGAAGCAGGGAAGTGAAATAGGCGATCGCCTGATAAAATTCCTCAATGAGGAATTGATACCCGCTACACCAGAACATGGTAAAAAGCAAATTCCTCTCGATGCTGGTATCGGTATTAAACCCATCAGCAAAACCGGTTCTCAGCGGCTTGTGCGTCGCGCTATCAAACACGCCTTGTTATTGCCCAAAAATAAGCAACAAGTCACCTTGGTGCATAAAGGCAATATCATGAAATACACTGAAGGCGCTTTCCGTGATTGGGGTTATGAATTAGCCACTACGGAATTCCGTCAAGAAACTGTGACAGAACGAGAATCTTGGATTTTGGGTAATAAGGAGAAAAACCCCCATATTTCCTTAGAAGAAAATGCCCATGAGATTGATCCTGGTTTTGATTCTTTGACACCAGAGAAAAAGGCGCAAATTGTCAAAGAAGTAGAAACAGTTCTAAATACAATTTGGGAAAGCCATGGAAATGGCAAATGGAAAGAGAAAATCATGGTCAATGATCGCATTGCTGATAGTATCTTTCAACAAATCCAAACTCGTCCAGATGAGTATTCTATTCTGGCGACAATGAACCTCAACGGTGATTACCTGTCTGATGCTGCTGCGGCTATTGTCGGCGGTTTAGGCATGGGTCCAGGGGCAAATATTGGCGACTCCTGCGCGATTTTTGAAGCTACCCATGGGACAGCCCCCAAACACGCAGGGTTAGACAAAATTAACCCCGGTTCTGTGATTCTTTCCGGTGTGATGATGTTGGAATTTATGGGTTGGCAAGAAGCCGCAGATTTAGTTAAAAAAGGATTAGGTGATGCGATCGCTAATGGTCAAGTTACTTATGACTTAGCACGGTTAATGGAACCACCTGTAGAACCATTGAAATGTTCTGAGTTTGCTGACGCAATCATCAAACATTTCGGTTAATTTGGCTTAATTTTCAGGGCGGGTTTTTCCCGTCCTCATTCCCCTTTATCTATTCCCTGGAATTATGCTGACTTCAACTGATTTTACCGGCTTATTTAATGAGCGATTTTTTCATAATTTTTTACCCATACCCGCTTTAGATAATTTTAGATTGGGTGTGGGAACACCGGACTTTAAATTATCGAATATTACTAATAATACTGTCATCAAATTATCAGATTTTCGAGGTAAACAGCCTGTACTGCTGGCTTTTACCAGGATTTTTACCGAAAAGCAATATTGCCCATTTTGTTATCCCCATATTAAAGCTTTAAATGAGAACTATGAACAATTTAAAAATCGGGGAATTGAAGTTTTATTAATCACTAGCACCGATAAAAAGCAAAGTCAAATAATCGTTCAAGATTTAGGCTTAAAAATGCCATTATTGAGTGATCCTAGTTGTCATACATTTCGTATTTATAAAACTGGACAAGCATTAGGAGCGCCATTACCAGCACAATTTGTATTAGATAAAGATGGGAGATTAATCTATAGGCATTTGTTTTCTTTTATAGATCACAATGCCACTATAGAGAATTTGTTAGAAAAGTTTTAATTCTGTAAAGACGTTCCCCTGGAACGTCTCCACAGAGTTTTGCTATTACAACTTAACTTGCTCCAAATGACTGCGGGGGTTGTAGGTACGAATAGCCCGGATTTTTTCATAATACTCTCTCTCTTGAGGGCTGAGGTCTTTCGGAGGTGCGATCGCTACTTTCACAAATTGATCACCACGTCCACCCTTAGCTATAGGCCAACCTTTACCACGCAACCGCAGAGATTGACCGGAACGGACTCCCGCAGGTAACTTGACATTAACATGACCGTCAGGCGTGGGAACATCAATAGCTGCACCTAACGTCGCTTCATCAGGAGTAATTAACACTTCACAAACGAGATTATCACCTTCAATTTGGAAAAAAGAATGGGGTTGTAATTCCACCTTTAAATATAAATCTCCCCGTTGTTGACTCATGGGGTTAATTTGCCCTTTTCCTTTCACTCGTAAGCGAGTTCCAGCTTTAGCACCAGCAGGAATACGCACATCAATCGTTTCAGTTCCTAAACTAAACCGTTTTTGCACACCAGAAAAAGCTTCTGCCAATGTTAAAGTAATGATAGCTTCTGTATCTTGTGTTCCACCAGCATCTTGAAAGCCAAAATCATTAAAACCGCCAAAACCGCTACTTGGTCTACCAGTGGAAGTACGATAAGAATAACTTTGTCGTCCACTGCGTGGTCCTGCACCACCAAATAATTCAGTTAAGAAGTCATTAAAACTGCCGTATTGACCGAAGTCAACGCCACCCATATCCGCACCAACACCACCGGAGGGGAAACCTTGACCAGCTTGTTTCCAATATTGACCAAATTGATCGTACTTTTTCCGTTTATCTGGGTCAAATAAAACCTCATAGGCTTCATTAACTTCTTTAAACTTGGCTTCAGCCTGTTTGTTATTGGGGTTAACATCAGGATGATATTTGCGGGCTAGTTTGCGAAAAGCTTGTTTGATTTCTTCTGAAGTGGCAGTTTTACTAATTCCTAAAATTGCATAATAGTCTTTAAAGTCGGTTGCAGCCATCTACCAGCCTCCTGTAGAAATTTAAGTTATGTTTTTTTCTAAGATATAGCGTTTATCAGTGGGATGAAAACATACAGTGATCATAAAAATCTGATCCCCTTATGATTTTCATTCCTGTGACCCGTTCCCTGCTATATGAGATTTACTGTCTACTTGGTCTAATGCCAGGCATAAAGATTCTAATTCTAAACTAACAAACAATCCTCAACATCAAGTGGGGTTTTTGCTGAATGTACCAGCGCAATTCCCGTACTGTTCCTCTGGTGAGTAGAAAATCAGGTCATTTATCCCTTCTTCTAGGCTGGGGGGAGCATCCCGGAGTTGGCGGGACATTCGGAAAATTATGTCCTCTGGAACTTGGCGAATCCGTCTTTGATTCCGTGCTAAACATAACCAGATTGGAGTTCTCACCCAAACCGCTGTAATCTGACTAAAGCCACAATCACGGGCTAGGTTAATCACTTCCCGGCGATTTCTTCTTTGGGCGTTGGTAGCATCGAAAATCACTCCTTGATCTGCGGTTATGGCTTGTTGAAATTGTCGTTCCAGTTCCTGCCAAATCAGCAGCCAAGACCCTTGAATTGCTTCTGAACCAAAAAGCTGCCCCCGGATGGCATCTGTGGCAATTAGTTGCATCTGGGGGCATTCTGTTAACAATTGTTTTGCTAAAGTTGATTTACCGCTACCAGGAAGACCAATCAGCAAAATTAATTTAGTCATTGGTTATTGGTCAGTGGTCAGTGGTCAGTGGTCAGTGGTCAGTAGTCAGTGGTATTGAAACAACGAACAACTGACAACGAACAACTGACAACTGATTAAATGATTGTACCGTCAGCAATGACAGCATTTTTGAGAACAACAACAATGCCGCTACGAATGTAGAAGCCTTGACTTTCTCTTTCTGCTTCTTGGATGTTGTCTTTATTGATAATTTTTACATCGTGACCGATGCGGGCATTTTTATCAACGATCGCACGACGAATAATGGTGTCTGTACCAATACCGACGGGGATATCATTCTCTTCTAAACTACATTGCCGTTCAACAGATGGTTGATAATAGTCAGCACCCATCAGCAGAGATTCTTCAATCACACATCCAGATTCTATCCGCGATCGCACTCCCAAAACTGAATGTTGAATGCGGCAATCTTTTAAAATACAACCGTCGCCAATCATGGATTCTGTGATTTGGCAATTCAGCAGTTTCGAGGGTGGTAAATAACGAGCGCGAGTATAAATTGGTGCTGCTTCATCGTAGAAGCTAAAGGGAGGGAGGGGTTGCTTAGTCAGGGCTAAATTGGCTTCATAAAAAGATTCAATTGTCCCAATGTCTTCCCAGTAGTCATCAAACAAGAAGGCTTGAACGTTGTGATCCTTGGCTGCATCAGGAATAATTTCTTTGCCGAAATCAGTCCGTTCTAAAGATTCTTTCAACAACTTAATCAAAACATCTTTTTTAAAGACATAAATCCCCATGGAGGCGATATATGGCTGTAATTCGGCTTGTTCTTTTGTCAATCCCAAAATGGTAGTATCAACACGCATTTTTGCTAGATCATCACCTTTGGGTTTTTCGCTAAAATCAATCACCCTACCCGATTCATTGATTTTCATCAAGCCAAAATCCGAAGCCCGGCGATCGTCAATGGGAATTACAGAAAGTGTAATATCAGCATTTGTGTCTCTGTGACGCTGGATAAACTGACGGTAATCCATGCGGTACAGGTGATCACCTGAGAGAATCAAAAATTCGTCTACATCCCAATCTTGTAACATCCAGATATACTGACGCACAGCATCAGCCGTACCTTGAAACCAGTTGGGGTTTTCTGGGGTTTGTTGTGCTGCTAACACTTCCACAAACCCATCACTAAACCCACTGAAGTTGTAAGCACGAGCGATGTGACGATTCAGAGAGGCTGAGTTAAATTGAGTAAGGACGTAGATTTTGAATATTTCTGAATTGATGCAGTTGCTAACAGGGATATCTATCAAGCGATACTTCCCAGCCACTGGTACTGCTGGTTTGGCGCGGAGTTTGGTTAACGGATAAAGCCGAGTACCCGCACCCCCACCCAGAATAATTGCTAAAACTTTTTTCACAGAATTTCTCCCGACTGCCTTTCAACTCTCATCTACAGTTTAGGACTGTATGTAGCAGCTGATAAGGGGGGATCAAAGAATCTTGAGGAAGAATTTTATTATCGAAAGTTTTGTGCTTAATAGCACTAGTAAATCAGCAGTATTTGTAGAACATTTGTATTATGTTCTCGACCAAATAAAAATGCGTCTCTAAATAGACATCTAGTGAGAAAATTAAAGACATTATCAAAAACGTCTCTAAAATCCCCTTAATTCGTCATATTTGGGCATAAGCTAACCTTCTCAAAATTAATCAAAATTAAAATTATGCAAATTCAAACACCAGATTGGGTTAAACACGCAGTTTTTTATCAAATATTTCCCGACAGATTTGCTAGAAGTCAACACTCCCGTCAGAGTTTTTTAAATAATACCAATTTGGAAGCGTGGGATAGTCCACCTACACACCAAGGTTATAAAGGTGGTGATTTGTGGGGTGTTTTAGAAAAATTAGACTATATCCAAAGTTTAGGAGTTACGGCTATTTACTTTACACCAATCTTCCAATCTGCTAGTAATCATCGTTATCATACCCATGATTATTATCAAGTAGATCCAATCTTAGGCGGTAATCAGGCTTTTCGAGAATTATTAGATGCAGCCCACGCCAGAAATATGAAAATAGTTCTAGATGGAGTATTTAATCATTCTAGTCGGGGCTTTTTCTTCTTTCATGACGTTTTAGAAAATGGATCTAATTCCCCTTGGGTAGATTGGTTTAAAATTGAAGGTTGGCCACTTTCACCTTATGACGATAAATTACCTCCTAATTATGGTGCATGGGCTGGTGTCCGATCTTTACCAATTTTTAATCATGATAATCCAGATGTCCAAGAATATCTGATGGAAATTGCTGAATATTGGATTAAATTTGGGATTGATGGTTGGCGTTTAGATGTGCCTTTTGATATTAAAACTCCTGGTTTTTGGCAGGAATTTCGCCAAAGAGTTAAAGCCATTAATTCAGATGCTTATATTGTGGGTGAGGTGTGGTCAGATGCCCGTCAATGGCTCGATGGCACACAATTTGATGGGGTGATGAATTATTTATTTAATGAGGCCACAATTGCCTTTGCAGTAGGCGATCGCGTCGTCTTAAAGCACGTACAATGTCGAGATTATTATCCCTATCCAGCTATAGATGCGGCTGGATATGCTGCTAAAATTGAAGCCCTTTTAGCACTTTATCCTTGGGAAATTCAACTTACTCAATTAAATTTACTCGGTAGTCACGATACATCTAGAATCATTACTATTGCTGATAGTGATCAATCTAGTGTAGAACTATGTGTATTATTACTATTGACTTTTCCCGGACCACCAAGCATTTATTATGGTGATGAAGTTGGTTTAGCTGGTGAAATAGATCCAGATTGTCGGCGAGTTTTTCCCACACAATCTGACTGGAATCAAGCAATCCTCAATACTCATAAACAATTAATTTCTTTGCGTCACAATTACCCAGCTTTGCGAATTGGTAATTATCAAGTTCTTTATGCTAAAGCCACAGTTTATGTATTTGCAAGAACTTTGGAAAATGAAGAATTAATTATTGCTGTGAATGCAGGAAATGAACTAATGTCAGTAAATGTAGATTGTAGACTTTTACAAAATCAACCTGATCAAATTCTATTTGGTAATGGAGAAATTGCTTGGAATAGTAACAATCTTGGTTTAACTATTCCTCCCCAAACTGGGTTGATTTTGGGCTAATATCAATAACTGTTAAGCGAGGATATTTTGCAGAACGTAATACAAAAAAGAAAAGTCCAATTTTGTCTACGTTTACTTAATTAACGGTTTGGGGAAATTGATGTTTGGTGTTGGGTTTTTTAACCCAACCGACTTTATAACTTGCGGAAATGCAAAATCGGCATAGTAAATAAACCCCAAGCCAAACCAGTAATCAACCCAAAAGGAGTAACAATATAATTATTAAAATCCCATAAACCGAAAACTTGCGCTGCTAATTCCAACGGATAAGCCATCATCAATACACTAGCAAAAGCCACACCAGTCCAACCATATTGATTTAACCAAAAAATACCTTTTCCATCAGTTAAACCATATAAAATCCGAGTAACCAACAAACCCGTTACTGTTCCATAGCAGCGCATACACACCGCCATAATAAAAGGTGGTGCTAACTCTAAACCCATAGTAGGCTGTGGACAGACATGATTACCCATAAAGTAAATAATGTCCGCAATACCCGGAAGCACAAACACACCAGACGCAGCCAAAAAAGGAGCAATAGGGGGACCAAACACCATCCCAGCTAACAGGAAATCAGCAAAAAAACTCACCCAATTAACCTGTAAACTCCTTGACAAAACCACCCTTTGCATCTTCTTACCTTTGTGTGAAATATTTCTTAATATATTATATCTTGATCAATATCCAGATAAATCCCATGAACAGTAAAAATAGAGAAATAAATTAAGACGCATTGATCCACCACTTTCGTAGAGGATCATTTTTTGGGGGTTCATAACGTCCTTTTATCCTAATGATCTGAAGTACATCACGGAGTGTTAACAAATCAATATTTGCCACATCTGACCAATGTTTGATGATATCTGAAGTTGATAAAATCTGAAGATTGGGATCTTCCTTTTGAATAAATGAAATTGCTCGTTTATCATCAGTTGCTACTGTCCATTTGCGATGAACGGCGATCGCCAAAGTTGCTGACTCACCATCATCAAGAATAGCCGCATAGTTTACAAAAGATTCTTCCTCTGCTTCTGATTCAAAATCTACAATTTTTAATAAGCCTTGTTGAATAGCTTCTTGAAAATCTAATACAGCATCATTGTTTTCTTCTTGAAATCGTTGGAGTGTGTTTAATTCGCGTTCTTGTACAACTGTAGTCACGACAATTTCAGCAGGAAGAGATTTCAAAATTGCCAGAAATTGACCTGAAGCACAAAGGTTGAGAACACAACAAGCATCAAGCAAAATATGGGAGTGAGTAATTTGCATATTTTCCTCACTTCCCAGTAGTTTGGATTTGACGCAAATCAAAATCCGTATCTTCTTCCATCATTCCGCTTGAATATTCTCGTAAAGCTTCAGCTATGCGACGAGCTTCTAAACGATCAACATGGAGAAATTCAGCAAAACGCCCTTCTGTAATTAAACCTTGATCTAGTGCTTCAATTGCTAAGTGTTGATAGTGCAGTGGTATCATATCAACTCTTTGGGGAATTTGTTCTAAACCTAATTCTTCTTGTACCTTTCTGACTTTTAAACCTCTATCTCGCAATTTATCCCAAGTTCCTGAAGGTAGAAGTTCCATTTCTTCTAACCGATAAACCAGGGCTTCTACGGACACACCATAGTAATGAGCTAGTGTAAATAAATTAGTTGGCGTGAATTTGCCGTGTGTACGGTACATATCATTAAACCGCTTCAACAATCCACTGGTAGGCATGAGGAAATATTTGGGGAAAGTTTCTGCTAATTGCTCACTTTCAGGAAATCGTTGATATTGACCATCAAAATGAAACTCTGGTTTTTGGCGATGCGCTAAAAAGTGCAGATATCCATGTGCCATTGACCAGCGCCTACGTTCTTCTGGATGATTGGCATTGATAGCCATACAACCGCCAACTTGCTCATTATAGCTATACACTTCTGAGTATTTTTGTGGCATCTGCAAATAGAAGATCCGTAAACCCACATCTTGCTCTAGGATGTCCCGCAGTTGGGAAATAGGAGCATCACCTAAACCCAGCCTTTGACGTTCTGCTACTGCTATACTCTCCGCAGCAGATTTGATGGGCATATCAGTTACTTGATACTCAAGAGGATAGTTTCGCGGTATTGGCGCATCCATTATCTTCTCAAGTTCTAGGTAATTTTGACATAATTCCTCTAAATGCAGGATAAATGGCTCAATTTCTGCCTGTTGTTCTTGACTGCGTTGATAAACTGCGCGAAACTGCACTTCAAAAGGTTGGACTATTGGGCGTTGGCGAACAAATTCACTTACAGAACGTCCGTAAGCACGAGCAAGTTTAATCAGTTCATTGGCTTTGAGACGGCGTTCTCCTTTCTCAATTGCAATCATGGTGGTGCGTGCAGCATCAATGATCTTGGCGGCATCCGCTTGAGTCATGTTGCATTTTTTACGGGCTTGTTGGAGGAGTTCTCCTAATGTCCGCAGGTCAATGTGATCCAGGATGTTGGTAGTCATGATGGTTTTCCTCAACTTTGTTGAGATGAGACTACATATTTACTAGATGCCTTCTGATCGCTTAATAATCCGTTTGCAATCTGTGATTCCACAGCATTCCACTCAGAAACATAATTTTGATAGAGTTGAATTAAAAGACTTCGCATATTAGCAGGTAATAAATTTTCTGCCATAGCAGTTCGATCAACTATGTCATCAAGTATTGGAAACTTTTTAGTTAGAGTAATCCAAGGTTCATCTGATGAAGCAAACAAAGAGTCAAGGGTACGAACCTGTGCTTGCATATTCAGGAAGCATAAACTCGGATCTTTGACTGGAGGCTTTCCATGTAAGACTACATAGCAAGTTCTATCTTTTATAGTAGAGGCTGCAAGTGATTGTCGCCTCAAAAGACAAGAGGAGCAGTAACCACATTGAACTGGCTTTTGGCGATGTGGACTGTCACAGGACATTGTTAAAGATGGTAAATCGTCTCTTCCATTTTTTGCCAATGCTTTGCACATTTCGGCTTTAGTCCAAAAAAGAAAGGGGTTTTTAACCTGGAACTCTTCTCCTACAAGCTCGGAAACAACCTCACTCACCATTAGTAAAGTTATGGGATGAACAGAACGAGAGTGATCCAATCCTACAGCCGATTCACGATATGGAAGGTTGATTGCACCGATTCCGTTTTCATACAGATAAAGAACCTTTTCCCCCATAAGGTATGCACACGCAGAACCAAGAAGAGTGAATACAACACCTCGCGCACGGGAAAGCTTGTTTTTTGGCTGCTCACTACTATCATCAAATCGGATTGGGAGGCGGAAAAGATAGCAGCGACCGGGAAAGATAGATTGAATGTTCTTATATACTCTTTCCTGGCGGGCATATACACTATTGTTGCTCCCAGTTCCAAATAAGATAAACTGTTTTTCCGGATACATCAGAAGCCGAGTGTATAAACCAGCCAGGGCATCTAATCCACCACTCCACAAGGTCACTTCACATCCTTGGGGTGCTAAAGGAAGAGATTGATGTTCAACAAGGCGTTCTGGTGCAATCCGTTTTTGAAAGTCGAAAACCCATTCGCTATCAGTTGTCCATCTAAGCAGGTCATCTAGTTTTGCGCGAAATGGTTCACTACTAAACAATTCTGGATGACGTAATGGCAGTATCACATAAAATCGGCGTTGCTTCTTTGTAAGACTTTGAGGAGCAAGACGATCTGAAGTATATATGGCAACAGCAAGGTCAATAAGATCGGCAACAATAGCAGGAAACTCTGCCTTAACACGATATTTGAACTCTGTATCATCTACATTAATGCCAAGAGTTAGCTTTTTATCCTGAGAGTGATCAAAAAACTGCACAGAACCATTACTATTTAATACAGGTTGAAAGTTTAAAGTGTAATCGCTGTGATCACTTTCATTAGATTTTTTCTGAAGTGAAGGTCTGTAGTTCATATTACCAGATCCTCCTCCATATCTATTTCTTTTAACTGCGATCGCCGAGTCCGTTTCAGGTTGGCTACATCCTCATCTACATTCGCTTTTTTTGCCCACTTCCTGATCTCGGAAAATATATCGTTTCTTAGTGCCTCTATACGCTCGGTAAAAGTTAAATTGTCATCTTTGGCGTTGTGATTGGTAATGAGTGGAATTCGTCCCTCAAATTCTGATACATACACCTTCTGCATATATCTTTCTATAACTGTTTCTGAAATAGTGTTGATATCAAATTGCTGACCATAACGCAAATCATTGAAAATACTCTTTCCAGCATCATTGACCAGTGACTTAGTTCGATTTGGTATATTGGCTTGTTGTGCTAATCTATCAAGTTTTTTACTTAAATCAGCCCAATCTATGGATTGATTATTAGCAGCATCTTTAATCACTTGGGCTAAAAGTTCCCCCATACCCTTAGCTATCACAATAGCAGCAGCACCTTTTTTTTTGAGATCCTTGAGAAAGGCTTCCATCGTAATCCTGGCTGATTCGTTGCGTTCAAGCTTTCCTTCACACAGTATTCGGTATGGCTTCTGATAAAGTCCTGAAAGCCCGTGAAATATATCCCCATCAGGCATGGTTCGACCTCCAAAAAGAGCCTGCTTATATGATGAGCTTAGAACATTATTTTAACAATGTCAATGTTTAAGACAAAAATTTTTTGTAAATGTCAGAAGTTTAGATGATAGTCCAATATATTACTTGTTAGTATTGTGTATACAAGTTTCAAGGCACGCAAAAACAGACAAAACCCACCGAATTTACAATTAAGTAAAAGGTGGGTTAAAAAACTTGATTTATTCTTAGCAAATGTCATTCGCCATTAATTATTTCGATATTACCGATTCTAAAGCCTGTTTAAAATCATCAAAAGAATTAACTGTTACTGCCAACTTCAACATTTCATCTAAAATAGATAAATTAGAAATTTGAGATAGAGATACAATAATCTCTAAAGAAACCTCACCTAGTCGAGTTTGCAAAACAGTTTTGACACTATTACGAGCATTTTCTAACAAACCAAGTTCTTTACCAATTTCCTTACCAATTTCTTTACCGCGTTCTATTGCCATTTCTTCTGTAGGACTGATAAAAGGCATTTTTATTTCCTCCTCAAAACTATTAATTTTATTCACTAACTTTCGCTGCAATTGCTCAGGTAATGTCATCATTTTATCAATGATTTTAAAGAGGGTAACAATTTGTTCTTTAGTTAAGCCTCTATCATATAGTCCGCGAATTAATGTCCATTTCCATTGCTCCCGTTCTGTTAAATTTCCAGTGGTTGCTTTAGTTTTTAAATGTGCCATTACTATGATAGCAAATGGATTAACACTAGATTCTAATTCCTGCCAGCGAGATTCATAGTCCAGCAGTTTAGCAATGGGAAATTTAAGACTAACTTCACACCCTCCCAGGGAATAACCATAAGCACTGGGTCGCCAATTATTCCTTTCATCACCTAAAACTGCTAGACTAACTACAGGTTTGTGATACAGATCAAAGGAACGATAATTATAAATGTACATTCGTTGCCCAAAATCTACTTCATATTGACTTTGAATTTCCACATGAATTAATATCCAAACTTCTCGTTTGTCAAGTAACCAAACTTTATAAAGTTGGTCAGCAATCCGTTTTTCTGTTTCTGATGAAGCCGTAATCTCCTGTAGTTCTTTATCAAGGGACTGAGGAGTTTGTGTCCAATCAATTAATTGATGGACTTCAGGAAAAAAGAATGTCAAAAAGCTTTCAAAATACTCCGTTAATGCTTCTTTCCAAGATTCATCATAATTGGCAGTTACTTCTTTCATTATTTTACCTTTATTTTTAATTCTCCCCAGTTACTAATTTCACTTGACTAGCTGCTTTTGTCGCCTTTTCTCTAGCTTCTTGAATATCCCCACCTTTGGCTAAAGCTACACCCATGCGACGATAAGGATGAGCAGTAGGTTTACCAAATAACTTAATATCAACATCTTTTGCAGCTAAAGCTTCAGCTACACCAGTAAAAGTAATAGAATCAGATTTTTCTGAAGCTAAAATTACTGCACTTGCGGAAAATCCTAATTGTTCAATGTGGGGAATTGGTAAACCTAAAATTGCTCGCAAATGTAATTCAAATTCATTCAAATTCTGGGAAATTAATGTCACCATTCCTGTATCGTGGGGTCTAGGAGATAGTTCTGAAAAAATAACTTCATCTTTAGTAATGAAAAATTCTACGCCGAAGATTCCCGCACCACCTAAAGCATCAGTAACTTTTTTAGCAATTTCTTGAGATGCTAATATCTTATCTTCAGAAATGGCTGCGGGTTGCCAAGATTCTTGATAATCACCTCTTTCTTGACGGTGGCCAATGGGAGAACAGAAAATTGTGGGGGCGTTCCATTGTTTAATTGTTAATAAGGTAATTTCAATTTCAAAATTAATGAATTCTTCGACAATTACCTTTTGACTATCACCACGAGAATTAGAAATTGCATAATTCCAAGCTTTTTCTACCTCAGTGCTATCATTAACTACAGATTGTCCTTTCCCAGAAGAAGACATGACAGGTTTAACAACATTAGGAAAACCAATTTCTTCGGAAATAGTAATTAATTCTGCTAAGGTGACAGCATAACCATATTTAGCAGTTCTAATTCCTAATTTTTGATGTGCTAATTCTCTAATTCTGTCGCGGTTCATGGTGTAGTTAGTAGCCGCTGCTGTAGGAATAACTGTAATTCCTCGTTGTTCAAATTCTTCTAACTTTTCGGTTCTAATGGCTTCAATTTCGGGAATGATAAAATCGGGCTGATGTTTATTTACCACCGTTTCTAAATCATCAGCACTGAGCATAGAAATAACTTCTGCACAATCTGCAACTTGCATAGCCGGAGCATTAGCATATCTATCAACAGCAATGACATAATTGCCTAAACGTTGAGCAGCAATGACAAATTCTTTTCCTAGTTCTCCTGAACCAAGAAGCATTAATTTCTGGGGTAGTTTTAGCACCTTAATCATGAATTTATGGGAATTATCTCAATGATACGAAAGTTTTAGATCCTCGACTTCTTAGAGAAGTTGAATATTTGATTATTGGCTTGTGCAATAATGTATGATTATATCATCAAGTGTTAAATCAATCGGATTCGCTGAGTAAAAATATGAATAAGCCTCACGCAGAGGCGCAAAGATTAAGAGATATTGAGTTGGGAAATTTTATACTTCAGTAATACCAATAAATCTTTATGTTGGTGTAATAGAAAAAATTAACCGCAGATAAACGCAATGTGTTCGCGGATATCGGCGGTTATAAATTAGAAAATTATTCAGTTATCTTCCTGCTAATAATGCTTTGGTTGCAGATTCTCCTAAGACTTTGATTTTTCGATTTAATTGCCAGTTTAACAAGGCTACAACTGTAAAATCAGCTAAAAGTGCCATGAAGATTGTTGTTGTTCCTGCGTGTTCTATCGCAGCCCAAGGGAAGGTAGAAAATAACCACAAAGCTGGATTTTCTGATGGATTAATATCCGCAACTAAAAGAATAATTGATGGCAGAAACATAGCTACCCCTATAGTCCCAACTGCCCATATATAACGTTTGGGGTTTTTCATGAGTAGCATTAGTTGAGCGATTGTGGCATATATCAGCATTAAACTGAAGGATAAAACCATCGCTAAGAGGACTTTATTTTTGTCAATATTATCATCATAGAAATTGTTAGGAGAGAACAAAATCCAGATGATTATTGGTGTAGTAGCAATTAAAAGATTAATTACTATGGCAACAATTGCCGGGCTTTTTTCACCAAAAACTAAATCTTGTAATAAAGATTTATCTCGATGATTTTGGTGTCTATATCTTGCCCAATCTTGGATAGTTTGACGATGGGGTGAAAGGACAATAGTTAATGCTAGAACTAAGGTAAAATTGAATAAAGCAATCAGGAATATCATCCCTACATCGTATTTATTATCAACTGCGGGTATAGTCAATCCTAAAAACATGACCTGAGTAAAAGCTATAAATAAATAACTTTGTCCTTTACTCAATATTGTACTATCTGCATTCCGAAAGCAGCGTTTCATCGCTTGCCAAATGCCGTAGGAGCAAATTCCGTAATTAACTAATTGAAAGCCAACCAAGGTAATTAAATTTTGTCCTATTGGTAAATAGAAGAATTGGAGCTTTTCTATTGATGAGTCTCTATATGAACGAAACAGATTAGGAAATAGATAATTGGTAATATCCCAAGGACTAAAGAATCTAATCCAAGTTAGGGGATTATTGAATTCTCCATAAGACGATACCATTGTCATTGTCATAAACAAGAACACAAGTACAGCACCACTACCTAACCAAGGTTGAAAGCTGCTAAACCAGCGACTAATTAAACCAAAAATTAGGGCTGCACTGTAGAAGAAAATGCAACTAGCAACTAGAACAGCGTAATAACTGAAAATGTGACTTGAGGCAATTTGAGCAGAATGTCCTGCCCAGAAATGTAGAGGAATTGCGGTGAGAACAAAGAGATAAATTAAACTAGGGACTCCAATGATTTTTCCCGTCAAGAGGCTTGTTTCTGTTTGGGGACTAAGCCGAATAAAGTTCAATGTTCCCCGTTGTTCTTCTTTGGCTAAATCACTAATTAGTAAATAAGTTCCCCCAACTAATAGTGTAAAAACGAAAATTACACTAAATGCTAAAAATGTGTATTCCCAATGATCTCGCCACCACAATTGCCAATCTATTTTATCTAATGGACAAATATTTTTAGATAAATAATGCTGGAGGCTGGATAGCTCATTTTGAACTTGTTGAAGTTGAGCTTGTAACTGGGGGATAATGGTATTATCTGTGAGGGGAATTTGGCGATAACTTTCTATTCTTTGAGTAAGTACATTTTGTTGTTGATAAAGTGCTTGCTCTTGCTTTTCATAACCCGCTCCCAAAGTACAGTAGGTTGCTTTGATATAGTAGTTTTCGTCGGGAAATTCTCGTAGTTGAAAGAGGAAAACTATGAGTTGTAATATTAAAGAAGAACCCATAGCTATCAGGATATTAAAAGGCTTGAATCTGCCTTTAAGTTCTCGGAATAGTTGGGGATTTAATTCTCCCACTCTGTCTATGAAATTGAGTAACATAGTCAATACCTCCAAAAATTGAGAAGTTTTATTTTTGAACAATTTTTAACTTTGTGCAGAAAATAAATCCAAAATCTAAAATCCAAAATTATCTATGATGCTTGTTTGTGACCTAATTTCAGGAAAATAGTTTCTAGGTCTTCTTGGGTACAATGAAACTCTGTTAAAGGAATTCCTGTACTGACAAGCGATCGCAATAAATCAGCAGAATCTTCTGGTTTACCGGAAAAATTGACTCGCACACTATTTTGACTAGGTATTACCTCCCACTCTTCTACTAAAGGATGATTTTTTAGTTCACTCACTAATATATCTATATTGCCCAAAGTGGAGACTAAAATCTGCTGTCGGGAAAGACGCTGATAAAGATGTTTGAGTGAAGAACTTTCCACTAAAAAACCTAGTTCCATAATTCCCACTGACGTACACAATTCCGCTAAGTCACTGAGAACGTGGGAGGAAATTAAAATCGTCATTCCGGCTTCTTGTAAAGCTTTAATAATTTCCCGAAATTGCATCCGCGCAATGGGATCAAGTCCAGAAACGGGTTCATCTAAAAGGAGTAAAATTGGTTCATGAATAATGGTGCGGGCTAAACTTAAACGCTGCTTCATGCCCCGTGAGAGTGTAGAAATCATGCTATGACGTTTATTACCCAGTTGAATGAGTTCTAGAACTTCGTGGAGACGTTGGGTACGGTGTTTTCCTTGCAAGCGATACAACCGCGCAAAATAATCTAAATAATCCCAAACTGTCAAATCTTCATATAGTGGGTAGTCATCGGGTAAATAACCAAGACGACGTTTAAGTTTGAGGTTGCTTTGATCTCGTAAAAGGCGATCGCCGTTAATATAAATCTCACCAGTAGTCGGTTCTTCAGCAGTGGCTAACATCCGAATTAGGGTGGTTTTACCCGCCCCATTAGGACCAATTAATCCGTAAACTTCACCCCTATGGATTTCTAAGTCAACATCATTGACAGCAACGTGCCTTTCAAATTGCTTAGTTAGTCCAGTGGTGCGAATTGCTATTTCTTTTACCATCGCGGCTGGGGTGTGGCTTGTGTGCAATAGTTAACTTAACTTGTTTATACAGTAGTCTTTATCTTTGTTTCGGAAATAGAAACAGAATAATTAAAAATTAAAAAGAATTTGTTTTTTGCATCTTGCCTTTTGCTTAACTCAAACTCCCGCAGATCGGTTAAATTAGCGGTATGCTAGTTGGAAAATACCACTCTCAAATAACTTGCGGCTAAATAGTGTCTGCTTCATTTGAGTAATTATAGAGGCGAATATGCCAAGAACACAGAAAAACGATAACTTTGTTGACAAATCCTTTACCGTGATGGCAGATATCATCCTCAAGATATTGCCAACCAACAAAAAAGCCAAAGAAGCATTTGTTTATTACCGAGATGGGATGTCCGCACAGGCAGAAGGTGAATATGCCGAAGCACTAGATTACTATGTAGAAGCCTTAGAAATGGAAGAAGACTCTAATGATCGGAGTTATATTCTCTATAATATGGGGTTAATTTATGCTAGTAACGGTGATCATAATAAGGCTTTAGAGTATTATCATCAGGCTATTGAGTTAAATCCCCGCTTACCCCAAGCTTTGAATAACATCGCTGTGATTTATCATTTTCAAGGTGAGAGAGCTAAGGAAACTGGGGATAATGACGGTGGTGAAGCATTATTTGATCAAGCAGCGGATTATTGGATTAGAGCAATTCGCATGGCCCCCAATAATTATATTGAAGCCCAAAACTGGCTCAAAACTACTGGGCGATCGCAAATTGACATATTCTTTTAAAAAATTAGTTCAGTTGTCAGTTGTTTAAAATTACCCTGACTACTGACTATTGACTATTAACCACTGACCACAAATAAATTATGATTGATAGTGAACAAGTTCGTAAAGTTGCTAATCTCGCTCGTTTAGAATTGACAGCAGAGGAAGAAACAAAATTTACTACTCAACTAGGTAGTATTCTGGATTATATAGAACAACTAAATCAACTGGATGTTACCAATGTCGCGCCAACAACCAGAGCTATTGATGTTAGCAATGTTACTAGAGAAGATATTCTCCAACCCTATCCTGAAAGGGAAGCAATCCTCAACAGTGCGCCTCAGCAGGAAGGTGATTTTTTCCGAGTTCCCAAAATTCTCAATGCTGATTAGGAAATAACTGGAGAGATAGGGAAGAATTTTTCCTTCTCCCTTTCAACTTCAATACAAAAGAGTAGAGACGCTCCGAGGAACGTCTCTACATCCCCGTAGGGACAGGGGATTAGGGGATTAGGTTTTTGGGTATGAGAATAATATAGCAGATGATTTTTTATTTGCCAAGTATTTGACAACTATTTTCTGCATACTGATGTCAAAAAATATCCGTATTGCTGGAGTAGATTACAAAAATAACTTAATGATCCATTAGTGTTAACTGTAAGTGAAACCTTTTTTCTCAGAAAAAACAACGAAAATCATCTTTATATTTTAACTCAAGTTGCTAGTTATCTACTTAAGACTAGTAATGGGTAATTGATAAATTTCTGTTTTCATCCTGTTAATCCTTTAATCCTGGACATCCTGATTTAGACAGTTTACTTAACTAAAGACTTTTCAAACATCCTCTCAACAGACTAGGAAACCCTATATACAAAATGCAAAAACCAAATATTACAATTAGAAAAGCCACTATAAATGATCATCCAGGAGTGAACAAGTACGCACTCAAACTCGTTCATCAACATCAAAATTTTAATCCTTTAAGATTTGTTGAATTTGAAAATCATCAACAACAGCTTTATGATTTTTTTGCTCAACAAATTGTAAATCCTCAAGCAGTTGTATTGGTTGTAGAAGTAGAAAATGAAATTGTTGGTTACTCCTTTATCCGGTTAGAAGAAAGCAGTTTAGTTGATATTGCCCCAGCAGCAGTATGGCTTCATGATATATACATTGATGAATCAGCGCGGGGACTGGGAGCAGGAAAATTACTATTAAATGCTACAGTAGATGCAGCAAAACAATTAGGTTCAAAAATATTGATCCTCCAAGTTGCAGCCCAAAATCAGTTTGCTAAAAAGTTATTTGAAGATCATGGATTTAATGTGGCAACTTACGAGATGATGATGAATTTAAATCTTCAAGAATGAAAAAGTCTAATTAATTATTAGCCCTGGCGATTATAAATCGCCCAAAAATCATCATATATCATCTTGATCAATAAAAAATCTAACTTCCGAGAGATGAAGATTTAGTCCTGGATTTTTCTTGCCAATGTTCAAGATTTTGTATTAGAAAACACTATTTACTGCGGCCAAAATTTTCACCACTTCTTCCCGTTTGTTCACAAAATCCCAGAATCTTGTAAAGGATTAGGAACGGGAATAAAAATGATGAAACAGCTAAAACAGTCGCAGCCGACACAAACTAATATTCTAATTTATCTGATTGTCCCCTTTGTCTTTCTTGTCCTCCTGATTGTCCTAGTCTTCCTTGCACCTTTAGTCCAAGATTCCCAGGAAGACTAGATTAACAATTCAAATTCCCCTGCATATAGTTTGGGAATTAAGGAAATTAGGGTTTATGAGCGATCGCATTATCGCATTATCAGAGACGTTCCATAGAACGTCTCTATCAGGATTCTAGAACATGATCTTCTAAGCTACAGGAGTCAAATTCACTTTAACAACCATATCATTGAAGTCTTTGTCACCACCACCAAATAGATCCTCAAAACCAAAAGTATTATCACCTAAAATCCGCACATGATCAGCGCCATCTGAATTAGCACCCAAGAAGGTAAAGTAAATATTTGGGTTATTATTAGGATCGCTATCAAGTAGGGCATCGGGTGTACCATTAGCAATCAGAAATGGTACAAAGAGAGAACCACCGTGAAGTGTCGCATTAAAAACTGCTGTTCCACTGTTGTTTACAGTTAAATTAATATCAGGAACACGCCCATTTAGAGCCGCTTGAATATAACCATCTTGTCCAGGGAGAATATCGGCCGTACCATCACCATTAATATCAATCCCACCATTCTCATCTGTGATGCGATAGAAGCCAATAAAATTGTTAAAACTTGCTTCTCGGTTAACAACAAACTCAGCGTTTACTGTACCAGTGATATTCCGCAAATCCAGCGATTCTCCCTGTGGTTTATTTTGCAGATTTGTACCCAGAGATATAGCTTTATCACTTGCCTTAATTGTGACTAGCAAATCCTCAAAACCATTAGGATTACCAGAACCATCTTCCCAAGCTAGGGAGAAACTATCAGATCCCAAATCTGTAATCTTGAGGGTAGAAGGGGCAGGAAACAGGACATTTTCTTTGGCAGTGGTGTTATTGAGTACAGACTCAGTTGAACCACCTTTAACCAAATAGAATCTCAAATTGTCATTAGAATTAAATCCTAATAATCGGCTGAGATTGGTGGGATCAAAGCCAGCAGGAGGATTAGTAAGCGCAGAGAAAATTACCTGACTTCTTAATAAAGCTTTTTCTGCATAACCCGCAGCACCTGGAGCAATACCGTCAATTGTACCAGCCGCATCATCAACGGTAAATACCCCTATTTCATTAATAAAACTAGAACTGCGTCCTGTTAATTTAACGTCTAGAGTAGCGTTGCCATTATTAGCTTTGATATTAAAAACATCATCACTAATCTTTGTCAGAAATTTGTTAGAAGCTGTTCCACCATTACCATTTTCGTTGATATCGTTAATATTGATGGTTAACGCTTTCTCATAAATTAGTCCAGCTGCATCTTGTGTTTTGACTCGGATACTGTAATTGGACTTAGCTTCAAAATCTGGAGAAAAGTTAATTTTGAGTTGATCTCCATCAATGGTGAAAGCACCATTATCATCATCACCCTCACCCTCAACTAAGTGATAAGTGAAAGTATCTCCTGCATCTGGATCAGTAGTAGTCAATACACCAACAACAGAGTTAGCGGCAACATTTTCATCAATACTGGTATTGCTAATTCCTAAATCTGTGGGCGCTGCATTTGTACCTGTTTCGTTGATATCATTGATGGTGATAGTCAACTGTTTCTCATGAATTAGTCCAGCCGCATCTTGTGTCTTGACTCGGATACTGTAATTAGACTTAGTTTCAAAGTCTGGAGAAAAGTTAA
>NZ_VILD01000006.1:235049-259718 GCF_009712085.1 Anabaena sp. UHCC 0253
AGCCGCATCTTGTGTCTTGACTCGGATACTGTAATTAGACTTAGTTTCAAAGTCTGGAGAAAAGTTAATTTTGAGTTGATCTCCCTCAATAGAGAAAGCAGTATTATCAGTGTCTCCCTCACCCGCAACTAGGTGATAAGTAAAAGTATCTCCTGTATCTGGATCAGTAGTAGTCAATACACCAACAACAGAGAAAGCGGCAACATTTTCATCAATACTTGTATTGCTAATTCCTAAATCTGTGGGTGCTGAATTTGGTAGTGTTTCGTCAATATCATTGATGGTAATCGTCAACTGTTTCTCATAAATTAGTCCACCTTTATCTGTAGTGCGGACTCGGACAGTGTAATTGGACTTAGTTTCAAAATCTGGAGAAAAGTTAACTACCAGGCTATGACCATTAATGCTGAAAGCACTATTATCAGCATCACCATCACCAGCAACTAGGCTATATGTAAAAGTATCGTTTTGGTTGGGGTCAATGGTGCTGAGTGAACCAACAACTGTATTAACTGGAACATTTTCATTAATACTTGTATTGCTGAGTGCTAAATCTGTGGGTGCTTGATTGACAAATTTGCCGAATATCACATAAGCTGCTCCAGATTTGATACCATTAGCATCAGCAAAAGGAGAGCTAATAATGATGTCTTTAACACCATCACCATTAACATCCCCAGCACCGCTAACGGAGAAACCTAACTCTTTATCTATGGAAAGACCATCAATAACAAAGCCATTCTCGCCGTTGAGACTTGATATATCAAAGGTAGGACTAAAGGGAGTTTTACTACCATAGACTACATAGGCTTGACCCTTGGAATTAGCAAAGGGAGCGCCAATAATGATGTCATCAATACCGTCATCGTTAACATCCTTTAAATCACTGACAGACCAACCGAAATTGTTAAAAGGAGCAATACCGTTGATGGCAAAGCCATTGTTGCCATTGAGTTGTGACAGTTCAACAGTATTATCAAAACCGCCCTCTTTACCAAAGACTACATAGCTTTTACCAGTAAACTCTATACCTCCATCTCTTGCACCAATGATTAGATCACCAATTCCGTCACCATTGATATCTCCAGCTTTACTAACAAAGAAGCCAGATTGATCAACATCTTGTCCATTGATGGTAAAACCATCGTTAGGATTAAGGTTGGAGACGTTGATATCATAAGTAAAGGGGTTGTCTTGTTTACGTCCATAGATCACAAAACTGCTGCCAGAATTGTTACCATTAGGGTCTGCATAAGGCGCACCAATAATGATATCATCAACACCATCACCGTTCATATCCCCCGCATCACTCACGGAATAGCCTAAGTTGCCTAAGTTATTTTTATCATTGCTGTAGATGATCAAGCCGTCATTAAACCCAAAGTCTGGAGAGTCGAGGTCTATGACTGAAGGAAGATTCGTTTTCCCAAAGATGACATAGCTTTCGCCGTAAATACCTGGGCCATTATTGCCAGGATTAGTTGCACCAATTAATAGGTCTTTGATGCCATCACCATTAAAATCACCGGCACTACTAACAGCCCAACCTGCATTACTACTTAATTCAAATGTACTGCCTGGAATAGTAACGCCCTTGTTGCCAAGGTTGGAGAGTTCGATGGGATTACTAAAATAGTTGGATTCTTTACTACCAAAGATGACATAAGCATTGCCGAGACTATTGGCAATAGGACCAGGTGCGCCAATTGCTAGGTCATCAACACCATCACCGTTCATATCCCCAATGTTGCTAACGGAACGGCCTGATTCATCAGCACTTGCAGCCCCGTTGATCACAAAACCTTTAGTACCATCAAGAGTCGAAAGATCAATGGTTTGACTAAAGCCTTCTTTACTACCAAAAACTACATAAGTCTTACCTGCATCACCTTGATTATTGGGATTGGCTAACGGCGCACCAATTACGATGTCGTCAATACCATCACCATTCATATCTCCAGCATTGCTAACTGAATAGCCTAATGTGTCGTTTTCTTCTTCACCTTTAATAATAAAGCCGTTGTTACCGTCAAGTGTGGAGAGATTAAAAATTGCTTCGCTCATAGTGGTGTAATATTGTTGGTTTTTTCAATTTTTGATAAACTTCCGCTACTGGAAAGCCTTTTGAACAGGCAATTTCACCCTATTTACAGAAATATTTGCTATAAATCTGCGTTCAGAAATAGCTCTAGGCTGTAGTTGAGTAGCCAGAGTCACTGTTGATGGCAATATGAACACCCTTAGTTAGGGTAAATCTGCGTTACGAAATGGCTCTAGGCTGTAGTTGAGTACCTAGAGTGAGTGCAATACTTTGTCGGTTAAGAACCTGAAAGTTATCAATTCGTTGGGGAAAAGCTTTAAGGGTAAAGGGTTTTCTTCATCCTTTTCCTTTTCTTCTTTCCCCTCCTAACCGCGCAGTATTAAGAGTAGGTGTTACAGCAAATTGTGATCAAACTTGCCACAAGTCAAAGTCATAAAACCAATGCAGAACTTCGCATGGGATTTATTTTTGTGGTTTATTTGCTCGAAAACTGCTGTAATTGCAGTAGCGGAATAGAAATTAATGCCCTGGTGTAGTGTTACTGTTCTGGCTTGTAGTTGAGTGGCCAGAGTTAGTATAGATAATTTGTTGGGGATGGTTAGCCCAATTCGGCAAAGCATAATTAAAAACTTAAAAAGCAGATTAAACCAGCTTTTTAGAAATTTTTAATGATGTTTATTTTTGCTGCGCTGCACTAGATTAACTTTCATGCTCAGTGAAACCTCGACATTAATATAATCAAATCCAGGTCTATGGAAGACTTGGGGTTTTTGCCGATGACACCCAAACGAGTGAAGATGCTAACGTGTATGCCTGATTTGATTGAAGGGCTTGGGTTTTTTACTAACAAGAAAGTTTACATTCATTGCCCGAAAACAGTATAGCTCACATATTGTGCTTTTAATTGTGAAGTTTTTGCAAACTTTGGGTCAATAACACGCAAATTCCTGAGTTGGGCTTTTATCATGAGCTTTAAGCACCGCATAAGACCTAGACTGGGGTGATGATACTTGAATTCAGGGGAAAAAATTTCTCTTCCTGGTTCTCAATCCCCGCTTCCCATTACCTCATCCCTAATTACCACTGTCCAATCCGGACTTCTCTTAAATATTTTGACTACTTCTCATCTACTGTCTCCACCAGTAATACTAGGGTGTGGTTAATGATGGGGTTAGTATTGAATGGGTAAAAATGGGAATTTTGGGGAAAAAAGTCTGCTACTTGTTGTCAACGGGATAAACGCTGCCTTTTTAAGCAAATCTAAATTCTTTTTGTGAGTATAAGTTTAAATCAAGTATAGAGCAAAGTGTTGCTTGTTAGGTTAAGGGCGAAAAGATGCAAATATTTATAGTAATGCTATTTGATTTTTTAAAATATGTGTGAAGTCCATTGTAGTTGGTATTGTCCACAACAACCCTATTAACGTAAATTAGGTATAGATAAGCGCAAATATCCGGCTGCGCTAACCAAAATCAAAGAGGAGTCCTATATGTCCAGATTTATGAGTTGAAATCAGTTTTTCATGGACAGATGTTTAAAAACCTATCTATCTCCAGCGTCGGATGATAATTATCTGTTAAAAAACGATAGTTCAACACAAGTTCTCTATTTAAATAAGAGAACTTTATCTTATTTTTTTCCAAATGAGAATTGCTGGGATCTGACACCCGCATATCCCCTAAATCCGCCTTTTTAAGGGTGAATTTGAGGAATTTAGCTTTCCTTGGTCAGGAGGGTTGGGGGGATATTGATTAATTCTGATACTTTTCAAACATCCTCTAACCCCTTTGCCAAAACTGCTGTAATATTTCTCCTGGTTTTCTATCCCAGGTGTCAATATGTTCATATATTAAACAATCTGCATTCAATTTGTAAGTTGAATAACCATTAAACAGTAACTTTGCTTGCCAAGGAACGCGTAAAACCCCTCTCACTGTCCATGTAGCTAGAATTGTGTCATCACTAGACTGTGATACCTCATGTAAATCAAAGTAAATTTGTGTGAAAAATAATTGAGCATGAAATCGTAAAGTCCAAAATATTAAGCGATAGTTAAATTTACCTTTAAATTTATTGACTGGATCACAAAAGTAGATATCATTTGTGTATATTTCATAGGAAATATCCTGCTCAAACAGTGTAGGTAAGTCCTGTTGCAGAGTTGTAATTAGTTGTTTTATCTGTAATTGGGATTCCATATAATTTAGTAATTAGTAATAAATTCCTATTCCCACTTTGAGAAAAAATATCAAAGTTGTGATTTTAATCAACATTCTCCAGCCAACTTGTGAGATAATGAAGTTGTGAGGTAAAGAACGGACATAACTCCATTATAAGGGGGAAAGTTTTATGAAACTTCAATTATTAGCCGCTATGGCATTGGTAACTCCCCTGTTTCTAGCTAATTCAGTCCAAGCTGGAAGCCAGCAAGATTTACAGAAACTTTTGTCAACTAGAGAATGTATCCAGTGTAATCTATCAGGAGTCAACCTCAGCGGCGCTCATCTCATAGGTGCTGATTTACGAGGCGCAAATCTACAAGGTGCTAACCTCACAGATGCTAACCTAGAAGGTGCTGACTTAACTGGAGCAAATTTAGCAGGCGCTAATTTAACATCAGCTTTTGTTACAAATGTTAATTTAAAACAAGTCAATTTAAACGGTGCAAATCTGACTCGTGCGACAATTAATGATTCCAACGTTTATCAAGCATCAATGGATAACATGGATATCACCGATGCTGATATATATTACACTGGAATTGGGATTGGTGGAGAAGATGGAGCAATGATTCCCGATTGGGATGCTCCCTAAACTTGAGCTATCTATGATTAAAAAATGAGGCTATAGATGATCAAATTGTCTATAGCCTCAATTGCAATTTTGTGAATATACTAACTGATTAAGCGATCGCTTTTGAATGAGATTTATTCAAGCATTGCTTTAATATGTCTGCTTTATCAGTGCGTTCCCAAGGCAGATCTAAATCAGTTCTTCCAAAATGACCGTAAGCTGCAACGTCCTGATAAAAACGTCCGCCTCTTTCACTTGGTAAGTTCCGTAAATTAAAAGCATGGATAATTCCCGCTGGACGTAGTTCAAAGTTGTCCTTAACTAGGTTCAACAGAATTTCATCATCTACTGTACCAGTACCAAAAGTATCAACAAAGATACTCACTGGCCGCGCTACACCAATGGCATAACTTAGTTGCACTTCACACTTTTGAGCTAACCCAGCTGCAACAATATTTTTGGCTGCATAACGAGCAGCATAAGCCGCAGAACGGTCTACTTTTGTGGGATCTTTACCAGAGAAAGCACCACCACCGTGGCGAGAATAACCACCGTAGGTATCAACAATAATTTTTCGTCCTGTTAAACCAGAATCTCCCTGTGGTCCACCAATGACAAATTTGCCAGTGGGGTTGACTAAAAATTTTGTCTCCTGAGTTGGCTTCACAGTAATATCACCAAATACAGGTTCTACCACCTCTGTCCATAGGTCAGCTTTAATCTTGGCCTGTATTCCAGCATCATCTGTAATATCCCCAATAGTAGCTGTATGTTGAGTGGAAATTAAGATAGTGTCAATACCTACAGGTTTTCCATCTTCATAAACTACAGTAACTTGAGTTTTCCCATCAGGACGCAGATAAGGAAGAACACCTGCTTTACGAACTCCTGCCAATCTCCGGGCAATACGATGAGCTAAACTGATCGGTAAAGGCATCAGTTCGGGTGTTTCGTTACAAGCAAAACCGAACATGAGTCCTTGATCACCAGCACCAATTTTATCGAATAGTTCTTCACTATCCTGAGTGCGCGTTTCTTGGGCTACATTGACACCTTGGGCAATATCAGGTGATTGTTCATCCAAAGCTATCAAAACACTGGCGCTATCCGCAGAAAAACCATTACCTGCGTCAGTGTAGCCTATTTCCGCAATTTTTTTACGGGCAAGATGCACATAATTGACATGAGCTTTGGTACTAATTTCTCCAGTAATTAATACTAAACCAGTATTAACCACCACTTCTGCGGCTACTCTGCTACTAGGGTCTTCTGTCAATAACGCATCAATAATCGTATCCGAAATTTGATCGCAGATTTTATCTGGATGACCTTCTGTAACTGACTCGGAAGTAAATAAATAACGACGAGACAAAGGAATTTCCTCCTGAGAGAATGTTTTCACTGATGAGATACATCAGTTACTAATTTCTGAAATCATAACAATATTTACAGTTTTTGTAATAAGTATCTTTTATCTACGTATTTTCAGGCTTATATGTATAGCATGAGGCAGATGTAGGGGCGGGGTTTCCCCACTCAGAAGTTAGTATCATTATCAAGTATGAATTTTTAATATCTACCAAAAAAGTTATCAGCAGCCTAAAATTTGATCAGCGTTACAGTTTTGATCACTATAAAGGATAAAATACTGCACATACACAGTATTGCTGATCATATTTCCAAAAAACGACGTTGATGAAAAAAATTCTGATTTTAACAGCTAACCCCATTAACACAAAACCATTACGTTTAAGTGAAGAAATAAGGGACATTAAACAAGCTTGGGAACGTTCCCAAAAACGTGAACAATTTGAAATTATTGTCGAACAAGCTGTACGTCTTCAAGAATTCCGTCGTACTCTATTAGGACATAAACCAGATATTGTTCATTTTTCAGGACATGGTGGAGGAGAACATGGTTTAGCTTTAATGGCAGATAATGGAGAAGCATTTTTAATTAAAGTTGCTGCTTTAGCCAAATTTTTTAAAGCATTACAAGAAATCTTTTTTATTGATTGTGTTTTTCTCAATGCTTGTTATTCAGATGTACAAGCAGAAGGTATTTATCCTTATGTTAATTATGTCGTAGGGATGAATCAAAAAATTGGTGATCAAGCAGCTAAACAATTTGCTATTGGTTTCTACGATACTTTATTTGCAGGAGAATCAATTCAAAGTGCTTTTGATTTAGGATGTAATGCGATTGAAATGGAAAATATTCCAGAGCATTTAACTCCGGTTTTGAGGACAAAAGATGCAACGACTAAAAAAGCCATTGTTCAGGATTTAAATGAATCAAAATCTGAACCAATTCCAGCAAGAAGTATTGATATTCCTTTTGAAAATTTAGATGGACAAGTTCCTCTAAATTCTCCTTTTTATGTTGAACGTCCTCCTGTGGAATCTAACTGTTATAAAGCTATTATCAAACCTGGGGCATTAATTAGGATTAAAGCACCTCGACAAATGGGAAAAACTTCATTAATGAGTAGGATTTTAGCCCAAGGAGAAAAGCAAGATTATCAAACAGGATTTATTAATTTATGGAGTCGAGAATTATTTAAAAATCTCGATAGTTTTTTAGAGTCTTTTTGTGCAAATGTCAGTTTAGAATTAGGGATTGAAGAAAAGATAGATCAATATTGGAATACTAAACGTTATAGCAGTCAAACTAATTGTACAAATTATTTCCAATCCTATCTTTTAAAAGAATTGAAACAGCCTGTGATTCTAGGATTAGATGAAGTGGATAGAATCTTTCAATATAGTGACATTGCTGATGAATTTTTCACTATGTTACGTTCATGGCATGAAAAAGGCAAAAATAATGAAACTTGGCAAAAATTGAGATTAGTTATTTCCCATTCTCAGGAGGTTTATATTTCTTTGGATGTGAATAAATCTCCTTTTAATGTCGGTTTACCTATTGACTTAAATAAATTTAGTTTAACTCAAGTTCAAGATTTAGTTAAACGGCATGGATTACAATGGTCAGATACAGAAATTAATCAATTAATGGGGATGATTGACGGTCATCCTTATCTAGTAAGAACAGCATTATATCATATTGCTACTAACCAATTAACCTTAAACCAATTTTTAGAAATAGCTCCCACTGAAGAAGGTTTATATGAAGACCATTTGTATCGTCATCTTTTGATTTTAGAAGAAAATAAACAACTAAAATCAGCGATGTTAAAATTAGTTAATAGTGATGATGCAGTTACATTAGAACCAACTTATGCTTTTAAATTAAAAAGTATGGGATTAGCGGAGTCAAAAGGTAATAAGGTAATTCCCTTATGTAATTTATATCGGCTTTATTTTTGCGATCGCTTGCAAGACTAATTAATGTCATCTAAAATGATAAAAACCAAATAAATATAACAATACCTTGTCCAAATTGGAAAAAGCCTTGATTTGTAGGTTGGGTTGTGGAACGTAAACGTTCGCGAAGCAATCAGCATGAAACCCAACAAAGCAGAAAATGGACAAGGTATTGATATAACCAAAGTTATTTTGTGATGAACATAACTTGCTCTAAACTAAAGTAACCTACGGAAACGCTACGCGAACAGGACTAATAACTAAACTCCGTTAAAACGGACTATAAATTTTTATTCCATTGCTGGGAGCGATGATTACATGATGTTTGATAGAATAGTTGTAAAAGTTTCATCATAGTATATATAGCTGTATGCAGTTGAAGGAGATACATCATACGCCCCCTCCTCGCTTGCGGGGAGGGGGTTGGGGGTGGGGTTCTTGTATTTCACTCAACCAAGAACCGCTATAATGTAAATATTATCTATCGTAGTGCGGTCATTTTATGAACATAGATATGGAATCTAAATAACCAACCGTTAACGAAAAAAAATGTCTAGGAGAGATAATTTACACTTATCATTACGTCATACCTTAGAAAAGGATGGTTGGAAAATTACCGATGATCCCTTAATTTTAGCACTAGAAAAAACATTACTCAAAGCCGATTTAGGCGCAGAAAAAATTTTTAGTGCTGACAAAGAAGACCAAAAAATTGCCATTGAAATTAAAGATTTTGATTCTCCTTCTGTGATTAGTGAACTAGAAAAAACCATAGGACAACTTCAACTCTATCAATGGGCTTTAGCAGAACAAGAACCAGAAAGAAAACTTTTTTAGGAATTAGTCAAGCTATTTATTTAAAACACTTTCAAAAACCTATTTTTCAATTGGTTGTTAAACGTAATAAAATTAATCTAATTGTTTTTGATCCTGAAAATGAGGTAATTTTACAATGGATAAATCACTAAAGTACACTGAGATTTTAACCCAAGTTTTAAGAAAAGAATCTGCTATTCAACCTCGACTACAAAAACTTAAACTTAGTTCAGTTTGTGATCAAGAATCAGGACAATTTTTGATTATTATGACAGGTTGGGAAAAACAAACTTGGACTGATACTATTTTATTCCATGCTCGATTATTAAATGATAAAATTGTCATTGAAGATGATAATTTTGAGCAAGGATTAACAAATGCTTTAATTCAAGCAGGAATACCTCCAGAAGATATTGTTACCGGAATGTTTCAACAATAAAATTACAATAATATAGAAATTTACCCTAATTTATCGGTATTCAACAAATTAAATGGAAAATTTAGACTCAATTAATTATGAATATCAAGTAGGTGGTTCTCTCCCAGCTTCTGCTCCTACTTATGTGACTAGAAAAGCCGATAATGAACTTTATCAAGCTATAAAAAAAGGAGAATTTTGTTATGTTTTAAATTCCCGTCAAATGGGTAAATCTTCTTTAAGAGTTCAAACAATGAAACGACTTAAAGAAGTAGATGGATTTGCTTGTGCTGCTATTGATTTAACTGAGATTGGTTCAGCTAATATTACCCCTTTACAATGGTATGCAGGAATTATTATTGAATTAATTAATACCTTTGAATTAAATGAAAAATGTGATATAGATAGTTGGTGGGATAAATATGATCAAGAATCTTTATCTGCGGTGAATTTCTTTGGTAATTTTCTGCGCGATATTCTTTTAAAATATGTTGATTCAAATATCGTTATTTTTATAGATGAAATTGATAGTACCATTAGTTTAGAGTTTAATGTTGATGATTTTTTTGCATTGATTCGCTCTTTTTATAATCGTCGAGTTGATAATGCTGAATATAATCGTCTGAGTTTTGTGTTATTAGGAGTAGCTACTCCCAACGATTTAATTCAAGATAAAACACGGACTCCTTTTAATATTGGTTATGGGGTGGAATTAACAGGTTTTACTTTTGCAGAATCTCAACCATTAGCACTGGGATTGAGTGTTAAAACTAATCACTCAGAAAAGTTATTAGAATTAATTTTACATTGGACTGGAGGACAACCTTTTTTAACTCAAAAGGTTTGTAATTTAGTCTTAAATTCTTCTGAATTATATGAAGGAAATGAAGAAGCATGGTTAGAAAATTTAATCAGAACTAATATTATTGAAAATTGGCAAGCACAGGATAACCCAGAACATTTACGCACTATTGGAAAACGGATTTTAAATGATGAACAATTAGCAGGTGAATTATTAGAGATTTATCAAAAGATTTATCAAGCAGGAGAAGTTATTAGTCAGAATACTGGAGAGGAAGGAAAGTTACAGTTATCGGGTTTGGTGGTGAAAAGAAATAATCACTTACAGATTTATAATCCCATTTATCGAGAGGTTTTTAATCAACAATGGATTGATAATCAATTAGCTGCATTACGTCCCTATTCTGAGGCTTTTAGGGCGTGGTTTAATTCAGGTTGTCAGGAAAATTCTTGGTTATTACGAGGAAATGCTTTAAAAACCGCAGAAGCATGGGCAGAATCTAAGAATGTAAGTTTTCAGGATAAACAATTTTTAGCCGCTTCTCGTCAGCAGGAAATTGAAGAAGAAATTATTGAAAAGGAAAAGGAAGCTGAGTTAGAAAGAGAAAGAAAGGAGAAGGAAGCGGCAGAAAGGGCGAGAATTATTGAAGAGGAAGCTAAACAGGAAGCTGAGAAAAAACTTAATGCTGCTAACAAAAGGATGCGTTTTGGAAGTGTGGTTTTAGCTGTTACGTTAGCATTAGCTGGAGTATTCGTTGTGACGGCTGTAAATAAAGCTAATATTGAACAACAAAAAGCAAATGAAGCTACTAAAAAAGCAGATGACGCTACACAGGTGTTAAAGAAAGTAAAAAGTCAAGAAAATCAGGTAAGAGAGCGATTAGAAAAATCACAAGAACAAGAAAAAATACTCAAGAGAAATTAAAAAAAGCTAATGATAATTATAATATAGCTAAAGATAATTTAGAACAAGCTCAAACAAAAGCGAATAAGGCTCAAAAAGAAGCTCAAAATGCAACACAAACAGCAGATCAAGCTAATCAGAAATTAGCAAGTATAAATCCTAAGCTAGAACAAGCGCAAAATCAACTTAAACAAGCACAAAGCCAAGTTGAAAAAGAACGGGTAAAAAGCAAAAAGCTAAAGAAGAAAAGAATAATCTTGAAAAAGATATTGCTCAAATTAAAGAATTATCTCAATTATCTGCCCAATTACAACAACAGAATGACGGTACAACTAGAGCAAATGAATCTTTGAACATTGCGGGTTTAGTTCTCAATGAAAAAATCAAAGATCCAAAATTAAAACAGGCTTTAATTAATAGTTCGATGGCTTTGGGCTATCAATTTTTAGTTCAGAATAAAGTTGAAATTAGCCAAGAGATACAAGATAAATACAATCCAAATACGATTATCAAACAATTATCCGATGTTGAAATTAAAATGAATCGAAATGATATTAATTATTTAGCTACTTTAGTTTATATTTATTATGCCAAAGGAGAATTATCTCAAAAAAACAAAGACAAAATTAACGCTTATGAACAAGCAATAACAAATTATCAGCAACTTGAGTCTGAATTTAAGTCTAAATTTAAAAACTCTTTGAGATTATTCACTCATGATTACAATATTCTCTATAATGGTAATGCTAATATTGTTGCTTCTGTTTACGGTCGGCTTAACGAATTAGATAGCAAAAATACAGCTTATCATGAAGATTTCAAGAAACATTTATTGAATGAATTAGACTATTTAATGAAAGAAAATAGATGGCAAGATGCAGATAGGAAAAATGATCAGTTTCTTCTGGTTTCAGCCAAAAAAGAAAAACAAGGTTTTTTAGAATTAAATGATATTAAAAACTTTAACTGTAAGGATTTAAAAGAAGTAGATGATTTATGGGTGAAAAACTCAGGAGGAAAATTCGGTTTTAGCGTCCAAAACAGGATATGGAAGGAAACAGGTAATTCTTTAGATTTGGAAAAATGGAGCAATGAAGGGTATAATAGGTTTGGCGAACGGGTGGGATGGAAAAAGGGAAAAGAGGAGAGAGGAAGGTGGATGAGATATAGTGAGTTACCCTTATGGGAATATAAGAATTTAGGTACGTATAAGCTGATGGGTACTCTACCTTTTCATACAAGGGTACTTTCATATTCTGATACTGATACTTTTTGGTTACTTTCAGACAAAAGTGACGATACTTTTTTCTCCTTTCTTCTTGCAGAGACTTGTAGATTGTAGCAGCTAAGGCTTTCAGCGCATTGTAAACATTTATTAAGCAAGCATTTTCCACTCAGTAATCGGCTTTTCAAGAATTCGATACCTGGCACAAGCACACGACAAAAACACAGCGACACGGGTGCTATAAAAAAGAGTTAATTTAAAAGCTAAAAAGCAGCAAAAATATCCAAAAAAAGCCCCAAAAAGCCCTAATTAGCCGTAAATAAACACACTACTTCCTTGTGCATCTGAAATCATTGACTGTGATTGTGAAAAATAACCCCTGCAACTTGAGAGTTATAACAATTAGCAAAGATAAATTTCTCAGCCACTTCCACAATTTCAGGATTAGTTTCCTCCCAACTATCCCAAGGTAATCGCATTTGTCCAGGTGATGTTTTTTTGTTTTTACCTTTACCTTTAATCACCTTCGGTAAAAATTGATTACCCCAAGAATAATGTCTTTCTGCTTTCTCTTTCGGCTGATATTTCCTACAAAAACCGCGATATTTAGCCGCACATTCATCCAAGGTTCTCCCCAAAGCCAAAAAAGCAGGATGCCAAGTAGTTAAACCATCATCCCCCAATCGGTCATAAACTCCATAATTACTGAAATCATAAAAAAATCCTTCTTGCATTCCCGCCGCTTTCGGATTAGCGTGAATATACCTAAGCGTATTCAATGCCCTTTTATAATCATTTTTAGCAAATCCTGTACTGTGATAGCGTTTTTCCCAAAAGTGTCCTGTCCGGTTTAACATTCGGTTAAAACACATTGCCGTGTACCAGTTTATCCAGTGCATGATTTTGGGTAAATCTTCAGGTTGTGCTGGTTCAATTAAATAATGCACATGATTTGACATAATACAGATGGCATAAAGCTGAAATTGGAATTTAGCCAACGCCTTGTTGAGAGTATAGAGAAACACCTGACGGCATTCGTGACGAGTTAACTTAAATTCACGATTATTACAGCGAGTGGTAATATGATAACTGTATCCTGGTATTAAGTCGCGCTTTGGTCGTGACATTAGATGACGGCTACATTTTACTGGAATCAATCATTATGCTATCAGTTGAAGAATTTAGTCCAAGTCAAAAGTTAAAATACGTTGAACTTCTAAAAAATCAGCTAAAATCATATTGTTCCTCCAGGTAATTGACCATGAAATGGGAAGATGTTTGTGAACATAAACAATTACAAGATTTACCCTTCAAAATTGAATTAAATAAATGGGGACAAATTGTAATGAGTCCTGTGAAAATTAAACACTCTTTTTATCAAGGAAGAATTCAACGGTTATTAGAATCTTTATTAAAAACTGGCGAAGTCATGCCAGAATGTGCAATCAATACGTCAGATGGAGTTAAAGTTGCTGATGTCGTGTGGTGTTCAGAAGCAAGATTTGATCAAATTCAAGATGAAATATCAGCTTCTATAGCACCAGAAATATGTATAGAAGTTAAATCCACTGGCAACACTTTTGATGAAATGGAATTTAAGAAAAAATTATATTTAGAAGCTCAAGCAATTGAAGTATGGTTATGTAATGAACAAGGCAAAATAAAATTCTATAATCAACAGGGTGAGTTAAAAAACTCTTTGTTAGTTCCTGACTTTCCTAACCAAATTAAACGATAATAAAGTTGACTGCTGAATTTTGTTTAGGATTTACGCAAGTGTCACACCAAAAATCTGTTGTAGGGTGCGTCAGATATCAACAATCTGTTTATTTGCAGAATTTATGCAGTCTGACGCACCCTACCAATGTGCCACTTGTTTAAGTCCTGTTGTTGTATCTCTCACCTTAAAAGATAATTTACCTTTATGTCACAACTAACGCCGATTGAATTAGAAGACGGAACAATTATTTATATCGAAGCCTCAGAAAATGTTGCTGTATCTATTCCTCAACCTCAAAAACAAGAAATAGAAACACCAGATAAAACAGGTTTTATAATTCCCACCCCTAAAGAATCAGACCGTAGTTTTGGTTTAGAAAAACTGAATATTAAAGAACAGGGAGACAAACTCCAAAAAACTATTCAATCTTATTCAAAACATATTATTCAATCCTTCAAAGATTTAGCTTTAGCCGAAGTTTCGGAAGTTACCTTAGAATTTGGGGTTAATGTGGGAGGAATGACAGGAATACCTTATATTGTCACAGGAGAAACTAGCAGTAACATCAAAATTACTGTTAAATGTAAATTTAATCAGACGTAAATTTTGTCAGAATCAGGATGTCCAGGATTTGAGGATTTACAGGATGTTATTGTTGATTTAGTCTAGGAATTTTCGCCAATTTATAGTGTTTAGAGAATGTTGTTTATTGTTTAAATTAAATAGATATCATTTGAAAATTTGAATTTAGGCAGTTACAAAATATTCTTTGTCACCTATTCTTATAATCCTTAATTCTGTTATCATAATTCTCTTATAGCGGTTATCGCTAGGATGCAATACAATCGAGGGCGCAGACCCTGCGCCCCTACAGGCTTTGCGATTTGCTGACTGTATCTCACTCAAGTGCATACCGCTATATCATCAAATAATCTCCAAATAACCATCCTGCAAATCCTCAAATCCTGCAAATCCTGATTCAGACAATCCTTAATTCTGTTATCATCAAATAATATCCAAATAACAATCCTGTAAATCCTAAAATCCTGTAAATCCTGATTCAGACAATTTTTAATTCTGTTATCATCAAATAATATCCAAATAACAATCCTGTAAATCCTAAAATTCTGTACTTCGACTATGGCTACGCCACGCAGGCTATCGCTCAGTAACCAAAAATCCTGAATCAGACAAAAAAAGAGGGAACATTTTCTCTGTTCCCCCTAATCTTTGACATAAACTGCTGTTTTAGACTTGAACAGCTAGTTTTGCTTCTTTAGCTGTCAATCGCTCATAAGCATCACGCATTTTCAAGCCTGTCAATACTTGGAATAAACCAGTACCATTGTTAGAACCAGGATATTCGCGGTGTTGTAGTAACAAGTGAGTCATTTCACCTTGATATTTGGTGGATGTTTTGCTCAAATGAGTTTCGATGTAAATAACTTCATCGAGATTATCAAATTGACCGTCTACCTCTAGAACAGAGACATAACGACCATAGTAAACATCAGAACCGTAGTATAGTTGCATACCGGGATAAGAACAGGTCAGTTTGCGTCCGCAAGGAGTCCACTGAATTGTTGAACCTTCATCAAACAGGTAGCTTGGCTCAAAGCCTTCTTTACCTTCCCGTTGTAACATCCGTACCCGTAAAACCTTACGTTCTGTATCGTTTTTAATTAAGTTGGTAGGTAATACTTGTAGAACTACATCAGCAAATTCTCTTTGTGGTTCGATGAATTTTTCAAAATCAGGTTTACGAGAATTGATTTGTGCTAAAACATCTTCATAGCGGTGGCCTCTTTCAGCCATATCCCGTTGAATTTTCCAAGCAATTTTGACTTCATCGCTAATATCAAAATAAACACTAAAGTCTAAAAGCGCTCTTACTCGTTCATCATATAAGGGATGCAGCCCTTCTACGACAATAATATGATTTGGCTCAATCCATTCTGGTGGGTCAATCATGCCGGTTTCGTGGTTATAAATCGGCTTACTGACTCCATGACCTTCTTTAAGAGCTTTAATTTGCTCATACATCAGATCAAAATTGTTTGCTCTAGGGTCAAGTGCAGTTATCCCTGTTTGTTTACGTTGTATACGATCTAAACAATGATAGTCATCTAAACAGATAACTGTCATGAATTCTTCACCAAATAAATCAATTAACCGACGTAAAAACGTAGATTTACCGCACCCAGAGTCTCCGGCTACTCCAATTAGTACCACCCGTTCCGGCTTAGTCATAGAATCCCCTCTAAAATACTAAATGTGTCAATCAATAATTTTTCTCACAACAGATTGTGAATCTAGGAGCTTACCCCGATAGTATGATCCTGTGTTCTCGCTACCCAGCATAACGATGACAGATTTAAACGGATAACTTAATATGCCAATGGCAGTCACTCGTCCTAATTAGCCTAATTTTATCGCTGGTAAGTATTTAATCTTAGTGTTGCACTAGATTTTAACAGAAGGGGGTGTACTCTCACAAGATTTGCACTCAGAAAGAATCTAGTTCCCTATCAATTATCTGCTTAACATTCTGCCACAGATGATACAGATTTTTTGAGAATTGATGGAAAATTGCAAAAATCTCTATGGATTTATCATAATTAGGTAAGTTGGCTCACAGTCATGATAGGATAGCGTTAGTGATTTTAGTTCAGTAAGCAGACAAAGTTATAATATACGGTTTCGGGATATTTCCGGAATGTAAAGGCTTGTCCTTATACCCAGGATTTTTACAGTATCAATATGCTGTAAAATGCTTTTTCATCAAGCCTAAAACTATGTAGTTCACGAAAAAAAGATTAAAGTGATTCACTATTAACATTCTCGCAAAGACTTATCCTCTAATTTAGAAGATGAACAGGTGTGTTTTTTTTGCCATGCCTACTGGTCTTGGGCGAGTGTACTCTGCAAGGCATCATAATTAATGATGTTGTTTTCCCAAATAGCCAGTTTTGTGATCCGAAAATCCGGTAAACTAAAGCTCGCATAAGGATGGGAATCATTTTTTTGATAAACGGTTAAGTAAATATCGGAGTGGTAGAAGGAATGTACAATCAAGGTGCTGTTGAGGGTGCTGCCAGTATAGAATCAGGTAGCCGCGTCTTCGTTTACGAAGTGGTGGGTCTGCGTCAGGGTGAAGAAACGGATCAAACCAACTACCCAATTCGTAAAAGTGGCAGTGTATTCATCAGAGTACCTTACAACCGCATGAATCAAGAAATGCGACGGATCACTCGACTAGGCGGTAAAATTGTTAGTATTCAACCTGTTACAGCTTTACAACAAGTCAACGGCAAAGTTGAATTGGCAACTGCTGACACCACAGTAGTTAGTACAGAAGTTAAAGCTGGGGTGAGTGCTAAGAATGAGGAAAATGGTAAAGCCACACCTGTTAGTAATGCCAGTGAAGCCAAAGGCTTTGCTAAATCACCAGCTAAGGAGAAAAAAGGCAGCACCATGACTCAAGCAAAAGCCAAAAAAGATGCCCATGCTGACGTTCCTGTGAACATTTATCGTCCTAATGCTCCGTTTATTGGTAAGTGTATCTCTAATGAAACATTAGTCAAAGAAGGTGGGATTGGTATTGTTCAGCATCTTAAATTTGACCTGTCTGAGGGCAATTTGAGGTATTTAGAAGGTCAAAGTATTGGGATTATTCCCCCTGGTGTGGATAAGAACGGTAAACCAGAAAAACTCAGACTATACTCGATCGCTTCTACTCGTCACGGCGATAATTTAGATGATAAAACAATATCTCTATGTGTTCGTCAGTTAGAGTATAAACATCCAGAAAGTGGTGAAACAGTTTACGGTGTTTGCTCTACCTATCTGACTCGTCTTAAACCAGGTGATGATGTAAAAATCACCGGACCTGTGGGTAAGGAAATGTTGTTGCCTGAAGATCCTGAAGCTAATGTGATTATGTTAGCAACAGGTACAGGTATTGCACCGATGCGGACGTATCTATGGCGGATGTTTAAGGATGCAGAAAAAGCAGCTAACCCAGAATATCAATTTAAAGGATTTTCCTGGTTACTGTTTGGTGTACCAACAACTCCCAATATTCTCTATAAAGAAGAATTGGAAGCAATGCAACAGAAGTATCCTGAGAACTTCCGTCTTACTTATGCTATCAGCCGGGAACAAAATAACCCTGAAGGTGGCAGAATGTACATCCAAGATCGTGTTGCAGAACACGCTGATGAATTATGGCAGTTGATTAAAAATGAGAAAACCCATACTTACATCTGCGGTTTGCGTGGTATGGAAGATGGTATTGATGCAGCTTTAAGCACTGCTGCGGCTAAAGAAGGTGTAACCTGGAGTGATTACCAGAAAGAACTCAAGAAAGCACATCGTTGGCACGTAGAAACATACTAATTTGTCATTGGTCAGTAGTCAGTGGTCATTGGACAATTAAGAGAAGATAATCAGTAGGTAGGGCTTATGCTCTGCCTACAATTGTTTTATGTGAATTTAATGTGGGTGCAAAATCTGTGGCTGTCAAATTAGGAATACTTGGATTAGGTACAGTAGGGACGGGGACAGTACAACTGTTGCAAGATAAGGTAGGCCGTCATCCACTGTTAGAGGAAATTGAAATATATCGAGTGGGTGTGCGATCGCTCGCAAAACATCGGACTGTAGAATTATCTTCAGAGGTAATAACTACAGATTTAGAAGCCATTGTTAATGATCCAGCCGTAGATATAGTTGTAGAGTTGATGGGGGGATTAGAACCAGCCAGAACCCTGATGCTAACAGCAATTAAAAATGGTAAGCACGTAGTTACCGCCAATAAAGCCGTAATTTCTCGGTTTGGTGCAGAAATATTTACCGCTGCTAACGAAGCTGGTGTCTATGTGATGCTAGAAGCAGCAGTTGGTGGTGGTATTCCTGTAATTCAACCCCTCAAGCAATCTTTAAGCGTTAACCGCATTGATGCGATAACAGGGATTGTCAATGGCACAACTAACTACATCCTCACCAGGATGCAAACAGAAGGTAGTGACTTTAATGATGTCTTAGCTGATGCTCAGAAATTAGGTTATGCTGAGGCTGACCCCACCGCTGATGTTGATGGTTTAGATGCAGGCGATAAGATTGCTATTTTAGCTTCATTAGGTTTTGATGGGCGAATTAACCGAGAAGATGTCTATTGTGAAGGAATTCGCCAAATTACAAAAACAGATATTGCCTATGCTGCTAAATTAGGATTTGTTATTAAATTACTAGGGATAGCTAAACATTTAGATAGAGATAACTCCCAGCTTTCAGTCAGAGTTCATCCTACCCTAGTACCGCAAGACCATCCTTTAGCTAGTATAAATGGTGTTTATAACGCCATTCTTGTGGAAGGAGAACCCCTTGGTCAGGTGATGTTATTTGGTCCTGGGGCTGGTGCTGGTGCTACCGCTAGTGCTGTATCATCGGATATCTTACATTTAGTAGCCACTCTGAAAACTAATACAGCTAAACCAAACCCTCTCCTGGCTTGTAGACATCAACATTACTCTCAAATTACCCCGATTTCTGAGTTAGTAACTCGTTTTTATACCCGCTTCCTGAGTAAAGATCAAGCGGGAGTCATTGGTAAATTGGGGACTTGTTTTGGCAAGTATGGGGTTAGTTTAGAGTCAGTTGTACAAACCGGCTTTCAGGGCGAACTAGCAGAAATTGTGGTTGTGACTCACGATGTCCGGGAAGGGGACTTTAGACAAGCTTTAGAAGAAATTCAAGCGTTATCATCAATAGATAGTATTCCTAGCATATTGCGAGTGCTGTAAGATCAAAAGATCCCCGACTCCTTAAAGAAGTCGAGGATCTCAGATTTTTAACAAACAATAACCTTGTCCATTTTTTGTAGGTTGGGTAGAACGAAGTGAAACCCAACAAATGCGTCGGGTAACATACGTCAACCCAACCGACAAATCAAGACTTTTTTGATTTGGACAAGGTATTGAACAAAGAAAGAGAATTACTCAAATTAGTTAAGAATCAGCAGTTTTTTTACCGACAACTTGGGATTTGAGGGTTGTGATTTCGCTAGATAACTCCTGTCTGCTTGAGGCTTTGAGTAAATAGCGATAGATAAACCAGACAGAGTAACCAATCCCAATTAATTCAAAGGTAGGTGCTACCAAAGGAACATCATTAAGAGCATCTAATACAGCTAATAGAACCTTAACTGTGACGACTGCTGTCACAACTAAACCAATGCTAACAATAGGCTGCTGATATTGACCAAAGAATTTACCTACGTAGTCTGGTAATGTCCCTAAGAAACCAGAAATTTGTTGTCCGTATTTCAGCCATTGTTCTTGAGACTGCACAGGAGGCTGAAGTTTGGTAAGATTTCCAGTTTGGGTATTAATTTCGGGAACGGTTGTTTCTTTGGTTTGGGTTTCTTGATATTCTGGTTCTTGCATTTTCGCTTCCATAATTTTGAAAGTTGAGTTTTTACCTAGATATTTACAACCAAAAGGTTGCTAATTGACATTTCTCGCACTGATTAGGGTGAGAAATTAGGGATTATTGGTTTATCTTATCTAGAGTTGTTGACAAGTATCACTTAACTTTACTCGAAATCCAGTAGCATTAAATTGGTAGGGCTGATGCACTCAACTGTCATACAGTAGTAAAATCCAGTAGAGTAGGGCAGTGAAGCATCCCACTCTCTAGAATATCCTTCCCTATCGTTTGCAGATGACATAGTTGCGTTACGGTGCGTAAGTCCTTGTTGCTTAGATAACAGGGAATCCTGTGTAATGAACTGCAAAGTATGGACTCAAACTATATATAATATTATGGCTGTAGGCTCGTACTGTACAGGATGAACCAAAATACAAAGTTAAGAAGACAAAATTAAGTATTGTGAAGTATTAATTCAGCCATGGGTTAATATTTTTATTTCTGATTTAGATTTGTTTTGTTGCCTGTGTAGGAGTTACACTAGTGTAGTAGTTTTTTCCCTGATGAGGATAAAAATTTGCATAAATACCAACTTACAAACCAGCCCTTGTTCAGAGCAGTTTGGAAAGCAAAAAAGTGTCACCTGAAGCACCAAAGATAGACGAACTCCCAACTATAGAATTTCCCTCCCGTGGGAAACTCAAGGCCAGTTCTTGGCGTATCCATCAGAAAATTGGCTATGGATACCTTGTGGCTATTGGGATTGGATTTTTTGGTTCTTTAACTGGATTGATATTAGCAAATTATTATCGGGGTAGAGAGGTTAGACAATTCAATCAAGCTAATGAGCAAAAAGAATTGTTAAGTCAGTATCAGGATGCGATTATTGGAGCGCAATTATCTAGTTTTAATTTAGTAGCTTTACTGGAAGATCCACAAAAGCTCCAGAGTAAAAAAAATGAATTTCTCAATTCTGTCGCCAAAGCAGAAAAATTAGAAAAAAATATTGGTGGATTTATCAATAGTAATCCCCGCAAATTGGCGGCTACAAGTGCGACTTTAGAGAATTTATTACAGGATTATGCAGTTAATTTAAAATTATATATTGATCAAATTGAAGGGGTTTTAGAAAAACTCAACTCTCAACAGTTATCGCCCCAGCAAATCGCCTCAGTGAGGGAAGATTTACTGGTAATTATGCGCGGTGATATAGCGATCAAATTAGAGGATTTATCGAATAAATTAACAAGGATTTTACACACGGCTCAAGCACAAGAACAAGCCAGACAAATAGATATAGCAGAAGCTAAAGTTGTAGAAAGAGCAATTGTGATTGTGAGTATGGTGGTATCAGCCGCCGTTGCTGCTATAATTGCTTGGCGGACTAGTAGAGCGATCGCTGAACCAGTCGTTACTGTCACCCAAATTGCTGAACAAGTAGCCCGAAAATCTAATTTTGACTTACGCGCACCTGTCACTACCGATGATGAAATTGGTTTATTAGCTAAATCCCTCAATCGTTTAATTGAAAGGGTTTCCAAAAGAACCAAAGAACTACAACAAGCCAAAGAACTAGCCGAAGCTGCTAGTAAAGCCAAAAGCCAATTTTTAGCTAATGTTAGTCATGAATTACGCACACCACTAAATGCAGTCATTGGTTTAAGTCAACTACTCCAAGACGACGCAACAGACATAGGATTGTCCACAGATTTCATCACTGATTTAGAAACTATTAATTCCGCAGGTAGACACCTACTAGAACTAATTAACGATATCCTCGACTTATCAAAAATTGAAGCGGGGAAAATGAATCTTTACCCAGAAACATTTGCTATTGATAATTTAATTAATAATGTTATCCTCACCATTAAACCATCTGTTGAAAAAAATGGTAATAGATTAGTAGTCAATTGTGATCAAAAGCTGGGAACACTGTACGCAGATCAGACACGGGTAAGACAGGTATTACTCAACTTACTCAGCAACGCCGCTAAATTTACTACAAACGGTAAAATTACCTTGACAGTGAAAACTGATCAAACACACATCCTCAAGGAAGTACCGTTAGGTATCATTAGTTTTATGGTAACTGATACAGGTATTGGTATATCTCCCACACAACAACAGCAACTATTCAAACCCTTTACCCAGGGAGATAATTCTACAACCAAGAAATATGGCGGTACTGGGTTAGGATTAGCAATTAGTCGCCATTTTTGTCAAATGATGGGAGGTGACATAATTGTGAACAGTCAACCTGGAGTTGGTTCTAGTTTTACTGTCCTTCTTCCACTCACAGCGCAAGAATAAACAATTGACAATTGACAATTGACAATTGATAATTACCTCGCCCTGGAAGTGCGAGGATTGAGAAAGAAGACTTTTCCACAAGCCCTAGTTAGAAACTTATGTAAATATTACTAAGTAGGTAAACAGAAAAAATTAAAGGTATGTGAAGAAAAGTAAAATCGCTCAAAACTCTCTTCCTGTTCCCTGTTCCCTGTTCCCTTGCCCCAACGACAATTTTTAACGCCCACTTACTTATTGTAGAGTAAAGACGTTCCAGAGAAAGTCTCTACAAAGATTCTAGTAGATGCACATTTAATATCGTATGACAACAAGTATTGATTTCCTTAGTCACCTCAACCCTAGTCAACGTCAAGCCGTTGAACACTATTGTGGACCATTGTTAGTGGTTGCTGGTGCTGGTTCGGGGAAAACCCGCGCCCTTACCTATCGCATTGCTAACTTGATTATCCAACATCGTGTTAATCCCGAAAATATCCTAGCGGTGACATTTACTAACAAAGCTGCTAGGGAAATGAAAGAAAGAATTCAAAGGATATTTTCCGAACAATTAGCCATAACACAATATGGTAAAAAGTTTGCTTTATTGACAGAATACGAACAAAGTTTACTAAAATCACAAGTTTACCGCAATACCATTAAAGATATGTGGTGTGGGACTTTTCATAGTTTATTTTCTCGGATTCTGCGCTGGGATATTGAAAAATATCAAGATGAAAAAGGCAGAAAGTGGAATAAAAACTTTTCCATCTTTGATGAATCTGATGTGCAGAGTGTTATTAAAGAAATAGTTACCAAAGATTTAAATTTAGATAGTAAAAAATTTGAACCAAAGTCTGTTCGCTACGCCATTAGTAATGCTAAAAATCAAGGCTTATCACCCCAGCAATTTGAAAGCGAACAACCAAATTATCGCGGTAGAGTCATTGCTGATGTCTATAATCGCTATCAAGATAAACTTTCCCAAAATAACGCTTTAGATTTCGATGATTTAATTTTAATTCCTACTAGATTATTTCAACAAAATGAGCAAGTTTTAAATTATTGGCATCGGAAATTTTGTCATATACTAGTTGATGAATATCAAGACACTAATCGTACCCAATATGATTTAATTCAGCTTTTAGTAACCAATGATGAAAAACGTAAAAGCGAATGGAAATGGCAAAATCGGTCTGTGTTTGTTGTCGGTGATGCAGATCAATCAATTTACAGTTTTAGAATGGCAGATTTTACCATTTTGCTAGAATTTCAGGAAAATTTTGGCGATGGTTTGGCAGATGATGATACTCGCTCAATGGTAAAATTAGAAGAAAATTATCGTTCCTGTGAAAATATTCTCCAAGCTGCAAATGAATTAATTGAAAATAACACTCAACGCATTGATAAAATTCTCAAAGCCACAAGAGATCCAGGAGAACAAATTTATTGTCATAAAGCTGATGAAGAAATGGCAGAAGCGGCTTTTGTTATTAACCAAATTCGCACCTTAGAACATCAAAATCCGGAATTAAACTGGGGTAACTTTGCAATTCTATATCGAACAAATGCTCAATCTCGACCATTTGAGGAATTATTAGTTAAATATCAAATTCCTTATACAGTTGTGGGAGGAATGAAATTTTACGATCGCAAAGAAATTAAAGATTCTGTTGCATATTTAAGAGCTATTAATAACCCCTCCGATACTGTGAGTTTATTACGAGTAATTAACACACCCCGTCGCGGAATTGGTAAAGCTACTATTGACTCTTTAGTGAATGCTTCCCAGCAGTTAGGAACAACATTATGGGAAATTTTAAGTGATGAAACATCTGTAAATTACTTTAGCAGGACGTTCATCAAAGCTGTGAATAATTTTGCAGCGATGATTCAAATCGTCAAGAAC
>NZ_VILD01000006.1:260088-260861 GCF_009712085.1 Anabaena sp. UHCC 0253
CAAAATCGTCAAGAACAAATTAAAATAGTTCCCGGTTCGGAAATATTACAAGGGATTTTAGAAGATTCTGGTTATATTAAAGAATTGCAAGATCAGGGTACAGATGAAGCTGATAATAGAATCAGTAACGTGAATGAATTGTATAATGCTATGTTGCAATTCCAGGAAGAAAATGAAGGTGAAGATATTTCTTTACAAGCATTTTTGCAAAGTGCTGCATTGAGTTCTGATTTAGATAATTTAAAAGAGGGACAAACAGCAGTTTCTTTAATGACATTACACGCTTCCAAAGGGTTAGAGTTTCCTGTCGTCTTTTTAGTCGGTTTAGAACAGGGACTATTTCCGGGATACCGTTCTTTACAAGATCCTTCATTATTAGAAGAAGAACGGCGCTTGTGCTATGTTGGTATTACTCGCGCTCAAGAACGATTGTTTTTATCCCATGCTAGAGAACGGCGTTTATATGGCTCAAGAGAACCGGCAATGCGATCGCAATTTTTGGATGAATTACCAGCAGAATTATTAACTACTCAAAATAAAGTTACCCGTAGTTTTACTAAATCTCCATCTTCAAAACCTAGTCAACAAAGTCCTAACGCAACTTGGCAAGTAGGAGACAGAGTATTACATAAATCATTTGGAATCGGTGAAATTACTCACGTATTCGGAGAAGGAAATAAAGTTTCTGTAGCGATTAAATTCACCAGTTTAGGACAAAAAATCGTAGATCCAAGAGTAGCCCAATTACAAAAAGTCTAATTTATTACATTGAG
>NZ_VILD01000006.1:261478-333670 GCF_009712085.1 Anabaena sp. UHCC 0253
AAAATCTCCCTTAAAAAGGGGGATTTACGGGGATATGCGGGTGTTATATCCTATAAGAAAAAGTTTTCAAATAACCTCTTAATCCTGTTCATCCTTAAATCCTGTAAATCCTGATTCAGACAATTTCCCTAACTAGTTTAGACGCGGTTTCTAACCGCCGATTTGACTTGTGTATATCTTTATTTTGACAAGTGATATTTTTTCTATAAAAAGTGGGTAGTATAAAAATGCTATCTTTATAAAAACTTTATACAATGAACGAGAAGCAACACCTCAACCCAGTAAATACACCATCAATATCCAGGTGAAGATAGTATTTACAGTTGCACAAATCAAAAAATTCAGTATTTTCCAGTTTAGAGTTTGGTTATCAACAATGTTATAACCGAAATACTCACACACAATCAGTCTCAGTGTATTTCAGTTTACCAACGACCTCTATTATAAAGTTCTGCTTTAAATTCGGCAGTCAGGATTATTAGTAATCATAACCAGAAAATATTCACTCCAATTACTTGACGGGGAAGCAACTATGTCTCGAAAACGTCAGCCATTAAAAATAATTACGAGAATCTCCAGCAGGTTTATCCGGCGATTCCTAGCTAACACCAAAAAACAACTTATTTGGTTACTGAGGGCTGTTTTTGGTACTCAGAAAAGACAAACAACAGCAACCGCAGGTTTCGTATTGCCAACAGTAGCCATGGTATCAGTAGTGGTGATATTACTGACCACTGCGATCATGTTACGTTCTTTTGACCGGGCAAAAAATGCCAGTAACGTTCGCGTTAATGAAGCTGTTCTGAGTGCTGCTACCCCAGCAATTGATCGAGGTAGAGCCAAAATCGCTAAACTCTTTCAGGATAGATCCTTACCACGGGCTACACCAACAGATGATGCGCTGTATAACACTCTCATTAAAAATATAGACAAATATACCTTTGGTGATGAAACTAAGCTCAAACTAGAGTTTGAGTTTAATGGTGAGAGTAATATCCAAGAACCAACTGACGATACACCAATAGCATTAAATAAAGACGAAACCGTAAAAACAGCATGGCGATTTCCTGTTGATACTGACAACAATGGGAAATTCGATAGCTATACCCTCTATGGAATTTTATTTAGAACTCCTCCAGTCGTTAATGTTACGGTAAATGGTCAACCTGTTAGTAAATATCAACGGGCTAGAAATCCCTTAGAAGCCAGAACTCCACCAATGTCTACAGGGACAGCGGATGCTAATTGTGGTGGTACTACCAGCGCCAGTTTAGTCGGTAATACGGGTTGGGTGAGACAAGATAATGAACTAAAGAAATCCTTTTTTGTTTATACAGCTACAGTGCCAATCACAGGTACTCCTCCTGGTACTAATTATGAAACCTATAAAGGTGGCAGTGGTTTTGCCGCAGTAGAGTATCAACAAGACAGAATTCAAATACCCCCAAATAACACCGCTGTTATTTATGAAGATGATATCGCACTGACTCCTGGAGCAGCCTTTAATTTGAACGGTGCAGTTTTCACCAACAGCAATTTTATTACTTCTAATACTAATGGTGGAGCAATCAAGTTCTATCAAGTTAGTAGTAGGTCATCTTGTTTTTATGATGCTAAAAACGCGAAAATCATCGTTGGTGGTAATACAGGACGTGGTGGTTTTACAAATACCAGCCAGACAGGTTCAGCAACCGTTGATTTATACCAAGGGAAAACTACTGCTGTTTCTACCAGTTCTTGGATACAATCAAACACCAATGCTCCTAATGTCACAGCCTATAACAACCTAGCCTATGCGAGACGCATCAATACTCTAGTTGCTGCTCAAATGGCAAATGGTATAGATAGTGACCCACAAGAAGTTAAAGACGGAATTGAGAAGAAAAAGACAGATTTAGGGTTAGCAAGTTTTACAACAGCAGAATTTGATAAATATCGGCGGGAAAACCTGACACGTTATTTTAAGATTCGTACCCGCCGTGTACCTTATACAGAAGTTGCTTTTGGTGTTACAGAAACAAATCCTAGCCCATTATTGCAAACTGAGAACGGTGATCCTGATACTCTCCGTCCTAATGATATATGGATTTATCCCACAGACCCAACTGATGGCAAAACAGGGACTAACTACACCAAACTAACACTTAATATTGGCGGATCATCCTTAGAGCCAGAAGCCACAGAACCAACAGAACTGAAAAAAAATAGTGGTAAAGAAGGAAAAGTAGGTGACAGAGTTTTAGTCGGTAACAATCTTCCGGAACTGTGGTGGGATAAGACTAAAGAGCAGTTTGTCGGTTCAGGGCTTGAAGATACTCAAGAAATTAGCGGTGTTAAATGGGACTTACCCACTGGAACAGATGAAGTTCGGACTCGAAAATCTTTAGTACAGACTTTGGCTGATGTCGGAAGTACAGATAGAGACGGAGAGTGGGAATTAGATGCAGCTAAAGTACCCAGTGACCCCACAGAACCAGTTGGTGGTTTGCGTGTTGTTACAGGTGCAGGGGTTTATTTACCGATTGATAAGACTCCTACTAGTAGTAGTTTTAGCACCTCTCCTACAACAATCTGGCCAGATACAATGCCAGTTCCGGGTACAGCACCATTTCGTCAGCTACCACCCAATTTTGATCCAAGAACTGGTGTAATAACAGCATCATCTACTCGACCAACACCACCACTAGGCAGAACTGATAAGCCATATTGGATGTACGCATACATGGGAACTAATGCTCAAACTATTGCGGGTATTACATATAGGTGGCCGGATGTTAACGATACTACTGATGCTGTAGCTAACACGCCATATCTGAAAATGCGAGCCACGGCGGTTTATCACTACAAATCTGCTGGCTATGATCCCACAAATCCCCAGCCTATAGCTTGTGTAAGTAGTTATTATGTTCCTACTAATAGCATTTATGCTAAAAACAAACCTACATTTGCGGGGAAAACTATTACTTATAATACTGGTGTAACAACACCACCTACACCTACAGATACAAATCCCCAAACTGGTATAGCCCTATCTAATAATGGTGTAGTTTATGATTAAAACAGGATACCTTTTTGATGATCCCGACTCGTTTGGTAGTGAAAATAATAAAGGACCCAAATGTTTTGATGATGCTGCACCTCGAAGAATAGCCTTTGTTCGCGATTTAGCCACTGGTGTACCTCTAAACCCTCTAAAAGTATTAGGTGTGAATAAGTCTGGAAAAGTGCAAATTTTTGATTTTGGCAATCCTGGACCAGATTTAATGCCACCTCCTAATGGTGTATCAATGCCTTGGTTAAAGCCGAATTTTGATGGCAGTAACAACATTACATCTCTTGCTGCACCCATACTACAGATTCAGAAACCATTTCTTAAACCTGGGGATACAACAGATAATAATACGACCCTTAATAGTAATGGTACTAGTGGTGTAGATACGCGGCGATGGTTACAACCAGTATTAGCTGATACTACTTTCAACTTAATTGTTGCTGCCGGTGATAGCCCAGCCCGTTCTAATGAAGATAATGGTGGTTTACATAACTTTGTGCGGTTTCAAGAAAACTGGCAATCTGTAGAGGGCAAATTCAAAACCAAGATTAGTGGAGCTTTTATGCAGGTGAAAAAGAGTGCCTATGCCACAGGTTCATTTACTACAGCTTTAACCACTACAAATGCTCTTGAATATGCCATTGAGATTAATAATGGTAAAGGTACTGGTTATCTTCCTCCTAACAGACAGTGGGGTTATGATGTAGCGTTACTGTCTCAATCTCCTGACTTATTTGCCAGCAAACTGGTACTCACACCACCTGATTTACCCGATGAATATGTGCGGGAAGTTGGCAGAGATGACAAATGGGTTCAGACTTTGTTATGTGCTAAAAAAGCTAGTGACAATAATAAAGCCATAGATGATAATCAACGTCCTTCTAACTGCCCTTCATAGTAAAAAGCAGGTGATACACAATGATGAAACGCAAACTACAACCACCAATTCGATCTTCTAGTGATTCTGGTTTTACGATTATTGAATCACTCATGGGCATAGTTGTAGTTGCCATTCTCTTGGCATCTATAGCCCCGGTTTTGGTTATGTCAACAGCTATCCGGGTTCAATCTCGGCGGATAGAAAAAGCAACTCAAGCTGCAAATACTTTTGTTGATGGTGTGAAAACTGGTTCAATTGAAGCGCCCAGTATAAAATTTGAATTAGATCCACCAACTAAAGAAGTTCCTCGAGACCTGGCAGACTCTTTAATTGACACAGACAAAATGCCAATTCCTGTAAGTAAAACTGATCCAAAAGTTAACTTGTATTTCTTAAAAACAGATGGAACTATTTGCCTAGTAAGTAATGAGAAGTGTAAAACAGAGTCTACAAATCCATTTGAAGAGTTTTATATTCAAGCTGCTCAAATAATAGTTAAAGATAGTAACCCAAATGACGGTTATCGTTTAGGACTTCGGGTTTATCGAGGTGATGTTGATTTTAGTAAAACTCTCAAAGCTAGTAAAGATGATATTAAAACCGTAGAATCACCCATTACAGGAACTCTAGGAAATAAACAAGCTCCAGCAGTAGAAAGAACAGTTGATATTGGCAATAGAAATACTACGTTTCAGGCTTTATGTTCCCGTCTGGGCATGGTAGTAATAAATAAGGAAGATGGTACAAAAGAATATCAACCTTGTCAATAAATTGCTTTTTAAGTTGGGTTGACATACTTCAACCCAACATGATTTAGGACTAAAGTCCTAACTACGAACTTATGGTTTATGTAAAGTAAAAAAACTGGAAATCTGCTGGTGGTGTATCTATTGAAAAGAGGAAAATCCAATGTTGAAGACACTTAAATTTATACTCAGGAGTCAGATTAAAAGCTCCAAAATCATTCATAAAGCTGGTGGTTTTACTCTGATTGAATTATTGGTAGCTTTATTAATTGCGTTTTTAATCATTACACCGTTGTTAGGTTTCATGATTAGTGTCATGACTACAGACAGAAATGAACAAGTTAAGGCCAACTCTGAGCAAGAAATTCAAACTGCTCTCAATTATATTTCTCGTGATGTACAACAGGCTATTTATATCTATGATGATGATGGGATTAAAGCGATAAAATCTCAATTGCGTTACCCAGATGATGATGATAAAACGCCCATATTGGTTTTTTGGAAACGGGAATTAGTTAGTAATGTCATTTCACCAGCAACAGGAACAGAAAAAGATGACACTTTTGTATACTCTTTAGTTGCTTACTATATAGATAATTCTGAAAGCACTACTTGGTCAAAAGCTGCTCGTATTAGTAGATGGCAAATTAAAGATGGTGTAGCTACTGATAGTCCTGTTTGTACAGGAAATAATGAGCCGGGTTGTCGCAATCCAGGTTTTGCTGCCTTTAATGGTTATTTTGAGGGATCTGATAGTTTAGCGGAAGGGATGAATAAATGGAAGAAATCATCTGAAGCTTATACGACTGATGCTACAGTGCTGATTGACTATGTAGATCAAACCACAGATTCACCACCAGCAGCTACTTGTCCTCCTCCTCTCGACAAAACAGACACAACACCTGAAATCACATGGTCAGCAGTGAAACCAACAAGTATGACAGGTTTTTATGTTTGCGTAGATAGAGACAACACAACTGCACAGGTATTTATCCGTGGTAATGCTATGGCTCGGATGGAGAATGATGCAGCGAAAATCAAGTATGATGAAGATAATAAAACTTATTTTCCTACAACCAGTGTGAGAGTCCAAGGACGAGGATTCTTGTATCAATAAATATTTTAAGTGGGAGAAAAACTAATGGCTACTAATTATAAAATTGCAAACCGACGGATTAAGTTATTACAAGGTTACAGTAAACGATACATTGATCAGAATGCTGGTTTTACATTGATAGAAATGATTTCAGTGGCGTTGATTATTGGTATTTTATCAGCGATCGCTGCTCCCGGTTGGTTAGGATTTGTCAACAGACAACGCTTAAATAAAGCTAGTGACGGACTGCTCTCTGCTGTCAGACAAGCACAGACAGAAGCTAAAAATAAGAAACTCAGTTACAGCGTCAGTTTTCGAGTTAACAATGATATTCCTGAATACATAGTTTATAACTATGCTCCTACTACTCTTAAACCTGCGCCGACTACAGGTTGGAATCCTTTAGGTGATACCCTAGAACTAAAAGCCAGACAAGTTTTTATATATACCAATCTTACATCTCTAACAGCTTATAATACCACAACTGCAACTCCTAGTGATATAGTTACAACCGCAAAGGGAGAAGGGACAATAACTTTTGATTATCTAGGTGCTTTAGCAAATAAAGCTGATAATAGTGTCATTAATGAACCTTTAAAAGTCATGGTAGCCATACCCCAAGCCACAGGTGACGCAGCAGGTGATTTAAAACGCTGTGTGATCATTGAAGGTTTGATTGGGGGAATGCGAACCGAGAAGGATGCAAGCTGTAAATAATTGAATTCGTATCCGCAAAATATCAAAAATCCGTAAATAAACGGTATATTAAAGAGTAGCCTATATAGCATTATATATATGTTGGGTGCGATATTTAGCTATGTATTGCATACTGTCCGCCTTGGCTAAAAACACACCAGACAAAATTCCTATAAACATAGTTTCATGAATAATTGTCTTGATTTGATCATTGCTATTCCTACCTACAACGGTGAACACCGTTTACCGGAATTACTAGAACGGCTAAAAAATCAGATTAACACAGAACATTTTTCTTGGGCGATTATAGTTGTTGATAACAACAGCATAGACAATACAGCTAAACTTGTTCAAAGCTATCAAGAAAATTGGCAATGTCCCTATCCACTGTATTACTGTGTTGAACCCCAGCAGGGAGCAGCTTATGCTAGAAAAAAAGCCATAGTAGAAGCCAAAAGTGAACTTATCGGGTTTCTCGATGATGATAATTATCCTAATTCTACTTGGGTTGCAGCAGCTTATAATTTCAGTCAACAGCATCCCCAAGCAGGGGCTTATGGTAGCCAAATCCATCCCAATTGGGAAGTAGAACCAACACCTAACTTTAAACGAATAGCGCCATTTTTAGCGATTACAGAACGAGGAAATTTACCACTACTTTATCAACCACAGAAAAAAATACTTCCTCCGTCGGCTGGATTAGTTATTCGTCGTCAAGCTTATTTAGAAAGTGTCCCCAGTCAACCAATTTTAATTGGTAGAGTTGCTGGGAATATGCTCGCTGGTGAAGATATAGAAATGGTATCTTATATTCAAAAATCTGGGTGGGAAATTTGGTATAACTCCGATATGGAAGTTTATCATCAAATCCCTAAAGCTCGGTTAAGTAGAGAATATTTAATTCCTTTTTTCCAAGGTATTGGATTAAGTCGTTATGTTACTAGAATGGTGAATATTAAACCGATTACTAAACCATTTTGGTTAATAGCTTATTTAGTTAATGATCTGCGAAAGCTTGGCTTACATTTAATTAAATATAGAACCAAGATAAAAACAGATTTAGTCGCTGCTTGCGAAATGCAATTGTATATTAGTAGTTTAGTTAGCCCGTTTTATCTGTGGAAAAATGGCTATCTGAAGAAGTAAATAATCTAGAATTACGTAGGTGGAAGTTAGAACATCAAAATTTGTGAATAAAAGTAAAATACCCCAAAATTTCCTTCTTCTTCCTTGTTATAACGACAATTTTTAACGCCAACCTAATTAAAATACTTGAAACTATGAATGATAAAAATCACATTTTAGATATTACAGTAGCAATTCCTACCTATAATGGTGAAAAACGTTTACCTCTGGTTTTAGATTTACTTTTGAATCAGACAGGGTTAGAGAACGTCAAATGGGAAATTATTGTTATTGATAATAATAGTTCTGATCAAACATCGGAAGTTGTTGCCAAATACATAAAAACTGCTAATAGCAATAATATAGACTTGCGTTACTTTTTAGAACCTCAACAGGGAGCAGCTTTTGCCCGATTGCGAGCCGTAAATGAAGCTACAGGTAATATTATTGCCTTTTTAGATGATGATAACTTACCTGATGTAGATTGGTTGGCGGCGGCTTATAAATTTGGCATTGATTACCCACAAGCAGGTGCTTGGAGTGGGCAAATTCATGGAGCTTTTGAAGTTAGTCCTCCAGAAAATTTTAAGAGAATTCAGGCTTTTTTGGCAATTAGAGAACATGGTAATAAACCCTATATATTTGATGGGGATAATTTAAGGCTTCCTCCTGCTGCTGCTTTAGTTATCCGTAAACAAGTATGGTGTGAAAATGTTCCCAAAAAACCTATTCTGAGTGGAAAATTACCTGGTATCTTAGTCCAAGGTGACGATTATGAACCACTACTTTACATACATAAAGCAGGTTGGGAAATTTGGTATAACCCTACCATGCACACATATCATCAAATTCCCCAGTGGAGATTAGAAAAAAATTACTTATTAAATATAGCTCGTGGCTGTGGTTTACCTACTTTCCAGCTAGTCTTAATTAATACCAAGAAATGGCAAATACCTAAAGTTTTTGTTTACACTGTTTTAGGTAGTTTACGTCGTTTATTAAGGCATATCATTAAGTACCGAGGGAAAATAAATAGCGATTTAATTATTATGTTTGAAATGGAATTTTACAAGGCAAGTATGCTCAGTCCTTTTTACTCTTGCCAGCTTTACATGAAAAGATTTTATAGATAATCAAGGCTCAGAAAATGATTGAAAATTATCAAGGTAGAGAACCTAAAATTTCTGTAGTTATACCAGCTTATAACTGTGAAAAAACCATTACAAAAACAGTTGAATCTGTTATCAATCAAACTTTCACTGACTGGGAATTAATCATCATTAACGATGGCTCAGAAGACTCAACTTTAAAGATAATTTCACAGATTCATGACTCACGAATCAAAGTATTTTCTTTTGAAAATGCTGGAGGTAATGTTAGTCGGAATCGGGGTTTAAAATATGCAGTTGGAGAATTTGTCAGCTTTTTAGATGCGGATGATATTTGGACGGCTGATAAACTTGCAAGTCAGTTAAAAGCTTTAGAAGAAAATCCCCAAATAGCAGTTGCTTATAGTTGGACTGATTATATTGATGAAAACGATGAATTTTTAGGTTCAGGTGGACGAATTACGGTTAAAGGTGATGTTTATGATAAGTTGTTAGCCACTAATTTTTTAGAAAACGGCTCTAATCCTTTAATTAAGAGAGAATCTTTAATATCCCTAGCTGGCTTTGATGAATCACTGACTGCGGCTCAAGATTGGGATATGTGGTTAAGATTAGCTGCAAAGTTTGAATTTGTTTGTGTCCCATCTGTACAAATACTATATAGAATTAGTAAAAATTCCGTTTCTACTAATCTAGACAGACAAGAAAAATCTTGCTTATTAGTCATTGATAAGGCTTATCAATTCAGACCACCAAAACAGAATTTTAATTTAAATTCAAGTCTAGCAAACTTGTATAAATATCTAACTTGTAAAGCATTACAAAAGCCTCTGTCCCGTCAAAAAGCACTGCCAGGGATTAGATTTTTATATCATTATATGATGTATGAATCTTTAACTATGAACAGGATTATATTCATCGCCAAATTAGCATCAAAAATCTTGATTATCATGATTTACCCTCCTTTGCTAAACCGGAATTATAGAAAACATCCTTAAATCAGAATTCACCAAGTCACAATCAATATGAATAGCAAAGCTAATTTATTGTCTTTAGTTAAGTTAACAAAGAGATGCAATATTTCTAGCGGTGGTTTTACCATGCTCGAAATGTTAGTAGTCGTTTTTATGAGTGGTATATTATCAGCAATAGTCGCACCAAGCTGGTCAGCTTTTATTAATACTCGTCAATTGAATGTTGCTCAAGGCCAAGTTTATCAAGCTATGCGTCAAGCCCAAAGTCAAGCCAGAAAAGAAAAGTTAAGTTGGCACGCTAGTTTTAGAGAACAAAATAATGTTCTCCAATTAGCTGTTCATCCGGCTACAATTAATCCATCTGATGCTAATTGGCATAATTTAGATGCTAGTGTGCAATTGGATGCAGAATCAACACTACAATTGTCTAATGACGTGAGACGAGTTCCCTTTGATTATATGGGTAGTGTGAAACCTCCATTCGGACGAATCACCTTATCTAGTAAGTCTGGTGGAAAAGTCAAGCGTTGTGTTTTTGTTTCCACTATTTTAGGTGCAATGCGAACCGCCAAGGAAAAGGCTAAACCTGACAGCAACGGAAAATATTGTTATTAGAGGGTGTTTGCAAAGGCGACTAGAAGTCGCTACTACACAAACAAAGTCCGCCTGCGCGGACTAATATTCAAGATTTCCCAACCCTATTTAAGTTTTACTTATATGCTTAATCAAATTAGTGCCGCTTTTGAATGTAAAGATTATGAAACAGCAGCTAAATTAATCCAACAAATGCTGGTAGAATCACCGGAAAATCCGTGGGTACAACTGTATTTTGCTAGGTTACAGGAAGTTTCTCATCAAGTACAAGATGCAGAAAAATTATATCGCCAATTACTACGATTAACAACTCATAGTAAAATCATTTCTCAAGCCCGTCAAGGTTTACAGCGATTAGAGGAAATTAAGCAAGAGGAAAAACAAAGAGCGATCGCTAAAGCTACAGCCGCACCAGATAAAAACGAACTGGGAATATTAGTTTTAGAACCGATTAATAATGAACTAAAAGCGAATGCTGCCCTTAATTTCGCTCAAATCATGCAGATAGACGCTTACACAGCCAGAATGATATTACCTAGCCAGAATTGGCGAGTTTACCGCATAGGTAAAGTGGGAGAATTAGCATTTTATGGAACGCAATTACAGCAATCCGGTATTCCCTGTTTTTGGGTGAAAATTCCTCAGATTCAAGAAATTCAAGTATTTCAAGTTAAATATTTATCACTAGACAAATCTCAAATCAAAGTAGTTTGTCAAAATGAAGCAAATCAAGTTGGTTCTATGACCTTTGATTTATCAGAAATTACGGCTAGAGTTGTGGGAATGTTACCAGTTTTTGAACAAGTTGTAGATATTAATGCTAGAGGTAAACTAGAACGCAAGACTAAAACTCAAGATTATGCTCAATTTTGTGATTTACACCTATCAACAAGAAGGAGTATTTTGCGAATTTATGATCAAGGCTATGAATTTCAGCGAGGTTTAGAAATTAGCCCCCAATCTAACCAAAATACAATTAGAATTAATTGGAATAATTTGATGAATTGGGTTGAGCAACAGTTACCTCAAGTTAATCTTTGGTCAGATTTTACGCCTTTTGCACAAACAGTTATTGACCAAACAGAAACCCTAAAGCAAATTCCATCTCATATTAATCTTTTTCGGAGAGAAAAAAGTAATTGGGATACAGCTTTTCATCTATATAGTGGAATTATTTTTACTAAAAATGCTTCTTTGCAAACATCTAGTACCGCAGGGCGGAATTAAAAATTCTTACACAAGCTTCTTGAAAATTGTTAATGATTGCTTTGTTTTATTTACACCATTGTATACTGGTAAAAAATTATATAGAGACGCTCTATAGCGGTTATCGCCCTTGATGCAATACAATCGAGGGCGCAGACCCTGCGCCCCTACAGGATTTGTTTGATGTTTAATCAAAAACTTATCCGGGAGTTTTAACCTGACGGGCCATATCTAAAAAGCTATTCATATTCACCCCAGGACGACGACGAACATTGTTATTAGTAGGAATCAGATACTTGGTTGCAAAATTAGTTTCCTTTGGTACTGATACTTTCACAGGTTCAGCCTTAGTGACTTTTGCTGCTGCTGGTGCAGCTTTGACTTCTACTGGTGCTGCTGTTGGTGCAGATTTTTCTGCTGGTGCTGCTGCTGGTACTGGCGCTTGAGCAACATTTGCTTCTTCTTTTAGTTCCAGATAGTAGCTATTATCTTTTTTGCTAAACAATCCAGTAATAAAACCCACAATACCCGCAATGAGATTTTTGATAAAGCCCATAAAAAAATGCTCCTGGTTTGAATAATCTGGAAGAAGACCGAAATTGTTAAAAATCACGGTGTAATATTACATTTGATTGCGCTATTTGTTGTCAGTCATGAGACATAATATCTTTCAATGAAGAAGCCAAAATGAATACACAGAAAGTATTTTCAGGCTTTTTATGTCAGCGATCGCAACTGGTAGATAATGCAAATTAATTATTAAATTTTATTATAACTATAAAATTCTGAGAACTTACTTAACAAATCTTAATAATTACTCTTCGTCTGTAGAGGCGTATTGCAATACGCCCCTAATATTGCTGAGTTAGATTATTAACAATAATGAGAAAATAAAATTATGACAACAACACAGCAAAATCCCGTTTTATTAGTGCATGGTATTAACGACACTGGGGCAGTTTTTAATAAAATGGCGTTTTACCTCAGACAACGCGGGTTATCTGTGCATACATTGGATTTATTTCCTAATAATGGTGTAGAAGTTCTAGATAAATTAGGACAGCAGGTAGCTGATTATATAGATAATACTTTTGCATCTGAACAACCACTTAATTTAGTTGGTTTTAGTATGGGTGGTATTGTCAGCCGTTATTATATTCAACGTTTGGGGGGAATAAAAAGAGTACAGCGATTTATTACTATTTCTTCACCCCATAAAGGAACTATAGTTGCTTATGGTTCATGGCTACCTGGATGTCTACAAATGCGTCCTCATAGTCTTTTTCTAGAAGATTTAAATTCTGATGTTCAGATGTTAAAACAATTAAATTTTACATCTATATGGACACCTTATGATTTGATGATTCTACCAGCAACAAGTTCGCAACTGGGGATTGGGAAAGAAATAGTTTTACCTGTGATTTTACATCCTTTAATGTTAACAAATACTCAGGTGTTAGCAATAGTCTTAGAAAGATTGACAGAACCAATGAAATTATAAATTTTCAATTACCAAAAAATACATTTTTTTTGTGCTTCTGAAAGATTTTTGCTCAGGAGACGTAAATCATTGTACGCAAGAGTAGGTGTACCATACAATACTTGTTTATGTCTTCTAGTAGTGTAATCAAAAAAGATCGTAAATCGGTCGGAAATAATAGGTGGTTTACCTCTATGAAAAATATTAGCTGTATCAGCAATGATGACTGTACCAGCAATGCCGGTGCATGATTTATAAATTGATGATGATATAACTCCTTGCATAATTTTGTCTTGAATGTAGCCAGATGTATATTTTAAACACTGAGCGATTTTTGATGTGAAAGGCTTAGGAATATATTGAAAAGGTCCATGATCTTCACTAACATCATGTAAGTAAATAATTATCTTTAAAATTTTTCGGTCTTCTTGATCTATATGCCATAATCTTGAACCTACTTCTATGCCATTGGCAATATCTCGGCGAAAATATGCACCTTGATAAGCTACTGGTAAACCAATAAAATGTTCGATGATATTAAGTAAACGTTGTTCTAGTCCCCATAGAAAAATTTTCGGATATGCCATTATTTGTTGAGGACTAGCATGAGTAACAATTTGATTGGGTTGAAAAAATATATGTTGTGATATTTGTGGAATCAACTTTTGGGCTGATTCAATCATCTCAGGTGTAGATGTAATTTTCAATTTTTCCAAAGTAGTAATTACAACTCCTTCTTTTTTAAGTCTCTCCACTAAATCAAGGTCTTTTGGTGGAATAGGAGGAAGATTGTGAATATTTTTTTCTATAGCTTTTTGATAAAAACAATCAGCTTGATGTTTTGTATATGGATGTGTATCAATTTTTCTTAAAATTTTTTTCCGAATCTTCAGCAAAATCTTATTCACAAATTATTATCCTTATGTTATTGATATTTGATGCCAGTTGCCCAGACTGAGGTTAATTTTAAGATATTTCAAAATTATGAATAACTATAAATGCAATTGACATTAAGATATCTGTTTTTATATTTATAAAAATCATACTATTGATAGTTGTTATATAGGAATTAACTTTAATTCTGATAAATTGAAGTGGGTATTCTTACTCAGTTCATTATATAGTTATCGCCCTTGATGCAATACAATCGAGAGCGCAGACCCTGCGCCCCTACAGGCTTTATGATTGGCTGACTGTATCTCACAAAGAGTGCATACCGCTATATTTGATTTATGAAATACAGCAGATTGCTAGTGAATAAGGATAAACAAAAACTTATTACACAGTCATGATGTTAGTAATAATGCTATTGATAAAATTATAATTGGGAGATGAAAATAATTTGTGCTATAAAACTTACATTCGTTAAACTGATTGCATATAAAGATCAAATTAACTGAATTTAATAAAATGGATTTTAGTCAACTCCTGGCTGATAAAACTGATACCATCATAGATAGATGGGTGACAGCTGTTCGTCAAGATCATCAAATTGAACGTACTGATATTTTATCATACGGTGCGATTAAAAATCATATTCCATACGTTTTGAAAGCAATGGTGACGGTACTTTCAGGATCTCAGAATAATGATTTAAAATCAATAGTAAGCGCCAGTTGGCATCATGGAGTAATTAGAGCTACACAAGGCTTTAACCCCGTAGAAATTGCTAGGGAATATCATCATTTAAGAACGGTAATATTTGACACTATCCAAGCAGATTTATTGCAAGGAAGTCCTACAGATATTATTCGGGCTATGCGATTAATTAATGTTGTAATTGATGAAGCGATCGCTCGGTGTTTCCATAGTTATGTTGATGAACGGTTACGAGAATTAGAACATCTACATAATACTTTGGCATTACATAATCAAGAACTAACTCGTTTAATTAATGCTAATCAAGAAAATCTCTCTCTCCTAGCTCATGATTTAAAACAACCTCTAGCTTCCATTATTGGTTATTCCGATTTATTTTTGCGTCAACATCGCCAAACCAAAGTAAAAGATAATTATACCAACATCGAACATATTGAAAGAGTATTACGGAATGGTAGACATTTGTTACATTTAATTAATGATTTACTAGAATTATCACAGTATGAAGCCGGAAAAATCAAACTTCAACTGACATCAGTTGATGTCTGTGAAATTATTGATAATGTTTGTAAAATGTTAGATCCTTTAGCGTCTGAAAAAGATTTATCCCTTGTCGTAAATTGTGAGCAATATCCCCAAAAAATAATCACAGACCCATTTCAATTACAACAAATTCTCACAAATCTTGTTAGTAATGCGATTCGCTATACAGAATCAGGAGGTATTCAGATTACTTATCATGTCTTAGATAATCAAAAGTGGAAATTTGTCGTTGCTGATACAGGTATTGGAATTAAATCAGAAGACCAGAAGCATATTTTTGAACCCTATTTTCGTTGCAATAATCAAAATTACCACCTTCCTGATAGCACTGGTTTAGGTTTAGCAATAGTTTCGCGGTTAGTGAAACTGTTACAAGGTGAAATTATGCTATTTTCTCAACCGGGTATTGGTTCTACATTTACTGTAATTTTGCCATTGCACCTGAAAATCCCATCAAGTTGATTTCAGTCTAACAGTGGGTAAGTGCTTGATCAAGAAGTTTTTCGTTATGAAATGTGAGAATTTTGTGCATTTTTCTTTAGACAATATTATTGCATTAACTAAATTTCTACCCCACGGGGGTGTTTGAATCATTGGCGTTGCTGATAGCCATATTGAGGTATGAAATTCCTAAATTGAACCTTTAAAACTCTTACCTTTGCGTCTTTGCTACGGCAGTCGCTCATGGGGGAAACCCCCAAGACCGCGCTGCCTCGCCTTTGCGTGAGACTAAAATTCATACCCTTAATCAGCAACGCCGAATCATTAATAGGACTTAAGCAATAACTCTCTGAAACTCTTATTTCTCCGCATCCTCTGCGGTATGGCTAACGCCACGCTTCGCAAACGTTTCTTCAAGATTAAGTTAACATCTCCTTTAAATGCTGTGTTGTATACAAATATAATTGTATAAGAACAAGTAAGTATAAACACAACGAGAAGTGGTTTCTGTAGAAATTGCTGATGAGAGATAAAATATAAGAACTAAAGGAAGGGTTTGCCAAGAGTTAATATGCGATTACTACACACCATGCTTAGGGTAGGTAATTTAGATCAGTCTTTGAAATTTTACTGCGATGTGCTGGGAATGAAGTTACTCAGACGTAAAGATTATCCAAGTGGAGAATTTACCCTGGCTTTTGTTGGTTATGGAGAAGAAAGTGATCACACCGTGCTAGAACTCACCCACAACTGGGGCGTAGAAAAGTATGATTTAGGTAATGCTTATGGTCATATTGCTTTGGGAGTGGATGATATTTACGCTACCTGTGAGACGATTAAACAACTTGGCGGTAAAGTAGTCCGAGAACCGGGTCCTATGAAACATGGTTCTACGGTAATTGCTTTCGTGGAAGATCCAGATGGTTATAAAGTTGAATTAATTCAGTTGAAAAATCAAGGATAATCTAGGGTAGAGGGTAGGAAGACAAAGAACTTCTTTACCCATTACCAATTCCACCCCTAAACAAAAATCTAAAATCTAAAATCTAAAATTTTACAAATGCAGCCTACAGACCCCGATAAATTTACTGATACAGCCTGGGAAGCAATCACAAAATCCCAAGACGTAGTTCGTGCTTATAAACAACAACAATTAGAGGTTGAACATTTAATTATTGCGCTTTTAGAAGAACCTACCAGCCTTGCTACAGCTATTCTCACCCGTGCGGAAGTGGATTCTGGGCGATTTAAACAACAATTAGAGGCTTTTACCCAACGTCAACCAAAAGTAGGTAAAAGTGATCAACTTTACCTGGGACGTAATTTAGATTTACTCTTAGATAAAGCTGATGAAATTAGAGTGAAAATGAGGGAGGAGGAAATCTCAGAAGGGCATATAATCCTAGCTTTCGGTAGTGATGAACGAATTGGTAGAAGATTGTTTAAAAGCTTAAATGTAGATATTGTTCAGTTAGAACTTGGGGTGAAATCTGTTCGTACTAGTCCCGCTATCAAAGCATCCCCCAAGGTAGAAGCAGATGTCCCTTATGAAGCTTTAAAAAGATTTGGACAAGATTTGACAGAACAGGCAAAAGCGGGAAAATTAGATCCTGTGATTGGCCGAGATGATGAAATTCGCAGAGTAATTCAGGTTTTATCGCGTCGTAGCAAAAATAACCCTGTGTTAATTGGTGAGCCGGGAGTTGGAAAAACTGCGATCGCTGAAGCATTGGCACAAAGAATGGTAAATGGTGACGTTCCTGAATCTTTGAAAAACCGCCAATTGATCTCTTTAGATATCGGTAGCTTGATTGCTGGGGCAAAATACCGAGGTGAGTTTGAAGACCGTTTAAAAAATGTTCTCCATGAAGTTACTGAATCTAATGGGCAAGTAGTTTTATTTATTGATGAACTTCATACCGTCGTTGGGGCTGGTTCTAATCAACAAGGTTCAATGGATGCCGGAAACTTACTTAAACCAATGTTGGCGCGTGGTGAATTGCGCTGCATTGGTGCAACGACCTTAGATGAATATCGTAAATTTATTGAAAAAGACGCAGCTTTAGAAAGAAGATTTCAACAAGTATATGTAGATCAACCAACGGTAGAAAACACAATTTCCATTTTGCGGGGTTTGAAAGAGCGTTATGAAGTGCATCATAACGTCAAGATTTCTGATTCTGCTTTAGTAGCTGCTGCAACCTTATCAGCGCGTTATATTGCAGATCGCTTCCTACCAGATAAAGCCATTGACTTGGTTGATGAAGCCGCAGCGAAATTGAAAATGGAAATCACTTCCAAACCAGCGGAATTAGAAACTATTGACAGACGTTTAATGCAGCTAGAAATGGAAAAGCTGTCATTATCTGGAGAAGAACAGAGTATTTCTCCAACCAGAGAAAGGTTAGAACGCATTCAGGAAGAAATTGCCAGTTTAACCATCAAACAGCAAATATTTAATGAACAATGGCAAGGTGAGAAACAGATATTAGAATCTATTAGCAGCTTAAAGAAAGAAGAAGATGCGTTGCGGGTACAAATTGAACAAGCAGAACGGGACTATGATTTAAATACAGCCGCTCAACTTAAATACGGTAAATTAGAGGGAGTACAGAGAGAGCGAGAAGTAAAAGAAGCGAAACTGTTAGAAATTCAAAGCCAAGGTTCTACTTTGTTGCGCGAACAAGTCACCGAAGCCGATATTGCCGAAATCGTGGCTAAATGGACAGGAATCCCTGTAAATCGGCTTTTGGAATCAGAACGGCAAAAATTACTCAAACTCGAAAGTCATTTACACGAAAGGGTAATTGGTCAAGAAGAAGCCGTTTCCGCCGTCTCTGCGGCGATTCGTCGCGCCCGTGCTGGGATGAAAGACCCCTCTCGACCCATTGGTTCATTTTTGTTTATGGGACCAACTGGCGTGGGTAAAACCGAACTCGCCCGCGCCTTAGCTCAGTTTCTCTTTGATTCGGATGATGCTTTGGTGCGTTTGGATATGTCCGAGTACATGGAAAAACACTCAGTTTCCCGCCTCGTAGGTGCGCCTCCTGGATACATCGGTTATGAAGAAGGTGGACAACTTTCCGAAGCAATTCGCAGACATCCCTATTCTGTTGTGCTGTTGGATGAAGTGGAAAAAGCCCATCCCGATGTATTTAATATTCTGCTGCAAGTATTAGATGATGGTAGAGTTACGGATTCTCAAGGGAGGGCTGTAGATTTCCGTAATACTGTTATAGTCATGACTAGTAACATCGGTAGTGAGCATATTCTGGATGTATCTGGTGATGATTCCAAGTATGATATGATGCGGAATAGAGTGATGGAAGGTTTGCGATCGCACTTCCGCCCCGAATTCCTTAACCGCATTGATGACTTAATTCTTTTTCATGCTCTTAACCGCTCAGAAATGGGGCATATTATCCGTATTCAACTCAAACGAGTGGAAAACCTGCTGAAAGAGCAAAAAATCTCCTTTGAGATATCCCAAGCCGCTTGTGATCATCTGGTAGAAGCTGGTTATGATCCAGTTTATGGCGCACGTCCCTTAAAACGGTCAATTCAGCGAGAGGTAGAAAATCCCTTAGCTACAAAGTTACTGGAAAATACCTTTATTGCTGGTGATACAATCATCATTGATATGGGGGAAACTGGTTTAACTTTTAACAAAAAAGCAGCAGTATCTTTACCTACTAGTGTAAAATTGTTAGAAGTTTAAATTTTATTAAACGCTAGGGCAGAATTAAAAATTAAAGAATCTGATAACACAAGGTTTTTTGTGTAATTTTTAATGATTGCTTAACTGATAATGCTTTGTAGTATGAATACGGCTGAAAAGAGTAGGTAAAAATGAATCTTTTTACAGGAAAAGCTATAAAGTGGATAGTAATTTTTATCATTACCGCTTTGTGTGTAGTAATGATCAGAGTTAAATTAGAAGATCTTTCGCGCAAACAAACAGAAGGATGGACCCAAACAAGCCAACCATTCCCAGGATACGAAGAAATAGATGCAAAAATTAAGACTACTTTTATAAATGAAAACCAATCCCCTTTTTTGCGATACAAAGCGTTATTTGAATATTTTACTCTTGGCTTTATCAAATACCGTTCTCCTCATGGGGCGTTAATTTATTACCCAGGTGCTGCTAGTTCTCATGGAAGAAAGGTAGATGCATTAGAAGGATTTGCCCGTTTTTTCCCTCTAGCTGCTGTATGGATGTCCTCTGGACATGGAAATATTGTAGATATTAATAATGAAAAGATTGATCTAATTCAAATTTTACATCAAGGTATAGTTGCAGGAACTGATCTCCAAAATACCGAATATTGGGGACAAATGAAAAACCGGGATCAACGTATTGTCGAAGCAGCCGATATTGCGCTGGGACTTTGGATTAGTCGTAATCATCTTTGGACTACCTTTTCACCTCAAGAACGCCAACAAATTGTGACTTGGTTAGAACAAGTAATGGATCAAAAATTGCATGATAACAATTGGTATCTTTTTCCGATAATTATTCAAAAATCCCTGGAAAGTCTAGGAGTAAGTAACAACAAATATGACAAATTAATTGAGGATTTATATCAAGATTATAAACAACGCTATTACATAGGAGAGGGCTGGTTTAATGACCCACCTAAGGGCGTAGATTATTATAATGCTTGGGCTATTCATTATAGTCTTTTCTGGTTAGATCAAATAGATCCTCAGTTTGACCCTATTTTTATTAGAAAAACCCACGCAGAGTTCTTAAAGTTTTACCGATATTTCTTTAGTAAAAATGGGTTTCCCTCTATGGGAAGAAGTATCTGTTACCGCATGGCTGCACCAGCACCAATAGTGACTGGAACTATGTTAGCACCAAAGGAGATATCCCCAGGTTTTGCTTTGGGCGCTTTAGATTTAACTTGGCGTTTTTTTGTAGAGAAAAATTCATTGCAGAAAGGTACAGTTACACAAGGTTATTTTACTCCAGACTTAAGTATTATTGATTCATACTCAGGACCTGGTAGTTGTTTATGGTCTCTGCGTTCTCTGATTGTTGCTTTTTATGTAGATAAATTTATTCCTTTGTGGAATTCATCTCCAGAGAAATTACCTATTGAAGTTGCTGATTTTTCTGAAGTTAATAAGTCTATTGGATGGCGCATTAAAGGGGACAAATTAACACAAAATATTGAATTAGAACTGTTGAAAAACCAAGGTAATAAATTTACAAAAATTAAGCAATATGGCATATTTAATCAAATCAAAGAGTTTATTGCTAAACGTCCTTTTCGTCCTCAAAACTATGAAGCACTATATCGCCGTCCTTCATATTCTACTGCTTCACCAGTATCAAATCCTCAAAAAGATAATATTTAAAAAGGTTACAAATTAGCAGATTTACTCAAAAATTTATAACTTAATAATTATGGAACTAATTTCTGTGATCATCCCTGTGTATAATGGCGAAAAAACGATCAAAGGAACTATAGAATCTGTTTTACAACAAACTTATGCTCACTTTGAACTGATTGTTATTAATTCAGATTCTAGTGATGGAACATTCGAGATAGTTTCTAGTATCCAAGATCAAAGAATAAAAATATATAATTATCCAAAAGCAAATGCGGCAGTTAATAGAAATCGTGGTTTAATTTATGCTAAAGGTGAATTTGTTAGCTTTATAGATGCTGATGATATTTGGACAGCAGATAAACTGGAAGCACAATATACAGTGCTTAGAGAAAATCCTCAATCTGGTTTAGCCTACAGTTGGACTGATGTCATTGATGAACTAGATAAATTTGTGCGTCCATGTAGTTATGCTACTTGGCAAGGAGATGTTTATACAAAACTATTATTAAAGGATTTTATTGCGAGTGGATCTAATGTCATGATTCGCAAAAATATTTTAGCTAAAGTAGGTGGCTTTAATGAATCTCTCACTAATGCTCAAGATAGTGATATGTGGCAACGTTTAGCTGCAATAACTGATTTTGTATGTGTGCCAAAAGTGCAAATTTTATATCGCATTATCCCTAATTCTATGTCATCTAATGTTTTGGGCATGGAAGCAGCAAAATTACAAATTATAGAAAGTGGTTTTTCTAGCCAAAAAGCAAAATCCCTAGAGCATCTCAAAAAATACGCTTTATCTAATCTTTATCAATACCTAACTTTCAAGTCTTTAGAAGCACCTCCAGACAAAATCGAACGCTGGACATCTATACGATTTCTGTGGAATTGGGTGCGGTATAATCCAGCCGTGCTAAAACAACGCCAAACTATGTTGATAGCAGTGTTTAAAATAGCTTTTCCTCGACTATACTACTCTTTTAAAAAGTTTTGGAAAGCCAATAACTAAATCTAACCAGAATGTGATGTAGGGAAATCCGCATCAGTATTAGGGTGTAAACAAACCCAGACAAGAGAAGCGATCGCTCTCGCAATCCGATTAAAATTCAGAGTGAGCGAATTTTATTAAACCAAGACTATGTTAGAACAAGGCAATATCAGTATTCATACTGAGAATATTTTCCCGATTATCAAGAAATCACTTTACTCAGATCATCAAATCTTCTTGCGGGAACTGGTATCCAACGGGGTAGACGCTATCCAGAAGCTAAACATGGTATCCCGTGCTGGGGAATACAATGGTGAAATTGGCGAACCAGAAATTACAATTAGCATTGATAAAGAGAACAAAACCCTCTCCATTGCTGATAATGGCATTGGGATGACAGCAGAGGAAGTAAAAAAATATATTAACCAAGTTGCTTTCTCCAGTGCTGAAGAATTTATTCACAAGTATGAAGGGAAGGCAGATCAACCGATTATCGGTCATTTTGGTTTGGGTTTCTACTCCTCCTTCATGGTGGCTAAAAAAGTAGAAATTGATACTCTATCTTACCAAGAAGGCGCACAAGCAGTTCACTGGACTTGTGATGGTTCACCCAAATTTACCTTAGATGAATCTTCCCGTACCACTCGCGGAACGACTATTATCCTCACCTTGGAAGGGGAAGAAGAGGAATTTTTAGAACCAGCACGAATTAAGAATCTGATCAAGACTTACTGCGATTTCATGTCAGTTCCCATCAAAATGGATGGGGAAGCTTTAAATAAACAAAAAGCAGCATGGCGTGATTCTCCCAGTAATCTCACTCAAGAAGATTATTTAGAGTTTTACCGCTATTTATATCCTTTCCAAGAAGAACCCCTACTGTGGGTGCATTTGAATACAGATTATCCCTTTGTAATTAACGGGATTTTGTATTTCCCGAAAATGCGTCCAGATGTAGATGTTACCAAAGGACAAATTAAGTTATTCTGCAATCAGGTATTTGTCAGTGATAACTGTGAAGAGATTATCCCCCCAATTTTTTGATGCCTATGCGGGGTGTAATTGATAGCACAGATATACCTTTGAACGTTTCTCGGAGTGCATTACAAGGCGATCGCACTATTAAGAGAATTGGCGATTATATAGCCAAAAAAGTCGGCGATCGCCTCAAAGAATTATACCGCGACAACCGCGAACAATACGTAACAGCTTGGAAAGACTTGGGAACATTCGTTAAATTTGGCGTTCTCAACGATGATAAATTTAAAAAACAAGTTGAAGACATCATTATCTTCCGTAGCACAGCCAAACTAGAAGCCCCTGTAGCCGATACCGCAGCCGTTGAAGTCCAATCTTCAGAAGGTGATGCGTGGCAAGATGTCACCCCAGCCAATGGCACTAGCATCCCTTACACCACTCTCAAAGAATACCTCGAACGTAACAAAGAACGTCACGAAAACAAGGTATTTTACAGTACGGATGCAATCAGTCAAGCTACTTACATTGAACTGCACAAAAATCAAGGTTTAGAAGTCCTATATATGGACTCCTTCATTGATACCCACTTCATTAACTTCCTAGAACAAGAATATCGGGATGTTAAATTTACACGGGTGGACTCTGACCTCGATAATACCCTCCTCGATGACAAAACCAGCGAAATTGTTGACCCCACCACCAACAAAACCAAAGGTGAAGTCATTAAAGAACTATTTGAGAAAGCCCTCAACAAGCCAAAACTCAATATCCGCACCGAATCCCTCAAATCAGATGATCCTCAAGGTACACCACCAGCAATGGTGCTATTACCAGAAATTCTTCGTCGTCTGCGAGACATGAACGCCATGATGCAGCAGCAAAACGCTGAATTTCCTGAAGATCATATTTTATTGATCAATACTGCCCACCCTTTAATTCAAAACCTCGTCAGCCTCAGTCAAGGTAGTATTATTCAAGGTGATGGTGAGTCACCTTCTCATCAATTAGTTAACATGATGTGTCAGCACGTCTATGATTTGGCGCTGATGTCTCAAAAAGGCTTTGATGCAGATGGGATGAAATCCTTTGTAGAACGTTCTAATGACGTACTCACCAAGCTAACAGAACAAGCCAGCAAATAAACAACTAGATTCCTGACTTCTGCCAGAGGTCGGGAATCTGAACATAAGCTGTCAATCAGGCTTTCAGCAGATATAATGGAAAGGTTGTCTTTAAATAACACTCTAGGAGATATTTATTATGTCCCGTCGTTGTCAACTAACTGGTAAAAAAGCCAATAACGCTTGTTCCGTATCCCACTCCAACCGTCACACTAAGCGCCTACAACACGTTAATCTGCAAAACAAGCGGGTTTGGTGGGCTGCTGGCAACCGTTGGGTAAAATTGAAACTTTCCACCAAAGCCATCAAAACCTTAGAATTCAAAGGTTTAGACGCAATGGCAAAAGAAGCAGGAATCAACCTCAACCATTACTAAATAGTAGGGCATAGGGAATAGGGAATAGGGAATAGGAAATAGGGGAAGAAAAGTCCTTTGATATTGATTATTCTTCTTTCTAGTTTACAAGAGCATCCGGTAAGAGTAAAGCTCAGTGTCTTTAGACCTGAGATATAAGCGACTCGTGCGGTTTTAACCGCATAGAGTCTTTCTTTTCATGAAGATTGGTTGAGATGCGCGAAGTTTTGTTATCTTTGCTCTCAATGATGTTATACTGTTCACAACAGGAATGGTAATCAACCTGTATAAAAACCTAACTGCCTAACGGCTTTTCTGGTCCTTGACAACTGAAGATATGGGTTCTATTCCATAGTTCTAGTGACTGCCCTCCGAATAGGTAAAATCTTCATGGGAGCTAGACTTGTGTTGAGCGAAGTCGAAACACGACACAGAATTTAAACTCAATCAAAATTTGCAGTCATGCAACTACCTTCGGGCAGAGGGAAAGTTAACGCTTGGGGAGAGAACCACCTCTGGCTTAGATACCGCAAGGGTTCTAAGTTAAGTGGACTCGTTGAACCAAGAATCTCAGTGGCTTTAGCCCTGAGAGTGTCAATTCTTTATTCTTGTTTCTGACTGGGCGCAGGCCCTGCGCCCCTACCTCCTGACTCCTTTGATCAAACACTATTTAATTTAATTACACCCCGATCAAAAACGCGGTTATTAGTACCAATACCTCTGACTTCCATTCTATCTGCGTACACATCATAAGTCGCAAAACTCAAATTACTGGTTGAATATTCTGTCCATTCAGAACGCCCAACAGGACGACTACCAGCACCAGCACCACAAGTTAAATAGGTAGTTCCATTAATAGCACGAGTGCGTTCATAGTTATGTTCATGACCATTTAGATAAAGTTGAACATTGTATTTTGTGAATAATGGAGTAAAGGTTTTAATAAAATTTTTGTTACTCCCATAATTACCAGATGAATAAATTGGATGATGTCCAAATACAACTTTCCAAGGTGCTTTACTAATACTTAATTCCTTCTCTAACCAAACTAACTGATTCGCCCAATCTGCATTACCATTAGTATCTAAAGCAAAAAACTGGACTTGATCTTGACCAAATGTGTAATAACGTCCCTTCATATTAAAACCAGGATATTCAACTTGAGGAACACCATTATCAGTGCGAATATCATGATTACCTAAACAAGCATGAAACTTCACACCTTTTCTAAGTAAAGGTTGATATGGACGTTCAAAAACTGCATTAATTTTCTCGATTTCGCCATTATTATAGATATTATCACCAGCTAAAACTACTAAATTGTATGGATTGAGTTGATGATAAAGATTCATCGCTTTAGCTACAGAATACTGTCCTCTAACACCAGTTCCTGTATCAGCAACAGAGACAAAACGTAATAATAAATCTTTTTTAACAGGGTTAGCAGCGATCGCTGTTTCCATGAGAGAATTTCTGTTTGATAATTTCCAACCCAAAAACCCAGATGCTATGGTACTAATTCCACTTAATAACAAAAATTGACGGCGTTTAATATTCATAAGAATAGACGGTAAGTGGGAAACGAGCGCGGCTTTAGCCCTGATAGGGATGCTTCGACATGGCTCACCAGCCACGGTACAAGCGGTTTTAACCGCCTTAAATAATTTTTCATTACCGCCTTGGAGTTGGTCAATTCGGGGTACTTTTGTGATGTACTTTCAACGGGACAATTACCGATTCAAATTTTCCAACTCTGTACGCATAATGTTTTGCTCCAAAGAGCCTCCCATTTCTGGGGTAATGTTAGCTGATGCCTACGGCACGCTGCGCGAACGACCAGTTATAAGAGCTTGTTAGACTTGCAACACTGTTTCAGTGACCTTAAAACTGTTTAATTGCAAATGACAGAGCAGGGAACTAGCTACGCATTCCGGGGTGTCGTGACTCAAATAACGGCTACCATAAGACTACGCTCAGGGTGGTCTGGTCAGTACGGCTTGATTGATTGCTCTTACAAGCCCAGTCCCTTTAGGGCTGGGTTACTGACATTTCACAAAATGACACAATAGGGAATTATAGTCAAAATATATTTTATATGTTTTTGATTCGATAATCTGGGTAAAAGTTCCATGTCAGGAGAGAAACGAAGAAAACCAAGGAATGAACAAAAAAGTCAGTCATCACCCCAACTTGATCAAAAAAATCAGCCAATTTGGAAAACGACAATCATCCAAATTCTGCGCGGAACGATTGGTGTTTTAGAAAGCACAGTAGTAAAATTAGAGACGGAAGCGCCTACTGATACGCAGAATAAAACCAGTTTTTTGTCGCGTTGGGATAGCTTTTTAAGGACATTTCGTTTATTCTTGCCATCAAGTATATCTAACAATGTGTCAGATACGGTTTTGACAGGAATTTTTGCAGTCATTTTTGCGGTGACAATAGGGATAACTACATTTATGTTTATTCCTAAATCTACGGAAATCGCCACTGTTCCCCCTGTAGAGGAAGTTACCACACCAACTCCAGTTATAGAACCAGAAGAGACACCAACCCCAGTTGTAGAACCAGAACCGACTCCAACCCCAGTTATAGAACCAGAACCGACTCCTACTCCAGTTGTAGAAACAGAACCGACTCCTACTCCAGTTGTAGAACCAGAACCGACTCCAACTCCAGTTATAGAACCAGAACCGACTCCAATCCCAGTTATAGAATTAACACCGGAACAAAGGTTACTAGCAGCAATTGAAAATCAGTTTTCAGAAATTAGTGTTTCCGTAAAAAATACCAAAGACAAAAATATTTTTTCTCAATTAATAAAACCTATTCACGCTAATTTTCGTACCAGCGATTTAACTGTAAAAATTAGTGATATTTGGTATAGTCTAGAAAAATCCCAACAAGATAAACTAGCTGCGGATATATTAAAACGTTCTCAAGAAATTGATTTCACACATTTAGAAATTGTTGATTCTCAGGATAAATTAATCGCCCGCAGTCCATTTGTTGGTAACGAGATGATAATTTTTAAACGCTGAAATTTAATAGACGCTTGCTGACAGTGACTATAGCGCAGGGGAATCGCATTGTAAACAAATGTTAATACAACAAAACATTTCATCTTAATTTCATATTGAAATGAAAAGCTATAATTATAGTCAAACAAATAACTGAATATCTGAAACAAGTTAGGTTTGATAACTTAAGGTTTGTTCTTAAATCTTCATATTCTCAAAGAGGTAAAATTATGAAGAGTAAAAATTTGATTTATGGTTTGATTGGGTTAGTAAGTAGTAGTGCTGTTAGTGGATTATTAATTATCAGTAGTACACAAGCACAAACTCCCAATTCCGAACACGATTCTCATCATCCATCTCAACAAGCTAATCCTCCACAAAAAGAGATGATGACTCACACAGATCAGAATTTCATAGAAATGATGATTCCGCACTATCAAGAAACAGTGAAAATGGCTGATATCGCATTAACTCGCGCTCAACGTCCAGAAATTAAGAATCTAGCGATCGCTATTAAAAAAGATCAAAACCGCAAAATTGAACAACTGCGAACCTGGTATAAAGCATGGTACGGTAAAGAAGTACCCGTAATGGCTATGACTCATCAAGAAATGATGGCAAGTCATGGGAAGATGTGTCAACAGATGAAACCAGACACAATGAAAATGCCGATGAATTGTAAAATGAAGTGCATGAATATGGATTTAGAAACATTAAAAAATGCACCGGATTTTGACAAAGAATTTATTCGTCAAATGATTCCTCATCATCAAAGTGCTGTAAAAATGTCACAGATGATTGCTAAAAAAACTACCAAATTAGAAATCCGTAATTTAGCTGAGTCTATCATTAAAACTCAAACGGCTGAAATTAAGCAAATGGAACAATGGTATCAAAATTGGTATAACTCAAAACCTTTATAAACCATTGTCAAAAACCTAATCAAAAATTTTAGGGTGTTTCAGGGACTTCCAAATAAAAACGCTCAACCACCTAACGCAAAAAATCTCTCAAACTCTCTTTCCTTCGTGTTCTATCCCTGCGGGACACTCCGTGAACGTGCCTTCGTGGTTCATTCTTTCATGACTTGTGCTTAAGTTCTATAGGTAATTTATTTTTTGGAAGTCCCTCAGACTCGATAATTGAGGAAATATTGACAGAATTTCGACAAAAGTTGATATCTGAATCACCCTATCAACCATTATTATTAAGTATAAATTTTATATATGCGTTTATTATTAGTTGAAGATGAACATGATTTAGGTGTTAGTATTCATCATGCTCTTACCCAGCGTGATTATATAGTAGATTGGGCAGAAGATGGACAAACAGCTTGGGATTATCTGAATACAATACCATTAAGATATGAAATTGCAATTTTAGATTGGATGTTACCCAAGTTATCAGGATTAGAAATATGTAAAAGATTAAGAGAGCAGAAAAATCAATTACCAATTATGCTATTAACAGCTAGAGATAGCATGAATGATCGTGTAACTGGTTTGGATGCGGGTGCAGATGATTATCTTGTTAAACCCTTTGGTATGGAAGAATTATTAGCACGAGTAAGAGCATTACAAAGAAGATTACCAAATTTTCAACCACCGCAATTACAAATAGGTTCATTAATGTTAGATTATAGTAATTTTTCAGTTGTGAATTTAGCAGCGGAAAATTATTCACCAATTATTCTCACAGCCAAAGAATTTCAACTTTTAGAATATTTCATGCAGCATCCTCAACAAATACTCACTCATGAGCAAATCCGCGCCAGATTGTGGGATTTTGAAAGTGATACGGTGAGTAATGTTGTAGCTGCACAAGTGAGATTACTCAGACGCAAATTATCAGAATGTGGTTTTTCTAAAGCCATTGAAACTATGCGAGGTTTTGGTTATCGTTTTTGTGGATAATGGATAATTAAATGAACCACGAAGCAGCGAAGAACACGAAGGAAGAAAGGAAGAAGATAGGTAAAAGCCAAGGTTGGATACCTAATAATTCACTATTTAATCATTCTCGGTTTAAATTAGCCGTTACCTATGCTGGTGTCATGGGATCAACTTTATTAATATGTGGATATATAGCTCACATTGTCATGATCCAAGCTTTTACTCGCACAGTTGATCGAGAATTACAAATTTTGGGAAAGGTATTTGAGGATAAATTGAAACCAGAGTTAAAAATTCCTGGAGAATTATCAATTACTACTCAAAAATCTTTACCTGGAATTTGTTTTAAGCAACAAGCTTGTTTAGTAATGAAATCAGAATCAGCGGTAATGAGTTTATTAGCAGAAGGCTATTATGTGAGGTTGTTGACAACGAAAGGTGAAGCGATCGCTGCTATTGGTAATAAATTAGATGAATTTCCTGATAATATGAAAATCAATCATTCTTATGATATCAGAAATCGTCGTGGTGAACTATATCATTTACATTTGATGCCTTTAAAAATCAACAATAATCAATTGTGGGGATATTTACAAGTAGGGCGATCTGTACAACGATTAAATGATTATATGAATAGTTTACATTGGTTATTAGGATTGGGTGTTCCTGCTTCTATGATCATCATTGGTGGTGCAGGTTGGTGGTTAGCAGGTTTAGCTATGCGGCCAATTCAAAAATCATATCAACAATTACAAAAATTTACGGCTGATGCAGCCCATGAATTAAGAACTCCGATTACATCTTTACAAACAATTGTCGAAACAAATTCAATTAATCAAGAAACTCAAAAAGCACTTGAGAGACAAATTAAAAGATTAGTAACATTAACACAGGATTTGTTATTATTATCTAGATTAGAAAGTGGTTTGCAAGCAGCAAAATGGCGGCAAATTTGTTTAAATGATGTAGTCGCAGATGTAGAAGAAGAATTAATGCCAGTAGCTATGAATGCACAAGTTTTATTATCTAGTAATATTCCTGATCAATCTTGTTTTTATATTCAAGGTAATGAAAGTCAAATTTATCGAATGTTGCTAAATTTAGTGAGTAATGCTATTAAATATACGCCTGTTGGTGGGGAAGTGAAAATTAATCTGACAACCAATGATAATCAAGGCATAATTACTATCAAAGATACAGGTATTGGTATTCCTGCTGCTGATATTCCCCATATTTTTGATCGCTTTTATCGAGTCAATGCAGATCGTTCTCGAAATACTGGCGGTTCTGGGTTAGGGTTAGCGATCGCTTTGGCAATTGTCCAAACTCATAAAGGCAAATTAGAAGTCCAAAGTCATGTTGATCATGGCAGTACCTTTACTGTGATTTTGCCGCTCGTTTCCAAAGTAAACAGGTAATTTCAATAAAATAAGATTTTAAGAATCATTAACCGCAGATGAATGTAGATAAAGAGAGATGAGTTAGTTTTGGGCAATTTTATTTTTCTAATCCGGAATGATAAGCTTTAACTAATAAATCAATCCCGGTAATTGCCCCCCCAACAACAACAGCATCAGCACCTAAATCTAAGGCTTTTCTGGCCATTTCCGGGGAAGAAATACCACCTTCACAAATTACAAAAGTATCAAGATTTTCTACTATTTGGGTGAGTAATTCCCAACCGGGAGGAGCAAAGTTTTTAGTCTCTGCGGTGTAGCCAAACAAAGTAGTTCCCACAATATCTGCACCTGCATTAACGGCTAATTGTGCTGCTTCATAGGTATCTACATCTGCCATAACTAACTTTTCTAAGTTTTGATGGATCAGAGTAATAATATCTACTAACTTTTCATTACGGGGACGATTTCTGGTAGTAGCATCTATAGCAATAATATCTGCACCTGCTTCAGCCACAGCAGCGGCGTGATAATACAGGGGTGTAATGTAAACATCAGAACCTGTAATTATTTGTTTCCAAAGTCCAATAATAGGAACTTGTACCTTTTCCCGCACAGCTTGGATATGACTTGGTGTATCAATCCTGACAGCTACAGCACCATTATTAACTGCGGCTTGTGCCATTGCAGCAATTACATAAGGATCATGTAATGGAGAACTTACGGGTGCTTGACAGGAAACAATTAATCCTTTTGTTAAATTAATCATGTTTAATTTTTAATTGTTTTGGTATCCAGACAGTAAAAATTGAACCCATACCCACAGTAGATTCTACTTCAATTCTACCCCGATGTAGCTCTATAAGTTGTTTAGTTAAGGCTAAACCTAAACCAGTACCTTCATAACGACGACGATAGGGTGTATCGAGTTGTTGGAATTTCTCAAACAAGAGTGGGATTTTTTCTTCTGGTATACCAATACCAGTATCTTCTATTTGAAAAATAGCAGTATGATCTTCTACCCAAATCCGTAAGGTGACAATTCCATTTTCTGGAGTGAATTTAATCGCATTAGTTAACAGATTCCAGAGAATTTGTTCAACTCTACTAATATCAGCCGTAAAGTTATCTTGTGTAAGGTTAATTTGTAAATCGAGTTGCAGGGTTACATTTTCACTTTTTGCTTTTTTTTGTAGTGACTCTAAGGTATTTTCAGCAGTTTTAACTAAAGAAAAATCTAAAATATTTAATACGGTTTTTCCAGCTTCAATTTGTGATAAATCGAGGATGTCGTTAATCATTGTTAATAAATGTTCACCACTATCATGAATGGTTTGTAAATAATTCCGTTGTCGGGGACTTAATTCACCCAATGGCCAACGTAATAATGTTGAAGACATTCCAATTACATGAGTTAAAGGTGTGAGTAATTCATGACTCATAGTTGCTAGGAATTCACTGCGGAGACGACTAGCAGCTTCAGCAGCCAGCAGGGCTTCCCGTAGTGCCATTGTCCTCTCAATTACTCGCTGTTCCAGAGTTTGTTTTTCTTGAGTAAGAGATTGCATTAACTCTGTTTGATGAATAGCTATAGCCAATTGTTCGGCTACGGAAGTTAGGAACTTTTTTTCATTTTCATGCCATTTTCTGGGGGTATAACATTGATGAGCAATTAACAATCCCCACAACTTTTTTTCAAATATAATTGGGGCTGCTAACTTAGCTCGGACTTGATTTTTTCTTAAAAAATCTAATAAACAATTTTCTAGAAAATAGGTTTCTTCAATATCATTAACAGCTAAAGTAAAACCTTGTCGGTACTTTTCCCAACATTGAGTATTTGGCTTTAAACAATTTTTCTCTTGATAATTCAAGACGGAAGGAATATCTTCTGTAGCACAGACTTCATAAATAATACAACCTTCTGATAGAGAAACTCCGCGAACATATTGTTGAGAATTAACTAAGATATTTTGATTTTTAGATTTAGTATATTCAAATTTATAAATTACTAATCTGTCTAATTCCAAAAACTCCCGCACTTGTGTAATTGTCGTATTCATAATTAGCGACAAATCAAGACTTTTGCGAATTTGCGTGGTGACTGTATTTAAAAGTTGTTCTTGAGCTATTTGTTTTTTGAGAACATTTTGGATAGCTTGACAAGATTCGGGGGTGTTTGTGGTTATTGGTGCTGGAGAATGAGAAAGCAGATATTCTAATAACAGGAGTGTAAATTGACTTTGGAGAGGAGAATCATTTGGTATAATGTCTCGACGATAGTTGTCAAGAGTTTGATAAGTGTGGGAATCACATTTAAATAATTCACCTAATTGCGATATAAATAAAGCGATCACATCTACATTAAATGTCAAACTAGTATTTACTAATGAGTCTATTTCCTGTTCCCCTGCTTGCAGGTTTCCCACCAACAGCGCATTAAATCCTGGAGAAACAACCAAGTTAAATCTTTGCTTTTGCCACTCTACAGGAACTTCCACCCGTACAAGTATAGCTTCAGTCAAACTCAAAGCATCATTTCCTACTGCTTGAGCCATCTGTTGCAACAATTCCCCAAGCTGATTAAATATACTTAAAGGCAAGGTTTTAGAAAAACCCAAATCAGGAAAAACAAGCATTTTCAAAAATGTAATGAGGAGAAGAAGAAGCAGGAAGCAGGAAATAGGGAGCAATAATTTTTACCAATCACCAATTACCAATTATTAATTATGCATCGTATAAGTGCCACACCAGGGGGATTGAATCAGTCAGAAGGTTTAATTTTCATCGAACAAACTCCAGCCCCTTTCGTGTTGATTACAGCAGCAGATACTGATATTCAAACCTTAGCGACTGTTGTTCCCAAATTACCTAGCCAATTTCCAGAAATTAGAGTAGCCAACCTATTACAACTACAGCAACAAATAAGTATAGATGCTTATAGTGAACAAGTCTTAGAAACTGCCCAAGTAATTATCCTTCGTCTCATAGGAGGAAGTTCCTACTGGGCTTATGGCTTAGAAGTCGTACAGGAAATTGTACAACGGAATGGTACAACCCTAATTGTAATGCCAGGAGATGACGGACTTGATCCTGATTTAATCTCCAAATCTACAGTTTCTAAAGAAATTGTTAATATAATTTGGCAATATTTTCAAGAAGGTGGCATAGAAAATTTCCTCAACGCTTTGCAATTTATCGCTGATACAGCCTTATCAACAACGTTTAATCCTCCACCACCACAACCAGTTCCCCGCGTGGGATTGTATGAATGGAAAGAGGAGGTAGGGGCGGGGTTTCCCCGCCCTCACAGGATTCAGGAGAAGAAGGAAGAAGCGGAAGAAAGTAGAAGTTACCTGTCACCTTCTTCACTTTATCCTAAAGTGGGAATTTTGTTTTATCGCGCTCATTATTTATCAGGAAATACCAAAGTTATTGATGCTTTATGTAAAGCCTTGGTAGAGAAAAATTTACAACCTGTACCTGTTTTTGTTTCCTCATTGCGTGAACCTGGTGTAGCTGAAAAATTATGTGAATTGTTTGCAGCAAAAGATGATCATCATGTTAATTTATTGATGAATACAACGAGCTTTTCTCTAGCACAATTAGAAACAGAAATACCACAAGTTGAACTTTGGGAAAAATTAGATGTCCCGGTTTTGCAAGTAATTCTTTGTGCTAGTTCAGTTGAACAATGGGAATCACAATCACAAGGTTTGACACCTCGTGATATTGCTATAAATGTGGCATTACCAGAAGTAGACGGAAGAATTATTAGCCGGGCTGTGTCTTTCAAAGCCTTGCAAACTCGGAATAATAAACTAGAAACTGATGTCGTAGTTTATGAACCAGTGAGCGATCGCATTGAATTCGTCGCCCAACTCGCCGCAAATTGGGTACGATTGCGGGTAAAACCACCCCAAGAACGCCGCATAGCCCTAATTTTAGCAAATTACCCCAACACCAACGGTCGCCTTGCCAATGGCGTAGGATTAGACACTCCTGCCAGTTGTGTGGAAATTCTCAAAGCCTTAAAATTAGCTGGTTATGAACTAGAAAATACTTGTACTGAGCGACCTGTCCTGAGCGCAGTCGAAGGAAGTCGAAGTATTCCCGAAACTGGAGACGAATTAATTCAAATTCTCACATCTAGCGTTACCAATGATCCAGAAGGAAAAGACTGGAAACCAATAAATCAAAGTTTGTCAGCAGCAGAATATCAAAAATATTTTTCTACTTTACCTGCAAACATACAACAAGAAATTATTGCAAGGTGGGGATTAAACTTCGCTCAGTCTAAAGCTAGTGCAGAAAATTTTTCCCAATCACCAATCACCAATCACCAATCACCATTTCCCATTTCTGGAATTCAATTTGGTAATGTTTTCGTAGGAATTCAACCATCAAGAGGATATGATATTGATCCTAGTTTAAATTATCATGCTCCCGATTTAGAACCAACTCATAATTATTTAGCTTTCTATTATTGGGTGCGAGAATCATTTAATGCTGATGCTATAGTTCATGTTGGAAAACATGGCAACTTAGAATGGCTACCTGGCAAAAGTGTCGCCTTATCTAACACTTGTTATCCAGAAATTGCCTTAGGAGCAATGCCCCATTTATACCCATTTATTGTTAATGATCCCGGTGAAGGTTCACAAGCAAAAAGACGCGCCCAAGCCGTAATAATTGATCACTTAACACCACCCATGACACGCGCCGAATTATATGGACCATTACAACAAGTAGAAAACCTAATTGATGAATATTACGAAGCCGAAAGTTTAGATCCTTCCAGATTACCAACAATACGCGATCGCATTCAAGAACTCGTTATTAAAGAAAACCTTTATAAAGATTTAGGAATTACCAACCCCAAAGACATCGCCAACTTTGAAACCCTCATCTTAAATTCCCTAGACGGTTACTTGTGCGAACTCAAAGAAGCCCAAATCCGCGACGGCTTACACATATTCGGCCAATGTCCCCAGGGAACACAACTGCGAGACTTAATAATAGCGATCGCTCGCATCCCCAATCGCCACTCAATCGGCATTACCCGTGCCATAGCTCAACAATGGAACATAGACATAGACCCCCTCACAGATGACCTTTCCACCCCCCCTCTCCGCGTCTCTGCGCCTCTGCGAGAGACTTAAATCCTGCCACATCATCGGCGATGTCGTCGAACTCCTAGAAGCAGAAGCCGCCCATTTAGTAGAACAAATCATAGTAGGGGCGGGGTTTCCCCGCCCTCATCTAAACTGGATCAGCGACAAACTCCTCCCAGCCCTGCGAAAAACCACCGAAGAAACCACCAACCTATTACGGGGACTGGATGGAAAATACGTTCCCAGCGGTGCTTCCGGCGCACCCACACGCGGCCGCCCCGAAGTCCTTCCCACAGGTAAAAACTTTTACGCCGTGGATATTCGTGCCATACCCACAGAAACCGCCTGGGATATCGGCAGAAAAGCCGCTGAAACCCTAATTGAAACCTACACCCAAGAACATGGAGAATATCCCAAAACCCTGGGTTTATCGGTGTGGGGTACAGCTACCATGCGGACTGGTGGTGATGATTTAGCGGAAGCTTTAGCCTTACTCGGTGTTCAACCTGTCTGGGATGGTGCAGCGCGACGAGTAGTAGATTTTGAAATTTTGCCTTTATCAATTATCGGTCGTCCCCGTGTGGATGTCACCTTGCGAATTTCGGGCTTTTTCCGGGATGCTTTTCCCAATTTAATTGATTTATTTGATCAAGCTGTAAAAGCGGTCTCCTCCTTAGATGAACCAGCAGATCAAAATCCCCTCGCAGATACAGTTCGCAAAGAAACGGAACTATGGACTCAAGAGGGTTTATCTTTAGAAGCAGCCCAAGAGCGATCGCAATATCGCGTTTTTGGCTCAAAACCAGGGGCTTATGGTGCTGGACTCCAAGGCTTAATCGCCTCCCAAAACTGGCAAGATGACCAGGATTTAGCCCAAGCTTACACAAATTGGAGTGCTTACGCCTATTCTTCTAATCAGGGAACAGGGAACAGTAATTTGGAAGCTTTTGAGCAACGCTTGAAACAAATGCAAATCGTCCTGCATAATCAAGATAACCGAGAACACGATTTACTCGATTCTGATGATTATTATCAATTTCAGGGTGGTTTAACCGCAGCGGTGCGTTCTCTTCAAGGTCAAAATCCCGAAACCTATTTTGGTGATAATTCCAACACATCTCAGCCCAAAGTCCGCCAACTTAAATCAGAAATTGCCAGGGTGTACCGTTCCCGTGTGGTTAATCCTAAATGGATAGCCGGAGTTATGCGTCACGGTTACAAAGGTGCATTTGAAATGGCTGCAACGGTAGATTTTCTCTTCGCTTACGATGCTACCGCCCAATGTGTAGAAGATTATATGTATCAAGGTGTCGTTCAAGCATATCTAGAAGATGCTACTGTTTGTGAATTTATTCAAGACAAGAATCCCTGGGCATTGCGTGATATTGCGGAGAGACTACTAGAAGCCAATCAGCGGGGATTATGGCAAGATGTGAACATACAAACTTTAGAAAATCTCCGCAATTTAGTTCATCAAGCGGAAGCAACTATCGAAGAAAAATAATTAATTAATTTAAGTTAGGAAACAGATATGGAGAATCTTGCGTATTTGCATTTATCCTTTGCTAATGTAGATAGTGAAAATAGTGAGTTAATATCACTCAGTTCAGCACCAAATTGGCAACTCTTTTCTAGCAGTGCCTGGCAGTACATGATTCCTCTGGTACTGACTTTATCTATCCTCAATAGTGTTAGTAGTGTTTTAGCATTGGACGCAGGAAATCAAGAAACTGCTGTCCACAATCTTCAACCCCAAAATTCGATAGTTGAGATTGACATTACCAATAACACAGTTATCGAAACACCCCCCACAATCAAGGAAGCAGAAAATCAAGAGACTGCTGTTCACAATTTCCAACCCCAAAATTCCATATCTGAGATTGAAATTACAAATAACACAGTTATTGGCACAGCCCCCACAATCAAGGAAGCAGGAAATCAAGAATCTGCTGTTCACAATCTTCAACCCCAAAATTCCATCTCTGAGATTGAAATTACCAATCACACAGTTATCAGTACAGCCCCTACAACCAGCAATAACACAAATTACATTATCCCTATTACCAACAAGCGTAAAAACCCTAATTTCTTTACCAAAGGTGATGAAGGTGCAGAGGTAAAAATTTTACAACAACGTTTAAGAATCGCTGGTTTTTATCATGGCAACCCGACTGGGGTTTTTGGTCCAATTACAGAAGAATCTGTCAAAAGATTCCAAAGGGCTTATAAATTAACAGTTGATGGTATTGCTGGTAAGTCTACATTAGGTAAATTACCAGCGATTGATGCTGAGAATGGGACAATTGCTGCACAAAGATTAGATAATCGAGATACTCTCAGTTTAGGCGATCGCGGTGAAGCCGTCAGAATTCTCCAAGAACAATTAATTAAGGCTGGATTTCTACAAAGTCAGTCCAATGGTTACTATGGTTCTAACACAGTTGATGCTGTCACTCGCTTTCAAAAACAGCAGCAGCTAGAAGCCAATGGCATGGCTGGACAAACTACCCGCTCTAAGTTGTATAATTTAGTCAGAAATTCCGCCAAAAGTGATTTTACTACTTTAGAAATCCAAAGACGATTACATGAAAAAGGTTTCTATAAAGGTCAAATCAACGGCATGATGGCAAATGATACCAAAAAAGCAATTAGTCGCGCTCAGGAATTCTACGGTATCAGTCTTCAAGATATTAAAAACGGAAGTTTTTAACTCCCGCTTTCTCAATACACTTAGATTTTCGCACGACTTGATTCATCCTCCCAAATAATTGATAATTGTCCATTGTCAATTATCAATTGTCCATTGCTAAAGAGGCATTAACGCCCTTTGGCACTGAGGACAGACAGCATGAATTGTCATTTGACAATCTAATAAATGGAATCCTTCTTTCTGTGCTGTTTTTGCCCCAATCTTTAAAATCGAGTCGTTTTTAAACTCAATAGTCGAGTTACAACGCACACAAATTAGGTGATGGTGGTGATGGGGATAAGGCTGATTAATTTCATAATGCTTATGCCCTTCACCTAACTCTAATTCCCGTAGAATACCCATCCTCGCCATTAACTTTAAAGTGCGATAGATAGTAGATAAACTAATCCCCTCACCGTCAGTCTCTAAGCGATGATATAGATCCTCAGCACTTAAATGTTCACCTTGTGGAAGTTCTTGAAAAATATGTAGAATCGTTTCGCGCTGGGGAGTTAAACGCCAACCACGGTCGTTCAGTTCTGCTTTAAGTGAACCAGTTGTGTAGACAGTCATACTAATTTTTCTCAACAAAGCCCATTAATTGAGAATATAACAAATATTTGACCTGATTTGCAACAATCGTTGCTTCTTGACAATATTTGTTAGTTATCAATTTTTAATTGTCTCTAAGTCAACGATTCTAGATAATCGCGGATCAGGTTGCGGCGCTTTGGCTGGCGGAGTTTTTGCAAAGCCTTTGATTCAATTTGTCTGACTCTTTCCCGTGATAGGTCCAGGGCGCGGCCAATTTCTGCTAAGGAGTAAGCATGACCATCGGACAAGCCGAAGCGCATCAGAATAACATCACGTTCCCGACTGGTTAAATCATCTAAAAGATTATGCAAATCTTTATGTAAAGATTCCCGCATTAACATTTCTTCTGGAGTAATGCAATCAGTTTCTAGTAATTCGCCTAATTCAGTATCTTTATCTTTTCCTACTTTAGTCTCCAAAGAAACAGAACGAGGAACTCTCAATAACACTTCCCGGACTTGGATAGCTGTCATATCTAACTCAACTGCCAGGTCTTCTAAGGTAGGTGTGCGACCTTTTTCTTGGGCAATTTTCCGTTGCGCCTTTTTAATTTTGTTGAGTTTTTCGGTAATATGGACAGGGAGGCGAATTGTGCGGCTAGAAGTAGCGATCGCTCGCGTAATGCCTTGACGAATCCACCAGTAAGCATAGGTACTAAAACGATAACCCTTTGTAGGATCAAATTTCTCTACTGCTCTTTCTAAACCTAAAGTCCCTTCTTGGACTAAATCTAGCAATTCCAAACCACGATTTTGATATTTCTTAGCGACAGATACCACCAAACGCAAATTCGCTTTAATCATGTGCGATTTGGCTTGTAGTCCTTGAGTTTGAACTTGCTCTAGTTCTTCTACTGTTAAATTAGCAATTTCCGCCCAGCGTTTTTTACCATTTGCTAAAGTAGGTTTAAGATCAGGTAAATTGATACCAGCAGTAGTCGCCCACCGTTCCAAAGAAGGGCGATGTCCTAATTCCGATGTTAAACGCTCCTGTACCTCAATTAACCGCAAATAAGGGACAATTACTTCATCTCCCTCTTTGGCAGCTAAACTCAGCACAATTCGCATCTTTAAATAGCGTTGTACCTTTTGAGCTTCGGAAACTTCTTCATCTCGTCCTAATAAACGGACTCGACCGATTTCCTGAAGATATAACCGTACTAAGTCTGTACTGCGGCGGTTATTTTGACCGCCTAAATCAGCTTCAACTGCGGCCAGGTCTAAATCCGGTAAATCATCTACAGATAAATCATTTTCATCACCACTGATTTCCAGATCCAAAGGTGGGGTTGGATTTTGACCATCGTAAGTGGCATCTTTATAAAAGGATGTGGCTGGCATAATGTCTCAAATTGCTCCAGGTAACAATAGATTAGGGTCAGCTAAAATTACGGTCAGCTAATTAACTGTTGCTATTGTTCCCGTAATTCGTCATGAAATAACACGGTTTGGTGTTCGGCGTACAATTCTTTGCAAAACTTTGTACTAATTTAAGTAGACAGTAGGGAAAAAATAATTCAAAATTAAAAATAGAGCCTCCGGCTCTTGTACATTTTGGCCGAGTTGATCAGTTTTAGTCGCTGTGTGATTGAACCAATAGCTATTCAAATCTCTAGCTAGACTTGTCATAAGGAGTTATAGTCAACATTACCATTTTAGGGATATCGACGGTTATTTTTTTAACTAATTTACAAACATACTACTAGTACGGAACAAGGATAAGTAAATAAAGCATTAAAAATAATCAAAAGCTTGCGTAATCTGCTTTTTTAATTTTTAATTCTACCTTCCGGTACTGGTGATGATGATGTTTATAAACTACATAGTTATATTTACACGACTCAAAAGGTGATTTCCTGACGATTTGATAAATTTTTCCTAGAGATTTTGCGGTAATGATCTAATTTGAATTGGACACCTTTCTCTATCAGCATTTCTCCCCTTGTTACCACATTTGTTCTGTAGAAAAATGATCAAATTCGGGTTTGATATCTCGTAACATCAGTTGATCTAATGCTTGCTTATGTGTAACTTCTCCTTCAAGTAGTCGGTAAACTTGCTCAGTAATAGGCATAGCAATACTCTGTTGTTGGGCAATTTCCATCAACACCCGACAAGTGTTTACACCTTCGGCTGTACCAGGAAGATTAGCCAGAACCCCTTGCAGTGTTTTTCCATTGGCTAATTGATAGCCAACTTGATAATTGCGACTTAGAGGGCTGTTGCAGGTTGCTAATAAATCTCCTAGACCCGATAAACCGTAAAATGTTTCCGTTTTCGCCCCTAAACAATTACCTATCCTCACCATTTCCGTTAATCCACGAGTGACTAAAGCGGCTTTGGCATTTGTTCCCAGGTGTAATCCATCACATACACCAGCGGCGATCGCCATCACATTCTTGAGTGTTCCTCCTAATTCTACTCCCACAGGATCAGGGTTAGTATAAACACGAAAGCGACTCGAAGAAAATACCAGTTGCACAGTTTGAGCAGCATTCGTATTTTTACTAGCTACTACCGTCGCTGCTGGTAACTCTTGGGCAATTTCTTGAGATAAATTCGGACCAGATAAAACAACAACTGGAGAATCAGGAAAAGTTGCTTGCCAAATTTGCGAAGGTGTGTATGTAGTGTGTGGTTCTAGTCCCTTGGTTGCAGTAACAAAGATTGTCTGTGGGCAGACAGGAAAAGACTTTACCATAGAAGCTACATCTCTTACACCTTTCATGGAAATAGCCGACAAGACTATTTGGGCATTTTCTAATACAGTTTCTAGAGATAGCGATTCCTGACGTGACCATAGATGCACCTGATGGCCATTAATGGCTGCTAATTTTGCCAGGGCTGTACCCCAAGCACCTGCACCAAGAATAACGACAGATTTTGAATTTGGTGATTGGTGATTGGTCATTGGTGATTGGTAACTGGGTAGAATAACCACGGACAACTGACAACGAACTATCTTGGATAACGTTTCATTAATTCTCTTACTTGTTCAGCATGATATGAGCTTCTTGTCAATGGAGAAGAAACAACTTGTAAAAATCCTAGTTCTTCCCCAAAAGCTTGCCAAGCTGCAAATTGGGCTGGTGTGATAAAGTCAGCTACCTGTAAGTGTTTTTGACTGGGTTGGAGATATTGCCCAATTGTTAAAATATCACAATCTACTGCGCGTAGGTCTTTCATTACTTGGCGAACTTCTGCATCTGTTTCACCCAAACCAACCATGATACCAGATTTGGTGTAAGTGCGGGGAGAAATTTGGCGAGAACGTTGTAATAATTCCAGCGTGCGATCGTAATTTCCCTGGGGACGCACACGGCGATATAAACGCGCAATTGTTTCTGTATTGTGGTTAAGTACCTCTGGTTTAGCTTGAAGAATTATCTCTAAAGCTTGCCAGTTACCGCATAAATCAGGAATTAATACTTCTATTGTTGTTCGAGGTGAAACATCGTGAATAGCAGTAATACATTTAACAAATTGAGATGCTCCACCATCTGGTAAATCATCTCTATTAACGGAAGTAATCACAACGTGATTAAGTTGCATTCGCCGCACTGCTTCCGCTAGTCTTGTGGGTTCAGTGGGATCTAATGCTTGAGGTTTCTTTTCAAAATCAATATCACAGTAAGGACAAGCCCTAGTGCAAGCTGGCCCCATAATTAAAAATGTGGCAGTACCAGCATTGAAGCATTCGCCAATATTGGGACAGGAAGCCTCTTCACAAACGGTATTCAGGGCTAAATCCCGCAAAATTTCTTTAACGTTACCAACACGCTCCCATTGAGGTGCTTTTACCCGCAACCAGTCTGGTTTTACAGTCACAGTCTATTTTTACCATTTTAGTTATACAAATCTAATCCTAGCAAGCAAAGACCTCTATGGAAGATAGAAAATTTGTTATTTTATGTTGATTGTGATAGTATGGGTTCATATTGCCATTTTTATGGCGGGATGTGGCGCAGCTTGGTAGCGCACTTCGTTCGGGACGAAGGGGCCGCTGGTTCGAATCCAGTCATCCCGATTTTTTTGTGTCTTTTGCCAAATCAATTGTCCGTGTTGACAAATTACTTAATCATCATGGTTTATGTTGTTGTGATCAGGCAAAAACAAGACGAAAGTAATTCAGGCAATATGCTCTATCACAACACTAAAAAATCAAGAACCTGAAAATAAATCTAAGAAACACGCTAAATATGTGCCATTTTGGGCATAAATGATTATTTATATCTATGGAATAAATAAATTAGTCTTATGTGACGGTTATGTGACTGAAAATAACAATTTAGGAATTTATAAAATAGAAAAATGGCTGAAAGTATTATTGAATAGGGATTCTGAAGATTTATGTTTAAATTTTGTTATGTGATTCAATAAAATTCTGACTCTTTACATCTCCCCAAAAGGCGTGAAACACCTTTGACACCGATATTAGTTTTTTATCACCTGCGGATAGTTCGGTAATAATGTCACTATTCTCTATTTCATCATCATTTATTTTATCATCAGCCTGTGCGATCGCATTTTTAAAAGTCAAGTTCATCAAATCATATTTCTGGACTGGTGTATTTTTCTAAAATAAACTGATAAGCATTAACCGGAAAACCACAAGCCAGGGAATAAATTCCTTGGTTATTAAATCTGGCTCACATTATATTATCAAACAATTGAATTAAATTAAAACCCGAAATTCCCATTGTTACCCAAAAATCAAAAAAAGAATCATATAAAAATCCCATTTAGTATCAGATCCAAATCTAATAAATACCGCAAAAATGCTAACAAAGTATTATTAAATTGAGGCGATCGCACATCTGAAAGAGATCAAACATCTAATTCAATTGTAATTATTTGTACAAGGGCGTATTGCAATACATCCCTACTCAGACTTAAAATTAAAAGTAACTTGTAATTTTTGACTAATGACTAATCACAACCGAATTGGGATTATTTTAGGTACTCGTCCAGAAGCGATTAAACTAGCACCAGTGATTCAGGTTTTTCAACGTTCTCCAGATTTTGAATTGCAGGTAATTCTGACGGGACAACATCGAGAAATGGTTGAACAAGTAATGAAATTGTTCAAACTCAAAGCCGATTGGAATTTAGAGATTATGCAGCGTCAACAATCTCTCAACGATATTACCTGTCGGAGTTTACAGGGTTTAGAAGCATTATTTCAGGAACAAACATTAGATTTTGTAATTGTTCAAGGAGATACGACAACAGCTTTTGCGGCAACTTTGGCAGCTTTTTATCAAAAAATCCCTGTCGGTCATGTAGAAGCAGGTTTAAGAACGGATGATTTATTTAATCCTTTTCCAGAAGAAGCTAATAGAAGATTAATTTCCCAACTGACACAATTGCATTTTGCTCCCACTACTTTAGCTGTAGAAAACCTGGAACGTTCTGGGGTGTTGGGAGAAATTCACCTGACAGGAAATACAGTAATTGATGCTTTATTAAATGTAGCGGCAATTAAACCAGCTTGTGATATAACGGGTTTAGATTGGAGTAAATATAGGACAATATTGGCAACAGTGCATAGACGGGAGAATTGGGGAGAACCGTTGCAAGATATCGCGCAAAGTTTCTTGCAGATTTTAGAGCGATTTCCTGATACAGCCTTATTACTGCCATTACATAGAAATCCCACCGTTAGAGAACCATTACAACAATTATTAGGGAATCATTCCCGAATTTTCTTAACAGAACCCTTAGATTATGCGGAATTAGTGGGGGCTATCGAGCGATCGCATCTAATCTTAACTGATTCCGGTGGCTTACAAGAAGAAGCTCCCAGTCTTGGTAAACCTGTTTTAGTTCTCAGAGACACCACAGAAAGGCCAGAAGCAGTCACCGCAGGGACAGCAAAACTCGTAGGAACACAAACTGAAAATATTGTCACAGCCGCTAGTGAACTACTCAGCAACCCAGCCGCTTATACTAAAATGGCCACTGCTATTAATCCCTTTGGCGATGGTCATGCAGCAGAACGCATCCTACAAATTGTTAAAAATTATTTAAATGGGCATCTTTGAGAATTCTTGTAGAGACGTTCCATTGAACGTCTCCACATTATTTACGCCCTTAAATACCTAAAGCTCTCCGAGTTTGAGGACCTACAGCACCATCTACACGCAGGCCGTTACGTCTTTGGAAATGACGAACTGCGTTAATGGTTCGTGAGCCGTAAACGCCATCAACTCTAATACCTAAAGCCCTTTGGATTTGTCTGACTCGTTCACCTCTCGTGCCATACCCTACCGTTACTCTACCACCAACACCATATCCAGAACGATGTCTGCGGTAAGAACTGCCAGGAGAGTTACTAATCCATCTTTCCGCAACATAGTAGCCTCGATAACGTCCCGAAGAAATTCTGGCAAATCCATGTCTAACACTGCCAGTTTCACCAATGTATGAACCATTACGTACACAAGCTACAGATGAATTTGCAGTGCTAGGTCCTCTACGAATATAAAGACAACTACCATTAGTTCTCGCATATTCAGCGGAAGCAAACTGCATTTGAGCAACTGTAGCTAGTAATATAGTTACCCCAGCTAAAGTTAACCAAGCAGAAGATTTAAAAAGTTTCCGCCAATTAAATTGCAATTTAGGAATATCTAACTCAAAATTTCCATTTTTTTCTTCATCTTCTATATACATATAGGAATAAGCCAAATATTCCATAATCACCTGCTCCTTTATGTGAACTTTTGCAATACTTTCGTCTGGATTTAATCTCTATTGATTTTATACTTCTTCACTAAGAATAGTTAGCTGCTATATTCCGCCATTTGAACTGTCACATCAGGTATTTGTAATGAAATCATCAATTACTCATGGTGGTTAGTAGTTTTAGTTTCCCAAACCATAAGAAGTGAGAAAACTATCGGCACGAATTGGACTACCATTACGCCAAATTTCTATTTTTCTGTGCTAATTAAGTAGGAAAAACTGCCGTTATCTGCCCTATATCTGTTTTTGTTAACTTTCCAAGCGCGAAGTTTTAAAGTTGACTTGGTTCTTGTTTCAATTTCCCCAGATAAAATAACTGACCATTTTCCTCACAAACTTTGATACTCGCTGTTGCTGTCTCCCCTGTCATAATGGTAGTACCATCACATTCAGTATTCTTACTTATAGGTAAAACTGGTTGTGAAATGGGGTTAACTGGTTGATTTACTGGTTTTTTCGCAACGGTTGAGGACGGTAATAAATTCAGAGGATTACTAGCTAAACGACCATCTCCATAAAATTCAAAATGCAAATGAGGCGCAGTGCTATTACCTGTTGAACCCATTTCGGCAATAATTTGACCTTGTTTGACTAGCTGACCTTTACTGACCAATAGACGGCTATTGTGTCCATAAACAGTCAAACTATGATGAGGATGTTTAATTTCTATAAAATTACCCAATCCCCAATCATCCCAACCAGCTTTCACCACCGTTCCCGCAGCAGCAGCTAAAATAGGAGTACCTTTTGCACCAGCAATATCAATTCCCTCATGTTGATATTTACGGAAACCTTGAGAAAGAATGCCTTGAGTAGGCCAAATTAAGTTAGTAGTAGGTGCAGGTGTGGGGTTAATCAGAGAAACCGTCTGAGTCACCGCAGGGGAAATTTTTCCTAACGCTAGAGTGCAGGTGATTAAAGCTATCAAAGCATAATTACAAAATCGGTAAATATTAACTTTTTTCATCAGTTTCTAGCCTAATAATTGCTATAGCAGTGAAAAGGAAGTCAAAGCCGACTGCTTTAAATAGAGAAATGCTATAGTTATTTGCTATTTCAGCCGGAAATGTACTACATCAGGACAATCGGCTGGTTAAATTTACAACTAGTACCATAGGGCGGAATTAAAAATTAATAATTAAAAATTAAAAAAGCAGATGACACAAGCTTCTTGAGAGTTCTTAATGGTTGGTTGATTTACGCCGCAGTGTACTAAGTAGGTGAACAGAAAAAATTAAAGGTATGTGAAGAAAAGTAAAATCGCTCAAAACTCTCTTCCTGTTCCCTTGCCCCAACGACAATTTTTAACGCCCACCTACTTAGTAGCTAAATTGAGGGATGAAAGCAAAGAGGGCGCAGACCCTGCGCCCCTACGGGATTGATCATTAAAAGTAGGAGATTACTCATTTCTGAGAAATATTTCTTAAAATAGAGTTGGGGCATATTTGTAGGATTACCTAACTTTAGCCGTGACTCTATCTACTCAAACTCTACCATTAGTTAAAAATCCTGAAAGACTAGAAAACCGTCTTGGGGAAATTCCCGCAGAACCGGGGGTTTATTTGATGCGGGATGGGAGCGATCGCCTAATATATATAGGTAAATCTCGTAAATTGCGATCGCGTGTCCGTTCCTATTTCCGTGAATCTACTAATAAAACGGAACGCATCAATACGATGGTTAAATTGGTGACAGAGATTGAATTCATTGTCACTGATACAGAAGCTGAAGCTTTAGCACTGGAAGCCAATTTAATTAAACAGCACCAGCCATATTTTAATGTCCTACTTAAGGATGATAAAAAATATCCCTATCTCTGCATTACTTGGTCGGAAGAATATCCGCGTATTTTTATTACCCGCAAACGTCAATTAGGGAAAGCAAAGGATAAATATTACGGTCCCTATACAGATGCTGGCTTATTACGAGAAATTGTCCATATATGTAAACGCATTTTTCCCCAGCGACAAAGACCTCAACCCCTATTTAAAGACCGTCCATGTTTAAATTATGATATTGGTCGCTGTCCTGGTGTTTGTCAAAAATTAGTTTCGGCTGAAGAATATAGGAAAATTGTCCAAAAAGTGGCGATGGTTTTTCAAGGTAGAACTCAAGAACTAATTGATATTTTAACAGCACAAATGGCAGCGGCGGCAGAAGAGTTGAACTTTGAAAATGCAGCCAAAATTCGTGATCAAATTACTGGTTTAAAATCTCTGAATGCACAGCAAAAGGTATCTTTACCTGATGATACTGTATCACGAGATGCGATCGCTTTAGCTACAGATAATCAACACGCCCATATTCAATTATTCCAAATTCGTGCAGGTCAGTTAGTAGGAAGATTAGCTTTTATGGCTGACTCTCACGCTGAACCTGGCGCTATTTTACAACGAGTTTTAGAAGAACATTACCAAAGTGCAGAAAGTGTAGAAATTCCGGCTGAGATTTTGGTACAACATGATTTACCAGATAGTGAAATTTTGGCGGATGTTTTGACTGAACGCAAAGGCAGAAAAGTGACAATTTTAGCTCCTTTGCGACAAACTAAGGCAGAATTAATTGAAATGGTAGAACGAAATGCTCAATATGAATTGCAAAGAAACCAAAAATTGGGTGCAGTTAATCTACAATCTCTGGAAGATTTAGCTGCTATTCTTGATTTACCAGATTTACCTCACCGTATTGAAGGTTATGATATTTCTCATATTCAAGGTACTAATGCGGTAGGTTCTCAAGTTGTATTTATTGATGGTTTACCAGCAAAACAACATTACCGTCATTATAAAATTAAAAATCCTGATATTACTATCGGACATTCAGATGATTTTGCCAGTTTAGCGGAAGTTATTAATAGACGTTTTCGTAAATATATTGAAAATCCCCAATTATTACGAGTGGGTAATTCTGATTGGCCTGACTTAATTATGATTGATGGTGGTAAAGGTCAATTATCTGCGGTTGTGGGTATTTTGCAAGAAATGAATTTATTAGCAGATTTGCGAGTTGTGAGTTTAGCAAAAAAGCGCGAAGAAATCTTTTTACCAGATTCTTCTCAACCTTTAAAAACAGATGCAGAACAACCGGGAGTACAGTTGTTGCGACGGTTACGAGATGAAGCACATAGATTTGCTGTGAGTTTTCATCGTCAGCAAAGAAGTGATAAATTAAAGCGATCGCGTTTAGATGAAATTCCCGGTTTAGGAAATAATCGGCAAAAGTTGCTATTAGCACATTTTCGTTCTATTGATTATATCCGTGAAGCTACACCTACACAATTAACTCAAGTTCCCGGAATTGGTTCACGGTTAGCGCAAGATATTTATGATTATTTTCATCCGGTATAAAATATGCTCTATTTTTAATAATTTGGATATTTTTGATGGTCTAAATCTTAATTAAATATAAAACTACAAATTTTGTGACTTTGATTACAGTTTTTCTCTGATGGTAACGGTTGAATACAAAAACGACCTATTTTTTAAACGAGGAAAAACAAGCCTATCTCAAGGATAAAGTGATAGGGATCACAAAAAAACAAAAAGAAGTCACAGCCAAAGTAAATTTATATATCTAAAGCATGATGACAAAATTATCAAATTTAGGATCATAAGAGAAAATAGGAACTTTCTTTGTATAAAGCTTGTTCACAATAATTAACCATTTTTTTTCACTTTTTTTCAAAAATTATTAATCCAGGGGTTTTAAAATGCAAGTATCACAAAAAATTCACTGCCCAAATTGCGGTAGCGCGGCTGAACGTCACTACATTACGGATAGTCAAATTACAAGAACACAATGCCCTAGCTGTGATTACCTGATGATAACTTGCACTCGTACTGGTAAAGTTATTGAGGCTTATGCACCAGGTATTTACGCTAAAAGATAGGAAATAGGGGACTGAGAAGAATTAACATATTACCCTTCTTGCTTCTTACTCCTATTACCTGTCACCTGTCACCTGTCACCTGTCACCTGTCACCTGTCACCTGTCACCTGTCACCTATTACCTATTACCTTTTAGTAGTTCTTAATTGTCCACAAGCAGCGTCAGCTTCTAAACCGCGAGAATAACGAACACTAACAGCAGTATTTTGTTGTTGGAGAACGTTGACAAAAGTTTCGATTCTGTCGCGGTTTGGTCTTTTATAATCTACTTCTTCAATGGGATTGTAGGGAATCAAATTAACATGACTTTGAAATCCCCGCAGCCGTTTTGATAGTTCTAAAGCGTGTTCTGGGAGATCATTTACCCCAGCGAGAAGAATGTATTCAAAACTAACTCTGCGTCCTGTTATTTCTACATATTCTCGACATTCGTCTAATAAGTCTTCAATGGGGTAGGGTTTAGCACTGGGAATGAGTTGTTCTCGTAGTGCTTGGTTTGGTGCGTGGAGACTGACAGCGAGGGTAATTTGTAATTGGTGTTCAGCTAGTTGACGAATGCGATCGCGGATACCTACAGTAGATAATGTCAGCGATCGCGCACCTATGCCCATATCTTGATTAATAGATTTCAGCGCCAAAATCACATTTTCTGTATTCAACAATGGTTCACCCATTCCCATGAATACTACGTTACTAACTCGTTGTTTAAAATCCTCTTGGACAGTGAGAACTTGATCAACAATTTCCGCACGGGTAAGATTACGCTTATAACCACCTTTACCAGTAGCGCAGAAATCACAAGCCATGGGACAACCAACTTGTGTAGAAACACAGACAGTTAAGCGTTTATCACTGGGAATACCCACCGTTTCGACAATTTCCCCATCCGTCAATTTTAAAAGATATTTAACTGTATCATCAGGGGCAACAGAGCGATAATGTAGAGATGAGCGGCCAATGGGAACATCTGCAAGTTCTAAACGCCAATTTTTCGGGAATGCAGAAATATCAGCGAGCGATCGCACACCCTTATTATAAATCCAATCATGCAATTGCTTACCCCGATAACTAGGTTGTCCCTGCTGCTGTACCCAAGCAGTTAACTCCGTTACCGAAGCACCAAGCAGGGGGGGAAGAAGTTGAGATTTTTCGGAGTCGAGTAAATCTACTTGAGATACAAACGGCGTAGCAGACATAAGAAATCACAAATTAATTCTGAATTTCTATCTTACTATTTTTAATACTCAATTGGGGGAGTTACTGAAACCAAGATGTAGAGATTTTCCATGGAAAGTCTTTAGAAAAGTTATAATTTCATCTTCCTGCTAACGTAATGATAGTAACTTCTGGTGGACAAAATAAGCGTCCTGGTAAATAAGTTCCCAAACCACGATTTACATATAATTGATTATTTCCCACCTGATGTAAACCCTCTGACCATTGCCAATGACGTAATATAGCATGAGTTTGCCGTAAAAATGGCAACTTCCGCCGAATTTTCTTCGGTATTTTTTCCAGGATTTTGATATAATAAAGTATTGCCGGACCCAGACCAGGAATTACAATTTGTCCCCCATGAGTATGACCAGATAATTGTAAATCTACACGCCAGTTTTTTAAAATTTCTGCTGTATCTGGATTATGGGATAACAAAAGCCGGGGTGTAGTTGAATCAAGTTGATTCATTATTAATTCTGGATTAAATTCCCGTGAATAAAAATCGGCTAATCCCACTAGCGGTAATTTTTCTCCCAACGGGTAAGCAATTTGATTCCAAAGTACATTTATACCCGTATTTTTTAAAGCATTTGTAATTTCTAATCTAGAACTAGGATAATAAATATCATGATTTCCCAATACAGCATAGACACCGTAACGACTTTGGAGATTTTTCAGTTTTAATGCTAATTGATGAATTGGTTTTGCTACTGTGTTAACATAGTCACCAGTTAAAATCACTAAATCTGGACTAGCTGCATTGCTAACGGCGATCGCTTCTGTTAACATCTTTTCTGATAACCTCCCATTATCATAGTGAAAATCTGACATCTGTACCAGCTTAATACCATCTAAAGATGGAGGTAAATTGGCAATTTTCACTATCAATTTTTCCGTACTCAAAGCCCCAGATAATAACCTGTGCATAATATTATGAATATAATGGGTTTATTACAGTTCACTTAATTCTAGAACCTTAATTCTGTAGGTGGAATTGACACAAGTAAACCCAACATTTTATAGATTTTGTTTGGTTGCATTGTCGCTTAACTGAACCGTATTTATTTATACCTTAACAGAAAATTCTCATATTAGTTGTATTCCAACAGTAATAATCCAAGTTGTTAGGTAATTGGTAATTGGTAATTGGTAATTGGTAATTGGTAATTGGTGATAAAATCTCACCATTAATCCTTAAATCCTGTACTTCGACTATGGCTACGCCACGCAGGCTATCGCTCAGTAACCAAAAATCCTGATTCAGACAATTTCCCTTGATAAAATCGCACCCTTAATCCTGTAAATCCTTAAATCCTGTAAATCCTGATTCAGACAATTTCCCTTAATAAAATCTCACTCTTAATCCTGTAAATCCTTAAATCCTGATTCAGACAATTTCCCTTAATAAAATCGCACCCTTAATCCTGTAAATCCTGATTCAGACAATTTCTCTTGATAAAATCGCACCATTAATTCTGTAAATCCTTAAATCCTAATTTAGACAATTTCCCTAACTAGCAACTTACATTAATTATTCCAAAACTTAACTATTTCTCTCAGTTCCTCCATATCTAAATAATCATAAACAAAAGCTTTTCTTAAAAGTGGATAAGGAATAAACTGATCATACTTATTAATTTCCGGTGCTTCTGCTTCACTAACTAAATGTTCTGGAGAAATTCTTTGTTCACATAAAGACAAAATTTCTGGATAAACAGACTTAAATTTATCTTTTCCTAATTTTAAAATTAAATAATAGGGATTTACACCACCAATATTCCTAATTTCTAAAGATTCTCGACAAAAGGAATTTAACAATCTTTCCAAAGTCCGATAAGCTACTGTACCCAACCAAGGAAAAATACAGCATTTACCATTTTCTAATAACAAAATGTTGTTTTGATCTAATTTATATTTTTTTGCTAATTCACGAACTGCATTTAATCTTTGTTGAGCATTTTTTTGTAAATAAGCATAGTTCTTATCCTCTAATAAAACCTGCCGCATTCTTTGTAAAATTTTACTATGAATAATACCACCACCACCACGCCAATAAATAGTAGCTTTACCCTCAAATTGCTTAACAAGAATAGTTCTTTTTTTAAAATCAACTTCTAATACTTCCCAACTTTTACCGGCTAAAGAAAATTGACTACCCACCGCAGGAAGGATCACAATACTCCCAATTTCTGTTCCTCCATGTTTAACTTTATATTCTTGACTCTCAGCAAAAACTGCATAAAATTGAAATCTATTTACTATCTTTTCACCAGCTAAACCAATCATCAATTTACCTTGTTCCGTTTTTTGAAGATGATTAATATCAATTAAATAACGTAATAATAACAAATAATCATCCTTATCAAAATTAGCAAATGGTGAAAGTTGGAAAATTTCCTTAGCAAGTGCAGCCGGAGAAAGTTCTCCTTTAGCCGCTAAAATACTCATAGTTTGATGATATAATAAACTTAAAGGATATTTAATCGGTTTTATTGGTTCAATCCAACGTTCTTCTAAATAAAGCTGAATAATTGCAATAGATTGTAAAAGTTGCCAAGGAATTTGTTCCGCTAAAGAAGCCTCTGATAATAGTTTTTCTTCTCCACAAATAAACCGCATATCAGCAGATTCACCTCTTCTCCCACTCCGTCCTAATCTCTGTAAAAAACTAGCAACAGATAAAGGTGATTCTAATTGAATAACTCTTTCTAACTCACCAATATCTATGCCTAATTCCAGGGTTAAAGTTGCCGCAGTCACAGCCGGAGTATGAGGTTCACGCATAGCATTTTCCGCAGATTGTCGCAAACTAGCAGATATACTACCATGATGAACATGATAGATATCTGGAAATCCTGCTGTTTTAGCTATTTGACGCAATGAAGAAATAATAGATTCTGTTTGAGTGCGATTGTTAGCAAATATCAGACATTTACGAGATTTACTTAAATTAAAAATATAATTATCATAGTCTGATTCTTCAATTTCCTGATCAATATAAAAATGTTCTACAGCTAATTTCACTTGGCGGTTTCCGGCTTCTAGCTTTGGCGTAATTACAGATTTATTTGTTCCTGAACTTAACCAAGATTCCGCCATTGAGTAATCACCAAGAGTTGCGGATAAACCAATACGTCGAGGTTGAGTTTGAGTTAATTTTTCTAACCGCTGTAATTGACAAATAATTTGACAACCCCGTTCTGAACCCATGAAAGCATGAATTTCATCAATAATCACAAACTGCAAATTACCAAATAACCGAATAAGTTCCTGGTGTTTATTAATTAATAAACTTTCTAGAGATTCTGGAGTAATTTGGAGAATACCTTGGGGATTTTTTAACAGTTTGTGTTTACGACTTTGATTAATATCACCATGCCAAGAACATACAGATATATCTGCGGTCTTTAGCAAATCGTTGAGGCGAGTAAATTGATCATTAATTAAAGCTTTAATAGGACTAATGTACAATACATTTATCGTCCTTGTTGGCTTTTGATATAATAAGGTTAATATTGGTAAAAATGCTGCTTCCGTTTTTCCCGCAGCCGTAGCAGCCGCAATTAGTAAATGTGCATCCGTATTAAATATAACTTCACAAGCGGCAATTTGTACAGGTCTTAATTCTGTCCAATTGTGAAGATAAATATATTCTTGAATAAAGGGTGCAAGTTGAGAAAATGTGTTGTTGTTCATAGCTAGTGGAAACAGGCTGAAGTTTAAATTTGATTATTTGCTTGCGTAATATTACTGTGGCATAGGCAGAAGTAGTAAAATTATAAAAGTACCAAAGCTATACAGTCAGCGATATGACAAGTCAAAATTCTGGGAACTCTGCAAAGGAAATATTATTGGAACGCTACGAGGTGCAGCAGCAACTCGGTAAAAAAGCAGGAAGACGAACTTTACTAACCCGTGATTTACAAACGCAAGAACTGGTGGTAATTAAACTGCTATCCTTTGATGATGACTTTCAATGGGATGATTTGAAGCTGTTTGAACGGGAAGCAGAAACCCTCAAAGCAATTTCTCATCCAGCAATTCCTCATTATTTAGATTATTTTGAGTTAGATACACCTGAATATAAAGGATTTGCACTAATACAAAGTTATATTCCGGCTGAATCTTTAGAAACACAAATAAAAGCAGGACGGAGTTTTAGCGAATCTGAGGTGAGAGAATTAGCAAAAGCAATTTTAAATATTCTCACCTATTTACATAATCGTCAACCTCCTGTAATTCATCGTGATATCAAACCCAGTAACATCCTATTAACGAATCGTTCTGGTAATAGTGTTGGTGATGTTTATTTAGTAGATTTTGGTTCGGTGCAAACTATTGTCAGAAGCAATAGTACCATGACTGTTGTTGGTAGTTATGGATATATGCCACCAGAACAATTTAGTGGTAAAGCTACTCCTGCTTCTGATCTTTATGGTTTGGGTGCAACTTTAATTTATTTAATCACAGGTCAACACCCAGCCGATTTACCACAAGAAGACTTAATCATTAAATTTGAACAAGCGGCTAATGTTAGTCCTGGTTTTAGTAATTGGTTAAGAAAAATGACAGAACCTATGTTAAGTAGAAGATTGGGTTCTGCGGAAAAGGCTTTAAAAAGTTTAACTTTCTCCAAAAAGCAAATTCCCATTTCCGTAAAATCAGCTAATTTATATTTAGGAAAGCCTGTTGGTAGCAAAGTAATTTTAAACAAGGATGATGATTTTATAGAAATTATTATTCCACCAGCTAGGGGATTTCCTATAGTATTAATAATGTTGAAGTGGTATTTTCTCGCCAGTATATCACTTTCTTTTACTATAGCAATTGTACCTCTTTTGCATATGATGTTTGCACCTATTATAGCTCCACTTAATTTCCTGATATTATTATTAATAATATCTATTTGTTTATTTGGGAGGAAAAGAATTTATATCAATAAGAGACAAATCTCTTTGAGTCATGAATTATTTTCTATTAATCGTCATCAAATTCGTCCTAGTCTCAGAAAAAATATTATTCGCTTAGAACGAACTAATATTTACCATAATAATGAGCCTCGTCCATGTTTAATTATCTGGGCAGGAATGCTAAAATATGAAATTTTCACGGGTAGAGATAAGGCTTTTGCTGTTACTACCATCGAGTTAGATTGGTTAGCTGAAGAACTTAGTAATTGGCTAGATTTACCAGTTATTAGAGAGTAAATTCTGCGGACTCATTATCATCTAAACTACTATCTTTTCCCGTAGCAGTGGGTTGGAATTTAGAACCATGAATTAATTCGGAAAATTTAATTTGGGGATTTTGATAGATAACATTCAAAACACTAATAAAATCTCGGATAATTTCCCCTGGTGTGAGTAAAGCTTCAGCACCCAAGCGAGTGATAATTTCTTGAATAAATTCCTCTAGTTGGGAATTATTTAATGTTTTGTCATAACCAAGATTAAGAGCATGAATTTCTGTCAATCGTTGTAGAAGTGTGAGAATTTCTGTTGCTGTGAGGGGGTTAAGGCGAATAACTGGCCCCATATATTCCTGAACACCAGTTTGGGTAGAAAAACGGCTTTCTTTTGTGCGTCTGCGCCAAGCTTGGTCAGCAAAAAGCCCTCGATTTGGATCTTCTAAAAACTTTGTTGTTCCCCCAATGAAAATACCTAAATTTTCGGCTTTACATTGCATGGTGTCGTTAAACATTGCTAAAAGCCGATTATAGTTTTTTTCACGAGTAACTGTTGGAGATATTTGGTACAAATTTACAGCTTCATCTAAGAAAATTAATATGCCTTTATAGCCAATTTCAGCCACAAATTTAGCTAATAATTTGATGTAATCATACCAACTATCATCGTCAATAATAACACGCACTCCTAATGCAGCTTTAGCTTCTGTTTTAGTATTAAATTCACCTCTTAACCAGCGCAAAGACGCATTTTTTAAATCATCATCATCTAGGCGATAACCGCGCCAATATGCAATTATTACACTACCAAAATCAAAGCCATGAACTAAGTCTTCAATATATTGAATGACTTCTCTAATTTTGGTTTCTACTTTGTCATCAAAACTGTCATCATTTGGTCGCAGTCCTGTTTCTTGAGCTACTTCTTGTTGAATTTTATTAATCCAACCTTCCAAAATAGAAATTAATGCTCCACCGTCAGGACGAGTTTTTGTAGCGAGATGACTCATTAATTCTCGATAGGTTGCTAAACCTTCGTTATGACTTCCTGCTAGTCGGTGTTGAGAGGATAAATCAGCGTCAGCAACGACAAATCCTTGCTCCATGGCGCGGTTACGAATCATTTGCAACATGAAGCTTTTTCCTGAGCCATAGTTGCCAATTATAAAGCGAAATGCAGTGACACCTTCTGCTATATCATTGAGATTTTGTAAAAGGCTATTAAGTTCTTGTTCTCTACCTACTGCTATATGTTCAATTCCTATTCTAGGGACTACTCCAGCACTAAGAGAATTAATTAAAGCAGTGGATATTTTTTTTGAAAGTTTAAGTTTTGTCATGTAGTTTCAGGAATCAAGGAATTAAGGAGTCGTAGGGGCGTATCCCTGACGGGACTGGAAGCATCAGCATTCAGTGTAAGGGCGAAGCATTCGGAAAATAAACTTGGGAAAAAACCGATAATTAATCACCCGAATGCTTCGCCCCTACTTGAAAAAAAACCGATAATTTATCGTCCGAATACTTCGCCATTACAGGAGTAGGAGGAAGGAGGAAGAATCAATAGTTTATTTCATAAGTATTTAGATTTTTAATTTTTGATTTCTGAATATTTGCTGATGATGGTTTTCACATTTAATAAATGTTCTTGAGCAATTTCGGGAATTTCGGTGTTGGTTTCGATGATTAATTCACCAATTGTATTATTGGCAATTTCATTAATAGCATCAATTAAAAGGTTGGGCATGGTAATATTGGCTTCGGCAATTTGTTTAATGGTAGCTTTAGGATTCTCTTGTTCCAAGATAGCTTGTAAGACTTGAATTTCCGAAGCTGGGAGATTTTCTAAGAAATTATGCCACTCTGTGGGTAAATTGTCTGGATGTTGGTTTTCATGATCAACTAAATCTAATGGTTGTAGTAATTCATCAAAGGGAAATAAATCAATATTATCTTCATTGTCTTCTTCATTGCTTGTGGATAATGTTTCGGAATTAACTGTTTCTATTTGTTGGAGTAATTCCCAAACTTGATTTTGTAACGAGTCTCTTTCATCTTGTAATAGGGAAATTTGGTTTTGTAGTTGATGACTTTCTGTTTGTTGGGCTAATGTTTTATTTTGTAAAGAATTAAGGGTATTCTCTAAATTTTCTTTTGTTGTAGTTGTTTGTGCTATTAACTCATGTTGTTTAGAGATTTTCAGTTCCTGATTTTGAGATTCTATTCTTAGTTCATAGAGTTTTTCTTCTAATTGAGGTTTGAGTCTTTCTAAAAGAATGACATCGTTTTCTAGTTCTTGTTTTTCTTTTTTAAGAACATCAATTTGAGGTTGTATTTGGTGAAGTTCGGTGCGGGATACATTGCAACTCAATTCTAATTTCCGTTTTTCGGAGATGAGATTATTACAGTTATTGTTCAGTTCTATATTACTATTTTCTAGGTTCGTAAATTCATTGGTGAGGTTATAAATTTCAGTTTCAATTTGCTTTTTTTGAGCAGCTAAATTACCTATATCTCGATGTAGACTGTCTCTTTGACTGCGACAATCGCCAATTTGATTTTCTAATTGCTGAGTTTCTGTATACAATAAATTTCTATATTCTTCTAATTGCTGCATTTCCCTAACAAGACGGGATTTTAATCCTTCTATATCTCGGATACGTCTATGAAGAGAACCAATCATTCTCAGTTCATCAGTTCGGCGACGTTTCTCGACCAGAAATGCGGCTGAATATGTGGCTAGAACTGTAATTATTCCGGTTAAAAAGGCTTTAGGAAAATCCCAGTTGGGGACAAGACTTAAACCAAAACTTACACTAAATGCAGCTATTCCTAGCACGATTCGATAACTAACTATTGTTGGTTGCACCTTGCTAGATTTTAGTGTAGTTAAGTTGTTAGAATTACTAGTAATTAAAGTCATTATTCCTCACATTTTGTTTCGTAAGTATACAGTGATAATTATGGTTTCATTACATGGTAAATGATTGTAATTATGACTCAGAAATGATATTGTTATTGTCGCCAAAAACGGCTAAATCTGCTTTTAAAAAGTCTACAAATTGTCTGGCGGTTCTGCCAGAACGTCCATTATGATGGGTTGCCCATTGTAAAGCTTTGAATTCTAAATCTTGGGGGGAAATATTGATATTTGCTGCTAGGTGCTGGACTATTTGTAAATAGGTTTTTTGATCTGCTGCTTCAAAGGTTAATGTTAAACCAAAGCGATCGCTAAAAGATAATTTTTCTTGCATTGTATCCCACCCATGAACTTCCTGATTATCCTTGGGATTTGGTCTATCAGTGAAATATTCCCGGATTAAGTGGCGACGGTTAGAAGTAGCATATACAACCACATTTTCGGGTCTGGCAGTTACATTTCCTTCTAAAACTACTTTCATTGCTTTAAAGGTATCATCATCTTCTTCAAAGGAAAGATCATCTACAAAGATAATAAATTTCTGGGGAACTCCTCGCAACTGTTCGACAATTTTGGGTAAATCTGGCAACTCTGATTTAGACACTTCTATTAGGCGCAAGTTCCTATGACTGTACTCATTTAACAGGGCTTTAACTAAAGAAGACTTGCCCGAACCACGGCTACCATAAAGTAATACGTGCAGTGCTGTTTCTCCTGACAATAAAAACTCTGTGTTTTTTACTAAAGCATCTTTTTGCCACTCGTAACCTACTAGTGTAGACAGTTTCACGGAATCGGAATAGGCAATACCCACTAATTGCCCACTTTGCCAACGAAAAGCCGGATATTGGGCAAATAAACCAGTTCCATGTAGTTGATAATAAATGGCTAAATCTTCTACAGCATCACCCCAATTATCTAACTGGGGAATAGATACCATTAAACCTGTCTCTATCCCTACTGCTTCTGGTTCTCGATACCAAACGACGGGAGAAATAGGTAAATGAGTAGCCATTTGTACCCATTCGCTCAGAACTGCACTATTACATTCATACAAAGTTTGTAATATTTGTAAGTCATGTTTGACAGCAGCTACTAAAGCTGGGGGTAATTGACTAAATTCCTGCTGTTGCGCCAATTTGGTAAACGGATTATCTGCAATCAGGATTTGTTTAATTAGGTATTCTTCCCAGGTTTGATGACTACTGGCTAAAGCTTGAAATAACTACCATAAGCTTGGAGGCAATCCCGCCCATCTTACATCAGCATAACGGATGGGTTTGTAATAGGTTGAGAAAGGTGCTACCCACTTCACTTGCCAAGATAGATTGGTACAGTAAAAGGGAGGCAGCTTGGCGTTGCAGAAATTGAACTGTTGTATAAGATGTAGAATTTGCCGTAGGCATTGCTAGATGATCCATCAATCAACTGGGTAAATTATCTCTCACCATGAATTTAAGTATAATGGTGACTTTTGACTATGGCATTTTTATCTTGGTTGGCAGGATTTTAGTCAAGTTTCGTTAGTACATTAATATTAATATAGAATGGTTATTTTCAGATAATAGTGAGTTAGAACACCCGTGAGCAGTAATTTAAAACTTATACCTACAGGAATACAAGTGTAGCGATTTATATATTAAAGTAGAGAGGATTGGGGATAGTAGTAAAATAATACTGATAACATTCAGGCTAAATTACTAACATACCCAGGGGAAACATGGATCACTGACTACCATAAGTAACCATTGTTTCCGGTTGATATCTACTACCAATCATTTCTGGAACAGTAATGTTGTTATTCAAGGTGCAAAGCTCTACTACAGATATTGTAAAGATTTTATAGTTTCTTCCGTAGACTAGAAAGTAAAAAAATAGCTAATATTGCCATTTTGGCAGGTCTTTCCGACACAAATGGGATATTAGTAGATAGTAGCAAAAGTTCGTAAATTTTTTACCATTAACTAAGAACTGCTACAGCCATCTCAATCTTGACTGTGGTCATTCTTTAGCCATTTAAATAACTAGGAAATAATTCATGTTATCATCACTATCTTCTCAAAATGTTATCCAGTATCTGCAACAGGCAGGGCTGTGTAGCTCAGAAGATGGCGCTGCATATAAATCTGTATTGCCAGAAAATAGCAATAAGAATTGGAATTTACTGGTAATGCTGGCAGATAATCGCCAACTGCTCATTAAACAAGAACGTAAAATTAATAGTGATCACAATTCCCACGAATTTTTTAATGAGTGGCTATTTCATCAGTTATTACAGAAATTTCCCGTAATTGGGAATATTGGCGCGATCGCTTCATCATTGCTGCACTTTGATGAGAAGAATTCTATCCTGGTACGGAGCTACTTAAGCGAATATCTGGAATTAGGAAAGTTTTATGATCACAGCAGTATTTTTCCTCCAGAAATAGCGATCGCCATTGGTACTACGTTAGCAGGATTACATCGGGCTACGTTTAATAAACGTGAGTATCGTGATTTTATGGCTACTGCTCCCGCAGGAGAGTTTCGCTATAATTTTTACAATCCAGCCCAAGGTATACCATCAATAACTCCAGAAACATTTGGAACAATTCCTACTGAGGCGCTACAATTTTATCGTCTTTATCAACAATACGAAAGTTTAGAATCGGCAATTGCTGATTTAGCTTACGAATGGAAACCTTGTTGTTTAACTCATAACGATTTACAGTTAAGCAATATTTTGGTTCATTCTCGATGGGAACAGCTAGATAACTGCTTAGTACGGCTGATTGACTGGGAAGCTTGCGCGTGGGGAGATCCGGCTTTTGATTTAGGAACTCTGTTAGCAAGTTATTTAAGAATTTGGCTTTCTAGTCTGATCGTTGATCCAACATTAGAGTTAGAAGAATCTTTGAATTCAGCCATGATTCCTCTAGAAATCTTACAACCTTCAATCCTGGCTTTAATTCGGGCTTATCTTGATGCTTTTCCCATGATTTTAGAATATCATCGGGACTTCATTATGCGGGTAATTAAGTTTACGGGTTTGGCATTAATTCAACAGATTCAAAACAGAATGGAATGCCAAAAATATTTTGATCATAGTCATGTGTGTATGTTCCAAATTGCTAAAAATTTATTGATAATGCCAGAGCAATCTGTATTAACTATTTTTGGCATATCTGAATTAGAAATTTTCCAATCTGTCGCCAGACTTCAAAAACTTCCCCAGCCAGACAAGGAACAACAATTAGTCCGCCTTTATTACGAAAAAACTCGTCTGCGGGGTTGTTAACTAATATGGTTCTTTATGTTCAGGACTTACGCACAAGTCACGAAAGAACGAACCACGAAGGAACGAAGAACACGAAGAAAAGAGAGTTTCAGAGATATTTTGCGTAAGTCCTAATGTTTACATATATATTTTTCTGAAGTTTGAGGTGTGAATGTTTTGATGCTTGAAGACTCTACCAGCCAAATCGTAAATTCATTGTTCGATATTGCCAGTAATATCCAGATTGAACCTAATTTTTGTATTTACCATCCTCATTATCAACCTTTTGCTTTACCCGCTACTGTGGCAAATAGGTTTCAACAAAATTCACCCTCTCTACAACAGAAGTATTTGAACATACTTCTGCGGAATTTCCTTTATGGTATTTATTATAATGGCTCACTGCAAACAGTTTTAGCAGCAAATAGTCATAATTATCAACCACAGCTAAATTCAATTGAAAATAATAGCTTGGGTGTAGATGGAGATTTTTATGAACAACTGCATCATCATAATCATGGTACAGGCAATTATGAACCCAATTGGCAGGTTTTGAGAATTGAACCTGATGGGAGTATGGCAGTTATTAAAAATGGTTTAACATTATATATTGAGCCAGAATGTCATCTTAAATCCCGGAAAAAGTCTCCTAAAGTTGGGGAATTAATAGCAATATGGATGCCTAAAAATCGCCTCCAAAATGGCTGTTATGTGGCAGTAAGTAATATGGGTGTAGAAAGCCAAAATCCCCCAGAACATACTGATTTGACAGTGGGACGGATTTATTTTAATGTGACATCAACGGGAGCGATCGCTCTCATGGATAGCTTAACAGAAGCATTAAATAACGCCAAAATTCCTTTTAGTTTTCAGGTTCTTTATAATCCCGCTGCCTATGGGCGTTATGATGCCGGTGTACTGCACTTTGAACGCCTAGACTATCCCACAATTCGGACTATTCTGCGAGAGATTTATCAACAACATCAAGCCCATTTTCAATCAGAAATACCCTTATTTACAAAATTTTTAGCACCGGGTTTAGGTTTAGCAGAAGAACCAAATCAAAAATTTGCCCCTCAAGAAAGCTTTGGTATGAACCGTTGTCAAATCGTGGCCAATGCCTTATTGGAAGCGTGGGATAAAGGTAAAAATGCCCTTGAAGAACGGATAGACATGATCAATCAACACTTTGCCCAACACCTGATTGACGTGCAGCATCCTTATCTTAATCCTGCCTCTAATGACATATATCAGCCGTTAAATTGATTTTTGAGAGATTTAATCATCCAGAAAGCGTTACCCTAGATCGTAAAGTTCAGGGATAATTATGACACTGGAAGAAATAGCAGGGACGTTAGCAGAGTTATTTAGTGCTGAAGTTGTAAAATCTATTGCCCCTGGATCTTGGCAAATCGAAACTGCTGATTTTCGCTTGTTGGTGCTGCTTTCAGAAGATAATACATGGTTACGGATCTTACTGCCAATTATGCCTTTGCAAGAAGCTGAACCATTTTTAAAACAGTTTCTAGAGGCTAACTTTGATGACACCCAAGAAACTCGCTATGCTCTATATGATGGGGTAGTCTGGGGAGTATTTCAGCATAATAGCGGCACTTTGGCTAATGCGGATTTTGCAAATGCGATCGCTCGTCTAATTTCATTGTATCAAGCAGGTGTCAATGATGTTTTCAATAATCTAGTAGAAACCCGTATCCGCGAAATTATTCAAGCTGCAAAACAACAGAGACAATCTCTAGAAGCAACTATGCAGAATCTAGATCGTTTTTATGCAGAAGGATTATTAGGAGATATTGACCAAAGTCCCCAGGGTAGAGAACAAGTTTTAGCAGCTTGGCGGCGACGATTAGAAAGTCTTTGGGGTGAACTGTAGTAATTAGGTGACAGGTGACAGGTGACAGGTGACAGGTAATAGGTGATAGGTAATAGGTGATAGGTGATAGGTGGTGGAACGAACCTTTGGGCGTGCGGTGTCGGCAATTTGTCAGAGATGATGAGTTATAGACTGAAACATCTGAGAGCTTGATATAGCTGACTATGATCCGTATTATAGTGAGGGGATTCGCATCTAATTTGACTCCTCAAAACTTTCCTTTTCAAACATCCTCCAAGGAATCCAGAGCATGACACTCGCACAACTCCAAACTCAAATCAAAGAAAAATTAGCCAAAATAGAAGAGCAGCAACAAGCATTATTAGATTCTCAAGAAGAATTATCTTTGCTTTTAGAGAAGGAAAAAATCATGCAACAAGTAGCACATGAAAAAATCAAAGAAGCAGCACAGCTATTAAGAGCAGCACAAGCTAATTTAGACTGTACAACCGAGGAGATTCTAGATATTACTAAATCAGAAATGATTAGTCCTGAAATAGAACCAGAAGTAGAAGATGAGTTTGATTTATTAGCACAATATAATCAAAAGGGTTTAATTTTAGGTTCTCTAGAAGTTGAGCTAGAAAAATCTGAATTTAGTATCACAGAAGGTCAAGAAGAATTGGTCAATGCCCTAACTGAAAAACTCGATGACTTTGAATTCGCTTTATCCCGTTTACCTCTAGAAGAAAGAGATTATGCCAGAGTAAAGCTTCAATCTATCATAGGTAATTTTGTCAATAAGTAGGGATTGGTTAGATAATTGACAATTGATAATTGACAATTGACAACGCTTACTAACTTAGATTCGAGACTATTTTTATCTCCTGCTACTTCTGTGAATTTATGGATATTATTGAAACTCTCAAAGCTGATTATGCTAAATTTCCTGCTAATCAAACTTACAGCATTTATGCAAAAGATGTTTATTTTCAAGATGCTGTTTTCAAGTTTCGGGGAATTGAGCTTTATAAATGGATGATTAAATTTATCCAGACCTTTTTTTTGAATCTACAAATGGATTTGCATAACATCCAACGTCAGGAAGAAATCATTAAAACTGAATGGACTCTGAGTTGGAATTCGCCACTTCCTTGGAAACCGCGAATTTCTATTTCTGGTTGGAGTGAATTACGTCTGAATGTTGATAATTTAATTATTTCTCATATTGATTATTGGCACTGTTCCCGTTTAGATGTAATTAAGCAGCATTTCCTTTCCTCGAAAAACCAATCATAATGTAAATAAATGTAAACAAACTTCAGGCAAGAAGGAATCATCCATGCGAGTAATTTTAATGACAGGGAAAGGTGGTGTGGGTAAAACCTCCGTTGCCGCAGCCACTGGACTTCGTTGTGCAGAACTTGGCTATCGGACATTAGTTTTAAGTACAGACCCCGCTCACTCCCTTGCAGATAGCTTTGACATAGAATTAGGACATGACTCTCGCCTAGTTCGTCCTAATTTGTGGGGTGCAGAATTAGATGCTCTCCAAGAATTAGAAGGTAATTGGGGGGCTGTGAAACGCTACATTACCCAAGTTCTCCAAGCTAGAGGTTTAGACGGTATACAAGCGGAAGAACTAGCAATTTTACCAGGTATGGATGAAATTTTCGGCTTGGTGAGAATGAAACGTCATTATGATGAAGGGGAATATGACGTTTTAATTATTGATTCAGCCCCCACTGGTACAGCATTAAGACTGTTAAGTTTGCCAGAAGTTGGCGGTTGGTATATGCGCCGTTTTTACAAACCTTTCCAAAATATTTCTGTTGCTCTGAGACCACTTGTAGAACCTTTTTTCAAACCCATTGCTGGTTTTTCTTTGCCAGATAAAGAAGTAATGGATGCACCTTATGAATTTTATGAGCAAATTGAAGCTTTGGAAAAAGTTTTAACTGATAATACTCAAACCTCAGTGCGTCTAGTTACCAACCCCGAAAAAATGGTAATTAAAGAATCTCTCCGCGCTCATGCCTATCTCAGTTTGTATAATGTAGCCACAGATTTAATTATTGCTAACAGAATTATTCCCCAAGAAGTAACAGATCCATTTTTCCAACGCTGGAAGGAAAATCAAGAACAATACCGTCAAGAAATTCATGCTAATTTCTTGCCTCTGCCAGTCAAGGAAGTACCCTTGTATTCTGAAGAATTGTGTGGTTTAGCAGCTTTAGAAAGGTTGAAAGAAACCCTGTACAAAGACGAAGATCCAACTCAGATTTATTATAAAGAAACCACAATTAGGATTGTTCAAGATAACAACCAATACTGTTTGGAATTGTATTTACCCAATATTCCCAAAAGTCAAGTTCAACTGAGTAAAACTGGAGATGAATTAAATATTACTATTGGTAATCATCGCCGTAATTTGGTATTACCTCAAGCTTTAGCAGCATTGCAACCAGCAGGAGCAAAAATGGAAGATGATTATCTGAAAATTCGCTTTGCTGAAAGTACGGGAGTTTAATTCTTAGAAGAGGTGAAATCTATCTAAACTTTGAGATCCCCGACTGATTAAATAAGTCGGGGATCTTGTTATCTTGTGATGTTGATAAACTGTATAACAGTATTTCTACTGAAGACAAGCCGGAGAGGAAAGTCTGAAAATATCTTTATTCAGATTGTATAATATTAAGCAGAAATCTATTATTTTTATATTATGAAAAATATCACTGACATACCCACACTAAATTTAGGAACTGGTATGGCTCAAGAAACTTTACTCCGTCGGATTACACATAGTATCCGTCAGTCATTAGAATTAGAAGATATTATTACAGCAACTACCGCTGAAGTACGTTCCTTGTTGGGAACTGACCGAGTGATGATTTATAGGTTTAATGGAGATCAAAGTGGACAGGTAATTGCTGAGTCAATTTATGAAAATCGTTTACCATCTTTACTGGGGTTAAATTTTCCCGCTGATGATATTCCCCTCCATGCGAGGGAAATGTTCATTCAATCACGGGTGCGTTCTGTCGTCAATGTGGATTCTCAGCAAATTGGTCAGAGTTCTGTATCAAATTTAGCAAGAGAAGATAATAGATATGAAGATATTTATTACCGTCCTGTAGATCCATGCCACGTAGAATATTTAACAGCAATGGGGGTAAAATCTTCTGTAGTTGCGCCGATTATTCATGAAGATCAACTGTGGGGTTTGTTGGTATCTCATCATTCCCAAGCCCGTGAAGTTGTCGAGTATGAACTAGACGCAATGCAGATGGTAGTTGAACAGTTATCTGTAGCGATCGCTCACAGTAATCTCCTCGCCCAAACCCGCGCCAGAGCCGAACGAGAAGCCATTGTTAACCGCATTGCCACCCTCCTCCATTCCCTCCCTACCATAGTCTTAGAACCGGCTTTAGAAGCAGCGGTAACTGCCTTTCATGGCGTAGGAGGGAGATTGTGTCTGAGAGATAATGCCTTCGATCTCATTCACAGCACCTTTAAAAGTTTACCAGAATGTTTAATCCCTGGCAGCGATCGCATCCGTGTTTATACTTATGGACAACAGCCAGTAATTCCTGAATCTAATATCTATCCATTATTAGAGCAGTATAGTGTTTGGCAGGAACATTATAAAACAGGTAAATATGATGTTTGGGCAATTGATGATATTTATCAAAACCCCAATTTACGCATTGTTCAACTAGCTTTTAAACCGACAAAAATTCGCAGCATTTTGATGATTCCCCTCCATTATCGCCAGCAATTAGTCGGATATTTAAGTATTTTTCGTAATGAAATAGATACAGAAACCCTTTGGGCTGGTCAATTTGATCCTGATAATAGACAACTTTATCCTCGATTATCTTTTGAAATTTGGCGGGAATCTAAACATGGACAACCTCAAAATTGGACTCATGAAGAAATAGAATTAGCCACAGATATTAGTAAACATTTTGCTTCCGCTATTCAACAATATGAACTTTATCAACAGGTACAGGGATTTAATGATAGTTTAGAAAAACAAGTTCAAAAACGCACCTTAGAAATGCGAAGAACTGGAGAACAACAACAAGCTGTATTTGGAGTTATCAACAAAATTAGAGAATCTCTGGATACAAATACTATTTTTCAAACGACGACAAAAGAAGTTTGTCAATTAATTAAAGCAGATCGGGTTTCTGTTTATCGTTTTAGTGCTGATTGGGGTGGAGAATTTGTTGGGGATTTTGAAGCCGCTAGTCCTAATTGGTTTAATGAATCTAAACTTGGTATTAATACCATTTGGAATGACACCTATTTACAAGATACAGAAGGTGGACGTTATCGTTATAACGAAACATTTGCTGTAGATGACATCTACAAAATGGGATTTGCACCCTGTCATGTTGATAATTTAGAACAGTTTCAAATTCATGCTTTTGTATTAGCTCCTATTTTTGTCGGTAAAAAACTTTGGGGTTTACTTTGTAGCTATCAACATTCTGGACCCCGGCAATGGAAAGAGACAGAAATTAACTTTATTAGTCAAATTGCTGGACAACTTGGGGTAGCAATTCAACAAGCTAACCTCTTAATAAAAACTCAACAACAAGCTGAAGAAATAACCCATGCCCTGCATAATTTACAAGCTACCCAAGCCCAACTAATTCAAACTGAAAAAATGTCTTCTTTGGGTCAATTAGTAGCTGGGGTTGCCCATGAAATCAATAATCCAGTTAACTTTATTTGTGGCAACCTCGTTCATATTAATGAATACTCAGAGGATTTGATGAAGATTCTCAATCTTTACCAACAAGAATTATCTGAACCTAGTGATGAGATTTTGGAAGCATCAGAAGAAATAGATTTAGAATTTCTCATGGAAGACTTTCCAAAAACATTGTCTTCCATGAAAGTTGGAGTTGATAGAATTCGGCAAATTGTTCTATCTTTACGGAGTTTCTCCCGTCTTGATGAAGCAGAAATGAAAGATGTCAATATCCATGAAGGTATAGATAGCACCTTATTAATTTTACAACATCGTCTCAAAGCCAGACCAGAAAATAAAGGCATTGAAGTAATTAAAGAATATGGCAATTTACCACTAGTTGATTGTTATGCTGGACAGCTAAATCAAGTATTTATGAATGTTCTGAGTAATGCAATTGATGCGTTAGAAAATTATCGAGTCCCAGAATCAGAAACGCCTCATCATTGTCAAATTACTATCAAAACTAGGGTAGGAGAAGTCAACAATATCAAAACTGCCATTATTACTATTGCTGATAATGGACCAGGAATGGTTGGAGGTTTAGCATCTAGAGTATTTGACCCATTTTTTACTACCAAACCAGTGGGCAAAGGTACTGGTTTAGGGCTATCAATTAGTTACCAAATTGTCGTAGAAAAACACTCTGGTATTTTGAAATGTAATTCACAACCAGGAATAGGTACAGAATTCTGGATAGAAATTCCCATTAAACAAATCATTACAGAAGGTTAAGAGATTTGCCTGGGCGCACGACGGTACGGGAATGGGCGCAGGGACTGCGCCCCTACGGAATTCGTTTTTAAATACCTAACCAAGCTAGGAAATTATCCCACCAAGAAGTAGAAAGATTTTCTCCAGAAAATTGCATTTTTTGGCGAATATTTTGAATATTCCAGTTAGTGAGTCTAGCTAGAGTTTGGGCTTCTTTTTCAAATCGCTGGTTTAAAGAACTTTTGTATTTTTTCCCCGCACTACATTGAAGATTTCCTGTAAATGGGTGTTGTAAAACATAACGTCCTTGAAAAGATTCCCTCTGGGAAGTTGCTTGAAACATCAAATCTTCGGGAAACTTATTTCTGCTATAGCGGACGTGTAACCGAGTAATAAAAACACCACTACTAGGGAAACGAGAACGAAAACCGGGAGATATTGGTCTATCACTATTATTATCCAACCAAAAAACACCCGCTTGTTTTAATTCTTCATTATTTAATGGTTCAGTAGAACAAGGATCACAACTACTCATATCCCAAGCATATTCTAAAAATCCAACTTTTTTATCTTCTTTGGTGTAGGAAGTTTGGAATAAAGATTTATAAAAATCACCAAATTCATTCTTCACAAAAACAGGAATGTTCATATTTGAAGGAACTTTAACAGTGCGATAATTAGTAATTTCTGCCTGTCCTTGGGGTGAGAGAATATAAACAATTAAATCCTGTTCCTTAGTAGCATTAATCATTCCTAAACGAATCGGTAACATAAACTTAGGTGATTCGTAGGAAATTTGTAAAGGACGCAGTAATTGATAACCTGATTCGGCAAATTTATCTAAGTTGACTTTAGCAACAAAGAATTTCATGGAAGAACGAATATAGGGTTTAAGTAATTCTTTTGCCCCTTTAGGAATTTTATAACCATTGCGATTTAGCCAAATTTCTAGTCCACCAGATTCCTTCGCACTGAGGATGACAATATCATATTCACCAACATTAAATTTGGCTTCAACAGTCACTCCTAAACTGCTATCTTTCTCCATTTCATTAGCTACACCTCTCATTCTTACTGCTGCTGATGGTACTGGCATACGTGACATCATTTGTTCTGGGGCGCAGGGGTCAGAATCGAAATATTCAACTAATCTGGGGGCGCTAAAAGCATCTAGTTTCTCAATAATTTTTGGTTCAGCAACATGAACTTGTTCTTTTTTCAATACGCTAGGAACAGGAATCACAACTGCAAAATCTTTAACTTCACCTTGAAAATCATTAGCCATTGTTAAAACGGTGCGATTTCCATCTCTGGCAATTACGACTTGTGAAGCTTGGTTATATAGTTTTGCATCAGCTTTAGCTACATAAAAACCACAAAAAGCCCAAGCTGTAGGTGCAAAACACAGCACCGCCAAAAGTGCAGATATTAAGGGCATGAATAGGCGAAATAGTTGCATTTTAATTCCTTAATTGATGATAGTTAATTGGTGAGTTTCTGCTTGATTATTCCAGTAAAATCTAGGTTTAACCCAGAATTTATCTAAGAAAATAGTCAATGGGGCAAGGGCAAATAAAGCCCAAAATACAGCAGTGGGTATAAAGAAATAATTCCGCAAAATAAACGTTAAGAAAGCAATAGATATTGCCCAAATAATTCGACTCATCGGGGCGTTAGGAATTGACCGGGGATCTGTCACCATAAAGAGAGCAAATAACAGGAAAGATCCACTCATTAAATGATGGAAATAAACATCCCAAGTCCAACCTAACCACATATTTCTGATGGCTGCTAAGAGGGAATAAGCACCTAAAAAAGCGGCAGTAGTATCCCAACGACCAACACGCTGTAAAATCATGCCTCCAGTCCCTGCAAATAACAACGCATACCACCATTCTTCCCCCCATTGTCCTGGTGTAACCCAAGCATCATTAGTGAGGGTAAGAACAGCAATAATGCCAAAATTGGCAGGGTTGAAGAAATGCTTTTCCCCAGATTGGAAAATGAATTTACTCGCTATGGCTGCAAATCCAGCTAAGGCCATTGTTGTCCAATGATCTGCGCGTAATAGTAAACTCAGTCCCAGAGAGGTAATTAAAGGACTACGGAGATTAATTACTTCTGGGGATTTGGTGAGCAATGAGAAGATGATTTGAGTTATGATGCAGGAGGCGATCGCCACACCAATCAGTTCTGGGTGTAGTGTCCAGTCTCGTGTTCCAATTCCCAAAATCAGAAATAAACTCAGAAACAGAATTTGATAATCTCGAATATCTTTGAACAACATCATCTTGAGTCCAGGGATTACCCGCAGATTTTTTCCCAATTTAAACCAGTGTGATCATAAATTAGGTTGTTGTTACAGTTTTTGTTACAAATTTATTTTTAATAATGGAATTTGCTCCCCTATTTCCCTTTGTTTATCGGCTTCTCCAACCCACTTTTCCCCATTGTCTATGGGGTGGAAACTCAAGCAGCAAGAGTATCTCCTTGACTTTTGATGATGGACCTCATCCCCAATACACACCCCAAGTATTAGCGGTTTTAAAGCGTTACAATATTACCGCTAGTTTTTTCTGGTTAGGAAATTGTGTAAATCGGTTTCCAGAAATTGCGAAAACAGTCAGCGAAGAAGGACATTGG
>NZ_VILD01000006.1:333695-342258 GCF_009712085.1 Anabaena sp. UHCC 0253
TATTACCGCTAGTTTTTTCTGGTTAGGAAATTGTGTAAATCGGTTTCCAGAAATTGCGAAAACAGTCAGCGAAGAAGGACATTGGATTGGGTTACATGGTTATGAACATGATTCTTTTCCTCTGCTTTCCCCAACGCAACTACAACAAAGTTTAGAAAAAACTCAAGTTGCTATTTACAATGCTTGTAATTTACCACCTGAATTAGTGCGAGATGTGCGTCCTCCTAATGGGTTTTTCACACCGGGAACATTAAAGTTATTTCAAAGGTGGAATTATCGTCCAGTTATGTGGAGTGTTGTTCCTGAAGATTGGGTTCTTCCTGGTGTAAATGTGGTCGTAGAACGAGTGATGAAGCAAGTTAAAAATGGTTCGTTAATTGTGTTACATGATGGTTATTTTGGGGGCAAAGATGTGGCAGAAACTATTAATATTTTAATTCCCCAATTATTAAAACAAGGGTATAATTTTGTGACTGTTGATAGTTTATGGAAATGTGATCAAAAAATATAGTTTATTTACCTGCAATTAATCATTATTTTTCTCTAAAATACTGTAAGCTTCATTTACTAACCTCATCTTTTCTTGAACTTGCTTTTGCATTTGTGGTTGATTAACAAATAAATCAGGATGCCATTTTTTTACTAATGTTTTATAAGCTTGTTTCACTTCCAGAAAAGAAGCACTAGGTTGTAATCCTAAAACTCTATAAGCGTAAATAATTTTATCTTTTTGTGCTGGTGTTTTGGGCGGACTTTGTGACTTTTGATTGGCACCAGGTGATTTCATATTAGCTTTTATTTGCGCTATTTCTTGTTCAAGTTCCCAAGCTTGGAATTTTGCTTCTAATTCTGCGGGGTTTGGTGGTGGGGTATAAACTTGCTGACGCAGTGGTTCTACTTTGGGAGGAGTATTTCCCTGACGTGGTGATTCTACCTTTCTGTCTGGATTTCGATGAGTATTTTCTTTTGGAGGTGGATAAAATTGTTGTTTAGGGATTTGAGAATTTACAGATTTAGGTTGATTTTGATAAGGTGGATATTTACTGGTGATATTCGCTTTTTGTAACTCTCCTAATAACTGATTAAATTGATTTTGCAATTTTTGTAAATTTTCCCTTTGTTGAGTAATTTCCACTGGTTCTTGACTAACTTCAAAGTAAATTACTTTTCCTGATTTCTTTTCATATTCAGCTAAAATAGATAAACCTTGACTACTAAAACTAGATAAATATTTTTCAGCCGCAGCTATACAAATTTTGGCAACTTGTTGATTATAAGAATCTTTAGCTGATTGTTCATCCTGTTTTTGTAAGTTTTTATTTAAAATATAAGAAATACTTCCCACCACAGCAGCACCGACTGGACCACCCAATAACCAACCAATACCACCACCAACAGCTAGAGAACCTGGTTCAGTTAAATCATTTGAATTATTTTGTTTTTCAGGTAAAGTTAATTGAGGTGAATGAGGAAAAGGAATTTTTAAATCTTCTGGACGTTCTGATTTAAAAAAATTATAAGCTTGATATAGCCATTTAATTACAGAGTTTTGTAATTCTGTCAAGTCTTTTTTCAACGTGCCTGTTTGCCAAGATTGCAAATTATTTTCAGCAAGTGCAACTGCAACATCAGCGTGGTATTTCCTGAGTAAATTAGGTAAAGATAGCCAAGTTTCTAATTCATAAATGCTGGTTTTAAAACCTTGATAAATTAGCTTTTGAGCTTTTTTATTAATTTCTATTTTAGCATTCTCCTTATCATCAAAACTTTTAATTGCTTGAGAATAATTAGAAACTTGATCAAATAATAAAGCTTGTAGTTGAGAAGATACAGTTTGTACCCTTGGTAAACGTACATTACTAGAATTTTGTTGTAAAATCCCGACTAGATTTTGCAAAGCAGTTTCAAAAGCTGCTAAACCACTACTATTTGCAAGTGCAACATCTCCTTTTAATCTAGCGCGTAAAGCAGGTAAAGCATCAACTCGATATAAATTACTAAAACCTGGAGGTAAATCAGCGCGAAAACTTTCAGCTACAAATAGTAAGCGATTTTGGACCTGTTTCTGTTCTTCTGGTTCGAGTAAATTGAGAAAATTGGCGACAAAAATAACTGTTTTAATATTCCTATCTAATAACCAATCGCGGAGATTTTCTCTTTCTCCTAAAGTCATTAGTTTCCTTGCATCTAATAATTGGATAACTAAATCCGTACTTAATAACCGATCTTTTACTAAATTATCTTGTGCTTCCCTATCATTAGTTCCAGGTAAATCAACAAATTCTATTCCTGTTTCTAAAAAAGGATGGGGACAAAAAACTTCGACAGATGCAACATCTTTTCGCATCTGTCTATTATCATCTAAAATTGCAAATTGTTTTAAAATTTCTGTACCACTGCGATAGATTTCTGTACCATCTATTAACATAATCCTAGTGCGGATAGTTGTACCATATTTAACAGTAATTGCTGCACCTGTTGTGGGGATTAAATCAATGGGTAAAGTCCGATTTCCTAAGATTGCATTGAGTAAAGTTGACTTACCATGATTAAAAGGTCCAAATACTGCGATCTGAAAATTAGGATTAGCTAAATGATGACAAATAGAAGTGACATCTTGATGTAGTTGGGAATTCCGATCTAAATTCAATATTCTACAAGTAGATTTTAAAGCATCTGTCAATTCACTATAACGTTGATATTTGTGCTGCATGATCTTATTTGTAAACTACATTTTAGTAATACTCTTATTTCTCCATTTTCTTCTTACTTTGCGCCTCTGCGTCTCTGCGTGAGAAAAAACTCTGGTGTTGGGTTTCCTTACGTCAACCCAACCTACTTTTAATTAGCTATAATAAGCTAATAAGTTGCTGTAAGCAGTTTCGATTTTTTGCAATTGTTCGATGATGTTTTCTTGTAAATTTTTAAAGCGTTTAAATTCACTTTCTCGATTAATTTCCCGTGTTTTTTTCTGTTGGAGAAGATTATCTAATTCTGATTTTCGAGAAGCAATATCATCATTAATCCGCTGACTTACTTCCTTTTCATAAGTAGTAAAACACTCTTTGACTGCATCATAAACAATGGGTGCTTGTTCGTTTGCTACTTGGGGAAGATATTTTATTAACTCTTTTTTTGTGGTTTTAACTAACTCTTTTCTGGCTTGATCTGCTTGGAGAATTCCTACTCCCAAACCTAATAAAGCAAAACCAATGGGACCAAGAAAAATGCCTGTAACGGCGGTAATTATTCCCCCAACACCAATAACAGTAAAGTAGTTTAAGAGAATGTTTTTCCAATCAAAACCTGCACCAGCTAAAGCGACACCAGCTAAGTTACCTCTAGATAAAGATAGTAAACCCATAGCCCATTTTGCCCAACCAGGAGAGTTATCGTCTTCTGTAGTAGAATGGGTATTAACATTCACCTTTTGTCCAGTTAATTTTTCGGTGATTTGGTTAGTTACTTGATTGTAAGAAGCACCATATTGTGCAGCAGAGTTAGATAATTCTCTAAATGCTGTATTCATGTCTTTTTCAGCAGTTAAAGTCCAAGCGGAAAACTTATCTGTGATATATTGTTCAAAGGCTTTTTGTAGTGCGGTGTTAAAAGCGTCTCGTTTTCCACTACTTAAGAAATCGAACAAATTTAATTCTGGTTGATAGCGTAAGAAATCATTTTCAAAGGTATTTCCTAAGTTTAAAACATAGCTACGAAAAGATTCAGATATACCTCGTGCTTGAGAATCACTCGTATTGATGATTTCCTTTTGGAATTGATCACGGATCTGATTGAGTTTAGTAAATTCAGGTTCAACAGAATCAATGCGTTTTTTTAATTCATCTACATCTTGATCTAGTAAGGGAATTCGTCTGTCAATGGCTTCACAGGTATGGTTTACAGCTTGTCTAGCTAAGGTTCTGACTTGACGTAATTCAGCGATCGCTCTTTCCCTCGTCAGAAAGGTATTTAACGCCCCCATAAACTCTGGAAAACCTGTTTTACTCAAGTCAGCTTGGGGATTTTTTAATCTGCGTCTTAGTGCTTGAATTGAGGATAGTTCAAAGACTCTTTCATCATAGATATCTTGTCCATCTACATAACAATATTCGGCTAAATTGGCTTTAAATACTTGTCGGAGTCTAGTTTCTGCTGATGTTAATTCTTCCATATCATCAGGATCAATTAATGATTCTTTTACCTGATCCCAAGCATTAACTAAGAAGAAAACGGATAAACCCCGTCCTTTGATATAATTCTCTAAATAACGTCTTTCACCTAATGTACAAGGTTGAGAAGCCCGCATCACAAATAAAATTGCATGACAGTTATTCACATATCCTAAAGATAATTCATTTCGGGCTTCTGTATCATTCAAACCTGGACTATCAACGATTTCAATGCCCTTTTCTAGTAAAGTTAAAGGATACTCAACTACAGCATAATCAACATCAGGAAATGCTTGTTTTTGTTCCTGTTCTAACTTTTTGGCTTCGGCTGGATCTATGGTATATTTATATTTAAAGCTTTGAAAATCTAGCTGTTGGGGACTTTTGCCATCATTGAAATGAATAGTAACTTTCTTTTCTGCCCCATAGCGGAGGATTGTTAATACTGCTGTGCAGGGATTTACATCGCTGGGTAATAAGTTCTCACCAATTAAAGCGTTGAGAAATGTACTTTTCCCCCGTTTCATGTCACCTAAAACTAAAAGCCGGAAGACTCCATTTTTGAGATTTTTACTAGCGGCTGTAATGTCTTCAATATCTCTGGTTAAACTCAGTTTACCGGATGAATTATCTCCAGCTAATTCTGCTTGATTAATGGTATCGGCGATTTTACTTAAACAAATAGAAATTTCTGAACGAACTTGAGAAACTCGTTCTAAATCGTTGATAAATTTTTCAGTTCCCACTTGATAATTCATGGTGATACTTTAAGAAGGTGACAGGGAAGAAGGTGACAGGTGACAGGTGACAGGTGACAGGTGACAGGTGACAGGTGACAGGTGACAGGTAACAGGTGACAGAGAAGAAGTAAGAAGTAAGAAGGAAGAAGGAAGAAGGAAGGATTAGAAGAAGATCAGAATATTCTTGAATCTGGGTTATTAAGCATTGTCCATTATTAATTATCAACCTTGAATAGAGATTAAAAACGTGAATTGATGAAGTTTTTAGATTTGGTTAACAAGGGTTATTTAAGGTTTTTTGAATTTTGATTCTAGGAAGAGTTTATAAACTAGAAAAACCAAAGCCCCAAAAATAACAATTCCTGCTAAAGCTGAAGCTACTCTGACAGCAACTAAAGTTGCAACAGCTAGTCCAAAAAACTTACCACCGAGAATTAATTTTTTCAGCCAAGGTTTTTGAGATGGTTCTGGTTGATGTTTCTGGGTTTGATAAAAAGGTGCATCAATAGCATGGATTTGATCATCCATTTCTTTCAGTCGCTTTTCCACCTGACGTTGAATGTCTTGATTATGTTCATGAGGAGATTTCATTAGCGTCTACCTTGGTTAAGACATTTGTGATAGCTTCTTTGGGCGACTATAAGTCGCTGCTACACAGACAAAACCCACCTCCGTGGGTTCAAAAGTCCATTTTTGTGGATTTTGTTTGGGTAGTAGAGATTGATAATCGCTGGAAAGTTGTCTTTTCCAACTCTTATCTTCAATGTTTTGTGATTGCTTTTCGGAAATTAGGGGATTATTCCTTCACTCATTATGACTTACCTTGGGTGCAACTAGCACTTTATCAACCCGGTTTCCATCCATGTCCATAACTTCAAAACGCATACCATCCCATTCAAAATGATCTGCGGCTGTGGGAATGCGTCCTAAATGGGTGATGACAAAACCGCCTAATGTTTGATAATTTCCTCTTTCCTGAGTTTCTAACTCTTCCATATCAAAAAGTTCTAAAAACTCTTCTATTCCTAACATTCCATCTACTAACCAAGAACCGTCTTCTCTTTGTACAGCTTGGGGTTCTTCTTGTCCTGGTTCTGCGGGAACATCACCGACGATTTCACTCATAATGTCATTAAGAGTTACTAAGCCTTGAATTACACCGTATTCATCTACGACTAAGGCCATGTGAGTAACAGTTTGTTTGAATAATTCTAAGACTTTTAAACCGCGGGTACTTTCGGGGACAAATACAGGTTGACGTAATCCGAGAGTTAAGTCTAAGGGTTCGTTGCGTAAACTTCTCGCTAATAAATCGGTGACAGGAATGATACCAAGGACATTATCCAATCCTTCTTGACAAACGGGATAGCGAGAGTAGGCGCTTTCCACCATTTTATGACGGTTTTCTTCGGGAGAATCGTCTAAGTCTAACCAAACTATATCAGGACGGGGTGTCATTAAGTAGGTGACAGGGCGATCGCCTAACCGGAAAACTCTTTCTACCATGTCCTGTTCGGCTTCTTCAAATGTTCCGGCTTCGGTCCCTTGTTCGATTAAAATTTTAATTTCTTCTTCTGTAACTTGCGGTTCTTTAGAAGGTGTAATTCCCAAAATTCGTAACACTAAGTCTGTAGATGCACTTAAAAGATAAACTATAGGAGAAGCTAGTTTTGCTAAAGCACTCATGGGTATAGCCACCAAAGCGGCTACTTTTTCGGGATTATTTAAAGCGAGGCGTTTGGGGACGAGTTCACCGACAATCAGGGAAAGATAGGTAATAATTAAAACCACTATCCCCACAGCGATCGCATGACTATAATTAGCTAAAATTGGGATTGGCTGGATATAGTCTTCTAGTCTTTTGGCAATGGTAGCACCGCCGAAGACACCATTGAGGATATTAATGAGTGTAATCCCCACCTGCACAATAGACAAAAAATGGTTGGGAGATTCTGCTAATGTCAATGCAACATTGGCGTTGACATCTCCTTGATTAGCTAACTGCTGTAGTCTAACTTTCCGGGCTGAGACTACGGCCATCTCAGACATAGAAAATATCCCATTCGCTAAAATTAGCACCAAAATCGTTAAAATTTCAAAACTGATGGAAGACATTTTTAAAATTGTCGCTATAAAGAGTAGATGTATCTGGCGATGAAAATTCAGCCGATATTAATTATTTCCTTAGTATCTAATATTTAAGGTGATTCGATAAAGACTTTGAATATACACAAAGTAGTAGTTAAGCTTGATTCTTTCCCCTTCATCGTCAAGAGTGGGGTTAAAACTTTTAAAATAGTTGATATAAACTCCTTCTAGATTTTTGTATCTACAACGATTTCCAATTTAGCGTAAAACTTATGGCCTTTTCTTCCATTGTGCGTGCTTTGGCGCGATCGCCTCTCACCGCAGAACTTATTACTAAACTCAACAAACAACAGGAATTGCGGTTAAATGGTATTTCTCGTCTCCCCAAGGGAATGGTCGCTTCAGCATTAGCAAACTATGAAGATCAGAATTTATGTGTGGTGTGTGCCACTCTGGAGGAAGCTGGCCGAGTTTTCGCCCAAATGGAAGCAATGGGCTGGAAAACTGTCCATTTTTACCCAACTTCTGAAGCTTCTCCTTATGAACCCTTTGACCCTGAAAATGAACTCAGTTGGGGTCAAATGCAGGTTTTGGCTGATTTGGTCAGTTGTCAGTCGTCAGTTGTCAGTGGTCAGTTGTCAAAACAAAAAACTGCCATAATTGCGACTGTGGGGGCGTTGCAGCCACATTTACCACCACCGGAGGCGTTTAAATCATTTTGTGTGACTTTGGAAAAGGGGATGGAATTTGATTTAGATGGGTTTGGCGAAAAAATCACGATTTTGGGTTATGAACGAGTTCCTTTGGTGGAAACAGAAGGACAATGGAGTAGACGGGGGGATATTGTGGATGTGTTTCCGGTGTCTTCCGAGTTGCCTGTGCGCTTGGAATGGTTTGGAGATGAAATTGAACAAATTCGGGAATTTGACCCCTCTACGCAACGTTCTGCCCTGGATAAGGTGGAAAAAATTACCCTCACCCCCACCAGTTTTACACCAATTATCAACACAGCACTGACAGAAAATGTAGAAAAGTTCCAGGGAACGTCTCTACAAGAAGGAAGTCGGCGGTTTTTGGGGTTGGCTTTTGCAAAACCTGCTTCATTGCTGGACTATTTACCAGAAAATACTCTTGTTGCCATTGATGAACCAGAACAATGTTATGCTCATAGCGATCGCTGGGTAGAAAATGCTGAAAGTCAATGGTCCGTAGGGGCGAAGCATTGGGAAGATCAATTATCGGTGGTTGTAAAAAATAGTTCTCCAAATGCTTCGCCCGTACATTTGTCATTTGCATTAACTAAGATTCATCGGTCTTTTGATGAATGTATAGGGGAAATTGGGAATTTTAAAAAGTTATATTTATCGGAATTGTCGGAAGAAAATAGTGGACTGAATTTAGCGAGTAGACCTTTACCTGTCACACCTCATCAATTTGCTAAGTTAGGGGAAACAATTAGAAAAGAGAGGGAACGCAATTTTGCAGTTTGGATAATTTCTGCTCAACCTTCTCGTTCTGTTTCTCTTCTCCAAGAACATGATTGTCCTGCTCAATTTATCCCCAATC
>NZ_VILD01000006.1:342283-365363 GCF_009712085.1 Anabaena sp. UHCC 0253
TTTCAAGCTATTGATAAACTGCAAATTAATCATATCCCAATAGCTCTTAAATATTCCGGTTTAGCAGAATTAGAAGGTTTTATTTTACCTTCTTACCGTTTGGTTATTGTCACCGATAGAGAATTTTATGGACAACATTCTTTAGCTAATTTTGGCTATGTCCGTAAACGTCGTCAAGCTACATCTAAACAAGTAGATCCTAATAAATTACGTCAAGGGGATTTTGTTGTTCATCGTAGTCATGGTATTGGTAAATTTGTCAAGTTAGAAAGTTTAACAATTAATGATGAAACCCGTGATTATTTAGTTGTACAATATGCAGATGGTTTATTAAGAGTTGCTGCTGATCAAGTTGGTTCTTTATCCCGGTTTAGGACTAATGTAGATAAACCCCCAGAACTGCATAAAATGACCGGAAAAGCTTGGGATAATACTAAGAATAAAGTCCGAAAAGCGATTAAGAAACTAGCAGTAGACTTGTTAAAATTATATGCAGCGCGATCGCAACAAGAAGGTTTTTCCTATCCCCAGGATATGCCTTGGCAACAAGAAATGGAAGATTCTTTCCCTTATCAACCTACCACAGATCAGCTAAAAGCGGTACAAGATGTGAAACGGGATATGGAAAGTGAAAGACCGATGGATCGGTTAGTATGTGGAGATGTAGGTTTTGGGAAAACAGAAGTAGCAATTAGGGCGATTTTTAAAGCTGTCACCGCAGGAAAGCAAGTTGCACTTTTAGCACCAACGACGATTTTAACTCAACAACATTATCACACAATTAAAGAACGTTTTGCCCCTTATCCTGTGAATGTCGGTTTACTCAATCGTTTTCGCAGTGCCGAAGAAAAACGCAATATTCAAAAACGCCTCGCAACTGGAGAATTAGATATAGTTGTGGGGACACATCAGTTATTAGGTAAAAGTGTCCAATTTAAAGATTTAGGACTTTTAGTAATTGACGAAGAACAAAGATTTGGAGTTAATCAAAAGGAAAAAATCAAAAGTCTGAAAACGCAAGTTGATGTTTTAACTCTTTCTGCAACTCCTATTCCTAGAACCTTATATATGTCATTATCAGGAATTAGGGAAATGAGTTTAATTACCACTCCACCTCCTACCAGAAGACCAATTCAAACCCATTTAGCACCTTTAAACCCCGAAATTGTCAGAAGTGCAATTCGTCAAGAATTAGATCGGGGTGGACAAGTTTTTTATGTAGTACCGCGAGTAGATGGAATTGAAGAAACCACTACAAAATTGCGAGAAATGGTACCAGGAGGAAGATTTGCGATCGCCCATGGTCAAATGGACGAAAGCGAGTTAGAATCAACCATGCTTACTTTCGGAAATAATGACGCTGACATTCTTGTTTGTACAACAATTATTGAATCTGGTTTAGATATTCCCCGAGTCAATACAATTTTAATTGAAGATGCTCACCGTTTTGGTTTATCTCAATTATATCAATTACGGGGTCGTGTAGGACGTGCCGGCATTCAAGCCCACGCTTGGTTATTTTACCCCAAACAACGAGAATTATCTGATGCAGCCAGACAAAGATTAAGAGCAATTCAAGAATTTACACAACTCGGTTCTGGATATCAATTAGCAATGCGAGATATGGAAATTCGCGGTGTGGGAAACTTGCTAGGTGCAGAACAATCTGGTCAAATGGATGCAATTGGTTTTGATTTGTACATGGAAATGTTAGAAGAAGCAATTCGAGAAATTAGAGGTCAAGAAATCCCCAAAGTTGAAGATACTCAAGTTGACCTTAATCTCACTGCATTTATTCCTTCCACCTACATTACTGATCTTGATCAAAAAATGAGTGCTTATCGCGCTGTTGCAACTGCAAAATCAAAATATGAATTAAAACAAATTGCTGCTGAATGGACTGATAGATATGGTACTATCCCAGTTCCCGCAAATCAATTATTGCGCGTGATGGAATTAAAACAATTAGCCAAAAATCTCGGATTTAGCCGTATTAAACCAGAGAATAAACAACACATTGTTTTAGAAACACCAATGGAAGAACCAGCTTGGAATTTATTAGCAGAAAAACTAACTTCCAACATGAAAACAAGATTTGTTTATTCTCCTGGAAAAGTGACAGCAAGAGGTTTAGGAGTATTCAAAGCAGATCAACAATTGCAGACTTTAATCGAAACTTTCGTAAAAATGCAAGGTGCAATTTCGGAAACTACTGGAGTTTAATTTCGTAGGTTGGGTTAAGCGACAGCGCAACCCAACAAAAATATTAATCATGTTGGGTTTCCTTGCGTCAACTCAACCTACATCTGGGAGAATACAATTGGAGAGTAATAACATGAAAATTAAAGTCAAAAATCTTGGTGCTTTACGGGAAGCCGAATTTACTCTTGGTGACTTGACGATCATTTGTGGTGGCAACAATACCGGAAAAACTTACGCAACTTATGCCTTATTTGGCTTTTTATATACTTGGCGACGAATGCTTTCGATTCAAATCAACAATGATAAAATCGAGAAACTTCTCGCTGACGGAGTAATTCATCTTGATATACAAGAATATGTCAAAAAAACTGAGCAAATTATAACTAAAGCCTGTCACAGTTATACTCAGGAATTACCGAAAATTTTTGCAGCACCAACTGACAAATTTAAACAAACTGAGTTTAATATCAGCCTAGAAATAAAAAATGAGAATATTAATTTAGCAAGCAAATTTGATCTGACAATGAGAGCAGCTAATGCAGAACTTTTTTCAATTACCAAAAGTGAAGAAAATACAGAATTAGTTGTTACTCTCCTTGTGGAAAAAGACAAGGTAAAAATCCCTGCTGAAATCATTGAGCGTATAATTTCTGATGCCATAAAAGACATTATTTTTGATCAATTTTTTCCTCGTCCTTTTATTGCTAGTGCCGAACGAACTGGTGCGGCTATTTTTCGCAAAGAATTGAATTTTGCAAAAAATCGTTTACTAGAAGAAATGGGTCAAGCTGACAAAAATCTTGATACAATGGAACTTCTACTTAAAGAGTATGATGATTATGCTCTACCGATAAAAACGAATGTAGATTTTACTCGTAAACTTGAAACCATTATTAAAAAAAATAGTTTCATTACCGATAACTATCCTGATGTATTGGCTGATTTTACTGATATTATTGGTGGTGAATATACCGTCACCCGCAACGATGAGCTTTACTATGTGCCGAAGGGTAAACGGGTTAAACTTTCTATGGATGAAAGTTCTAGCGCAGTGCGTTCTTTATTAGATATAGGCTTTTACCTAAAACATGAGGCTCAAGTTGGTGATTTATTGATGGTAGATGAACCTGAATTAAATCTACACCCTGAAAATCAACGCCGAGTTGCACGGCTTTTTGCTCGATTGGTAAACCTTGGTATTAAAGTTTTTATCACTACCCACAGTGATTACATTATTAAAGAACTAAATATCCTGATCATGCTTAATCATGATAAACTTCATCTCAAGCGAATTGCTGAACAAGAAGGTTATCGGCCAGAAGAACTGATTGCTGCTGATAAAATCAAAGTTTATATTGCGGAAGAAGCAGATATAAAACTAGAGGGAAACACCAGAAAAACTAAATGTCAAACTCTTACACCCGCCGATATAAACCCAGAATTGGGTATTGAAGCTCGGAGTTTTGATACAACTATCGAAACGATGAACCGGATTCAGGAAGCAATTGTTTGGGGTGAGGAGTAATGTCTGATATTGCTATCTTGAAAGAAATGATTAAGGAAACAGCTACAGTATCATTAGAAAATGATCTCTACGGACGCAATAAGGTCATCCTCAAAGAGCCTAAACCTCCTAATTACTATGTAACTATTTATGGGATGCCTAATGATGATGATGTCATAATTATCAATGCAGATGAATTTAAGTCACCTGATACGATTTTTAAAGGAAATAGTGGTGAATGTAAACGTGCCGACTTTATTATCATTGCTAATACTGCTAAGAAAAAGGTAATTCTCTGTATTGAAATGAAGGCGAGTAAAGGAGGATCAATGAGAGATATTATTGCACAACTTAAAGGAGCAGAGTGTTTTGTCGCCTATTGTCGGCAAATTGGTCAGTCATTTTGGGATCATCAAAATTTTCTCAAAGATTACGAGTGGCGATTTATCAGTATCAAAAATATTACGCAAAAAACAAAGACCCGTTTTGACCCTAATCAAAACTTGGTTTCAGAATTAAAAATACTAACGAAAAAAGGCTCATCTTTTCAATTTAATGATTTAGTTTATTGTCAAAAATAATCATAATAATAGCTATGTAGTGAAGTACATTTAATTAAAGGAAATTATAGAAGCATATAGAAATACTATTTAGGGAATTTATCAAGATTCATAGACGAAAAATTAAAGTTTATCCATTTTGGCTTTTCCTGATGTGAATATTCATGTGAGTTAAATATTTTAAATTCATCTTTTTAAAATTTTCTATAAAAACTTTCCAGTTGCAATATAAACTGTTACTTTGGCATACTTAGTTACTGGAGAGACATTCCATAGGTGGAGATTCTCGGTTCTATAAAATTTATTTGGCACACCCTCACAAAGAAATGGTGTAAGTCCCATTAGATATTTTTATCTATGCAGGTAGAGACGTTACAGAGGAACGTCTCTACAATTCTGAATTCTGCTGTGTTTCCGACTTCTCTAAGCTACCAAGAATCTGCTATGCTACAGAAATTGACTTTGCATAAGCATTAGTTCAAAGTTGAATTCTTAACTATTAAAAATGTCATCTAAAATTATACTCACCATCACACAGGGTAAACTGTCTGGAAAACAATATATTTTTGAATCTCGCAGCACCTGTATCATTGGCAGAAACGATGATTGCAACTTGCAAATAGCGGATAAAGTTGATATGACTATTTCTCGCTATCACTGCTTACTGGATATTAACCCTCCAGATATTCGGGTGCGAGATTTAGGAAGTTTAAATGGTACTTTTGTCAACGGTAAAAAAATTGGACAAAGACAACGAGAACAACCAGCAAAAGAAGCTGTAAAATTAAACTTTCCTGAATATAATTTACAAGACGGTGATCAAATTAAGTTAGGCGATATTCTTTTTCAAATTGGTGTAGAAGTAGAAGCACAATTAGACAAAAATCCAGATTTATCTAGTGAAGAAAAAAATACTAAACCCAATTTTTTGAAGATTGTCAAAAACCTGCTAGATTTAGCTAAAAATGGTAATCCTGATCTGCAATCTCTATCTGGATATCGTTTAATTAAATCATTAGGTAAAGGTGGGTTTGGTGCGGTATTTTTAGTCCAGCATATTCAAAGCAATAGATTTTTCGCACTGAAGATCATGTTACCTGCGGTTGTCAGTCAAGAACAGGCTGTAAAAATGTTTCTAAAAGAAACAGAAAATACAAAAACTCTAAATCATCCTCATATCATCCAATTATTAGATTATGGCTTTGCAGAAAATGTCTTCTTTTTTATCATGGAATATTGTGAAGATGGGAATGTTTGGGATTTAATGCAAAGATCAGGATGGCGTTTATCTGTTGATATTGCTGTAGATATAACTTTGCAAATTCTTGATGGTTTGATCTATGCCCATGACGTGGATCTTCCCTACATAAAATTACCTGATGGTAGTCTCGTTAAAAGTAAAGGTTTAATTCACCAAGATATAAAACCAAATAATATTTTTATCACGGAAAATAATGATAAAATAGTAGTGAAAATTGGAGATTATGCTTTATCTAAAGCTTTTGATTTAGCTGGATTAAGTGGACAAACTTTAACAGAAACAAAGATGGGAACACCTGCATTTATGCCCCGTCAACAGGTACTAAATTTTCAAAACGCATTACCAGAAGTTGATATATGGGCAACAGCAGCTTGTTTATATAATATGTTAACGGGATATTTCCCCCGAAATTTTACAGGTGATCCTTGGCTATCAGTTTTACAAAATAATCCAATACCTATCAGTCAGCGTGATCATCATATTCCCAAAAAGTTAGCACAAGTGATAGATTTAGCTTTAAAGGAAAAACCACAAATTTATTTTCAAACAGCAGCGGAGTTTAAAGAAGCTTTGTTAAAGTGTATATAATCAAGTTTTCAGAATATCTAGTCACGAAGTTATGAACGCATTACCAACAATCCAACAATTACAGTCTCAATTAATCACACCAGAAAATTTTCAGCCTTATGGACAGGTAATATATGCGAGTGTAGATGGTAAGAATTTTGATCAAGAAGATGCACAGTTAAATTTACAAAATGGTATTCCCCGGTTTTATATTATGCGGCTGCATGAAAAAGGACGGCAATTTCACAGCATTACTCGTCATATCAAATGTACTCAATGTTTAGGTTCTTTGGATGGTAAAGAGTGGTTCATGGCAGTTTGTCCACCTGATAATGAAATTGATGAACCTGTATTATCAAAAATTGCTGCTTTTCGGATTCCGGGAAATTGTTTTATTAAATTAGAAACGGGAACTTGGCACGCAGGACCATATTTTGATCATGAGTCTGATGAGTTTATAGATTTCTACAATTTAGAACTGAGTGATACAAATGTAGAAGATCATTTTACTCATAACTTTCTCAAAAGTCATAATTTGTCTTTTGAGATGATTTAAAAGTCTCATTCACTTTTAACTAATTACTCATTACCCATGAAGTTTGAATGATTTTTTTTAGTGAAGTTTCTTTTACCAATTTAGCTGCTTGGTTAACTTCTAACCATTGTCTTTCTCTTTGAGTCGCTTCTGGCCAATCTTCTAAGACTTTTTCTACAGGTAATAAAAACAAATTAACTTCATAAGTATTACCCCGTTTCCGATACTTATAATTACCCAGTTTTTCGGTTGTAACTCTACCTAAAACGCCTGCTTCTTCCCATGCTTCCTTTGCTGCTGAATCATGGGGACTCATTCCTTTACAAAGTCCCCCTTTAGGAATCACCCAACCCTGACGACTACGAGTGGTGATCAATAAAACTTCAATTTTCCCATCTTGTATTCGGTAGGGAATAACTCCCGATTGTTGCATAATTTTAGAGGTTTTGCGAGTCATGGTGTAGATTCCTTGTTAATTAGGGTTTGCGATTTTAAACTTATAGTCTCAGATTAACAAAACCTATCTTAGTAATCTTGACTATAAATTCATTGTCCTTTAGTAACTATTTCACTGATTTAACTGCTGCTTCCGTATAATATTTGACTAAATTTTGATGATTTTGCTCCTAAATATTTCCTTCCCCAGAAACATACTATTTTTGTCCCAAAAAATATATACTTATGCAACCAAACCAGCAAATATTTTGGTTAATTGAACCTCAACGTAAACCATCACAACATATTATCGCTGGTGGTTTTATCTTACCAGATGGACAGGTAGCGATCGCTCGAAGTTCACCCTATTCTAGTCATGCTACTTTCCCTTGTATCCAATCTTTTCAAGAACTTCAACAGAAAAGAGGTAGAAACATCATCTTTGGTGAAAACTCACTCGATAATTATCATCTGCAAAGTTTTAAACTGGTGAGAAAAAAAGATATGACAGGCATCAGCGGAATTGGTATAGTTGCTGTAGGATGTTACTTTCAAGGTTTTGGTGATATCGCTGTCATGCAATGGCTAACTCAACCAGCTTCAACAGCTTGGTATACAGGAGGATGGGAACAAATTGAACTAATTCATGGACATAAAGGTAAGACTCACATTGTGATGGATTTGATTTAAAATTAACAGAATTAGTCCCTATTTAATTAAAGAATCATTAAAGAATATTTGAAATTATGAATACCATTGAAAATTCTCCCGAAAATGTCATCTTAGTTATCGGTTCTACTGGTGGAGTCGGACAGCTTGTAGTTGCTAAACTATTAGAAAAAGGCTTACCAGTTCGCATTCTCACACGAGATGCAGAAAAAGCTACAAAAATGTTTAATGACAAAGTAGAAATTGCGATTGGTAATATCTGCGAACCCAGCACTCTCACAGCCGCAATGGCAAATATTACCGCTATTATTTGTTGTACAGGAACTAGTGCTTTTCCTTCCGATAGATGGGAATTTTATCAAACCCCTAACATCATCGAATTAGGAATGGCTTTATTTAATCCCCAATTTCTAGAAGATAAAGCCAAAAATACCCCTACTAAAGTTGATACTGAAGGTGTAATTAATCTCATCACATCTGCACCAAAAAACTTAACCCGTTTCGTGCTTGTTTCTTCCTGTGGTATTCTTCGCAAACAGCAATTTCCTTTTACAATTCTCAATCTTTTCGGTGTGCTTGATGCTAAAGAAAAAGGAGAACAAGCTATTATCAATTCTGGACTACCTTATACTATCATTCGTCCAGGACGTTTAACTGATGGTCCTTATACATCCTATGATCTCAATACCCTTCTCCAAGCCACAACTCAAGGTAAATTAAACGTCGTCTTAGGTACAGGAGACACACTTTCAGGTGATACTAGCCGCATAGATGTTGCAGCAACTTGTGTAGAAAGTTTATTTTATGAAAGTTGTGTTAACAAAGTTTTTGAAATAGTGAATAAAGGCGATAGACCGACTACAATTAATTGGCAAAATCTTTTTTCACAACTATAAAAAATCAAGTAAAAACCATGAAAATTACTAATTTACAAATTCCCTTTGTTTTAATTCTGGCTAGTTTTGTTTTCTCACAACCAGGTTATAGCCAAAATCCCGTTTTAAATGAAGAAGTTACAAAATTAAGAACACAAGGACAAACAGGATTACAAACATTTATCAAATCCTATCTTAATAACTTAACATCCCCACCTTCACCACAAATTAAAACAGCCTTAGACCAATTGTGTCAACAACGAGATTGTTATGCTTCCAAATTATATTGGTACACAGATTTAGAACAAGCTAAAACCGCTGCTAAAATTAGTGGTAAACCAATTCTTTCATTGCGATTATTAGGGAGATTAGATACAGATCTTAGTTGTGCTAATAGCCGATTTTTTAGAGTAGCATTATATCCAAATCAGGAAATTTCTCAACGATTAAGAGAAAATTTTATCTTACATTGGCAAACAGTTCGTCCTGTCCCTAAAGTAACAATTGATTTTGGTGACGGACGCAAATTAGAAAGAACAATTACAGGTAATAGTATTCATTATATTTTAGATAGTTCTGGTCGTCCTATTGATGCTATTCCTGGACTTTATGGACCAAAAGCCTTTCTCAAACAACTCCAACAAGCGCAAATAATAGCTAAAGATTTGGGTAAACAAAATGGTGAAAAATACACCAATTTATTACAGAAATATCATCAAGGCCGTCTTGATAATATTCAAAATCAATGGAGAACAGATTTATCTAAGTTGGGTATTCAATCTCCACCTCGGTTAATAGAACCCACAAATAATGCTAGTTCATTTCCTAGTGCAGCAATAGCAGGTTCTTTAGCAGTTTCTAAGTCTGTTGTCGAAAGACCAATTCTTAATTCTATTCAACCAGAAACATCAAAAACTTCTTCAGAAATCCTTGATCAAGCAACTTGGAATAGATTAGCGAGACTATATCAAAATGATGCTAAACTTGATAGAAATAGCATTGCTTTAATTGCAGATAAAAAGCTACCAAATACAACAGAGAAAAATGATTTATCTAAAGTAATTCGTAATTTTGAAACTGTCATGGCTTTAGATACCGTTAGAAATGAATATATGTTACATAGACAAATTCATCAGTGGTTTATAGACGAAAATTCAACATCAGATGTTAATCAACTGAATGAAAAAGTTTATGCTGAATTGTTTTTAACTCCTAGTTCTGATCCTTGGTTAGGGTTAGTTAACAATGATACTTATAGTGCGATCGATAATGGTGGAGTTGTTGAGAAAAATTAGTTTTAAAAGGGCGACTAGAAGTCGCTACTACACTACTACACAAGCAAAGTCCACACTATGGCTAACGCCACGCTACGCTATCGACAAGCTCAGTGACCGCCTGCGTGGACTAAAGGCTTTAACCCACGCAGGTGGGTTTTATCTTTGTAGTCTTTTCAAGCATCCTCTTAACCCACGTAGGTGGGTTTTGTCTTTGTAGCCGCGACTTCTAGTCGCCCGACGGGTAATAAATTAGACAAACTTAAAAGAATCTAATCTTCCTAGAACAGTCATATCTTCATCATCTAATTCTACGGGAATACCACTGCGAATTAGTTCCGAAAAATCCTCATTAGGAATCATAATTGTCAAAGCGTAAAGACGAGTTTCACCAGTATTTCTAATCAAATGTGTACCTGTCGGTGGCACTAACAAACTATCTCCAGCGTTGATATCTACTTGTTTACCATCACAAATTGCAATTCCTTCTCCTTTGAGGATAAAAAACATTTCTACAGCCCATTGATGGCGATTTGGTGGTGTTTGTCCACCTACATCAAATATTTCCACACAACAAGTTAAAGAAGTATTCGCACTGCTGGAATCAAAGATAATTGCTAATCGGTTAGAATTATGGGGACTAATCCGATAAGCTTGATAATCTTTGGGAGATTTGATAATGGGAATTACACAGCTAGTAGCGTACATATTGGTAATGGGTAATTGGTAATTGGTGTTTTCTACTTCAATTAAATTACAGCAGATAACTGAGGTACGAAATATAAATTCAAAGCCAGACACTATTCCTGACTTCTACTGTTAATTATTAATCGCCGTTACAATTGCTGACGAATCTGTTACAAAACCGAAACATTGTTTCACATTATATAAAGTTGCTAACCAACAATATTCCGGTGAGGTTGTAGCCGTACAATCTTTGACTAAAATACAGTCATATCCTAAAAAATTGGCATCACACAAAGTTGATAAAACACATTGATCAGCATTTACACCAGCAAAGAATAGTGTAGTTAAACCTAAATTTCGCAAAATACTATCTAAAGGTGTATCCCAAAATCCACTCATGCGATATTTATCAACCTGGATATCTTCTGGTAGCTGTTCTAGTTCTTCCACTACCGCAGCAGCCCAACTTCCCTTCATAAGTACCTTAGCACTGTTGCTGGGCAAGGGATCACCTAATCCGACACCTTCTCCTGTGGGGTTGTATACGTGCAGTAACCCCGCACTGATATTCAGTAAATCGGGACGATTTCCCCAATTTAACCAAATGATCGGCACATCAGCAACCCTAAGTTGTGGTAATAATTGTTGCAGAGGTGCGATCGCTTGTCGGGCAGGAGTGACATCTACACCAATATGTGCTAACCAACCATCAGGATGACAGAAATCGTTTTGCATATCAATCACGATGATAGCAGCTTTGGACAAATCGCAACGGAGAGTTTTAGTTTCTGTTGCTAAAATAACTGGTTGTGGAGTTTTTTGAGGACGGGTAATATCTGCAAATGTCTGATTTACTTCCCAAGCGTTGGGGAAAATTCCTAATTTCCGAACTGGTAGATTCATAAATGCCGATTCTCAATATCCTTGTTTAACTTGTAGCTTGCAATTAGATTAAGCGATCAATTACTTAATTAAGGTTAAAATCATGAATTTTTTTACTATCAAGAATACTCTAATTAGCGTTACAAATAGTTACATAACTACAGATGTACAGGTTGTAGATGGTAAAATCACCGCTATTGCCCCTAATTTAGAGATAATTGGCACAGCAATTAATGGAGAGAATAAACTCTTACTACCTGGGTTTTTCAATGCCCATACCCATTCTTCGGAAATGTGGCAACGAGGAGTAATTCCCCCTTTACCTCTGGAATTATGGTTAGCACATTTATATGATTTTACTCCTTTAAATACAGAACAAGTTTATCTCAGTGCCTTGGCAACAGCAGTAGAAACTCTACTTTCTGGAGGAACAAGTTTAGTAGATCATTTAGTATTAATTCCTGGACAAGAATTAGAAACCATTGCCGCAGCAGTTCGCGCTTATCAAGAAATAGGAATTCGGGCTTTTATTGCCCCTTTAATTCAAGATCAATCTTTGAGTATGAGTATACCCAATGGAGATTCACAACCAAATCATGAATCTTATTTTCGTTCTACTGGGGAAACTTTAGCCATTATCGAAACAGCAGTAAGGCAATTTCATCAACCGGAAGCAGGAATTAATATTTTAGTTGCACCAACAGGAATTCAGTTATGTAGCGATGCCTTATTTACAGGATGTATGGCATTAAGTAATAAATACGATCTTTGTCGTCATGCCCATTTATTAGAAACTAAAGCCCAGGAAAAACTAGCTGAAGAAAAATATGGTTGTACTGCGGTTGAACATTTACACAAACTTGGTTTTTTGAACAGTTCTACAAGTTTAGCGCATTGTGTATGGTTAACCGAATCTGATATTAATATTCTCGCCCAAACGCAATCTACAGTTGTTCATAATCCTTTAAGTAATCTCCGTTTAGGCAGTGGTATCGCTCCTATTATCAAATATATCCAAGCAGGAATAAATGTAACTTTTGGTTGTGATGGTGCTTCTAGTAATGACTCTCAAGACTTGTTAGAAGCTATTAAAATTGGTTCTATTCTGCACAATACTACAGAACTAGATTATCACCACTGGATTACACCACGTCAAGCTGTAGAAATGGCATCTTTAGGAGGTGCAAAGGGTTTGAATGTAGAAGATCAACTTGGTTCGCTTACTGTTGGCAAAAAAGCCGATTTAGTGTTATATGATCTCAACAATTTATCATTACTTCCTCGGACAGATCCCCTGGGTTTATTAGTTTTAGTTCGTACTGTCAATGTTGTTAATAGTGCTTGGGTAAATGGTAAGCAAATTATTAATAATGGGAAAATTACTACAATTAATGTTGATGAATTGCAACAAGAAATTTTCAATTGGAATCACTGGGAAACACATCCCAAATCAGCAACTGTAGCTAAATTAGCCCCTCATTATCGGCAAATAATGGGATTAACTTAATTCACATAAAGATGTAAAGTAGAGATATCAATAATTTCATCGAATATGGAACGTGTTATTTCTACTTTAGGACTCTTCGTTTTTATCGGTATATCCTATGCCCTTTCTGTTAACCGTCGTGGTGTGCGTTGGCGTACAGTTGCTTGGGGGTTAGGCTTGGAATTTATCTTGGCTTTAGTAATTCTCAAAACGCCTTGGGGTTTGAATTTATTTAAATCTTTAGGAGATATCATTGGTAATTTTTTAGCTTTCTCTGATGTGGGAGCAAAATTTGTCTTTGGTGAAAACTTTAAAGATCATTTTTTTGCTTTTCAAATTCTCCCAACCATTATCTTTTTCTCATCATTTATTAGTATTCTCTACTACTATGGTATTTTGCAAAGGGTTGTTAATGCCCTAGCATTGGTAATGATGAAAACTATGAAAACATCGGGATCTGAATCTTTATCTTGCGCTGGAAATATCTTCTTGGGACCCACAGAAGCAGCACTCATGGTTAAGCCTTATATAGCAACTATGACTCAATCTGAATTGCACGCTGTGATGACTGGAGGTTTTGCGACTATTGCCGGTGGAGTATTAGGTGCTTATCTGTCTTTTGGGATGCCATCAGAACATTTAATTGCCGCTTTTTTTATGACTTCTCCTGTTTCTTTAATAGTATCAAAAATAATGTATCCAGAAACAGATGTATCGGCAACTAAGGGGAAAGTTGATATAGATATCAAGAGTAATTATGTTAATGCTATTGATGCAGCAACTTCAGGAGCAATTGAAGGTGTAAAATTAGCGGTTAATGTGGGGGTAATAGTTATTGCTTTTTTGAGTTTATTGGCTGCTGTAAATGCCTGTTTAGGTTGGTTGGGAAGTTTGGTAGGTTATCCACAATTATCTTTAGAATGGATGTTATCTTTTGTTATGTCTCCTTTAGCATGGTTAATGGGGATAACTTGGGCTGATTGTGGACAAGTTGGGGTATTATTAGGTAAAAAAACGATTCTCAATGAATTTATTGCTTATTTGGATTTAGGAGAACTGATTAAAAAACAAGAAATTTCTCAACGTTCAGCAATTATTGCTACTTATGCCTTATGCAATTTTGCTAATATTGGCTCGATTGGAATTACTATTGGTGGTATGAGTGGCATCGCACCCAATCGTCAACAAGACTTAGCACGTATGGGTGTAAAAACGATGATTGGCGGATTATTAGCAGGTTTCATTACTGCTGCGATCGCCGGAATGTTGATTTAAGAAAACCATAGAAGTATGGCTTGCTTTTGTGATTAAAAAATTTACAATTAGGTTAAAAATGAATTATGAAATTGAGGGTAATCCGTTCTATTAAAACATCAATTAGAGTTATAATTCTGGGTATTTGTTTAGCTGGAGGCAATGTTTTTGCTCAAACATTACCACTTTCATCTAACTTAATTAGTTTTGATACTCCGGAAGGGGAAACTTTATTGATTGCGAGTAAATCAAAAAGTGATTTTTTTCCATTAAGTACACAATTTGTCACACAAAATAATCAGGCATATTGCGGGGTTGCTAGTATTGTTATGGTGCTAAATAGCTTGAAAATCCCTGCACCAGAAGCACCCCAATATAAACCATTTCGGGTATTTACTCAAGATAACTTTTTTACTAATGAAAAAACTAGAAATGTAGTAACTTCGGAAATTGTTTCTCGTCAAGGTATGACTTTAAGTGAGTTAGGAGGATTGTTAGGAAGTTATCATGTACAAGTTAAAGTTTATCATGCTGGTGATACGAGTTTAGAAGAATTTCGTAAGTTAGCAGCAGAGAATTTAAAACAAACAAAAAACTTTGTTGTTATTAACTATTTACGTAAAGAAATTGGTCAAGAAAGAGGTGGACATATTTCGCCTTTGGCAGCATATAATGAGTTAACAGATAGATTTTTAATTATGGATGTTTCTCGCTATAAATATCCCCCATTTTGGGTAAAAACAGCAGATTTATGGAAAGCAATGAATACAGTTGATTCAACAGCAGGGAAGACACGGGGGTTTGTCTTTGTGAGTAAGAATAATTGATATGGGTAATGGAAATGCTACTTTAGAAGCAGTAGCAGATCCTCTTGGTGAGGGCTTACCTAGAGGCTATTAATTCTTTTTGCCATAACCTAATTGCCAACTCTTGATTTGTTTTAAGTCGTTAATTTTACCTGTGGAAATAAGTCTCAATGCGGTGCGTGTTTGTAAATATCCCTTGACTAAATAATGTCCTGGTTTAGCATTGATTTCGTCTATAGTTTGACTAGGATTGATGGTAATTCCACAAAATTTTTTATTGACTGGTAAATTAATTGTGATCAAACGATCATATACATAATTATTTGGCAGCATAAACACAGCATATACATGATGCTGACCTAACCAAGGACGAACCACAACTTTCTCAGGATGGAGATAAGATTGTGTAGTTTGGCTAACCATAAATCCCCCGTTTTCACAGGGGTAATCTGGTAATTTATTCCAGAACTTAACAACGCCAATGATCACAACTAAAGTCAAGGAGAATAAGAAATAAGGGAGTTGACGGTTTCGCACTGCTACTATTAATAACTATGATTTTTACTCATAGTTTTGATTTTACTAAATTACTGAAAATAATCACCTGCGATCGCTGACAATATGAAAAATATTATTCAGCCCCCGTAATTGCTTTATTGAGTTTATCACTATCATATAGCCCAGATACAAATTCAGGCTCATGAGCAAGTATTTTTCTCTTAGCAAACTTATGTTCACGCAGATAAAATTTCACAGTATTAAATGTCTCAGCTTGTTCAGCATTTAAATCAGCCAAACTTTTATCTTCTATAAGACTACTCTTTTTAGTGTTATTTAAAGGTACTCCTATAGATTTCCAGTACAGCAAATTTTTCACAAGTTCTAGAACAGTCATTGGAAACAGAAAAGACAAAGATAAGTTTAGCCCTGGTGGAGAAACTACACCATGTAACCAATTAGTAGGTAAATACAATATTTCCCCTTCCTGAAGCTCAAAATCATAGTATTCTAAATTATCTAAACTAGCGTCACTTAAATTTAGTTTAGTTAGATCACATTGAAATACAGATTCTAATAATTCCTTTTTTTGAAAATGAGAAGCTATCCACCATCTTTTCCTTCCTGCTAATTGTACAAAAAAGTTACATAAGCCATGATCTGCATGAATGAAGGTATTAGTATTACCTTGACTACACCAGGTATTACCATTGACTATAGTAGATAAATTGGATAGAATAAATTTGCCAAAAATCCCTTTCTTTAAGCCTATGAATATAATTACTTTTTGCAGAAGGGAAGAATCCACTAGTTTTTCTCGAAAGAATTCTGTATTAAAAAAGAATTGAATGATATTTTCTAGTTGATGATTGTATTTCTCATCTTTAAATCCAATTGGCGAGAGAATTTTATCCTTGGTGAAAAAGAATAGAGATGTGGAATAAGTTTTACTACCACGAGAATCTTCCCCTCTGGAGTATTCCATAATATTATTGAGATCGCTTAAATTATCATTGCTCTTAAAAACTTGTTCTTTGTAATTTTGTTCAAAATTTATGAGAGTATTTTTTAATGATTGAATTCGTGATATATCGTTTTCATTTAAATTATAAATAATTGGTTTTTGAAAGTTCTCAGTTTCTTTTTTAAGAGTGCTATAGTTGGCATCTTTTACCCTTGTAATTTCTAAGCGTCTCACCATATATTACCTACCTAGTGCAATTGTTTTGGATTTTAGCTGTAAATTCTATCAGTATTGTGAAAATTTATGGCGCTAAATTGGTTTTTAGCCTGTTTTCATTTGCTTATTCAAAATTAGCTAACAGTTAAGCTACTATATAGCAGACAACGTTACCTAATATTACTGATCACGAGTAAAGTTAAAATAATTACTGAAATATCTTGCCAAAGTCCAGGAACTAATGCAATTATTTTAGTGCTAATTTAAAATTCACTGTTTTTAATTGACAAAATTATGATTACCATGCTACTGAAAGTTTAAGTCAGACTGCTTGCAAGTCATAGTGATTCACTATACACTGCATAATTAGTACCAATAAATACTAGCAATGCCTAGCCTAAATGTCAGGTATTTTATAAATAGCTGCCAAAATCATAGACTTGCTGATAACTGCACAATTTTGTCATAGAGGCCAAATGACGATTGATCTGAATTATTGCCCAAACACTCTAGTAGACCTGCTACAGAAAAGAGCATTATACCATCCGAGCCAGACAGCATATACCTTTCTGGAAAATGGGGAAATAGAATCAGACAGTTTGACATATCAACAGTTAGATACAAAAGCCAGAGCGATCGCTTCTGAACTCCAGTCATTTTTAGCACCAGGTGATCGAGTATTACTACTGTATCCATCTGGGTTAGAATTTATTTGTGCATTCTTTGGGTGTCTGTATGCTGGTGTAGTAGCCATTCCCGCCTATCCACCCCGACGTAATCAGAATATGTCTAGGCTAGAGGCAATTATCAGAGATGCCCAAGCAGCAGCAGTATTAACAACTACAGGTTTATTGGCAAATATACAGGAGCGGATCAGCGAAAATCCCGAATTCAATATATTAAAATCCTTAGCAACAGATAATATTCATACTGACCAAGCCTTAAACTGGGAAAAACCAGCAATTAACAGCGATACACTGGCCTTTCTGCAATACACCTCCGGTTCTACAGGCACACCAAAAGGCGTAATGGTGAGTCATAGTAATTTGCTATACAACGAGCAAATGATTCAAATAGCCTTTAATCATGATCAAAGCACTATTTTTGCTGGTTGGCTGCCCTTATTTCATGACATGGGATTGATAGGAAATGTCCTCCAGCCCATGTACTTGGGGATACCATGTTATTTAATGTCACCAGTAGACTTTATCCAAAAGCCATATCGCTGGTTAGCGGCTATTTCTCGCTACAAAGCCACCACATCAGGAGGACCTAACTTTGCTTATGATTTGTGTGTTCGTAAAATCACACCAGAACAAATAGCAACTTTAGATTTAAGTAGTTGGCAAGTAGCCTTTAATGGTGCAGAACCCATTCACGCCCAAACCCTGGAAAAATTTACTACCACCTTTGCATCCTGTGGTTTTCGCCCAGAAGCATTTTATCCCTGTTACGGCATGGCAGAAACAACTTTATTAGTTTCTGGCGGCTTACAAACAGCAGATCCTGTGATGATTTCAGTAGCCGAAACAGCCCTAGCACAAAACCAGATTATTACCACCACAAAACCGCAAAATAGCCGAAAAATCGTTGGTTGTGGGCAAACATGGTTAGAGCAAGAAATCATCATCGCTGATCCAGAATCCTTAACTCGTTGTCTGGCTAATCAAGTGGGAGAGATTTGGGTATCAGGACCCCATGTAGCCCAAGGTTATTGGCAAAGATCAGAACAGACAGAAGCCACCTTTAACGCCTATTTAGCAGATACCAAAGCCGGACCATTTCTCCGCACTGGTGATTTAGGATTTGTGCAGAATGGTGAATTATTTGTTACCGGACGAATTAAAGATGTCATTATTATCCGTGGTCGTAATCATTACCCCCAAGATATTGAACTAACAGTAGAAAACAGTCATCCAGCCCTCAAACCAGGCAGCGGGGCAGCATTTACAGTAGAAGTAGATGGTGAAGAAAGACTGGTTATTGCCCAAGAAGTAGAACGGACTTATATCCGTAAACTTGATGTTGATGAAGTAGTTGAAGCTATCCGCAGAGTAGTTTCTATTCACCATGAATTACAAATTTATGCCGTAGTTTTACTGAAAACAGGCAGTATTTTCAAGACATCCAGTGGCAAAATCCAGCGCCAAGCTTGTCGAGCAGCATTTTTAGCAGATAGTTTCAGTGTGGTAGGGAGTTGGCAGTCAGAACCTATACAACAATCTCCACGAAATTCTCTCCCAGTTGTCGCCAATAACAGCAAATCCCGTGCCGATGATCTGATTAATTGGCTGCGGAACTATGCAGGAGAACGGATTAACTCCAGGATAATTGATGAACGTCGCTGCATTCCGCCTTATATTGTCCTTGATTTCGGAAATCGGGGGATTTTGGGAATGCAAGTTCCCGAACAGTATGGAGGAATCGCTCTCAGTAATCGTGACACCTTACGGGTAATTGAACAACTCGCCGCCATTGACCTCACTCTGGCCTCTTTTGTCGGTGTTCATCATGCTTTGGGAACTCGTCCCTTGATGAACTACGCTACATCTAGTATCCGGGATCAATTTCTGCCTTTAATTGCTCAAGGTCGTGAATTAGGGGCTTTTGCAATTACCGAACCCTGTGCCGGTTCTAACCCTAGAGGCATTTTATCCCAAGCAATTCCCGATTCTCAAGGTGGTTGGCGGTTGCGTGGTCAAAAAGAATGGATTGGTACAGGTGCATGGGCGGGAATTATCAATGTTTTTGTGCAATTACTGAATGAAAATCATCAACCAATTGGGATTACTGGTTTCATGATTCGTCAAGGGACAAAAGGATTGCGCCAAGGTCCAGAAGCCTTGACAATGGGCATGAGAGGCATGGTGCAAAATAAGATATATCTTGATGATGTGAGCGTGACTTCTGAACATTTATTAGGGGAATTAGGCGGAGGTTTAGAAGTTGCTCAAGATGCGATGATGTTCGGACGATTAGGTTTAGGAGCAATGAGTATTGGGGGGATGAAACGTTGTACTCAATTGATGCTGCGCTATGGTTCACGCCGTTCTATTTCTACAGGTCGTTTAATAGATAATCCTTTAACATTAAATTGGTTAACGGAAATTACAGCGGCTATTACAACTTTAGAAACTCTAGTTTTTAGAATTGCGGATTTATTAGATCAGGGTTATTCTCTTCCTGAAGAAGCCTATGCAGCTTGTAAAACATCAGGTCCAGAATTTTTATGGCAAGCGGCTGATCATTTAGTACAATTATTAGGTGGTCGGGGTTATATAGAGACGAATATTGCTCCCCAAATTCTCAGAGATGCGAGACTACTTCGCATTTTTGAAGGTCCGACGGAAACATTAAATATGTTTTTGGGATCACGGATTTTAAACAAAAGCGCAGAATTAGATAATTTCTTGTGTGTCGGTTTAGAAGCGCCGGAAATTGCTGAAGTTCTCAAAGCAGCAGTAACACAAATTAATGCTCAGTTTACTAATTCTAAAAATAATGTGGAGAGCCGACAATGGTTGTATCTACGAACTGGTGAATTAACAACTTGGGCGATTCTTTTGGCTGCATTAGCAGGAAAAATCAACCGATGTGATGCTGATCATTTACAACGAGCATTCACTTGGGCAAGATTAAATTTTGAACAGAAACTTACTAATTTACTAAATGGAACACCAGCCGAATTAATTAGAGATGATGCTAATGTGATTGTGAATCAGATATATAATTACACTGACACTATTGGCGATATAGAACAAGTTTTAGCAGGAGAAGATACTGATCTTGATCAATTATTAAAACAGGGAACAGGGAACAGGGAACAGGGAACAGAGAGCAGGGAACAGGGAACAGTTAATAATTTTCCGAATGACGTTCACACAGAGTTACCAAAGGAAATAGTACCAAGTACCAAAAATTCTTTTGAATCTGTAGGAAACTGGATTGAAAAATGGTTAGCTGAAAAATTAAGAATAGATATCAATAAAATTGATGTGGGGAAATCCTTTGCTGATTATGGCATGGATTCAGTTATGGCTGTTGAATTAGCTCAAGAATTGGAAGAATGGTTAGATCGTCCTTTAGAAGCTACTATAATTTGGAATTTTCCAACTATTGAATCTTTATGTAAATATTTAACTAATCAAATCCCAGATTTGCCCTTGGAAAAGCCAATTTCTAGTAACCAAAATCAGCCTGCTGAATTGGATCTGGAAGCATTAATTAATCAGGAAATATCAGAGTTAGAAAATTTATTGGAGCAAAGGAAATGAGTAATATTTCCGCATCTAATCAGGATCAAAATGCCACATTACAACGGTTACTAAATGCCCTCAAGCAAGCCCGCACTCAATTAGAAAATGTAGAGCGCCAAAAAACCGAACCGATTGCTATTATTGGGATGGGGTTGCGGTTTCCTGGAGGTGTCAAAAATCCGGAAACATTTTGGCAATTATTAGCAAATGGCAAAGATGCAATTACAGAAATTCCGGCTCAACGTTGGGATGTTGATCGTTATTATGATCCTGATCCAGATGCTCCTGGTAAAATGTATACTCGCTATGGCGGTTTTTTAGATGCAGTAGATCAATTTGATCCACAATTTTTTGGCATTTCTCCCCGCGAAGCCATAGACATGGACCCCCAACAAAGGCTACTTCTAGAAGTTGCTTGGGAAGCGATAGAAAATGCGGGAATAGCCGCAGAAGGACTCAAAGGCACGCAAACCGGGCTATTTGTAGGGATGAGTGCGGATGATTATTCCCAACTTAGTATCAATTTTGATGATTTAAACCGTCTTGATGCTTACAGTGGTTTTGGGACGGCGCGGAGTATCGCTATCGGCCGTTTGGCTTATATCCTGGGTTTACAGGGTTTGACAATGCAGTTAGATACATCTTGCTCATCTTCGTTGTTGGGTATTCATTTAGCTTGTCAAAGTCTGCGTTCCGGTGAATGCAATCTCGCTTTAGCCGGTGGGGTGAATTTGATGCTTTCCCCAATTACCACCATTTTATTCTGCAAAACCAAGGCTTTGTCTGCGGACGGACACTGTAAAACCTTTGATGCTGCGGCTGATGGTTATGCTAGGGGTGAAGGCTGTGGGATGGTAGTGCTGAAAAGATTATCGGATGCGATCGCTGATAATGATAACATTCTGGCAGTAATTCGCGGTTCTGCTGCCAACCACGATGGTAAAAGTAACGGGTTGACAGCCCCTAACGGCTCGGCTCAAGAAGCCGTCATTAAGCAAGCATTAGCCAATGCTAGGGTAAAACCAGAGCAGATCCAATATGTGGAAGCACACGGTACAGGCACACCTTTGGGAGATCCCATTGAGGTATTAGCATTAGGAAAAGTTTTCGGCGAAAATCGGTCAAAGCAAGATCCTTTGATGATTGGTTCTTTGAAAACTAATTTTGGACATTTGGAAGCAGCAGTTGGTGTAGCTAGTTTAATTAAAGTAATTTTATCTTTGCAACATCAACAAATTCCCCCACATCTGAATTTTAAAAATCCTAGTCCCTATATTCCTTGGGATAAATTACCAATTGCAGTTGCTACCGAATTAACTCCTTGGACAGGAAAAGATGGACAAAATTTAGCCGGAGTTAGCTGCTTTGGCATGAGTGGTACAAATGTGCATTTAATTGTTGAATCAGCACCGGAACAATTAAAGAATGGAGATCATATTCAAGAACGTCCATTGCATCTTTTGACACTTTCAGGGAAAAGTGAACAAGCTTTGCGGGATTTGGTGCAGAACTATCAGGAATTTTTAAGTCAAAAACCAGCGGTATCTATTGCAGATATATCTTTTACAGCCAATACAGGGCGATCGCATTTTGACCACAGATTAGCTATAATTGCCGAATCAAATCTCCAGTTAAGTCACCAATTAAATATTTTCTTGACAGGAATAGCAGATGTAGAAACGTTCCAGGAAATCTCTTTACAAGGTCAATTAACTAGCAATAAATCCCCCAAAATAGCCTTCCTCTGCACAGGACAAGGTTCGCAATATGTGGGAATGGGAAAATCACTATATGAAACTCAACCAATATTTAGAAAAGCTATAGAAGAATGTAATCGAATACTCAATCAATATTTAGAAAAACCACTAATAGAAATCCTGTACACAGAAACAAACTTAATTAATCAAACAGCCTATACTCAACCTGCCTTATTTGCCATAGAATATGCCTTAGCACAAATGTGGCAATCATGGGGAATTAAACCAGATATAGTTATAGGTCATAGTGTAGGTGAATATGTCGCCGCTTGTCTAGCAGGAATATTCAGTTTAGAAGACGGATTAAAACTAATTGCCTATCGTGGTAAACTCATGCAGCAGCTACCACGGGGAGGAGAATGGTAGCCATTATTGCCACAGCAGCACAATTC
>NZ_VILD01000006.1:365388-365892 GCF_009712085.1 Anabaena sp. UHCC 0253
GTTCGCAATATGTGGGAATGGGAAAATCACTATATGAAACTCAACCAATATTTAGAAAAGCTATAGAAGAATGTAATCGAATACTCAATCAATATTTAGAAAAACCACTAATAGAAATCCTGTACACAGAAACAGACCTAATAAATCAAACAGCCTATACTCAACCTGCCTTATTTGCCATAGAATATGCCTTAGCACAAATGTGGCAATCTTGGGGAATTAAACCAGATATAGTTATAGGTCATAGTGTAGGTGAATATGTCGCCGCTTGTCTAGCTGGAATATTCAGTTTAGAAGACGGATTAAAACTAATTGCCTATCGTGGTAAACTCATGCAGCAGCTACCAACGGGAGGAGAAATGGTAGCCATTATTGCCACAGCAGCACAAATTCAACCAATTATTGCCCCATATAAACAACTAAGTATTGCCGCTTACAACACACCAAATAGCATTGTTATCTCTGGAGAAAAAGCAGCTATTAGAGAAATTTGCAATCAACTAG
>NZ_VILD01000006.1:365917-368310 GCF_009712085.1 Anabaena sp. UHCC 0253
AATAGAAATCCTGTACACAGAAACAAACTTAATTAATCAAACAGCCTATACTCAACCTGCCTTATTTGCCATAGAATATGCCTTAGCACAAATGTGGCAATCATGGGGAATTAAACCAGATATAGTTATAGGTCATAGTGTAGGTGAATATGTCGCCGCTTGTCTAGCAGGAATATTCAGTTTAGAAGACGGATTAAAACTAATTGCCTATCGTGGTAAACTCATGCAGCAGCTACCAACGGGAGGAGAAATGGTAGCCATTATTGCCACAGCAGCACAAATTCAACCAATTATTGCCCCATATAAACAACAAGTAAGTATTGCCGCTTACAACACACCAAATAGCATTGTTATCTCTGGAGAAAAAGCAGCTATTAGAGAAATTTGCAATCAACTAGAACAGCAAAACATTAAAACCAAATATTTAAAAGTATCTCATGCTTTTCATTCTCCTCTCATGTCACCAATGCTGGCAGAATTTGAGAAAATAGCTCAACAAATTACATATAATCAACCAAAAATCCCCCTGATTTCTAACCTAACGGGACAAAAAGCAGATGCTACTATTACGACTCCCAAATATTGGGTAAGTCACATTTCTCAACCCGTGAAATTTGCAGATAGTATCAACACTTTAATAGAACTAGGTTATGAAGTATTTCTAGAAATAGGACCTAAACCCACTTTACTAGGCATGGGTAGACAATGCTTAGAAGATAATATTGGCACATGGCTACCATCTCTCCGTCCAGGAATAGAAGAATGGCAACAAATATTGCAAAGTTTAGGACAATTATATATTCAAGGTGCGGAAATTGACTGGTTAGGATTTGACGCAGATTATCAACGTAAAAAAATCCAACTTCCTACTTATCCTTTCCAAAGACAACGTTATTGGTTAGAAACAAATCATTATACTCATCCTAGCAGCAACCTAGTTAAACAACAGAGAAAATCTCACCAACATCCACTGCTTGGAGAACAGTTACGTTTACCATTTACATCACAGATTCGCTTTGAAAACCAACTAGCAACCAATAATCCTCCACACCAAGAACACCATAGAATCTTTAATATCAACATATTAGCAGCAGCTTCACATATTGCTCTCACGCTTTTAGCAGTAAAACAAGGATTTGGCACTTCAAGCTGTACTATAGAACAGGTATTTTTTCAAAAACCCCTAGTTATTGCCGAAAAGAACAATCGCACTATTCAAATAATTATTGAAACAGAAAATAAAACCCAAAATAACTTTCAAATAATCAGTCAAGAAACAGGAACAAAAAATCAAGATACATCTTGGGTTAAGCACGTTACTGGTTTATTAAAAATAGAACAAGAACTAGATCATAAAATTATTTCCCATCAGGAAATAGAAAATATTCAAAAAAGATGTTCAAAAATAATTAAAGGTGAAGAATATTATCAACAACTAACCGCAGCCGGATATACTTTAGGAACAGCCTTTCAATGGATAGATAAAGCTTGGCAAGGAAATGGGGAAGCACTAGGAAAAATGCAGCTTCCAGAAATACCAGATACAGTAAATGACTATCAACTTTATCCTGGTTTAATTGATTCCTGTTTCCAAGTTTTAGGAATGTGCCAAGGATTAGTAAATGAACTAGATCATATAGATACAAATAATTTTATTTTCATTCCCTTCCATATCGAAAAGTTTCAATTTTGCCAACAACCAAAAAGTAGTAATTTATGGTGTCATGTTCAGCAAATAAATCAAGACAAACCAGGTAGTCTCATTGGTGATATTCTCATCTTTGATAACCAGGGAGAAATCATTGCCAAAATCACCAACTTTGAAGCCAGAAAAGCCTCCCGTGAAGTCTTGCGTCGCAGTCTGCAACCTAATCTCAATGATTGGTACTATCAGCTAGAATGGCAAGTTTCTCAGGAAGGTGACAGTAGGAAGAAAGAAAGAGAAAAATCTTCAACGTTATCACCTTCTTTTTTGTTGATCTTTGCACATAGCAATAATGTGGGTGCAGAAATAACTCACAAATTAGAAAAGCAAGGATATCAATCTATTGTTGTTTATCCAGGAGAAAATTATCAAAAACTAGATAACTATCATTATCAAGTATCTCCTACTCAACCCGCGGATTTTCACAAATTACTATCAGCAATATTTGAAGAAACCAGTGTACAGGGAATAGTGCATTTGTGGAGTTTGGAGACAACAATAGACAAGTTAACAAATGCTCAAGAAATGACTTGCGGTAGTGTCTTGCATTTATTACAAGCAATGCTATCGAATTTCACAAAAATATCACCGCAGTTGTTATTAGCAACTCAGGGTGTACACCAAATTAATCATGATCAAGAATCTGTACAAGTACAACAAGCACCATTATGGGGTTTAGGAAAAGTTA
>NZ_VILD01000006.1:369124-371941 GCF_009712085.1 Anabaena sp. UHCC 0253
CTCCTGGACAAGGTAATTATGCAGCGGCAAATGCGTTTATGGATGCTTTGGTTTATCACCGTCGAAGTTTAGGATTACCGGGTTTAAGTGTGAACTGGGGTCCTTGGAATGAGGGTGGTATGGCTGCACGTTTAGGAGATCAATATCAGCAGCGTTTACAATCTCAAGGGATTACTTCTATTTCTCCTGAGATTGGTTTTCAAGCTTTGGCTGATTTGTTATCTACACAATCTCCCCAATTTGGTGTTTTCTCTATCAATTGGTCACAGTTTTTGAGACAATTGTCTGGGGGTGTAAAAATGCCATTATTAGAAACATTGGTGGAAAATGAGCCATTATTACCATCTCAAAAATCTACATTTATTCAGCAGTTGGAGGAAGCCGCTATTGAAACAAGACAAGAGTTATTAATAGCTCATATTCGTTTGCAGATTGCCAAAATTTTAGGTATGAAAAACCCAGAACAAATAGGACTCAGAGAACGACTATTTGATTTAGGCATAGATTCACTAATGGCAGTAGAATTAAAAAATATTATTGAATCAAGTTTAGATTGTTCTGTCCGTTCAACGGTTTTATTTGATTATCCCACTTTAGAAGCATTAGTAAATTATTTGCAAAATGATGTATTGTCACTGGAATTTTCTCTGCCAGAGCAAGAAATAGAGGTAGAAAATGATTCATCAGATCGTTTTCAAGAAATGACTCAAAATGATTTAGCTCAATTGCTATCGGCAAGATTAGCAGCTTTGGGAAATAAAAATAATGATGATTTTTTAGAAGAAGATGATTGATATTTTTGGATAAATTATCTGAATTTATAGATATCTTTTAAACAGTTGAAATTAACCAGTAAAAAAACAATTATGCCAGAAAATTCTCAAAACATAGATTATAGAGTATTAATGGAAAATGCTCTCCTCCAATTAGAAAGCTTACAGTCTAAATTGGATAAATTAGAACAGCAGAAAAAAGAACCTATAGCAATTATTGGTATGGGTTGCAGACTTCCTGGTGGTGTTGATTCTCCTGATGCTTTTTGGCAGCTTTTAGAAAATGGAATAGATGGAATTAGCGAAGTTCCTCAAGATAGATGGAATATTGATCAATACTATAATTCTGATCCCCAAAATCCGGGAAAAATATCAACTCGTGACGGGGGATTTATTAATCAATCAGTTGATAGTTTTGATACTGATTTTTTCAGTATTTCTCCTAGAGAAGCTCTCAGTTTAGATCCCCAACAACGGTTATTATTAGAAGTTAGTTGGGAAGCTTTAGAAAATGCTCATCAAGTATCCCAAAAGCTATTTAATAGCTTAACTGGAGTCTTTGTAGGTATTAGTAGCAGTGATTATTCTCAGAGATTTATTGGTACTGAAAATATAGATGCTTATTTCGGCACGGGTAATGCTTTTAGTGCTGCGGTGGGCAGAATTTCCTATATTTTAGGATTAACTGGACCGAGTTTAGCAGTAGAAACCGCTTGTTCTTCTTCCTTGGTAGCGGTACATTTAGCAGTAGCGAGTTTACGACAGCGCGAGTGCAATATGGCTTTAGCTGGGGGTGTAAATTTGATGTTGACTCCCGATGTCACTATTACATTTTCCCAAGCAGGAATGTTAGCTCCTGACGGTCGTTGTAAGACATTTGATGCTAGTGCTAACGGCTATGTTCGTGGTGAAGGCTGTGGTGTAATTGTCCTGAAAAGATTATCAGATGCGATCGCTGAAAATGATAATATTTTAGCAGTAATTCGTGGTAGTGCGGTTAACCAAGATGGACCTAGCGGTGGTTTAACAGTACCCAATGGACCATCACAAGAAGCAGTTATTCGCAAAGCCTTAACCAATGCAGGAGTAAAAGCTTCTCAAGTTAATTATATTGAAGCTCATGGTACAGGAACATCTTTAGGAGATCCTATTGAAATTGGAGCTTTAGGTGCAGTATTCACGAAAAATCATACTGCTGAAAAACCTTTATTTATTGGTTCTGCAAAAACAAATATTGGCCATTTGGAAGCAGCAGCAGGGATAGCTGGATTGATAAAAGTTGTTTTGCAATTACAACACCAAAAAATTGCCCCTCATTTGCATTTTACTAAACCAAATCCTTATATAAATTGGCAAGATTTGCCCGTTGTAATTCCCACAAAAGCAACTCCTTGGAAATTAACAGGAAAAACGCGAATTGCAGGTGTAAGTTCTTTTGGATTTAGTGGCACAAATTCCCATGTAATTTTAGAATCAGCACCAGAACAATTAAAAAATGAAGATATAACAAAACGTCCACTACATTTATTAACTCTTTCCGCAAAAACAGAAACCGCTTTAATAGAATTAGTCAAATGTTACCAAAAGCATTTAGAAAATAATCTAGATTTAAGTTTAGCTGATATTTGCTATACAGCTAATGTAGGCAGATCCCATTTTCAACATAGATTAAGTTGCGTAGCATCAAATAAAAAAGAGCTAATTACTAAACTTAGTAATATTCAAGATGAAAATACCATTAGAGGCTTTTCTCGACGAGTTCCCAAAATCGCTTTTTTATGTACAGGACAAGGTTCGCAATATGTGGGAATGGGAAAATCACTATATGAAACTCAACCAATATTTAGAAAAACTATAGAAGAATGTAATCGAATACTCAATCAATATTTAGAAAAACCACTAATAGAAATCCTGTACACAGAAACAGACCTAATAAATCAAACAGCCTATACTCAACCTGCCTTATTTGCCATAGAATATGCCTTAGCACAAATGTGGCAATCTTGGGGAATTAAACCAGATATAGTTATAGGTCATAGTGTAG
>NZ_VILD01000006.1:372100-374437 GCF_009712085.1 Anabaena sp. UHCC 0253
ATACTCAACCTGCCTTATTTGCCATAGAATATGCCTTAGCACAAATGTGGCAATCTTGGGGAATTAAACCAGATATAGTTATAGGTCATAGTGTAGGTGAATATGTCGCCGCTTGTCTAGCTGGAATATTCAGTTTAGAAGACGGATTAAAACTAATTGCCTATCGTGGTAAACTCATGCAGCAGCTACCAACGGGAGGAGAAATGGTAGCCATTATTGCCACAGCAGCACAAATTCAACCAATTATTGCCCCATATAAACAACTAAGTATTGCTGCTTACAACACACCAAATAGCATTGTTATCTCTGGAGAAAAAGCAGCTATTAGAGAAATTTGCAATCAACTAGAACAGCAAAACATTAAAACTAAATATTTAGAAGTATCTCATGCTTTTCATTCTCCTCTCATGTCACCAATGCTGGCAGAATTTGAGAAAATAGCTCAACAAATTACATACAATCAACCGAAAATTCCCCTAATTTCTAACCTAACTGGACAAAAAGCAGATGCTACTATTACTACTTCCAAATATTGGGTAAGTCATATTTCTCAACCAGTGAGATTTGCAGATAGTATCAACACTTTAATAGAATTAGGTTATGAAGTATTTCTAGAAATAGGACCCAAATCCACTTTATTAGGCATGGGTAGACAATGTATATCTGATCATATTGGAATATGGCTACCATCTCTCCGTCCAGGAACAGGAGAATGGCAACAAATATTGCAAACTTTAGGACAATTATATATTCAAGGTGCGGAAATTGACTGGTTAGGATTTGACGCAGATTATCAACGTCAAAAAATCCAACTTCCTACTTATCCCTTTCAAAGACAAAAATACTGGGTAGAACCAAACGCCACAAACCTAGTCAGAAAAACCAACCAACAGCCACTTATTGGAGAACGTCTTCGTCTACCATTTTCTCCACAAATTAGATTTGAATCCCAAATTAGTATTAACTCACCTGCACACCAAGAACATCATCGTATCTTTGGTATTAATATTATTGCCGCAGCTTCACATATAGCCCTAACTCTCCTAGCAGTAAAACAAGGATTGGGAACTGCAACTTGTACAATAGAAGAGTTATTTTTTCAAAAAGCTGCTGTTATCCCAGAAGATAAAAATCGCATTTTACAAATAGTTATAGAACCAGAAAATCAAAATCAAAGACAGTTTCAAATTATTAGTCTAGAACCTGGAAAAGAAAATCAAGAAACAGATACAGCTTGGGTAAATCACGTTACTGGTTTATTGAGAATAGAACAGGAAATAGAGAAAACAATTATTTCCAATCAAGAAGTAGAAAATATTCAAAAAAGATGCTCACAAATAGTTCCCGGCAAGCAATTTTACGACGAACTATACACAGCCGGATATACACTAGGAACAGCATTCCAATGGATAGGTAAAGCTTGGCAAGGTAAGGGAGAAGCACTCGGACAAATGGAACTCCCAGAAATACCAGATACAATCAATGATTATCAACTTTATCCTGGTTTGATTGATTCCTGTTTTCAAGTTTTAGGAATGTGTCAAGGATTAGTAGATGAATTGGATCATATAGATAAATATAACTTTATTTATATTCCCTTCCATATTGAAAAGTTTCAATTCTTCCAAAAACCAAAAAGCAGTAATTTATGGTGTCATGCTCGCATAATAACTCAAAATAAGGAAGGAAGTCTCATTGGTGATCTTCTCATCTTTGATAACCAGGGAGAAATCATTGCCAAAATCACCAACTTTGAAGCCAGAAAAGCCTCCCGTGAAGTCTTGCGTCGCAGTCTGCAACCTAATCTTAGTGATTGGTATTATCAGGTAGAATGGCAAAGAATAGGTGACAGGGAACAGGTGACAGGTGACAGAAAGAAGAGGGAAGACGGGAAGACGGGAGAAATAATAGAAACTTCTTCTACACTGTCACCTGTCAACTATCACCTGTCCCCTTCTTCTTTGTTGATTTTTGCACCTAGTCATAATATGGGCGCAGAAATAACTCACAAATTAGAAAAGCAAGGATATCAATCTATTGTTGTTTATCCAGGAGAAAATTATCAGAAATTAAATCAAAATCATTATCAAATATGTCCTAGCAAACCCGCAGATTTTGAAAAGTTACTTCAAGAAATATCCTCAACACAAAAATTAGATAGTGTAGTTCATTTATGGAGTTTGCAAACAACAACAGAATCATTGACAAATGCTCAGGCTCTTAGTTGTGGAAGTGTGCTGCATTTGGTGCAAGCAATGGTGGCAAATTCAGAAACCAAACTTTCTCAACTTTGCTTAGTAACTCAGGGTGTACACCAAATTGATCATGATCAAGAAC
>NZ_VILD01000006.1:374504-405350 GCF_009712085.1 Anabaena sp. UHCC 0253
TATTGTTGTTTATCTAGGAGAAAATTATCAGAAATTAAATCAAAATCATTATCAAATATGTCCTAGCAAACCCGCAGATTTTGAAAAGTTACTTCAAGAAATATCCTCAACACAAAAATTAGATAGTGTAGTTCATTTATGGAGTTTGCAAACAACAACAGAATCATTGACAAATGCTCAGGCTCTTAGTTGTGGAAGTGTGCTGCATTTGGTGCAAGCAATGGTGGCAAATTCAGAAACCAAACTTTCTCAACTTTGCTTAGTAACTCAGGGTGTACACCAAATTGATCATGATCAAGAACCTGTACAAGTGCAACAAGCACCATTATGGGGTTTAGGAAAAGTTGTTGCTTTAGAACATCCTGAATTTAATTGTCGTTGTTTAGATTTAGAAATAGGAATAAAATCAGCAGAAGTGGCAAATATCATCTTTGATGAAATTACTGATGTTGATATAGAAAACCAGATTGCGTATCGTCAAGGTGTGCGTCATGTAATGCGTTTAGGTTCTGGGAAAATTACTAATCAAACTGCAATTAATATTGATAGTGAGAGTAGTTATTTAATTACTGGTGGTTTGGGAGCTTTAGGACTTTCCGTAGCTCATTGGTTAGGAGAAAAAGGTGCGAAACATTTAGTATTAATGGGCAGAAATGAACCTTCCCAAAATGCTCAAATTAAGATTACTGAATTAGAGACTTTAGGGATACAGGTTTCTGTCCGCTTGGGAGATATTTCTCAACCCCAAGATGTAGAAGCCATTATTGAGCAAATTGAGGCATCTGGGAAGCCCTTAAAAGGTGTCATTCATGGGGCGGGTATGTTGGATGATGGAATGTTGCGACAAATCACCTGGGAGCGGTTTTCTAGGGTTATGCAGCCGAAGGTAGAGGGGGCTTGGAATTTACATCAATTTACTAAGCATTTACCTTTAGATTTCTTTGTTTGTTTTTCTTCCATAGCGTCTTTACTGGGTTCTCCTGGACAAGGGAACTATGCCGCAGCAAATGCGTTTATGGATGCCTTGGTTTATCACCGTCGAGCATTAGGATTACCGGGTTTAAGTGTGAATTGGGGACCTTGGAATGATGGTGGTATGGCTGCACGTTTAGGAGATCAATATCAACAGCGGTTACAATCTCAAGGGATTACTTCTATTTCTCCTGAGATTGGTTTTCAAGCTTTGGCTGATTTGTTATCTACACAATCTCCCCAAGTTGGTGTTTTCTCTATTAATTGGTCACAATGGTTAGTAAATCAGCCACAATATCAAAAATTGCCATTCTTAGCCAAATATCGAGAACTAAATCAGGCAGAATTAACTTCTCAATCAGAATTTCTCCAAGAATTAGAAGCAGCTATCCCTAGTGAACGCAGAGCCATGTTAGAAGCTCATATCAGCCGCCAAGTAGCTGGAGTTTTAGGTTTAAGTCAATCTAGGAAAATTGGTTTAGAAGAAGGGTTTTTTGATTTAGGAATGGATTCTCTCACTTCTGTAGATTTGAGAAATCGTTTACAAGTGAGTTTAGGATGTTCTATACCCTCAACAGGTGCTTTTGATTATCCCACAATTGGGGATATGGTAAATTACTTAATTCAGGATATTTTGGAAATTAATTTTTCAGAAATAGAACCAGAAAATGTTCAAGAAATAGAAAACATTAATCAAGAATTAGAAGATTTATCAGAAGAGGAAATTGCCTCATTGTTAGCAGCAGAACTCAACGGTTTGTAAATTACATTAACAAAAAAATCCAATAGATATATCTTAAAAAAATGAACCAACCCAAAATTGATAACGCCGCATTAATGAAAAAAGCTTTGGTAGAATTACGCGAAACCAAAGCCAAATTACAATCTTTAGAAAAAGCTAAAATTGAACCAATTGCTATTATTGGTATGGGTTGTAGGTTTCCCGGTGGTGCTGACAATCCTGAAGACTTTTGGCAACTTTTGAAAAATGGTGTAGATGCTATTACCGAAGTTCCTCAAGATAGATGGAATATTGATGATTATTATGATCCTGAGAAAGAAACACCGGGAAAAATGTACACTCGTTATGGTGCATTTGTTGATAAATTAAAAGAATTTGATCCTAGTTTTTTTTCTATTTCTCCACGAGAAGCCAAAGCTTTAGATCCTCAACATCGGTTAATTTTAGAAGTCAGTTGGGAAGCTTTGGAAAATGCTGCTCTCAATCCTCAAAAGTTAGCTAAAACTCAAACTGGTGTATTTGTTGGTATTTGTAGTAGTGATTATTATCAACTGCTATTAACTCAAGAGGAAATAGAAATTGATTCTTATTTTGGTACTGGTAATTCTCATAGTAGTGCAGTTGGTAGACTCTCTTATATTCTCGGTTTACAAGGTCCAAGTTTAGCAGTAGATACGGCTTGTTCTTCTTCTTTAGTAACAGTGCATTTGGCTTGTTCTAGTCTGCGTAATCATGAAAGTGATGTAGCGATCGCCGGAGGAGTTAACCGACTAATTACACCAGAGGTAAGTATTAACTTTTCCAAAGCCCGGATGTTATCTGCTGATGGTCGTTGTAAGACTTTTGATGTTAGTGCAGATGGTTATGTTCGCGGTGAAGGATGTGGAATTATTGTTTTGAAACGATTGTCAGATGCGATCGCCAATAATGATAATATTTTAGCAGTAATTCGCGGTAGTGCTGTTAACCAAGATGGTCATACCAGCGGTTTAACAGTACCCAGTGGACCTTCTCAACAAGCGGTAATTCGTAAAGCTTTAGAAAATGGTGGAGTCAGTCCAGAAGCAGTTAGTTATATTGAAGCTCATGGTACAGGAACATCTTTAGGAGATCCAATTGAAGTTGGTTCTTTAGGTGCGGTATTTGGGAAAAATCATTCTTCACAAAACCCCTTGATGTTAGGTTCAGTGAAAACTAATATCGGACATTTAGAAGGTGCTGCTGGTATTGCTGGTTTAATCAAAGTAGTCTTGCAATTACAACATCAAGAAATAGCACCACATTTGCATTTTCACCAACCCAGTTCTTATATTAATTGGGAAGAATTACCTGTAGTTATTCCAACTACAGCTATTCCTTGGCAAATAGAAGGGAAAAATCGTATTGCAGGTGTGAGTTCTTTTAGTTTTAGTGGTACTAATGCCCATATAGTTTTAGAGGAAGCACCAGAACAATTAAAAAATGAAGATTTACTAGAACGTCCACTACATTTATTAACTCTTTCTGCAAAAACAGAAAAGGCTTTAGAAAAATTAGTTAACCGTTATCAAGAACACTTAGAAAAAAATCCCGAAATAGCAATAGCAGATATATGTTATACAGCTAATATTGGACGCGCTCATTTTAATTATCGGTTAGCAGTTGTTGTCAACAATAAAAAAGAATTAGCAGCCAAACTCCAACAATTTTCACTGCAAGAAGAAATAGCAGGAATTTTCCAAAAACAACTTCCTAGTAATGCTGGGATACCCAAAGTAGCTTTTTTGTTTACCGGACAAGGTTCTCAATATATAAATATGGGAAAACAACTATATGAAACCCAGCTTGTTTTCCGGAAAACTTTGGATGAATGTGATCAAATTCTGCGGAATTATCTGGAAAAATCTTTATTAGAAATTCTCTACCCAGAAACAGAAAACAACCCTCTGCTTAACCAAACAGCTTACACTCAACCTGCTATTTTTGCAATTGAATATGCCCTTGTTCAACTATGGAAATCCTGGGGAATTAAACCCGATATAGTTATGGGTCATAGTGTGGGTGAATATGTAGCTGCTTGTGTAGCCGGCATCTTTAATTTAGAAGACGGATTAAAATTAATTGCCAGTCGGGGAAAATTGATGCAACAGTTACCCCCTAATGGTGAAATGGTGTCTTTAATAGCTTCAGAATCTCAAGTAAGACAACTTTTAGAACCTGACATTAACCAAGTAAGTATTGCCGCTTTAAATGGACCAGAAAGTGTTGTTATTTCTGGTGATAAAGCAGCTATTGATGCTATTTGTAAAATTGCAGCAAATCAAGGCATTAAAACAACTCGTCTTCAAGTTTCTCATGCTTTTCATTCTCCATTAATGAACCCAATTTTAGAGGAGTTTGCCGAAATAGCATCCCAAGTTACCTATAATAATCCCCGAATTCCTATTATTTCTAATCTTACTGGAAAAAGGGCAGATGATCATATTACTAAACCTGAATATTGGGTACAACATATTGTTCAACCTGTGAGATTTGCTGATAGTATGCAAACCCTTCATGAACAAGAATATACAGTGTTTTTAGAAATTGGACCCAAGCCCATTTTAATCGGTATGGGTCGTCAATGTCTACCAGAAGATTTTGGTATTTGGTTGCCATCTTTACGTCCCCAACAACAAGATTGGCAACAAATTTTGCAAAGTTTAGGACAGTTATATATTCATGGAGTATCGGTAGACTGGTCAGGATTTGATAGTAATTATTCCCGTCGTAAGTTAGAATTACCAACTTATCCATTTGAACGCAAATCATATTGGCTAGAAGTTAATAATACCAAACAACAAAAAATCACATCTTCATCACCAGAAAATGGTATGAATACAAATGGTAATGGTTTAAATCCAACTGTTAACGGTAATGGTGTAAAATCTCCACAACCAACTATTCCTGTACCTACCAATATTAGTAGACAAACACAGAAAAAAGTCCCTGTAAATCTAGTACAGCAACAGTTAGAAGTAATGTCTCAACAGTTAGAAACTCTGAGAATTAATCGTCTACGTACTAAGGGAAATAATTACATTTCACCACAACCACAATCAATCACAAATCAGTTATCAAAAAGAGAAATTCCTAACTTAATTGCTTATCATAAACCCAGACATAATGCAAGTTTGCGTTTATTTTGTTTTCATGAATTAGGAGGATCTGCTTATATTTTCCGCGAATGGGCTGAAAATCTGCCTTCAGAAATTGAAATTGTCCCCATTGAATTACCTGGAAGAGAAGGAGATTCCCAAAATCAAGCCTTTACACAATTTGCCAATGTTATTCACTGTTTAGAGCAAATTATTCCGGCTTATTTAGATAAACCCTTTGCTTTTTGGGGTCAAAGTTTAGGAGCATTTATAGGTTTTGAATTAGCTCATTTACTACAGCAAAAATATGGTTTACAACCCCTACACTTTTTTGTCGGTGGGGCTTTAACTCCTCATGCTCTTGTCTCTAATTTACCAACTTTATCATCTTTGTCTCCAGAAGAAATACTCCATAAGTTTCTAGCTGTATCTGGAATTCCTCAATCTCTTCGTAGTGATGAATTTTTGATGGAGATTATATCAACTCGATTAAAACTAGATATCCAAATCTTATTAAGTTACAACCAACAATACTCTCAAGGAAAACCATTGAATTGTCCTCTTTCTGCTATTGGGGGACTGGAAGATAGTGAAATTACACCAGAGGAAATTTCACTTTGGAGTAAATACACTTTCAGTAACTTTAAACTACATCTAGTCCCTGGTAATCACGGCTCTTTTTTAAGCAATAACCTCACAATGGTTTGGAATACGATATCTGCGGGATTAATCGGTACAAATATGATCAAACATCAGGATTCATAAATACTTTCATGAATGTTAGATAGCTCTAACTTCTAAAGGTAAGAAAATTGTCAATACTTCACCATTTTGAGGGCGTTGACGGACAATTAACTTACCACCAATTGCTTGAAATAAATGCTTAGTTGCAGACATATTTAAACTAATTGTTCCTGTTTCTGGTTGGAACATTAATAATTGACCTAAAGATTTACGAATTGGTGGTGTTGTTGTGTAGCTTTTATCTTGACAATCAAACTGAGGTGATAATTGTAATTTTAGTTGATCACCAGCAGTCATTACTTGCACTTGTATACAACTACCAGGAGGTAAACTACGAGTAAAATTCTCTATTAAATTTGTGAGTACCCGATCTAACATAGCAGGATTACTAACTACTGTTGGTAGTTGTTTGGGTAACACCACATTTAGAGTTAAATTACGGCGATTTGCTGCTTGTTGCCAGCGAGGAATACTTTGCTGTAAAACTTCATCTAAACACATTGGTGTCAGTTGTGAATTAGCAAATTTCACAGGTTGTGATAAGTTTTCTAATTCTGCGGCTTTAAATAATAACTCCATCCGGTCAATTTGCTCAGTACATTCATGATCAATAACTTCTAAACGACTGATGACATTCGCTGGTAAATCCTGACGTTTTAATAGTAACCGTGTCATCATCCGAATTGTTGTCAACGGAGTCCGGACTTCATGAGCAAAGGCTTGCAATAATTCTACATCAGGACGAGATGAGGGTTTTGTCGGTGGAGTGGGTGAATAAACAGATGATGAATTATGTGTAACTGGATGACTTTCTCCGGATGTTAATTCTTGGAGTAATAACTGACTAAATTGAATTATAGTTTGATAATCTGGTGCAACTAGAGGATAATTTTGGACTTTAATATCCAAATCAGCAAATAATTCTGGATTAGTTAAAACTACCCTAGCGCCTAAAGACTGCCAAGCCTGTTGTACTACTTCTGGTTCAAAGGAAAACAAGAACTCTTTTTTACCATGCTTTTGTTCTGCTAAAACCAGCACTAATCTAAATTTATCTGTGAATACTAAACAAAATTGCTCCGCTGCTAGAGGATCAGCCGGTAATAAAGGTAATATAGATTCTTGGCAAGTGGTAGTATGGGTCGTAGTTGCTTCTGTATTTATATTCGTCCCCATTTCTGAGGGAATACGAAACGGCATTAATGCCAAAGGGTTAAAAGGTTTGGCTGTAAAAGTTACTGTTTGTAACTGCTGTGTTAGTTGTGGGTGACTAAATAAGGGTGCTGGTGCTGTTAATACCAAACCTTGAGTAGTATCAGATGAAGTCGTAGCTAAAGTTTTTAATAGCAAATTTTCTGTAGCCGCCAGGCTAACGCGCCATTGCTGTTCAGCTTTGGCAGAAGAACACTCAGCCATGTGAGATTGACTTGCAGATAAAACTTCCTTGAGACTTGGTAAAATCCATTCGTACACAGGTTTTCACCCCTTGATTGCTTCAGCAGCTAATGTTTGCTAGGGTAGATATTGCACTCTATATTTATGAGATTATAGTTATTAGTGTCCTAATGAAAGTGGTATAACCGAACCATTCAGGTGCAATTTCCTCTCTTGTTGAGATATTTTGAGGAAAGAGGAGGTAGGGGCGCAGGGTCTGCGCCCATTCAGGAGTTAAGAAGAAGGAAGAAAATTCCCCAGTCCAGGAAAAGATACGGCTGAGTCTCTATGGTGAAGAATATAGAGATAGTGGCTACCTGAGAAAATCAACGGATTATTAGTCTATAGCCATGAGTACAATTCATATAGACATCGCCGGAACAGTAGCATTGAGAATACCTACCTATGGAGCGTTTCTAAAAAGTTCTTGATAATGCAGCATATTTATAGCAACTGCTAAGGTGGCTAGGACATTAACTCATGATAAAACAAAGACACAAAAAAACTTTCCCGCCCTGTCACCTGCTATATATTCGGTTGATGTCTCATTGGCTCTTTTCAAGAATGGCGTTTTAATTTAGTTATTGGAAAGTTGTCTTATTGTCAGTTATCTGGGTGTTTGATTTATGACTTTTGGGTGTAGCAATTTAATTCTTTTTTTTAAGATTTGCTCCTCAGCATCACTCACAGTAAAATCCATTACCTCAAGCACTCAATTTTGGAGATAAACATGAAAAAGCTAATTCCCTTTTTATTTAGTAGCGTTTTGGTAGTTGGTATGGTTGGTTGTCAAGAACCACCAAAGACTGGTTCTGAGACTACGGGTACTAATGAAACTCTTTCTGTGCCGGCAAAACCAGCTTCTGATATTACGCAGGTTACTGCAACACCGACTGCAACACCGACTGCAACTCCAACTGCAACACCGACTACAACACCGACTGCAACTCCGACTGCAACTCCGATGTCGACAATGGACTTAAAAACCGAAGTTAGTAAGAAGCTGAAAGAGGGTTTACCAGGAAATAATTTGTCAGTAGTCAATAAAGATGGTGAGATTACGCTAACAGGAACAGCAACTTCTAAGGAAGAAATCGTACAGGCTGAAACTTTGATTAAGGAAGTAGTAGGCGTAAAAACTGTCAAGGTAGAAGCTAAGGTGAAGACTGATAAAAAGCCGTAGTTAAACTATTTTATACCATTTGGAATTTTGAATTGGCTTGGCAATTATCTATTTTTCAAATCGGTATAAATTAAGGTTAAAATCTTTACAGGGCTTACTGCTGTAAGTCCCTGTTTCTTGCTGATTTTATTCATCTGTTAAATTTTCCCTGATTTAGTGTTGAATATATCCTAAAAAGACAAGATATTGTTACAATATTTAACAACGTTGATTTAACTGGTGGCTTCTTCATGATGGTTAAGACACTTCCCCCTAGTTCTCGAACAAGTCAGGAGGACAGTCGCGGAGGCGAATTGTCCGTGATTGAAGTAGTAGCGGAAAAAGGTACACAGACTTTAGTAATCAAATCGGCGGAAGTCTCTAAACAGCCAAGACATCAGGCGCGGGTGACAGCAGGATCTGAACCTGAGACGGTGCTTTATGATCCTGTGGAAATACAAGAACAGTATCGTGGGCGATTTCTGCAAGTTTTAAGGCGAATTGTGACGGTTTTGAAACCAACTCTTTCCTTTGCATTTGGGTTGTGGTGGGATAAGCAATGGGGAATTTTGGTTAAAAATGAACGTCGTCGTGCTATTCAACTCAGAGAATTATTAACAAAGTTGGGGCCTGCTTACATTAAAATTGGTCAGGCTTTATCTACTAGGCCAGATTTAGTACCACCAACTTACCTAGAAGAATTAACTAGACTCCAAGATCAATTACCAGCTTTTCCGAATGAGATAGCTTACCAGTTTATTGAAGAAGAGCTAGGAGCGCCACCGACAGAGATTTATGCAGAATTGTCTGCTCAACCGATTGCGGCTGCTTCTTTGGGACAGGTATATAGAGGAAAATTAAAAACTGGTGAAGAAGTAGCGATTAAGGTACAGCGCCCAGATTTACGGGAACGAATTACTATAGATTTGTATATTTTACGGAAATTAGCTGGTTGGGTTCAGCGCCAAGTGAAACGGGTACGTAGTGATTTAGTCGGGATTTTGGATGAGTTGGGCGATCGCATTTTTGAAGAAATGGATTATATTCATGAAGGCGAAAATGCAGAACGCTTTTTTGAATTATATGGTCACATGAAGGATATTTATGTGCCAAAAATTTACTGGGAATACACCAACCGTCGCGTTTTAACGATGGAGTGGATTAACGGGATCAAATTAACTCAACCAGAAAAAATTACCGCTTTGGGAATCAATGCCCGGTATTTAATTGAGGTTGGTGTACAGTGTTCTCTGCGTCAATTATTAGAACATGGATTTTTTCACGCTGATCCTCATCCAGGTAACTTATTAGCGACGATGGATGGTAAATTAGCTTATCTCGATTTTGGGATGATGAGCGAAGTTAAACCAGCCCAACGTTATGGTTTAATTGAAGCGATCGTTCACGTTGTTAATCGGGAATTTGATAGTTTAGCCAAAGACTATGTAAAGTTAGAATTCCTCACACCGGAAACTGATCTTACCCCCATTATTCCTGCTTTTGCTAAGGTATTTGCTAATGCTCAAGGTGCAAGTGTAGCGGATTTGAATATTAAAAGCATTACCGATGATTTATCAGCTTTAATGTATGAATATCCTTTCCGTGTTCCACCATATTACGCTTTAATTATTCGTTCTCTTGTCACCTTAGAAGGGATTGCAATTTATATAGATCCCAATTTTAAGGTTCTCAGTGAAGCCTATCCTTATGTTGCGAAAAGGCTATTAACAGATCCCGCTGATGAGTTAAGAACATCATTACAAGAATTACTGTTTAAAGATGGTAAATTCCGCTGGAATCGTTTGGAAAACTTGTTAAAAAATGCCCGTAGTAACCAAGAATATGATCTGAATTTAGTTGTTAATCAAGGTGTAGAATTTCTCTCTTCTGAACGGGGTTCATTTATTCGTGAGAGATTAGTTGATGAATTTTTCAATAGTGTAGATGCAGTTAGTAAAAATGCTTTGCATAACTTGACATACATCCTCCGAGAAAGGATAGGATTAACAGCCGTAAATCAAATCCCATCAGCAACAGTTGAACAACAACAAACTTTAGAATATATTAAACGTATTGCTGGTATTTTGAGAGAAACTAAAGGGTTTGATGCGACGAAATTAGCGCCTCAATTAGCCCAAATAATTGTTAATCCAGGAGTCCAGCTTTTAGGTCAACAAATTGCTAGTCGTGTGACGCAAAAAGCTATGACTCGCATAATTCGGGAATTATTAGCGTCTGATGAAAATGTGAAATCAGAAATTACTAAAAACTAACCCTGGCGAATATAATTCACGGCTACACAGACAAAACCCACCTCCGTGGGTTTGGAACTATTGATTTTTAAATTTTAGTCCATGTAGTAGGCTCTATTATATTCGCCCAAAACTATTAGTAAGTCTCAATTAAAAATCATCTCAAAATGGATTAATCTTGGGAACTACAGGAGTTACTGATTGCGGCTTTTGTCGTTGCAAATATTTACTCAATACATAAGCTAAATCGCCTCGTGTCATGGGACGGAGTGGGTAGATATTACCTTGTGTATCCATATTAATAAATTCCTCAGCGACTACTGTAGCGATCGCCTTTCTCGCCCAATCAGGTATATTTTTTGCATCTGGATGTGGTGCAAGAATTTCATTCACGGTATTATCAGGAAATTGAAAAACCCCATAAGCTTGAGCAAAAATTGCTAAACCTTCCGCCCTAGTTACCCTTTGATTGGGGAAAAACATATTTCCCCGATAACCCTTCATAATATCTGTTTTTAAAACTACTTGAATATCTTGATACGCCCAATGAGAACGAGGAACATCAGGTATAAATACAGAGTTTTTCTTTTGAGTAATTGGCCGTTTATCCAAATAGAATGCCTTTACCAAAATTGACGCTAATTCGGCCCGACTAATTAACCTTTCTGCATAAAATTGACCATCAGGCAAATTATCCATTAACTTAGAATCAATAACCTTTTGTATATACTCTGAACTTGTCTGAGGTATTGTTTCCGATGATTGTTCCTGTGCCAAAAGAGGAGATGTTTGCAGTAATGTTATTAATGTCAATGTACTGAGTAATTTTTTCATGTTGACGATTATTTTATAATTGCATTTCTAATCTTGACGTTGATTTTATAGTTAAAGTTGCTAATTTCTTAGATAACTTAGTTACTATAATTTTATGGTATAATTTAAAAAAAATTATATTTATTATCTGATCAATTACCCATTACCCATTACCAATTTTGTAGTATAGTCGGCTGTGACAGTATCTTCCATACAATTAATTTTTCAGGAGTTAAAGAATGTCAATCCCCGCAGATCCAGTTAAATTGATGAAGCAAGAAGTTGGTAAAGCCGCCGCCAATTTGGTAAAATCCGGTTCAATAGTTGGTTTGGGTACAGGTTCAACCACAGCTTACACAATTCAGTATTTAGGAGAACGCCTCCAATCAGGAGAACTCAAAGATATTGTCGGTATCCCCACCTCATTTCAATCAGAAGTTTTAGCAAAAGAGTATGGCGTTCCTCTGACCACTTTAGACGCTGTAGACCATATTGATATTGCCATAGATGGAGCAGATGAAGTAGACCCCTACAAAAACTTGATTAAAGGTGGTGGTGCAGCACATACCCGCGAAAAAGTTGTAGATTACCTAGCTGCACAATTTATTGTTGTCGTTGATAGCGGTAAGTTAGTAGACAAACTGGGTTCTGTGTTTGCTGTCCCTGTAGAAGTCATTCCCATGGCACTTACCCCCGTTACTAATGCCATTAAAGCCCTTGGTGGTAAGCCAGAACTGCGTATGGGTGTAAGAAAAGCTGGTCCAGTCATCACTGACCAAGGTAACATGGTTTTAGATGTCACATTTGATAATATTGATGACCCTGCAAACCTAGAAAAAACCCTGAATAACATTCCTGGTGTTCTCGAAAATGGTATTTTCGTTAATTGTGCAGATGTCGTTCTTGTGGGTGAAGTTATTGACGGTAAACCAGTAGTTCGACAACTTTAAATTCTCACCTCATCCCATCAGTTCCTAGTTAGGGAAAAAGGGATAAGTGAGAGGAAGAAAATGAAGATTAATTACCCTCTTTACTAATTACCTTTTTCCCAGCTTATAGCATTTCTTAGTCTAACGAGGTACAAATTCATCTGCGTTAATCTGCGTTTATCCTCTTCCATCTGCGGTTAATTCTTGCTACTTGTACCTCACTAAAATGGGAATTGCTATATATCAAATTAAAATGAAGCTGCATAGACACAGATAAATAATTGTCAATTATCAATTCTCCATTGTCATAATTCACCGATGCTATATAGACGCTTTGGCCGAACAGAACTACAAATGCCCGTTTTTTCCTGCGGGGGAATGCGATATCAATATAAATGGCAAGATGTAGAACCTGAAGAAATTCCGACAGATAATCAAGAAAACTTAGAAGCGGTAATTCGTCGTTCATTAGAACTAGGAATTAATCACATTGAAACTGCACGAGGTTATGGAACATCGGAAATGCAATTAGGAAAAATTCTGCCGCAGTTTCCTCGTGAAAACTTAATTGTGCAAACTAAAGTTTCTCCTCATGCAGATTCTCAAGAATTCCGCAAGACGTTTGAGAAATCTTTGGCTTATCTGCAATTAGATTATGTTGATTTGTTGGGTTTACATGGAATTAATAATGCGGAAACTTTAGATCATAGTATTCGTAAAGATTGTTGTTTAGAGGTTGCCAAACAGTTACAAATGGAGGGTAAAGTCCGATCTATTGGCTTTTCTACCCATGCGCCCACAGAAATAATTTTACAGACAGTTAATACTAATCAATTCGATTATGTAAATTTACATTGGTACTATATTAATCAATGGAATTGGCCTGCAATTGAAGCTGCTAATAAATTAGATATGGGTGTGTTTATTATTAGTCCAGCTAATAAAGGTGGATTATTATATCAACCATCAGCGAAATTAGTTGATTTGTGTGCGCCTTTGAGTCCAATGGTGTTTAATGATTTATTTTGTTTAAGTCATTCCCAAGTGCATACTTTGAGTATAGGGGCGGCTAAGTCAACTGATTTTGATGAACATTTAAAAACTTTAGAATTGTTAGAGAATGCAGCAGAAATTTTACCACCAATTATTTCTAGATTGGAGTCAGCAGCCATCAAAAATTTAGGAGAAGATTGGGTAAAAACCTGGGAAACCAATTTACCAACCTGGGAAGAAACGCCAGGAGGAGTAAATATAAGGGTGATTTTGTGGTTGTTAAATTTAGCTTTAGCCTATGACATGATCGAGTATGGAAAAATGCGCTATAACCTTTTAGGTAATGGTAGTTCTTGGTTTCCTGGTAATAAAGCTGATAAATTAGATGAATTAGATTTGCAAGAATGTTTATCTCGCAGTCCCCAAGCGGAAAAAATACCACAGATGTTAGCGAAAGCCCAGACAATGTTAGGTGGTGCAGAGGTAAAGCGGTTATCTCAAAGCTAAGGAAGAGAAACCCAGGACGGAATTAAAAATTAATAACGTAAGTTGCTAGTTAGGAAAATTGTCAGCCAGAAAAATGAACTGAGAAAGAGAGGCTTGAGCGATCGCACTCTTGTTGAGATTAAATGGCAAAATTTGATTGGGAAGAACTCAGGTAGATTCAACATGGATATCAAAAATGGATTTGTCGGGACAATTGGTAACACACCATTAATTCGCTTAAACAGTTTTAGTGAAGAAACAGGTTGTGAAATTTTAGCCAAAGCAGAATTTATGAACCCTGGTGGTTCTGTTAAAGATCGGGCTGCACTTTACATCATCGAAGATGCAGAAAAAAAAGGACTCCTGAAACCTGGTGGCACAGTAGTGGAAGGAACTGCGGGGAATACAGGGATTGGACTAGCGCATATATGCAATGCCAAAGGTTACAAATGCTTGATTATTATTCCCAATACCCAATCCCCAAGAAAAAATAGATGCTTTGACTACCTTGGGTGCAGAAGTTCGTCCTATTCCTGCCGTACCTTACAAAGATCCGAATAATTACGTCAAATTATCTGGTAGAATTGCGGCGGAAATGGAAAACGCCATTTGGGCTAATCAGTTTGATAATTTAGCCAACCGTCTCGCCCATTATGAAACCACAGGTAGGGAGATTTGGCAACAGACCGACGGTAAAGTAGATGGTTGGGTAGCAGCGACTGGTACGGGTGGTACTTATGCTGGTGTAGCCATGTACCTAAAAGAACAAAATCCGGCGGTTAAATGTATTGTTGCTGATCCTTTGGGTAGTGGACTATATAGCTATATCAAAACTGGTGAAATCAAAATTTCTGGTAATTCCATTACTGAAGGGATAGGTAATAGTCGGATTACGGCTAATATGGAAGGCGCACCTATTGATGATGCCATCCAAATTGATGATTCAGAAGCGTTGCGTGTTGTTTATCAGCTATTAAGAAAAGATGGTTTATTAATGGGTGGTTCAACTGGAATTAATGTCGGTGCGGCTGTGGCTTTAGCTAAACAATTGGGACCAGGACATACTATTGTAACTATCTTGTGTGACAGTGGTTCTCGCTATCAATCACGGATATTTAATAGTGAATGGTTAGCCAGTAAAGGATTAGTGATCAATTAGGAGTTTTTTAGCGATCGCCACTATGGGGTGGCGATGCTCAACATTTGTTAGCAGCTATTACTAATCGAAATGATATAATCAGAATTATCATCGTTATTTGTTTTCGTAATTAAGAGGTAAATCCATCATGGAAAAAATAGAACTTGAACTAGATAGACTCACTTTTGAACGGGCAAAAACTATTGCCATAGTTAATCAATCAACATTATCAGAATTGATTACTCAAGTAATTGAACGTTTAGCAGAAATTCAGGAAAAAAAAGATCCCTTAATGGGATTATATGCGGATGTTCCAGAAATTGTTGATGAAATTGTTGTTGAGGCCATGGAAAAAAGAGGATATAGTTTATAAAATGAATAAAGTAGAGAAATCCCTACTTGATACTGATATTCTTTCAGAAATTATTAAACGGGCAAATCCTCGGATTATTGCCAAAGCCGATATTTACTTAAGTCAGTTTGAGAAATACACAATTTCTGCAATTACAGTAATGGAAATTGTGGAAGGATGGCATAAACGTCAGCAAAAAGAACGTCTTCAGCAATTTTTAAACATCCTAATTTCACAGGAAATATTATCTTTTGATTTGACAGCTTCTGTATTAGCCGGAAAAATTTATGCTGATTTAGAAATAACAGGAAAAAGAATTGGTTATCCTGATTGCATGATTGCTGCTATTGCTATCAGTCATAATCTTACTTTAGTTACTGGTAATTTATCTCATTACCAAAGAATTCAAGATTTAGGTTATTCACTAATACTAAATAATTGGCGTTTATAGTCAAAATGGCAATGGATGAATTAATCTCAAATATCCCCACTCAGGTGCAATCTCCTCCTATTTCTGTACAAGTATGTCAACATCGAACTTGTAGAAAACAAGGTGCAAAGGAAGTATTAGCGGCTTTACAAGCTTTCCCTATAGCTAATACAACAGTTACAGTTAGTGGCTGTTTAGGTCAATGTGGTAATGGTCCAATGGTGCTAGTCTTACCAGAGATGGTTTGGTATTGTCGGGTTCAACCTCAAGAAATACCTCGATTGGTAGAACAACATTTGTTAGGTGGTAAAAAAGTTAAAAAAATGCTTTATTATCGGTTTCATCCCCACGGATAAAGCTGACTGAAAATATATAAATTCTGTAAGTTGGTGCATTAAGAAGGAAGACAATAAATGGATATTCAGCATCTACGACAATCGTTAAAAATGAAGTGGCTAAATTATTACGAAGAAAATCGTTCTTGGCTAGTGAAAATGCGAATTTGGAAAGATTATCATGGTTTACGCCGACCTTCTTCTGGTTACATTTTAGCAACTTTATCTGTTTTAGAACCAGAGTTAAAAAAAATCCTCCCGTTTATTTTGGATTTGAATAATAATCCTGATCAAATAATTGCAGCATTGGGTTTACACTTCAATCCTGAACAGGAATTAAATTTATCAAAATCCCCACATTCTCAAGCTAAAAATGAGATTGTTAGTACCTCTCCTGCTCATATACCTTTAACAGATTCATCTATTTCCAAAGAACGTAAACAGGTATTATTAAACATGACAACAGGTGTTTCAGTGCTTGCAGTTGCTACGCCGATTCATCACCATTCTACAGCCAAATTACCTGTTGCCGTCGAAAGAATAAATACTGAGATATCATCTAGATCCAAACCTGTACCACTTTCATCTACTAAACTTGTGAGTAATGGGAGATTGGGACAAATTCCGGGAAAACATTTTGTTGATAAAACAAGCCTCTTAGATCAAACTAATGCTCGTAGTTTACCTTCTTGGATAGATGAATTTTGTCCAGGTAGAGGAAATAAGCAAAGTTAAGTGAGATATCAATTATCCATTATTCAGAGGGTATTCGTGAGAAACGAAGGGAATAGAGACTATTTCCCCCTCTGTTTCCCCAACTTGGACTTTTAAACCCACTCCACCTGCTTTACTCCTGATGTAACCTAGTCCAAAATGACCATCTGGGGTGTCTGTATAGCTGGTGAGTTTACCTACTTTTTCTTCCCCAATGGTGATCACTGTTGCTGGTTCAGCAGCACCACTGAGGCGAATTCCCCAAAGGTATTGTTTTACACCTTTGTATGTATTTAATCTAGCAATGGTTTCTTGACCGATATAACAACCTTTAGTAAAGGAAACTGTCTGCCATAAACCCACTTCTAAGGGGTTGTAATCATCCGTGAGTTCTAAATCTGGGGCGGGACGACCTTGTAATATTCGTAACATCTCCCAGGCGCGATCGCTCAATTCCACAGCCCCAAATCCCAGTATTTTCTCCCACCATTCTTGTTTTTCCGCTATAGGTAAAATCAGGGTATATCCAGGTGCAGCCACACCGCTACCCACTGCAACTATCACTCCATTCACTAAAATATGATTACCATCGGGTTGACCAATTAACGCACCAGCCCCCAGTTTTTCGACCATAGCATGGCTTTGGGGTCCAATCAGGCTCAAAGTTGCCATTTCCTCGGTTACATCCGTTAATTTGACTTTATCTGCAAAGAAGATATAACGATCTAACCATTGCATGAGTACCTGACGACGGTTAGGGGAAACTACCAATAGGACTGCATCCTCTAATACATAAGCAGTAACTAAATCAATCGTGCGGGCGGTAGATGTCACCATCACAGTATCACAGCCCTGTCCAGGTTTGAGGGATTGAAAATCGTTGGTACTTTGATTGTGTAAAAACCGCAGTCTATCATCGTCAGATACACGGATAAGTCCCCAATTTGAGCGATCGCTTACCACTACCCCATCTTTAACTAATTGGATAGCAGTTGTGTTTTTATCATTAATTGCGGATGTTAACATAATTATGCAGAATGCCTTATTTTCAATATGATCATTTGAGGAATATTAGCAAATAATTGGTCATTGGTCAGTTGTTGGTTGTCAGTTGTCAGTTGTCAGTTGTCAGTTGTCAGTAGAAAACATATTCTCCCTGCCCCTCTGCTCCCCTGCTCCCCTGCTCCCTAATCTGCTATACAATAGCGATCGCGCCCCTGTTCTTTAGCATGGTACAAAGCTTGATCAGCATTGGCAATTAGTGTATCTGGTTTAACTTCTGCACCAGGTATAAATGAGGATATTCCTAAGCTGACTGTTACAATATCCTTGATTTCAGATTTTGCATGAGGAATCGCTAGATCATAAAGTGCTTCCTGTAGCCGAGTCGCTACCATAATAGATCCTTTTAAATCAGTGTTAGGAAGAAGGATAGCAAACTCTTCTCCACCATAACGCGCTACTAAATCAGTAGGACGCTCAATATCTTGATGACGAATAAATTGATACACTGTTTGGGCAATTTTTAATAAGCAATCATCACCAGCTAAATGACCGTAGTAGTCATTATAGCGTTTAAAAAAGTCAATATCGAATAAAATTAGGGAAAGTGGCTGTTGTGTTTCTGCTAATTTTTGCCATTCTTTTGTCAGACGATTATTAAAACAGCGTCGGTTAGCTACCTGAGTTAAAGCATCCAGATTCGCTAGTTGTTCTAGTTTCTGGTTTGCATCTTGTAGAGCTAGTTCAGTTTGTTTACGTGCAGTAATATCACGGATAGTAATAGCAAAACCATCACCTAATTTGACAGCCACAAAGTGAAACCAGGAAGACTCTCCTGATTGATAGTAAAAATCCCTTTCTAGCGGTTCACCCGTCTCGACAATAGCCACAAATTTATCAAAAAGTTGGGAATCAAATCGGCTCAGGAATCTTTTCAGCACCAGTTTACCAATCATTTCTTCCCTACTTCTAGCAAAGGCTCTAGCAATAACTGGGTTCACAACTAAGCAGCGAAAATCCTCAATATCCCCCGTCTCTGGAGTACGGATAGCTTGCATGGCGGCTACACCGTCAAGTGAACTATTTAATACACTGGCTAGTAAAGCTCTTGACTGATAAAGGACTTCTTCTGTTTCTCTGCGGGTAGTAATTTCTTTTTCTAGCAGTTGTTGTTGGCGTTGAATAGTTAGTTGATTATCTAAACGCGCTACCACTTCTTCAATTTGAAAAGGTTTTGTGATATAATCTACACCACCGGATTTAAAAGCTGTGACTTTATCAAAGACATCATCTAAAGCACTAATAAAAATCACTGGGATACTACGTAAATTTTCATCAGCTTTTAAGGCTTGACAAACTTGATAACCGTCCATTTCTGGCATTTTGATATCTAATAAGATTACATTTGGCCGCTTCACCTTGACAGTTTTAAGCGCCATTCTCCCACTTGTTACACTGCGGACTGTATAACCGAGTTTAACCAACAAATCGCTTAATAGTTGCAGATTTTCGGGAATATCGTCTACTAATAGAATAGTACCTTTATTGTCAAACTCAGTATCAAGATTCATTGCTTATCAGAGGCTCGCTAATTCAACTATCGTCAAGGATCTGTATATGGTATCATCAAAGTATTAAATTATTCTCACGCAAAGGCGCAAAGGTAAGAAATTATAGTTTTTTTAGTTATAATCAGGATTTACGCACAGGTTATGAAGGAATGAACCACGAAGGGACGAAGGACACGTTCGCGAAGCGTCCCGTTAGGGATAGGAATGATGGTTTCAGAGATGTTTTGCGTGGGTTCTAATAATTTCAAATGTGGAAATTTTCCAAGGTTGAATATTTTCTTTTGGTTTGATAGGATTTTCTAATAAATCAACTGGTTCTCCTAATGTGAATAAATCACTTTCTAAAGATAAATCTGCTGTTTTTCCGTGACATTCATAACAGCGAATTAAGAATTTTTCTGGATGATCTTCGCTGGGTTTAAGTGCCATTAATATCAAGTTATCGGCTGATAAATTTAGAAAACTGTGGCTTGGGGAAGCATTCTCTTTTGATTGGTAATTCTCTGGATTTACTAATATTTGCAAAGGAACATTTAACTCATAACCGCGTTTAACAGTTTCTGCTGTTTCCCAACTTCCAATATGAGGATATAAGCTGTAGGTAAATTCGTGTATTCCTCTATCAGCTTGGAAGTCTGGCCAATTGGAACTTCGCAGCAAGGTAAGACGCAGTTGGCTCGGTTGGGCATCGTAACCATATTTACAATCATTGAGGAGGCTGACTCCGTATTTTCCGCTGGCTGTATCTGTGGTTAAATCTGCCCAACGTAAAGCGGGTACTTCCCATTTTGCCTTTTCTGCGGGAGTTTGGGGATTTGTGGGACGACGAATAGCACCGCAGGGAATTTCATAAGTGGCAAATTCGGCTTGGAGATTGAGAGGAAAGGCTGTTTTTACTAATACCTGATTTTCTTGCCAATTTACAGTAGTAGCGATTTTCAAAAGTGGTGAACTGATTTGCAAAATGTAGTCTTGACAAAATTCCGATTTTCCTAATTGACGCACTACTCGCAAGCGTTGTTGAATTTCTCCATGTTCTTGCCAGGCAATTGATTTTAATTCGGTTGCAGGTAGCGGTTTTGTGTTATAATTGGGATCGATGTTCCAAGCATCCCAATATTGGCCGCTGTCGGTAAAGGCTTGAAGTTGATTTCCTGCACCGTTTAAAATTTCTCGTTGTTGGATTTTGTTAAAGATGCTGGTTAAATCTCCGGTTTCGGGGTTAACTTGAATTTGCAAATATTCATTTTCTAATATCCAGTTTTGCGGAAATATTTGCGGTTGGGGGGAAGAGGGAGAAAGCCAGAAAATGCTGTAACCTATTGAGGGGACAGTTGCGAAAAATAACAAAGTTGAATTTTCACTGTTTTGGGATAAAATTTCTTTTCCTTCAAGATCAGAAATTTTCCATGTGGGATAATCTGTGGTGATGATTTTCCCTAAGTCAACTTTCACAACTTCGGAACGTTCCCAGTTGAGAGGGTTAAAAATTATGACAGGGATATTTTCAGAATTGGAAGATTGTGGTATATTAATTTTAGATGTGATTCCTATTAATGACTCGTGTAATATTTCCATTCCCACTTTTTCCACCGCTTCCCATTCTGGTAAAGCGTCTGCGTAAACTTGGGTAATGGAAGAACCTGGTAAAATATCGTGAAACTGGTTAAATAAAACTTTTTTCCATGCGGTTTCTATTTCTGCTTGGGGAAATTCTCTACCAGAAATGATATTTGCTAAAGTTGCGAATAATTCAACACTATATAATAGATGTTCTGATTGACGATTCCAGCGTTTTTGGTCTGCGTGAGTAGTATAACATCCGCGGTGGAATTCTAAATAAAGTTCGTTTTCCCAAACTGGTAAATTTTGACTTGGGGATTTGATTTGTTGGAGATATTTTTGGGAAGTTGTAAATTCTAACTTGGGGAAAATCGGAGAATGTTCCCAACGTCGTGCAGTTTCTAGCATATCACGAATTGGACCACCACCATGATCACCAACACCGGGAAGCCAAAGGGAATTTTGTAACCCTGTTTGAGTTTTCCACTCACAGGCATACTTAGCCATTTTAACAGGTTCGATAGTTTCGCCAATGAGTGCAGACATGAAACTTAATGTTTGACTACCATCAGGCGATCGCCACCAAAATAAGTCATAATCAAATTTAGTTGTATCATTCCAGCGGAGTTTTTGGGTAACAAAGAACTCAATTCCCGCATTTTCTAAAAATTGGGGTAACGTCGCACAAAAACCAAAAGTATCGGGAACCCAAACCACAGGAGATATTTTTCCAAACTTCTGGAGAAAATACCGCTGTCCATATAATAACTGACGAACTATAGACTCACCAGCAATGAGATTTAAATCTGGTTCTACCCAAAAACCGCCCAAAACTTCCCATTTTCCCGCTTTTACTTGATTTTGAATTTCTCTAAACAAGTCGGGACGATTTTCCTCCACCCAAGCATACAACGCCGGTGTAGTATGACAGAAAATCAATTCGGGAAAATCATGTTGGAGGTTTAAAGCTGACTCAAAAGTATTTTGTGCTGCTTTCCAAGTTTCTTCAACAGGCCATAACCATGCTAAATCTAAATGAGCATGACCTAATAAAGATATTTTATATTTTTGGGTGTTGATAAATTCAGCTAAACCCAAATATGTTTCTCGCAAATTTACTAGATATGTTTCCCAGTCTTGATTTTCTACTTCTTTGCGATTTGTGACTTTCTCAACTTCTGTCGCTAAACCTGTTAGTTTTTCTGGTGCGGAGTTTTCCAACAGAATTTCCACAACCGCTAATTCATCAGCAATAAAACCAGCATCGGGATGATTGTAATCTGTTGACTCAAAAATTGCAAGCGATCGCATCAATGCCCCGTTGTCATGTCCCGGACTCACCAACCGCAAAGCTATGGTAAACTCTTCACCAGGAGTTACACTAGAACTGAGCAGCACTCGCGGTGAAGAATCAAACAAATCACCCGTCAATACTAACTTATCATTAACATATACTTCTGCTAAATCTGCCCACCACACCAAAGCCAAGCGTAAAGATAAACCCGCTAAAGGAAAATTGTGTAAATGTTGGGGAACAGAGAATTTTTGAACTAACCATAAAACCTGTTTTCCCCCTTTCCAGGAAATATGATCTTTTTCATTTAGCTCAACAGGTTGCCAATCAGTTAAACTAAATGGGATAAAATCAGTAACTACCCCGTCAGTTTCCTGATATCGCCAATTTGACTGGATATCAACCTGACAACAAGCACGCAAATTTTCAATTGCGGTGGATATAGATTTGGTATTTAATGATGATACAGGAAGAGCCATATTGCCGATAAAATAATATAAATAATTGACACTGACAAAAATTAACAGTTTTGTGGGAGTCTCCTCACAATTAAAAATTAATAATTAAAAATTAAAAAGAGTTTCCGTCGGGGTTTTAAAACTTAAACTACGCATATGTTTAGACGTATTTAACACTTACTTTAACTTACGATCACCTAAAGCGACAACTTACAACATTATTACCATGTCTTCCGGTTCTTCAAATCGTTATCAAAGCAAACTCTTTAACTTTGTCTACCAGCATACTCGGCGGTTGACACAAACATTGGAAAACACCTTCAAAAATTTGCAAGTTGCGACTCAAGTAGGTGTAGGTTCTCTACTTTATCCACTGTACCAACTATTGCAACAAAATGAAACAGCAAAACAATTACAATCAGCAACTCCTCCCCCCAGTGACGAACCAATTCAAAATATATTAGATATAGTCAAAAATCTTCCTCCTGGAGAAGCTGATATACCAACTTCCGCAAAAACAACTCCTTTCACATTTTTAGGATCTTTGTGGGAGAAAGTTTTTCCCAAGCAGAATTCTCAAGCACCGGAAAATACCCTCCAGCAGCATATACCAACAGTACAGGGAATTGCCACAGAATTGCAAACCCGGAATTTAGTATTAGTAAGTGCAGATAATCGCATTTTCGATGTTTTCACACCCCAGCAAAACACAAAATTAGCAGATAGAATTAATAGCGAAATTAGCGAATATCGGTATTCTTTACAATTAATTGGTCATCAACAAAAAGAATTATTACCAGAAATTGATCGTCTTCTCAATAAATTAACTGATGAAGATTCTACAATAGCACGAAAATCGCTCCTGAATCCAATTAAACTTTTTGGATTTCTCGATAAATTAGTCGCGAATTTGGAAACTACGGCTTTAGTACCTGTACAACAACGTAGTCAAGAAATTGTGAATAATTTCTCAAAACCGTTTAGTGATTTAACAGTAAATAATGATAACATAGAATCGCATAAAACCAATATCGCTGATTTAATAGCAGCAGCGATAAATTACTTCTTTGGAGGAAGAAATAATTATCAAATTGGTTCAAATTCTGCGGCTGAAAAACTACCAGAAAAATCTGATTATCAAAAAAGCTTCGCACCAAATCAGTTAAATATTAATGATTCTTTAGGAGATACTTGGCTGACATGGAATGATTTATTTGGTGAAACAGATATCAATATTGATGAAGAAATAGTAGAGAAATCAGTTAACAATGATGCTACTAGGTTACAAGGAACACAATGGGGATTACCGAGCGATCGCAGTAAAAGAGGTCAAAACCCACGCCAACCTAAAAATCAAGAATTTAACAGTCAAACCAGCCAAGGATTTGATTTTAAGCCTGACTGGATTGATATTTCTGCAACTTCACTAGGCTACGAAAAGCACCCATTAGAGCAAATTCTGGAATGGTTAGATACAACTATATTATGGATAGAACAAATATTCACAAATATGTTATATTTTTTCCGGGGTTTATTGTTTGGTAGATAATTACAGCAGAATCAAGTAATCAAAAGTAAAAGCATGGAAATCAATATTAATTCACTGCTTTCTTGCTAATTTTTTAGCAATGAGCAAATTTTTATTTGTTGGAAATTTGTTATATTAGGTATAGTATATTTTTGAGTTATACAACCTTGTAGTTTAATCATGGGAGAAATTATTACCCAGAACGATAATTTTAGAAATATAAGATTCCTATTTGATTTTTGAATAAAACTCCGTATACCTTTATTTATTCTTCTCTGTTCCCTGTTCCCTATCTCTACGAGTAAATTTAGAAACCAACCCGGATTTCTATATAAATAGAATTATCAATAATTTAGGATCTAATTCATATCAACTGCATAGTTTTAAAAACATTTTCAGAAATAGTCGAACAATTTCAACATACTTCAGGCAAATTCCGTTAACACCATGTTACATTTAACAAGTGATGCCTTAGAAGCAGGAAGAATATATAGATCAACAGGTGCAATTCAGACGGAAAAATTGAGATCAGATATATATCGTGCTTGGGAAAGATCACACTGTCAAGGTGCAAATCCTCGTGCTTTACAAGCAGAAAAACTCTCAATCATAGATACCGAACGGTTGTTAGATTCACATAGTTATCTAATTAATGTAGCTCAACCCTATGCACGCATTTTATCACAAGCTGCGGGAACAGAACGTCATGCCGTAATGTTAAGTAACCAAGAAGCAATTTTGCTTAATGTTATAGGTGACAAAGAAACCGTTCATGGTTCAGAATCATTTCCTGCTCATGGTACTTTACTATCAGAAGCTGTAGCTGGTGCTAATGGTATCGGTACAGCATTAGCTGAAAAAGATTATGTACAAATAGTATCAGCCGAACATTTTATTGAAGGATTTCATCCATTTAGTTGTCAGGGAATTCCACTACATAATGATAAACAGGAAATTGTCGGAGTAGTCAGTATTTCAGTGCGTAGTGCTGATGCTCACCAGCGATTAAAAGAAATATTAATCTGTGCTTCTCACGGTATTGAAGCTGAATTTTTAATTGCTAAATTAGAAAAAGATGTTCGTCGGATACTAGCATCAAGTCCTGATGATTATCAACCACTAGAAGAACTACGTCAAGATATTATTCAATCACATAATGCAGCAAAATTAAAACTTGAAGTTGTATCTCGCATGGTAGTTGTTAATAAGTTAGACTATGCAATGCAACTACTTCAACAAGCTGAAAAATCAATTCAACTCTTTCGTCACCGTGCCGATACTTGGCGTAATCTTGCATCATTGGAAACAGGTATAAGCCAGGCTTTATCACTTACTAAGTGTATCCAGGATCTTATAGACCTCCTAGCAACTGAAATCACAATCCGTAAAGTTGAAGTTATCACATATTGGCAAGAACCAATCAATGTAATATTTGACCAAAACAGCCTTTTACGTAAGCTGCTTAGTTGTTTTTTACAAGCTTTTGAACGGGGAAATACAGGCGGAATAGTAGAAGTAAAAGTAGATAAAATACAGACTTCTGGATTAGCAAGAGTAAGTTTTCTGGCAATTCCAGCATTAGGTATTTCTAAAACAGATCCAGTCCCATATATTTTTACTCTACCCTTAGTCAATCAGCATTTAGTAAATACTTATAAAATATGAAATTTAATCATTTAGAAAAGCGAAAAGTAGTAATTGCGGATGATGATGAAGATAGTAGAATGCTATTAGCTTTTTTACTGGAAGACGAAGGTTGGTTAGTAGAACAAGCAAAAAATGGTAAGGAAGCGATTGAAAAAGTAGTTCAAGAAAAACCTCATTTATTAATTTTAGATAATAGGATGCCTGAACTAACAGGAACTCAAGTATATCAACAATTACAGGGACAAAAGATTGATTTAACTACTATTTTAGTAACTGCTTATGGAGATATAGAGGAATTAGCCAGTTCTTTGGGTATAGTACATTTTCTCAGAAAGCCAATTGATATTTCAGAACTACTTTTAATCATTGAATCTGCTTCTGAAACAAGGGGTGATAAGCAATAGGAAATCTATGTTAGGGCTAGGAGTTAGGAGTATGGCTTACGCTACGCTATCAATAAGCCCTAAGTAGAGAATATTTTAGAAAATTTCAACTTTCTTTTATTCTATTCCGTTTTCCTCCTGGCGTTCCTGAATTGAAGTATGAAATTGAAAAATCAAAGATTTCAAACCCTTACTCTCTGTGACTGGAGCGCCTCTGCGTGAAACAAAATCATACTCTTAATCAGCAACGCCTTCCTCCTCACTCATGAATGGGCGCAGGCCCTGCGCCCCTACCTCCTAGCTTAAAATTCCACAATTACTGGTGTATGATCACTTGGTTGAACTAACTTCCGAGGTGCAACATCAATAATACAACTTTGGGCGCGTTCATACAAAATTGGTGTGAGATAATGATGATCTATTCGCCAACCTAAGTTACGTTTAAAAGCAGCAGTTCGATAATCCCACCAACTATAATTTTCCCCTTCGCTGTTAAATTTACGAAAAGCATCTGCAAAACCTAAACTAAGAATATCTCGCAAAGCTTGACGTTCTAATTCAGATGCCATAATGTGATTATCTATTTTTACCTTATCATTAATATCTATATCTTCCAAAGCAATATTAAAATCACCACACATAGAAATAGCTGAGTTGGATAATAGTAATATCTGTAAATATTTTTTGAGAATTTTTAACCAGCCTAACTTATATTCATACTTTTCACTACCGATAGATGAACCATTAGGAACATAAAGATTAACAATTCTTACCCCCTCAAATACACCCGTAATCACCCGTTTTTGTGCATCCCATTCTGATGCTAAATCTGGTAAAATAGCACCAAAACCCACACTCACATCTACCAAAGGTAGCCGGCTAATTAAAGCCACACCATTATAAGATTTTTGTCCGGAGATATACGGATAGTAACCTAATTTTTCAAACGCGATACTGGGAAAATCTTTATCTACAACTTTAGTTTCTTGTAAACATAAAACATCAACAGGATTTTCTGTTAACCAATTGATAACCTGTTCTAAACGAGTCCGAACAGAATTCACATTCCAAGTAGCAATTTTCATTATTTATTGAGTATAACGACGGTAAATTAACGGTAAATTAATTGTCTCATAAAAATTAGATATTTATGATCCCTAAGATAGATGAACAAGGTTTATACTAGTTTATAGTTTAGTAATGTTATCGTGGGTTTTTATTGTTCTGATCAAAAAATCTTTTTGTAGAAATACCCTCAAAGCGGCTTAATGTAGCATTCATTGATAGTTTTTAACCTCTAATTTATCCAACTGGGAGAATTATGACTGGGGACTAAAAAACTCAAAAAAATGAACGCCATTAAATCAATCATAAAATCAAAATCTTGAATTTTTTCAGACAATACTTGAATAAATTATCACATTGTCTGCTGTAATATTTTTTAAGGATGACATTGGCATGAGTATCATAGTTAACACCTGCCCCTGCTGTGGCGGTTCGGTTCTGCGTCATGTTCGCTATCATGAAGTTTATTGGTTTTGTCTGTCCTGTAGACAAGAAGTACCAATATTAAGTATAAATAGTGAAACTAAGTTAGAACCCCATAACAAAAAAGTTGTCCCTCAAACTGCTTTAAGTTCTTGAATTTTTCAGGTAGAATCGGGTATTGCTAATTTTAAATACAAAATATAGGCCGATCCAATGAAATATGGTATAAAACCATATTTACATAAGTTATACTCCTGGGCGCAAGCCCTGCGCCCCTACTTCTTTATGGGTGAAAAACTTTGTTAGCAGCATTACTATACGGTCAAGAGGATTTACGCTTAGAACAACTTCCAGATCCCACTCCCGAAGCCGGAGAAGTGGTGATTCAGGTGGAAGCCGCGACTACTTGTGGCACAGATTTGAAGGTGTGGCGACGTGGTGGCCATGCTAAAATGTTGACACTACCCACACTGTTTGGTCATGAAGGTGCAGGACGGATTGTTGCTGTCGGTGCTGGGGTGACTAATTGGCGGGTGGGCGATCGCGTGGTAGCCAATAATTCTGCCCCCTGCATGAAATGTTTCTTTTGTCAACACCAAGAATATTCTTTATGTCCCCATTTAACTTGGAATAATGGCACATTTGCAGAATATCTGAAAATTCCCGCGGCCATTGTTCAACATAATTTGCTACCCGTCCCCGATCATCTGCCCATGTCCTTAGCAGCCATGACTGAACCCCTGGCTTGTGTGTTGCATGGTGTCGCCCGTTCCGGTGTCAAACCCCAAGATAGAGTAGTGGTTTTGGGTGATGGGGCAATTGGTTTGATGTTTGTGGCAGTTTTAGCGGAATATACTGAAGTAATCTTGTGGGGCGGTAATAACCAACGCTTAGAAATTGGTGAAAAACTAGGTGCAGCTAAGACTTTCAACTATCATCAAGTTACAGATATTGCCAAAACAGTCAAAGAATTAACGGATGGTTGGGGTGCAGATGTAGTCATAGAAGCTACTGGTGTACCGAGTGTTTGGGAAACAGCGATCGCTTGCGGCCGTCCTGGTGCAACTATCAATTTATTTGGTGGTTGTCCAAGAGATACCACAATTACCGTCAATACTGAACAATTGCATTATAGTGAACTTACTCTCAAAGGCGTATTTCATAATACACCAGAATATGTAAAAGCTGCCTTATCACTCATCGCTAGTGGTACAATTCCTTTTGACTTACTCATTAGTGAACAGCGCCCTTTACAGGATCTAGAACAGGTATTCATGGATATGAAGGTGCGAAAAGTGATTAAAGTAGCAATGGTATAACTAAAAAAATGCTTAAACAATCTTTACTGAATTTATTGATTTTACCTTGTTCCCTTATACCTTGGTTGACCGCAGAAATACTAGTGAATACTCCAGTTAAAGCCTTACCTGGACAAAGCACAGAAGAAGTAATCACTTGGATTCAAGCACATCCCACCCTCCGTCCCAGGTCGGGAGAAAAATTATCTATTAGCAGAAGTGATACAGCAGCGCAAAGATTTACCTTCCAAGCCTCAGTATTACCCCCCGGTAGAGTCACATTTACCAGAGACCGTAGTACAATTCGCACTGAACGCATGACCATGTTCGATGCCGTCAATGGCATCACATTACAGCGGCTAGAAGAATCTCTGCGAGTAATTTATGGTTTAGATGTGTATCAAGATTACAATGACGCTCAGATTGTATATCAATATCCAAACCAAAGTGCAATTAATACAGCCAGATTAGCAAGAACACCGATTAGGGAAGCTTTACAGGGAGAATTGCGAGTAGGCGATCGCTACGGGTATTGGATAGAAATTGCCCAACCTAAACAAGGTAAAGCGATTACTGGTAAAATTACGGTCTTACTCAAAGCAGATTTAGATAAATTAGAAACAGAATTAAGAACCCGTTAATTTATAGAGTTTGCCAAGTACCCGAAAAAATACTTTCCGCCGCTAGGGAAATCCGGGCTAAATCCTCATTAAGTAGGGGTGGCCATTCCACACCTGCTTTTCGTCCCAGGGCAAAAAACTTCTGCGCCTTTACACCTAACTGATATAAAGCAAAAGCCAGTTCTCTATCTAAGCTGGGGGCTGCTTTCAAAGCTTCAAATACCACCTTTAAAGCTAATAGGGTGGAAGTAACTTGACCAGGAACGGGAGGTTTACCTTGTTGTAAACGACTTAACAGAGTATCTGGATTGTCTGGGCTTGTTGTTTGGTCTATGAGCAGTTTCCGTGCTATTTCGTAGTTCATACTTTTAGCTGGTTTCCATCCTGTGTAAAAGTTATAGTTACCACTATATTAGAAGCATCCAGCACAGGAAGGTTGCAATTTGAAACTAGGGGTAAAGAGAAGGATTAATTAATAGGATCTGAATAATTAACAATTACTACCTCTATTTTAAAGGCTAAATTCGCATAACCACACCTAAATGGACGGACACCACTACTGTTACAAAGATTAAATTTACTTAATGTTTCGTTACAATAAGAGCATTGAGAGAAACAACAAACTTCTCAATGCTCATGTCACAGGTGAATACCATGAATAGTACAATTCGGGTTGGCAACCTTTTTGGAATACCTTTTTATATACATCCTTCCTGGTTTTTAGTTCTAGGTTTGGTAACTTGGAGCTACAGCAGTGGACTAGCGGCACAATTTCCCCAATTAGGTGGGGGATTACCTTTGGTACTAGGATTAATGACGGCGCTATTGTTATTTGGCTCAGTTGTCGCCCATGAATTAGGACACAGCTTTGTCGCTATTCGTCAAGGAATTGATGTCAAATCAATTACACTATTTAGGGCTTGCTGAAAAAGTAGAAAAAGGCAAAAAAAAATTAACTAGGTAGTTAGGCAAAAGCAAAGATAAGTTTTTGTTGTTTAAAATTAGGCAAAACATCACTTTTTCTAATTGAATTAAAGAAAAAAGAGATTATTTGGAAAAATTGCCATAAAAATCCCCAAAAAAACCCTTGATAGTAAGGTAGAAAGATTCATAACTAAAAAAGTAATAGCAATAGCAGTTAGAGAGGTATGAGGAAGTTTAGCCATGACTCTACCCAAACTAAATCTTCGTTTACCCTGCCCAAATTTACCTTCAATACAGTTACGAATACCTTCGTCATAAGCAGCCTGTTTCTTATTTTCTTTACTGACATTTTTAGGTGGTCTTCCCAACGGCGGACCACTAATTCTAATTCCTCTTTCTTGACACCAAGCTCGATTCTCTCTTGTCCGATAAATTTTTATCCACATGAACGGATTCAG
>NZ_VILD01000007.1:0-20086 GCF_009712085.1 Anabaena sp. UHCC 0253
CTTGCAGTGGCAACAGTTGCCAAAATCAAGGTTTGAGAGACAATTTGCAATCGTTTGTGTAAATGAACACTGTAAATTTCGAGCATATAATAGGTGACACAGAAAGAAAATAGGGAAGATGATAATAGGTCTGAATTATTTTCTGAATCAGAAGTTCCAATCACGGTTGAATCTATATAGGGTTTGCTGAAAAGTCTTTTCGTTAAGGCCAGGAGTCAGGAGTTAAGAAAGAAGAACATTTTTCTCTTCTTTTTCCTATTACCTGTCAATTGTCATTGATTTATCTAGGTTTTTGGTTTATGTGGCTTACGCTACGCTATCAGCAAGCCATCTATTATATAGATGGGTAGATCAAATACGCTGACATATTTGACAGAGTTCTATTATTTTAGTTTGTAGTGTTGAAGTTTCGGATGCACCTTGCTTGAGGTTTACTTCTAACTCTAATAGTAGAGGTAAGACAGAGATGAGTTTCTGGAGGGGGAGGGATTTCACTTCTTGTTGCAGGAAGTAGATGCGTTTAGGATTGTTTATTTCAGCAGCTTGAGCGATCGCTTGCGGATTGCGTTCACCACTTTCCATAATCATTTTTACCAATAACCAGGTGCGAAATTGACCAATAAGTGTGGCAACTATCCGTAAACCTGGTTCAGCGGCATTGATGAGATCACCTAAAATACCTAAAGCTTTTGGAGTATCGCCATTTCTGATGGCTGTTGCTAGTTGTAAAGTATTTTGAGTTGTATTCCTCACTAACTCAGATACTGTATTCACATTTAAAGGTTTACCGCTACCTTCGGTATAGAGACGTAATTTTTCCAGTTCATTGTAGAGAAGACGGGTATCATTGCCTACTGATTCGGCTAATAGTTCAGCTATTGGGAGAGTTAATGTCATCCCCACAGATTGAGCAGCTTGTTGAACTGATTTGATAATTAGTTCTGTTTTCCAAGGGGGAATGAGGGGAAATTCGCAGAATGTAGCGTACTGTTTGAGGAGTTTTGTACTTTTGAGGCGTTCATCGGGTTTATTGCGACTGGTTAATAGTAAAGTTGAATCTGCGGGAATCACCTTGAGAGTGCGTTGTAATTCTGCTAAGACTTGATCTGGACAATTTTGGCAAACATTGGTGTTAATGAGCCACACCAAACGCCCACCAGCCCCAAATGGAGGTGTCATAGCCTGGTTTAAAGCCTGGACAATGGCATCGGCTTGATCTGGGGGAAATGAGGTGTAATTAAAACTTGTCCATAGGGGATCAAGAATGCGATCGCGCAAAATTACTACGGCTTTTTCCATAGCAAAATCATCTTCACCCCAATAAACATAGATTGGCATAGCAATTCAAAATTTAAAATTAATTTCGTCAAATCGAGTAAATTTCCCTACAATCTATCAAGAGAGCGCAAGGTGATAAAGATTGGACGACAACTACCAAACCTATTTAAATCGGGTAGCACGCATGACGCTACCAGAAGCTTACAAAACCCAAATTCAGCATATTCAGGAATCTTCCAAATTCCGGTTTCATGCTGGAGTAAGAGTTGCTGCACCTTTTCCAGGCTATACGCTGATTACCCCACCAGCCGAAGAAGATACAAATAACGCTGCTTTTTACAGCCAAATAGAAGCCTATCAACAACAACTCTTAGAGCTACCCATTTGTAGTGATTTGATTGTACCTGTTCCTCCTGCTAGTTTTCATGTGACGGTGGCAGATTTAATTTGGGATAGTGCTTTTCTTCATGCTTGTGAAAAAAATCCCCAATTTGCTGAAGACTTGAACTTTCAATTAAGTGAGAGATTTCAACAATATCAGCAATTGATGACAAAGGAATCCGATCCTATATCTTGGCAAATGTTGGGATTAATTGTCATGCCCAGGGCGGTAGGTGTATGTTTAGTACCAAAAGATAAACGTTCCTACGAGGAAATTATTCAATTCCGCAGGATCATCTATCAAAATCGCACATTAATGGGCTTGGGTATTGAGCAACATTATCATTTTACAGCCCATGTGACATTAGGATATTTCGGTGAAATTCCCCCAGAATTAGACCGAGTTAACCTCAGCACCATATTTTCTGAGTTTAATCAATCATTGCTGTTAAATATGCCAGATTTTCTCATTAAAAAGGTGGAACTGCGAAAATTTGACAAAATGACCCATTATTATCGTCAACCAGACTGGCCGAGTTTGGATTTTTAACTAGTTCATAATTCGTAATTCGTAAATCATGATTACGAATTACGAGTGTGAACTATACTAACTGTTGATAAACCTGCGATCGCTTTCAAATTTTGACAACGAATTAATTCACTAAAATTTAAACCAGAACGCCCTTCTATTTTCCCTACTGTCTCAATTGCTGTTAATAAATGTTGGGCGGCTTCGGTTTCTGAATAACCCCGTCTTTGGGCGATTTTAATAGCCGTTGTATCAGCATTTAATTCTGATTCCTGGGATTTATTTATTCGCCAAATTCTCATAGCCGCTAAAGCAGTTAATCCTCCGGCTATCACCACACCTACAATATCAGCCTGGACTGCTTCCACTATTCCCCCTGCAAACCCTACCAAGATCACACCTTGATAAATATGAGGTTGCAACCATTTTACACCTGTTAACCAGCAAACCATCTGTAACAGTAGTAAATCCCGTTGAGGCTTTGTCAACCGTCGCCACAAATCAAAATTAATATATATCGGTCTTTCTTGACTAAAAGGCAGGGGAAAATCAGCATCTATCACCTGCTTTTGTTCGGGTTTACTGACGATTTTAGTCATCATTCGCCCAGAAGCAGGCATTACATCTAACAACCGACGAATTTCAATATTTGGCTCCATAGCATCCATTATTAGTCATAATATTATGTATATTCATTGATTACTAAAATTACACTTTATATTGACATGGACGCTTTTGATCCGAATCCGCCAGAATGGACAAATCAGGCAGTACACGCATATCAATTTCATTGTCCTAAATGCCATGCTAGTAGTCGAGAAGCGATCAATGTGTGGTTAAATAGGCGATCGCCTGTAACTACCCCAGATCGTCGTCGTAAGTGGCAAGAATTCTATCATTGTCATTGCGATTTTGTCTGGTGGGCTTGGAGTAATGATAGACCACCAACAGATTTATCTGAGCAAAAATAGAGTTAAAAAATTTAGGGGTTTAGCATTGCTAAACCCCTAATACTAAAAACTAGCTACGTGAACTTCAGTTGATTCTAGAAGCTGAAGGTAGTCCGCACAGTACCGACATAAGTAGTTTTGTTAGTATCATCATGTTCAGGATTGAAAATCACTAACAAACCAGGAGTGATGAGAATATTGTCAGAAATCTTCATCTTGTACAAACCTTCTAAATGATAAGAAGTGTTTGCATCTTTGGTAAATGCACCACTAGCACTGGTAACTTTAGGTGGTTGACCGAAGATTAAACCTAAAGTATTACCTTCTTTACCAAAATCTTTCACGGCTAAAGTAGTCGCCCAATGCCAAACATCTGCATCTCCAGAACCACTTGCCAAACTAGCATTTGTATAACCAGCCCAACCACCTAATGTAATCTTAGAACTAGGTTGGAAACTAACTTCTAAACCATAGTTATCTGATTCAGTTCTACCAGCCAAAGGATTATTAGCTCTACTACTACCTGTGCTACCAAATAAGCTAGGAGTAGCTTGATAGGAACGGGCATAGGTTAAACCAACTCCGAAAGCTTTGTTAGGCTTGAGAGCTATTTGACCAAAGAAGGTATTATCGCCATCGAATAGTCCTCTTTCGGCAATAGGATTAGCAGCACTATTTCTGTTACGAGCAAAATAAGCTGCACTTAGGGTAAAAGCTTGACTGGGCTTAACGTTAACCGTAATACCAGCACCATCATTAGCGAGACGATAGATAGGGCTGAAACGTCCGTAGCGAGATAAAGCACCTGAACCACTACTTTTAAAGTCAGGGTTGAAAACTTCTACGTTTTCATTCAACTCAGCACCAACAGCATCAATCTTGACGTTGATTCTATCACTCAAGTTGAAAGCGTAATTAACTTTGTCAACAGTTACATTATTAGTACCATCAGTGTCATGACCTAACCGAGTCATGTTTGTTTCTGTAACTCCACGGTTAGAAAATATATTACCTGCATTTAACCGTGTTTGCAACTTATCTTTACCGGTGAAGCTGCTTTCTAAGCTTAAACGGACACGATTACCAAAGGTAGTATTAGATTCTAAATCACCACCACTAACGTTTTCATCTCCAAAAGGTTGAGATAGGGTGAAAAGAGCTTCTCCTTTGAGTTTAGTAGTAGTAGAAAACTGATTAGCTTCTAATTCAGATGTTCTTGCTTCTAAAGCATCTACTCTACCGCGCAGAGTTGCTAGTTCAGCAGAAAATTCTTCTTGTAAACGCTGTAAGGTAGCTAAGTCTTCTCTGCTTACCATGTCAGCAGTAGCTGTAGCAATGAGTTCATTAACACGATCTAAGCAAGCATTTAGACCAGCGGCAAATTCATACCGACTCAAAGCGCGATTACCACGGAAAGTGCCGTTAGGATAACCAGCTATACAGCCATAGCGTTCAACTAAAGATTGCAAAGCTTGAAACGCCCAATCTGTAGGTTGTACGTCGGAGAACTGAGAAACAGATGTTACCTGACCCAGGTTATTAGACTCTTTGGATAATTGAGCAACACTTGTAACTTGGTCGTTAACTTCAGCAGCAAAGGAACTGTTACCAGCCAATAAAGTAGAGGCAATAACGGGGCTGACTTTAAGGATATTCCAGAAAGCTTTTTTCATAAATTCCAATCTCTCTCACACCTAAACGAAACACAACTAGTGGTAAAGTCCAATCTCAGGGATTTACACATAAATGTTATGTGGTGATTGTACATTATCAATGGCAATTAACACAAGTAAAAATTCAATTTTTATACAAAGTTATGAATTATTTATGGATAGGTAAAGGCTGGATGATCCTCTGTTTATGAAGTTATTGTTTTAGTGCTTCTGCAAATGACTGTATTCAAAGTTTTATATTTACTAGCATGGTTTTGAGACCTCAGTTATATCTTGATGAGTAACATATAGGACTAATATTTGATTTTTGTTCGTGTAGCGTAGCCATTAAAATATGTAGGGTGTGTTAGCGTAACGCACCCTACAAATAGTTAGATTTTTTCAAATTTCAAATACTATTGCTATATAAGTCAATGTTCTTATGAACGTTGACCAGTTACTATATACGTAACTCGTTGAGCAATATTTGTAGCATGATCTGCCATTCGTTCTAAACAACGAATTGCTAGGGTTAACAGTAAAATTGGCTCAATCACTCCGGGTACATCTCGTTGGTGAGCAAAACTTTGATAAAGATAATCATAAGCATTGTCAACAGCATCATCTAAATGTTTCATTCGTTTGCCACTTGTTTCGTCCAATTCTGCTAAAGCAACTAAGCAAGTTGCTAACATTGCTTGGGCGTGTTGAGACATAATGGCAATCTCTGGTAGAGAACTATGGGGTGGATAAGGGAAAATTTTAATGGCAATTTCTGCCAAATCCTTAGCATAATCCCCAATTCGTTCTAAATCACGAACTAATTGCATGAAAGCACTCAAGCACCGCAAGTCCTGCTCAGTCGGTGTTTGGCGCATAATAATGGTGGTGCAGTCCGATTCTATTTGTCTATAAAAGCGGTCAATTTTTTTATCTAATCGGGGTATTTGTTGAGCGGCTATTAAGTCACGGGCAAATAAGGCTTGGTGACTAAGACGAAATGATTGTTCTACTAAAGCACCCATGCGGAATAAATCCCTTTGCAAACGCATAATAGAGCGTTTTATTTGTGGTGTTTTATTGTTTTGAGTATCAAATACAGCTTTTACACTGGTCATATCAAAAGTGTATATATTTTTTTAACTATAGTCTTGTCTAGGTGAGTTTGTCATGGTTTGCAAAAAGTGAATTTGTAGCCAAGCACCGCCGGTTTCTGGATGATTCATAGCCTTGATTAAACCACCGTGAGCGATCACTATTTGCTGAACAATGGCCAAACCTAAGCCACTACCGACGATTCCTGTTGTCGAATTTACTTCATTGACTGGTGAACGATGACGGGCTTTATCCCCTCGATAAAATCGTTCAAACACATGGGGCAAATCTGCAATAGCAAAGCCTACACCGGAGTCAATGATATTTATTTCCAACATTTGGCCGTTATTAGTAGAAATTATTTTAGTGTCAATATGAATAGTAGTCCCAGGGGGGCTATATTTGATGCTATTATCTAGCAAATTGACAAATACCTGATAGATGCGAGACTTATCTGCTTGAATATAAATGCTTTCTAGACCAGAATAGGCGATTTTCAAAGATAGACGTTGGGCAATTGGTTCTAGTGTTTCCCATGCTGATGTGATGAGCGATCGCATTTCCACCATTTCTAAATTTAACTGCATAGTGGGGTTATTTTCCATCTGCGTCAGTTCCAACCAGCTTTGTACCAAATTAATCAGCCGGTCAACTTCTTGAATGAGCCGATTAACCCAACGATCTAAGGGTGCTTCTAAACGGGTTTGCAGAGTTTCCGCGACTAGTCGAATCGCCGTCAGAGGTGTTCTGAGTTCATGGGCTAAATCAGAAAAAGAGCGATCGCGTTCTTGCTTCATATCTAGCAAAGGCTGGCAATTTTCCAAAAATACCCCCACTTGTCCTGTCGGTAAAGGTAAACTAGAAGCCCGCAAAAACATGGACTTTAATTCTGTCATCACCTTAGCATCCTCACAAGAAGGGTGAAAAACCCATTCCTGGACTTGGGGCTTTTGCCAATCACGAGTTTGTTCAATCAACTGATCCAATTCATAAGACCTGACTAACTCTAGCAACAAACGCACCTGTCCCGGTTGCCATCTTTGGAGATATAAAATTTCCCGCGCTTGCTGATTACACCACAACAGTTGATTTTCCTCATCTACTTGCAAATATCCCAGCGGTGCAAAATCTAGTAATTCTCTATACATAGATAATGACCGCTGCAAATCTTCTCGCTGTCTATTCACCATAGATATTTCCTGCCGTACACGAGGTCTCAGCAGAAGTTTAATATTGGTAATTTTATGGGAATGAGAACTTAACGGTTGCAGTAATCCCTCTAAATAGCGGTTGAGATTAACTTGTTGCCAAACCCAAACACAAAGGCCGACAAATAAACCTAGAAAAAACCCCAGTAAAAACATTGAAATCCCTAGTTGCTGTGTGATTACTCAAAACTAACAACTATCTTCAACAATTATCAAAATTGCTGCAACACCCCCTCCCTCAACAAGGTGTTAAAGAAGAAAGGGTGCATCAACCAAATCTATAACCAAAACCTCTTACAGTTACAACATATTCTGGATGACTGGGATCTTGTTCCAACTTTTCCCGTAACCAACGGATATGAACATCCACCGTTTTGCTATCCCCAACAAAATCTGGACCCCATATCTGATCTAATAATTGCTCCCGTGACCATACGCGACGGGTATAACTCATAAACAGTTCCAACAGCCGGAACTCTTTAGGAGACAAGTTTACCTCTTCTCCACGGACTATTACCCGACACTCTTGAGCATTTAAAGTTATATCTTTGTGCTTGAGAACAGGGACTTGTGGCAATGTACTTAAACGTTGGCGACGCAGTAAAGCTCGACACCGTGCCACTAATTCCCGCATACTAAAGGGTTTAGTCAAGTAATCATCCGCCCCCACTTCTAAACCCAGCACTCTGTCAGTTTCGCTACCTTTAGCACTGAGCATTAAAATTGGTACTGAGTTTCCTTGATGACGCAATAGCCGACAGATATCTAGACCATTGATTTGAGGCAACATCAAATCCAATATCACCAAGTCTAAACAAAAATCTTCTGAATTCTGTTCATAACTTTTTAGATATTCTATCGCCGCTCGCCCATCATCAGCCGTAATTACGTCATAGCCTTCTTCTGCCAACGCGACAACTAGCATTTCCCGAATCAGTTCTTCGTCTTCGACTATGAGAATTCGACTTGTTTGTCCAATGTCTGCTCTCACGGAATATTTAGCCAATTCACTGGTATACATTAATTTGGCAAGTGTATAACAAAACCTAGTATATTATAAATCATACCAACCATAGATTTATTTTGATTTTCTTTCTATTTGGTTTGATTGTAAAGTTATATATCAGTAGTCTCCAGAATTATCTTGACAACCGCAGATTTATAAATTACACTCTTAGTACAAAAGTACCAATACAAGGTAACAAGGAAGAATTAGCTAATTTAAGGAAGTGGAAATATGACAACGGGTGTAATTAAAGATAGCAAACAACAACTGGTACAATCCTTTCAACAAATTCGGACAGAAAGGAAAAAACTAGATACAAAAATAGCTACTAAACAAGAAGAAGCTGAAAAGGTAAAAAACCAGGAAATTTTAGCAGCAGCTTCTACCTATACCATTGATACTATTGTTAAAGGTTTAGCTGATTTACAATTAGAATTTGGCAGCATTGTCAATGCACTGGCAGAAAAATTAGCACAAGAAAATACTAAACTAGATGAACTGAATCAATCTATTGAAATTGAAACACAACGCTTACAAGAACTCAGACAAATTAGAATTGTCGCTGATACTTTAGATATTTTTACTCAAGAACATCAGGAAAAATTAAAAATCCTAGAACAGGATACAGCTAATCAAAAAGAAGTTATAGAAAAAGAAGCAGCCGCGAAAAGAAAAGAATGGCAAAAAGAACAGATAGAATTTACCGAAAAATTGCAAACTTATAATGAGTTATTAGCAAAAGAGCGGCAACAAGAAGCAGAAGAATATGAATACAAATTAGCAACTACTCGTAAACTCACAACAGATGCTTATGAAGGCAAAAAACGCAATTTAGAAAGAGAAATAGCCGACACTATTCAACAAAAAGAAAAAGACTGGACAGAAAGAGAGAAAATACTCACAGATAATCAAAAATTGTTTACGGAATATCAACAACAAGCTGCTAAATTTCCTACAGAATTGGAAGAGGCATTTAAGAAATCTAGAGAAGATGCTATCAAGGAAACTAGCCAAAAAGCTAAAGTCGAATCCGATTTATTTGAAAAAGAATGGGAATCCACAAAACAGAGTTATGAACTAAAAATTAACTCTCTAGAAGAAACAATTAGCAAACAAACTGAACAAGTTGAAGGGATTGCTGCTCAACTACAAACTGCGCTTAAACAAGCTCAAGATTTAGCCATGAGAGCTTTTGACAGTTCTACAAATAATAAATAGAAACTTGAAAATTTCCAGATTTTAGAGGTGAATAATGCCAGCAAAAAAACCAACTGATAAAAATACAAAAGCCGAAATTCTCCAAGCTTATGAAGAATTAGTCAAAGAGCAAGCTGCACTAAAAAACCAATTAGAACAGAAACCAAAAGAAAAACCTGCTGCACCTAAAGAACAGACTACACCAGAACCTAAAATAGCTATGACTCAAACTACTACTATTCAACAAAAGATGAATAATACAATTCAAAGTCTAGCTAATATTCAGCTAGGATTTGGTAGTGCTGCTAATGAATTATCCGAACAACTAACGACAAAAGCTACTAAATTAGCAGAAATTCAGCAAGTTGTCGAAGAAGAAGTTTCCCAATTAGCTCAATTACATAACTTAGAAGTTTCTGAAGATATTTTAGATACTTTGATTCAATCTTATGAAGATAACGAAAAAGCGTATCAGGAGGAGTACAGTCAACGTTATGAAATTTTAGCTCAGGAAATTTTAGAACTAAATAATAACTGGAAAAAAGCACAGGAAGAACATCAACTAACTGTTAAGGAACGCAATGAAAATCTCAACCGGACTCGACAACGAGATATAGCAGAATATAAATATGATTTAGAACTGCAACGCAAGTTAACAATTGATGAATATGAGCAGGAACGAAAGTTATTAAATAACCAATTGGACGAACAGAAACAAGCAACAGAAAAAGAATGGGCTGAAAAAGAGAAAACAATTGCTGACAGAGAAAAAGAATTTGCAGAATTGAAAGCTAAAGTAGAAGCGTTCCCCAAAGACAAAGAAATTGCTCTCAAAAAAGCGACAGAAGAAGGTAAAGGTATTGCTACTTACCAAGCTAAGGTAAAATCAGATTTGTATGCGAAGGAAGTAGAAGGACAAAAACGTTTTTACGAGCAAAGATTACAGTCTTTAGAACAAACAATAACTAATCAACAAACACGACTAGAAAATCTTTCCAGACAATTAGAATCTGCCCTTAAACAAGTTCAGGATTTGGCTGTTAAGGCTATTGAAGGTAGTTCAAATGTCAATTCCTATCAAGCGATGAAAGAAATTGCCTTAGAACAGGCAAAAAGCCAAGCAAAAACTAAATAATTGATTGGGTCATGGCAGGTAAAATACCTGCCATTGTGATTATTATAAAGACTTAATCCGTTATTTCGCCTTCCCGTTTTGCCCTAGCTACATCTTGTTTAATTAACTGTTCTATATAATTACTCAAGGATCTGCCTTGGTTCTTGGCTACTTTCTCAGCATCATCTTTAAGTTTTTGCTCTATGTATGTTGATACTCTGGTTTTATCAGTTGTCACTGTCATAACTAACGCTGCTCTATCAGTTTACCGTTCTACTTTCCTTGAATATACATCTACTATAGAACTAATATGAGTTGACATAATCCTAGAGTGGTACTACCATAGTGTCAATAGAGGAAATTTGTCTGGAAAACAAGTACAAAAGCGATCGCGCCAATTAAGCGGCATTGCTGAATTCAGGTATGAATTCTCTGACTTTAACTTTTAAAACTCTTACCTTTGCGCCTTTGCGTCTTTGCGTGAGCTTAATTCATACTTCCATTATGCAACACCTTTAATAACATTGAGAAAGATATGCCAAAATCAAGGTACGACGAGAAAAATAATAAATCTCGTCATGCAGCAGCCGACGAAGACTGTTGTGATAACGAAGTGTGGCGTTAGCCATAGAAATGTCTGAGAAATACGGTTGGAAACTGGTTGATATAGAGAAAACGGGCAACGATATTCTACCTGTGGATTGTGTATTTGATGGTAAAACAGAATTTCCACAGTCCTATTATGACACTGATGCCGATAAGGAGTAACAATAATGCGTAAGTGGATTGTTTTTCGGGCTGAAAAGCGTCAACCCGGTTGGCAAGAAAGAAAATATGCTCACACAGGTTCTTTAACAAAAATTTTAGCTGAACATTATGATTGTTCAGATGAACCATTGCCAGAACGTGGATATCGTCCACCAGAGTTTATCCGTGTTGATCAGTTCGCTGATGCACACTATCCAGAAGCTAAAACCCATTATCGCCTCAGCGATTGGGAAGTGACCAACGTAGAAACCTACACTCCTGATATTCCAGTTGGTATAGGTTTTGATATGATTGTAATTTGTTACTGCAAATATTCACCTATAAATTCTCCACTTCAACCAATGCCAGAGAGACAAGTATCAGTTGAATCTTTTGGAGGAAACGAAGAGGATTACAGTCGGTGGTTGGAAAAAGCAAAAGAACCTACTCAAGTATAGTTAGGGGATACATTAACTCAAAATGTGTATATTCTAACTATTTAGCAACCTTGAAATAGTATTAACTATGAATACTACCGTCAGGCATAATAGCACCTGTAAGAAAGGTTTCACTCATATCTGTATCATCTAAATTAGCTCCGGTTAAATTCACTTCACACAAATTAGCCTCACTTAAATCAGCACCACTCAAGTCTGCACCTTGTAAATCAGCTTTCCACATTCGCACTCCTCCCATTTTTGCCCCACTCAGATTTGCACCTTGTAAGTTTGCGGAAGAAATTGAGGCCATGTGTAAATTAGCATCACACAAGTTAGCACCACCTAACAATGCGCCGCTGAGGTCTGATTCATTTAAGTGAGCAGTTGTCAACGTAGCGTGAGTTAAATCAGCACCACAGAGAATTACTTCAGATAAATGCGCTCTTTCTAAAGTTGCGCCTTGGAGATTAGCTTTACTCAAGTTAGCTCCGCTAAAAGAAGCTTCTGTCAGATTTGCTCCTCTTAAATCTGCTCTCCCAAAATCAACACCACCCAGGTTTACCCCTTGTAGATTTGCTCCTGGTAATGCAATTCGGCTAAAGCTTCTTTCTCCTGTCGCATACCTAGCTAAAAGTTCTGGAACATTCATACCTTTCTAGACCTTAGTAATTAACAATTCAAAATTCCAAATATAATTAAATATTGCTGACAAAATGATTATGGAAAATAGAGTTTAAATTTAGTGTTGATTTAATTTAATCATAAATATAGCTTTAATTATAAATATATTCACATTTTTTAACCTCTTGGTAATTAATTAAATCATGTACAATTACTCAAATGCTACAATATAATTACCAGTCGGATTATTGTTCAGTATTTATGAAAATCAGCAATTTAAAATTAGGCAAATATCTTAGTTTAGAAGAATTCTGCACCTGTACACAAACTTATCATAAATATGCCGAAAATATCAACCCCTATCCGCAAAACAGACAAGAAGTAATTCCGGCGTTACAGGATTTAACTAAATTTATCATTGACCCAATCATAGATTATTTTAGTAGAGAAAAATTTCGGCTTACTTACGGTTTTTGTTCACCAGACTTAAAAAAGTATCTTGAGAAAAAAGATCCAGTTACGGGTCAAAAAAATGGGCGCGTAGCCCCCAACCTTGATCAACATATCAGTTATGAAATCAACAAAAATGGTAAATATTACTGTGATAGATTAGGAGCAGCTTGTGATTTTCTCATCATAGACTTACCGACTACAGAATTAGTAGAATGGATTTTACAAACAAAACTACCTTTCGATTCTCTATATTTTTACAGTAACCATCAACCAATTCACATTAGTTATGGAATGCAACACAAACGAGATATTTGGACATTTAATAACTCAGGAATACCCACACAGAAAGGAATTACAGATTGGATAAAATTAGCTAAAGAAATTGAACGCAGATAAAAACGGATTCCATTTCTATAATTCTGAATCTTCACCTTGATTAATTTTATCTCTTTCGATTTTGCGATGATAAACAGCATTTTTTAATAATTTCAATTTATATGAATCAGCATCTTTACACCAACTTAGCTTATAACCATTGAGAACAGTACAATTTTCTTGCAGACATTTTTTCCAGCCAGAAAGACGACTAATACTGCGCCAATTATCCAAAAGTCCCCTATCTTCTTCTTGACGAGTTAACTTAGCAAATTTCTCATATTGGGGATAATCGGGAGTAACTAAAGCCTCTATTTGGTGTAAAATTGGTGGGTCATCTTCCAGATCATAATCTTGATAAGTAACGTGCAAATCCCGGAGATCAATTGTCATCACCTTTGATAAAATTGGGTGAGGATCAATATCGAAATCAGGATAAAATAAATAAGAAATCTTGGGTGTTTTGAGATGAAATTTAATCACATTTGCTGCTTCTAACCGTCCAATAGTCCTACTCGCGCAACCTTCATAAAGACGGAGTAAAGGATCAACTGCTTGTAATGCAGAAATGTGAACACAAAGGGAATTCGGTAATTTTTTACCTACTTTGCTTTCTTGACAACGTTTGATAATGAGTTCTGTATTTCCCAAACTGCGTAACATTTGGTCAGCATCTAAACAAGCTTGTTTATAACTACTATATAAACCAAGAATGTCTTCTTGAACTGAGGGGGCTAATTGTCTTAATCTAGGACGACGGCTAAAATTACACAGGGCTAAATAAACCATCAAATCTTGACGGCGTTTATCTGCGATCGCCTGCCATTCATCCGAGTCAGTTGCCTGTATAATGACATTAAAAGCCCGGCGTAAACTCCCAAATTCCCCAGCAATTTCCGCTTCTTGAGATAATTCGCCCTTACTGGGAAGTCTTCCCCGTTCCGTCAGAAAATTCATTAACGGAGTTAATAATTCCTGATGTTCCTCAAATCGTTTTACACAACCACGAATTCGGGGAGTAGTTGCGCGGGAACGAAAACGAGAAGCACGAAATAACTCAGCTTCAGCTTCATCTCGAAAGACAAAATAAACCCCCAAAGCCACAGGAATTGAATCAACTCCTAATACTTGGTCAATGTAAATTTTTAATTCTTCTTGTTCATAATATTTCTGAAATGTGTTACGATTAGTAATTACCCCATCACCGTAAGCAATTACACCACGCTTAATATCAGCTATTAATACTTGGGCGGCTACTAGCAACACCTTTTGAGTGAGATTCCAAGCTTCTATTAAGGCTTCCCGGCGCTCGTTTTGGTGTTCAATGACATTAATCACAAAACCAATATTCACAATATCCGCAGCTATCCTGGGTGTATCTGGTGAGTAATAAGGGTCCCAGCCACAACTTGTATAACCCTGTTCAGCAATGCGGGTGACATCTCCACCATGTCCGCAACCATAATCAAAAAAGGTAGTTTCTGGGCTAAATAAGCTAGATTCTAGGGCTAAACGCACAGGACGGGACAAATCAGGGCGAATAATTGCCGCTTTGTGACGGTCTATTTTGGGAACTATAGTTGTAGCTATAGTAGTTTTTTCCCGTTGAATTAAGCGATGTCCTTGAACTTCCACACCATAAACTTGTAGCCGTTGTTCCCAGCCCAACTTAGTACCAATCCCTCTAGTATGATTGAGTAAACCTAACGCTACTTGAGCGCGAGTTAAAGCTGCAAACTCTTCATAAAAGGGATATTCTGAGGAAACAAAAGTTTCTTTGCGGTGTAAAATAGGCGGATTTTCTGAGTCACTGTAATCTCGATAACCAACTTCTAAAGTTTCTACATCAACCTGAATACTAGTTTGTAAAGCTGGATGAGGATCAGTATCAAAATCAGGATAAAATAAATAGGAAATTTTCGGTTTATTAGTGCTAAATTTAACTAAAGTTGCCGCCTGTGCTTGAGGTACAGCAATACGAGCGCGGCTTTCATATTCCTGAAGCCAAGGGTCAAGAGTATGTAACGCTAAAATATGAATGTAAAAAGCATCAGGTAACATTTTGCCAACTACATTGTTTTGGCAACATTTAATTATGTTACTGATATCAATAGGATGAAACATTGAGCAGTTTTCCTCAAGTACATTCCATTTAGTTTGTCATTAAAATCCCAACACCTGCCTTGATTTTTCAAGTACCTCTTTGGGACGAAAGGGTTTAGTGAGGTATAGGTCTGCACCAACCTCAATTCCTTTTTGTTTATCAAATTCCTGTCCCTTAGCTGTCAATATTATAATGTAGATGTCAGTCATTTGTAAGTCATGTTTCACAATGTGACATACTTGCAAACCACTCATTTTAGGCATCATGACATCGAGAAAGACCAGGTTTGGTTTTTCAGTTTTAATAGTTTCGAGAGCCTCTTCTCCATTTCTGGCAGTTAGGAGTTCAACTCCTTCATCTTCTAATGCTTCTAGAGCTTGTTCCATCAAAATTAAGATATTAGGTTCATCATCAACAATGAGAATTTTTTGAGTCATAGGGATTAGGGATTGGCTTAATTATTCTTTAAAATTCAAACTTAGTTTATGTAATAGGACTTACGCACAAGTCACGAAAGAACGAACTATGAAGGAACGAACTACGAAGGAATGAACCACGAAGGAACGAAGAACACGAAGAAAAGAGGGTTTCAGAGATATTTTGCGTAAGTCCTGTGTAATTAGCGATCAGACAGCATAATAAAGAATACATTTTCTAACGCCTTTTCAAACCGTAGAGCTTTTACCATGTCTGTTTCCTGAGAGAAAATAGAATCAATGATGATCATATCTGGTTTAGCTGACCGAGCTTTATTGATACATTCTTGTGGATCGGAAGCTTCAATTACGCTGTATCCTTGAGTTTGCAATACATCCGATATGGTTTTTAAAGTTGAGGCATTTTTATCAACAACCAAGACCTTTTTACTAGAAGTACCTTGAGAAAGCAATGAGCCTATTTCAGTGAGGAGTTTTTCTGTGTCAATGGGTTTAGTCAGATAGCGATCAATGCCAATGTGGTAGCCTCGTTCCTTATTTTCAATAATTGAGAGAATAATAATCGGAATTTCCGCCGTTTGGGGATCATTTTTAAGAACAGCGGCCACATCAAAACCGTTGATTTGAGGCATCATCACGTCTAGGAGAATTAGATCAGGACGGGATATTTTAATTTGATGAATTGCATCTACGCCATTTTTTGCTTCCTGGACATTGTAACCTTCGTTTTCCAGTTGTTGACGCAGCAGTTCTCGAATATTGATATCATCATCAACCACCAGAATAGTTTTGCAGTTTTCATTCCGCACCGTTTTCGTGGTGATAACGTGTTCTTTGAGTTGTTTGACGAGGGCATCTAGATTTAGACTGGGACTGCTGGGGTGGGTATTGCTGATAGAAGTGGGAACAATAAACGAGAAGATGCTACCGTTCCCTGGTTGACTCTCCACCCAGATTCTTCCGCCATGATGATCGATGATTTGTTTACAGATAGGTAATCCTAACCCTGTTCCTTTGGGTTTGTCGGTGAGAGTGTCGCCAACTTGGCGGAATTTCTCAAACACTTTCGGCTGATCTTCAGGGGCAATGCCAACACCTGTATCAATGACACTGATACAAACCCCGTCGTTTGCTTGTTTGACACGGCAGGTGACAGAACCAGATGTAGTGAATTTAACAGCATTGGAAATCAGGTTGATGAGGACTTGTAGTAGCCGATGGCGATCGCCTACTATCTGAGGTAGTCCGGGTTCAATCTCGCTCATCAACTGCAAACCATTAGTTTCAAATAATCCAGCGGTGGAATTGGTGGCCCCATCTAGTAATTCACTGACATCGAGGGGCTGCATCTGCCATTCCACTTTACCTGCTTCCATCTTGGCGATATCTAAGACATCGTTAATCAAAGATGTCAGTCGTTCTGCCTCCGAGACAATAATATTGAGATTGTCACCCACCCGTTTAATCGTTTTCTGAAGCTTGCGGTCTTCGGTAGAAAGTAGTGGGAATACGTTGGTTTCTAGCTTTTCTTTAATAATGGAAGCAAAACCGAGAACCGAGGTAAGAGGTGTCCGCAACTCGTGGGAAACAGTGGAAATGAAATCAGTTTTCATCTTGTCTATTTCTTTTTCCGCCGTTACATCCCGAATTAGCAGTGCAGAACCAAAGCAAACTGTGGGTTCATTCGCTGTTGTTCTTTTGAAAACGGCGGTGGCTACTGCCTGACCAATGCGTTCTTTGGCTAGTGTGACTTCGGCTGCAAATACATCTCCTGCATGGGTTTGAGTGCGTTCAAATAGCTCTGTTAAACCGGATATTGGTAGTTCCTGGTAGTGTCCATTCATGGTGGGGGCTGTCAATCCATACATGGCTAAAAAGGCAGGATTGAAATGAGTGATCAGTCCGGTGGTATCTATCACCAATAAACCATCCGCTAAGTTATCCAAAATGGCATTTAAACCCTGTGCTTCTGCGAGGGTATTTTGCAGGGCTGCTGTCCGCTCTATCACTCTGGCTTCCAGTTCTTGATTGAGTTGCCGCAAAGCGATTTCTGCTTGTTTGCGAGCAGTAATATCAGTATTGATTTCCAAGGTGGCGCATGGTTGTCCAGATGAATCTCTTTGCACTGTCCAACGGCTCTGGACAATGATGCCTTTGCCATCACTGGTGATATGTTGTAGTTCCCCTTCCCAGATACCTTGTTGCCAGCATTCTGCCTGGATTTCTTCTAGAGGTTTAGGAAAGATTGTTTGTAGAAGTTTGTGACTGGTGGTTTGATTTTTTACGTCCTGACAGATCCAGCCGTAAAGCCGTTCTGCGCCCTGACTCCAGTGGGTGATGTTGTCGGCAAAGTCGCGTACAATCACGGCATCGCTGGAATGATTTAACATATCCAAGAGACGTTGATTTTCGGCTTCTACTTGTTTGCGTTCGTGAATATCGGTGCAAGTTCCAATCCATTCCCGAATACTGCCGTCTTCCGCTATGACGGGCGCACCACAAACAAAAAAGTGGCGATAAGAACCATCTTTGCCACGAATGCGATATTCAACTTCATAGATACTGCGATTAGCAACGGCTGCACCCCAAATTTCGGCTGTATGAGCGCAATCATCAGGATGTACGGCATCAATCCATCCCCCGTTGGATGCTTCCTCTACAGTTTGTCCTGTATAAGCTATCCAGCTTGCTACTTCAATACAAATACCTGTGGGTGAAGCTACCCAAACAATTTGAGTGGTAGCTGTTACTAAAGAGCGATATCTTGCTTCGCTCTGTTTGAGGATTTGTTCGGCATATTGGCGTTCTTGTTGGGCGCGTTGGAGGTTGCTGAGATTTTCTACACTACACCAGAGTAGGCGATCGCCATCTTTCTCAATCATCCGTCCAGAAATCCTGACTGGAACTAGATGCCCGTCTTGATGAAGATACTCTTGCTCATAGGGTCCATAGCGACCAGTTTTTTCTAATTTCTCTAACATCCCTCGCTCGGTGGCGGCATCGTTTTTAGGAGTAATCTGCCAGCGGTTGAGATTCAGTGTTTCGGGAACAGTACGCCCCAAAATAGCAGCATAAGCAGGATTAATATCAATCAGCGTTCCATCTGTTCGGCACAGTACCAAACCAACCGGACATTGTTCAAATAGCTGACGATTATATTCATCAAGTTCAGTAAACATAATTTTATAATTTGTAATTTGTAAAATTTTTCTCTGTTCTTAGTACGTACACAACGACGTAAATAAACCAACCATTAGGAATTCTCAAGAAGCTTGTATCATCTGCTTTTTTAATTTTTAATTCCGCCCTGCGGTATTAGTTAGTTGTTAAAAAGTTTCCCTCTGCTCTCTATCACCTAATCAATTTGAGTAGGAGAATAGAAGCAGGACAACAAGGTGGCATAGAGCTTGATGGAAATTGGATACTGTTGGAACATCTGGTAAATTTGCTCTGGTGATGCAGCATCAAGGTTGGGACTTTGCTGTGAAAGTTGCTGGATCAGTTGAGTATGGCGAATTAGCAGATCCGTAGGTTTGAGCATGATGGGAACTGTTGAGGTCATGAAGCCATTTTCATCGGTAATAGGGGATAATTCAGTTGTGGAAGTTGGTGGCACAGAATTGTAATTTTCCTCTTCAGCAGAGTCTACCATTACACAATTTACCGGAATCTGAATCCAGAATTCTGTCCCTTTACCCGGTTGAGAACGACATTTTAGAATCCCTCTGTGTCTATCTACAACAATTTGATGACTGATTGCCATACCTAAACCTGTTCCTTTACCTACCTCTTTTGTAGTGAAGAAGGGATCATACATCTGCCTCATGACTTCCTCTTTCATTCCTAGTCCATTGTCGGTAATACAAATTACCACCCACTGATTGTCAAGGACTTGAGTGCGAATGATGATTTGAGGCGTAGGAGTAGATATTTCCCTATTTTCTATTTTTTCCTCTAACGCATCAATGGCATTAGACAAGATGTTCATAAATACCTGGTTTAACTGTCCGGGGTAGCATTCAATCTGGGGAAGTTTGCCATAATCTTTAATGATTTTAATTTCTGGACGATGACCAGCCGCTTTGAGGCGATGATGAAGAATCATCAGTGTTCCGTCAATACCATCATGAATGTTGACGGTTTTTATCTGGGCTTCGTCATGACGGGAAAAGTTTTTGAGGGATTGGACAATTTCCACAATTCGATCAGTACCTAACTTCATGGAATCCAATAGTTTTGGCAGATCCTGGATAATAAATTCCAAATCTATATTCTCTAAATCTGATTGCAAATCTAAAGGAGCAATAGGTAAAAATTTCTGATAGTCTTGCAGCAGATGTAACAAGTCTAAAGCGTACTCGCCAACATACCTTAAATTGCCACAAATGAAGTTAAGGGGATTATTGATTTCATGGGCAACTCCGGCTACAAGTTGTCCTAGACTTGACATTTTCTCACTTTGGATTAGCTGGGTTTGTGCTAGTTGCAATTCATGAAGA
>NZ_VILD01000007.1:20544-35697 GCF_009712085.1 Anabaena sp. UHCC 0253
GCTTGTGTTTGGGCTTGGGTAGCTGCATGGGTGCTTTGTTCATAGAGTAAAGCTTTTTCAATAGCGATCGCTGTTTGGGAAGCAAAGATACTCACTAATTTGAGGTGTTCTGCTTTGTATGCGTCGGTTTTTGTTGTCCCTATAGCGATCGCTCCGAGTACCCGCTCTTTAGCTCTCAATGGTACACAAATCAAAGCTCCCACGTTTTTCTGTTCCTCTAATCGCGGATCGACTTGCACATCATTAATCAGTTCTGCCCGACCGGATTGGACTACTTTGCCAATAATTCCCTGTCCCGGTTTTGGCTGACTGTGATCAAAAAATACTCCAAATTTAGCAATGATTTCAAATGTAGTTGCATCTGGACTCATAAGCAGGATCATTCCCCCAGATGATTCAATCAATTGACTCATTTCCTGAAGTACGAGTTGGGCAATCTGTTGCGTATCCAAACTCGTTGTGAGTTGAGTGGAAATATCCTCAAACAAATCTATTTCCTGATATCTTTCCAGCAATTCTTTAGCGAGTTCTTTTTTCTCACCTTCCTGTTTGGCTAAAAATGAGAGCAAAGTCGCTAGTAGAGTTACCTGTTCTTCCCCAACAACCCAACCGATTATTTCTCCTGAAACCTCAATTGGATATCTATTTGTTGAGGTTTGCTCTCCAATGCTGATTATTTTTGTCCCGTCTACCAATTCAACGTCAATCGCTATGTTGAACTGTTGTATTAAGTCATGAATCAGTGACGATAACTCTTTTTTGCGAAGAATCTTTTTGAGGCTAACAGTTTGCATTGTTTTGCATTATATTGATGTTTTTTTTCCTTGACTTTGTACTCTATAACTAGCATCGGTTTAGTTTTAAATGGTAAATCTATTTTGTCAAATTATATTAATAAATTCCGGAGATATTTGCCTAAACTTATAAAATTATATACAGCAGATTGCAAATTAATGAGGTACAGAATCTAAATTGAAACCTATACACAAAGTCTGTTTTACTCCTGACTCCTGTACGGGCAAAGCATTCGGGCAATCAGTTATCCATTTTGGTTCAAGGCTATTTTCCGAATGCTGATGCTTCCATCTCCCATCAGGGATACGCCCCTATAACTCCTGCTGTAACATACGGCAAGGAAAAGTTAACAGGTAAGAATTTTACCCATTACCGATTACTAAATTTTCTGATTGTTTGCCATAAGCTTTATCTCCATTAAGTAAATTTTTGTGAATTTATATAAATTGACAATATTTATTTTAATTAAGATATTTGTGTACTTATTAAATTTTTAATAATACTTATATCTAGTTATAGATTTAAGCAGTCAATTAATATCAGAATTGTGTAATCTGAGAAAAACTAAACTAATGATTAAATAGAGGTCTAATGACTCCCACAATCATGCGTCAGCTTTGGTCTATAGTTGAGGCCACCCATACAGTAACTCTCTTGCAGCTTGATGATGCCAGTCTGGTACAGTGGTTGGTAAAACAAATCACTAATCAAGCCTTTTTAGATCCCAGTGAAATTGATTTTCTCTGTGACTACATTCAATCCCGGCTCAGTCTGATTCGTGATTTAGCTGATGAACGCCAACACTCATAGTTGAGTATCTTGACTATTTATTGAATTTTTAGTGGTAAATAACCTTCCACTAAGCAATCAGAACCGACAACACGCCAACTTACTCGTTCCAAAGGTAACGCTTCAGTCATACTAGTAAAGCCTAAGTTCCCCACAGGTGTAGGAGCATGATCACCGCCAATAATTTTGGGGGCGATAAATGCCATAATTTTTTGGACTGCACCTTGAGCGATCGCACTAGCAGCTAAAATACCACCGCATTCCCATAGCACGCTACAAAAACCCCGCTCATATAAATGACTCATCACTTGTTCTGGTGTCAGTGATATAAATTCCACCACTTCCACCCCTTTCTGACGCAGCATTTTTTGAAAAGATTGTGAACTGCCAACTTCCGTCAAAACTAAAGTTGGAGCTTCATGAGTATTCCAAAGACGAGCTTCTTTCGGTAAATTTAGAGTACGACTCATTACCACACGCAGAGGATTATGAGCCTCTACTTGATGACTAGTTAAGTAAGGATTATCTAGTCTGACTGTATTACCACCGACAATGACAGCATCACAAGCGGCTCGTAATTGATGAACCTCAGTGCGAGCATCTTGATTTGTCACCCAAGCACTATGACCAGAAGTAGTAGCAATTTTGCCATCTAAGGTCATAGCATATTTCAAAATGCCTAAAGGTCTTTTATAGAGAATACGATGTACAAAACCTTCATTTAACCGCCGACAGGCTGCTTCCTCAACCCCAACAACAACTTCTATCCCGGCTGCACGTAACCTGGCAATACCGCCACCAGCCACTAAGGGATTAGGATCAACCATCCCCACTACCACCTTAGACACACCAGCATTAATCAATCCTTCTGAACAAGGAGGAGTACGTCCATAGTGATTACAAGGTTCAAGACTCACATAAATAGTTGCGCCCTGCGCCCTTTCTCCCGCGGCTTGGAGGGCAAAAACTTCGGCGTGAGGTTCACCAGCACGGGGATGAAACCCTTCACCCACAATCTCCCCATCTTGGACAATCACCGCCCCTACTAACGGATTTGGAGAAGTGCGTCCCAAAGCAATGCGAGCTAGTTCCACACACCGTAACATCATGCGGGAGTCAAAATCATTACTAACTGTTTCTTTGACTACAAACTGATGATCTTGAGGTAAAGATGCAGATGTGGGAGAGACTCCTGGGCAATTATCCATGTCACTTATGAATTACGAATTAATTTTATCTGCTGCCACCAGCGACTAAGAGGATAATAAACCACAGGGGCCCACAAACTACTAAGAATTGCCGAAGCTAAGGTAGCACGCTGGTAATATGTCCAAATACTGTCTACATGACGATTTCCTATCAAAGATAACTGTACGGCAAAAATAGTATCTGCTAATACCGCCATCCCAAAGACAATTAAAGCAATAGAAATAAAGTCTTCTTGAATAAAACGCTGCTTTTGGATCAGCGCCGTTAACAGCCCAACTAATCCTAAGCTCAAAGTATGAGTTGGATCAGGTGATGTTATTGCGTCTTGTAATAGCCCCAAAATTATCCCGGATAGCATACCAGATAATACTGAGCGATTTACACTCCAAGCCACAACCCAAATTAGTAGCCAGTTAGGTCCTATGCCTAATAATTCCATTCCGGGCAGACGAGTTGGCAACATTAGTAAGCATAATAACACTGTTCCCAATATGACTATCCAATCGAGAATTTGATGCCACCAAGGATGCCAAAGTGCTAATGGCGGAATCAAGGAATGAGATTTTCGGACTGGTGATGCTGCTTTTGAGTCCCTGCTACCAAAAAATCCAGGTATCTTCATCGTTTTTCTAATTGCTAAAAACCTACATTATTTAGCCCCATTTTGCCTTGGTAACTCTTGAGGCTCTGGTTTTGGATAAACACTTACCCAATCCAAATGTCGAATTGGCGGAAATAACTCTACCCTTGCTACTGATGCGGGAAGTTTCTTTAAATCGAGAGACTTAATTTTGCCTATGGCTAAACCAGGAGGAAACTTCTGACTATAAGTAGATGTAGAAACTAAATCTCCTACCTTAACGTTAGGTACTTTTTCATAAAATTCTAATACTCCTTCAGCGGAAGAATCACCCTGCAAAACGCCTTTAGCTGATGTGCGACTGATATTCACTCCGACTTGACTTTTTAGATCACTGACTAATAATACACTGCTAGTATTAGTCGTGACAGTTTCTACTAAACCGACTAATCCACCATCAGCTTTCACAATAGAACCTTCTTGAATACCAGATGCAGTCCCCCGATTCAAAATCACTTGTTGCCACCAGTGATCAGCACTACGGCCTACCACTCGCGCTATCACGGGTTTTTCTGGCAGAGCTTCTTTCTCTACATAACCTAATAAATTTTTTAAGTTTTGATTTTGGCTTTCCAGATCAACTATGCGAGTCTGTAACTCTAAAAATCTCGCATCGCTAATACTTTGTTCAGGCGTGACTCCTGGCTGTAGCCTTTGTAAGGGGCTGGTTATTCCTTGATAAATTTCGTGCAATAAAGCACCTTTTGTTTCTCTAAGTGTCCAGGCGCTACCTATCACTAAAGCCAATATCCCTACCTGTAGTCCCTTATATTCCCACCAGCGTCTCACAGTAAACATATATACCTTTACATATTTTTATAAATTATTCAGGAATTGAGGAAGTATGGCTTATTCCTAACTGCCGCGGTGGCGATCGCCAAATTGTGAACTCCTGTTTTCTTTCTTGACAAGAATGGATTCTATATTTATTACCTTCGCCATTTTTTGTAGGTTGAGCGGCGCAAAACCCAATAAATGTGTGGGGTTATGTGTCTTAAACTAACTTACGAATCAAGGCTTTTTTAATTTAGTGAAGGTATTGACTATAGAATCCATGACATTATTTCTAGCTGACTATCTGTTGTTACATATTACGAGAACGTCCGCTAAATACTCGCTCCAACTGCTTGAAGTTTTCTAATACACGACCTGTTCCTAAAACAACACAACATAAAGGATCAGCGGCAATGTGAGTAACAATACCTGTTTCGTGACTAATCAAGGTATCTAGACCTTTCAGTAATGCACCGCCGCCAGCTAACATGATGCCACGATCAATAATGTCGGCTGCCAGTTCTGGAGGTGTGCGTTCTAGTGTCCGCCTAACTGCTTCTATAATTACGGCTAGAGGCTCTACCATGCTTTCCCGAATTTCCGGTCCTTTGATGGTGACAGTTCTAGGCAAGCCAGAAAGCAAGTGTAAGCCCCGGACTTCCATAATACTATCATTATCATCTGGGGTTGGATAGGCAGAACCAATTTTAATCTTAATATCTTCAGCAGTCCGTTCCCCAATGATCAGATTATGAACTTTCTTCATGTACTGAGTAATTGCCTCAGTTAATTCATCTCCGGCAATGCGTACTGATTCGCTAATAACTGTACCTTGAAGACTGAGTACCGCTACTTCTGTTGTCCCACCACCAATATCAATAATCATGTTGCCTGTGGGTTCAGCAACGGGCAAACCAGCACCAATTGCTGCTGCTACTGGCTCATCAATCAAATATACTTCTCTTGCTCCGGCTTGAGTCGCTGCATCCATTACAGCCCGTCTTTCTACGCCGGTGACACCGCTGGGAATGCCAATGACAATGCGGGGCAACATGAGGGATCTACCTTCATTTACCCGCTGGATAAAGCTTTTTAGCATTAATTCGGCAGTATCAAAGTCAGCGATCACACCATCCCGTAAGGGACGCAGGGCAATCACATTACCTGGTGTACGACCAAGCATTTTTTTAGCTTCTTCTCCTACTGCCAGCGCCACTTTCTCATTTTGATCAATGGCAACGACTGAAGGTTCTTGAAGAACAATTCCTTTACCAGATACATAAACTAGGGTGTTGGCTGTACCGAGGTCGATACCCATATCCCATGATGGACGAAAATTTCTGAAAAAACCCACGCGTCTCCATGCCCCCTATTTGCACTACTTGTGACTATAAAGATAAGAGTTATTAATGACGAATTTCATGATTTTGGTTGGCCTGACTCCAGTAAACTAGACTATTTTTTTATCTAGCTTTTGTCAATCTTGATTTTAGTTCCAAGACTCTTATGTTCTATCTTCTGAATATCACTCAGTATAACCGTATAATTTTTTTTAAAATGCCAAGTATTTTGGGAATTTTTTGATTGGGTTAATTGTTAGGATTCTAACATATTCTCAATATTTTCACAATTAGTTATTATAGAATTCAGCACAATGCAATACAAACGTACTAAAACAAAAAAACCATGAGTATTAATGTTGTCACCCTTGTTGGTCGTGTCGGCGGCGATCCAGATATGAAGTATTTTGAGTCAGGGACAATTAAGTGTAGACTCACCCTAGCAGTTAATAGGCGATCGCGTAATAACGATAAGCCAGACTGGTTTAATTTAGAACTTTGGGGAAAAACTGCGGAAGTTGCCGGCAACTATGTCCGTAAAGGTAGCCTCATTGGGGTGAAAGGTTCTTTAAAATTTGATTCATGGAGCGATCGCCAAACCGGAGTTAACCGTTCTAGTCCAGTGATTAACGTAGAACAACTAGAATTACTAGGCTCAAAACGTGATGGTGAAGGTGGGATGTCTGATATGTCTCCAGATAATTTCTAATTAGTCAGTGGTCAGTGGTCAGTGGTCAGTGGTCAGTGGTCAGTGGTCAGTGGTCAGTGGTCAGTGGTCAGTGGTCAGTGGTCAGTAGTCAGTGGTATTGAAACAAAGGACAACTGACAAAGGACAAAGGACAACTGACTAATAACTAATTTGCAATGTGACAGATGCTTGTACTTCTTGTTCGCCAGCAACGATGGGAGTAGAAGCATCTGCACTAGTTAATTTAGCAACCTCAGCCCGGTAAAGCATGGGTGGTGGAGGTGGACTTGCACCATTGACTTGAATACTGACGATTTCTTTTTGTTGTAATCCCAGGCTGCTCAGGACAGCTTCTGCTTGTTGCTGGGCATCTTGGGTAGCTTTTTTCAAGGCTTGTTTTTGGGCATTAGCGATCGCTTCATCACTAGCAATAAAACTCACACCGTTAATTTGTGTCGCCCCAGCTTTTACTGCATCATCTAATAAAGTCCCTGCTTCATCTGTAGGAATACGGAAACTGACTGTATTACTAGCTGAATAACCAGTAATTCGCTGTATATTATTACTGTAGCTATAGACTGGATTAAGACGTACACCAGTAGTAGTTAATTTCTGGACATTGCGTTTTTTGAGTAAAGCTACCACAGCGGATGACTTACGAGCGGCTTCTTTTTGGACATCTTGAGCCGTTTTTCCTTGAATTTCTACACCCAAACTAACTTGGGATAATGTGGTAGAAATTGTTTCTACACCCCGTCCACTGACAGTTAAAGTCCGCCATAATTTTTCCTTTTCTTGCGCCGATGCAGGTAGTATAAAAATCGCGCACATAAATATACTCAAAGATAATATTTTCCCAATTTTCCTGCCTGGAAACCTAGAATTAGATAAAACAGTGATAGACATTTTTTAACACTCCTCTACTAACCGATAAATTATTGATTAACTATTAATTACCAACAGTCACCAAAACATTTTCACACCGAAAGTGTAATTACTTGATGCAATTTGTATATTTATAGTTAAATCCCAGTCTCACTAAAATAAGACTTGGTTACATTTTTGGCAACGGAAAATTCTTTTTTGGGTTTCCTGTTCTCAACCCAATCTATTGAATTTTGCTAATTATTTTATGATAGTTCTTCCTTATCAACTTCATGATAACAGATTTAAAATCGAATGTCAACCCCTAAATCTTCTTTTAAATCCGAATCGTTTTAAAAATTGAGTGGTATTTTTAGATATATTAAGACTTACGTATAAGTAAGGGGAAAATGAACCACGAAGGGACGAAGGACACGTTCGCGCAGCGTCCCGTTAGGGATAGGGAAGAGTGTTTGAGAGAGCTTTTTCGTAAGTTCTGATATATTAACTTTGCATTTTTCCTTTGCGACTCTGGGAGAAAAAACAATGACATCATCAACACCTGAAAGTTTATCTAAATTCGTCAATTTTTGTAACCAACATATTACCGGACAAGAACGCAAAGAAGCACAAACATTTCTCGACAGATTTTTTCGAGCATTTGGCCATGAAGGTGCATTAGAAGCTGGTGCGACTTACGAAGAAGCAATTAAGAAAAGTAGTAAAACTGGAAAAACTGGCTTTGCTGATTTAGTGTGGAAACCCCGCGTTTTAATAGAGATGAAAAAACGGGGAGAAGACTTAAATAAACATTATTCCCAAGCTTTTGATTATTGGACAAGATTAGTCCCCAATCGTCCCAAATATGTGATTTTATGTAATTTTGATGAGTTTTGGATCTTTGATTTTGATATTCAATTAGATACACCCGTAGATAAAATATCTCTGGAACAACTGCCAGAACGGTCGGGAGCATTGGCATTTATGGAATTAGGGCAAAAAACTCCTGTATTCCAAAATAATCAAGTAGAAGTGACAAAACGTGCTGCTCATCGCATGGGAGAACTATTATTAGAGTTAGAAAAGAGGGGAATTGAAAAGTTAACAGCACAGCGGTTTATTTTGCAATGTGTGTTAGCGATGTTTGCGGAAGATAGACAACTGTTACCCCGTGATATGTTTATTTCTTGTGTGCAAGATTGTATGAGTGGGTTAAGTTCCTATGATGTTTTGGGTGGTTTATTTCGGGAAATGAATCAACCAGGAAAAACACCTGCGGGACGTTATCAAGGTGTAGATTATTTTAACGGGGGTTTGTTTTCCCAAATTCATGCAATTGAATTAACTAGAGAAGAATTAAATTTTTTAGATGTTTCTGCGCGAGAGAATTGGAGTAAAGTCCGTCCGGCTATTTTTGGGAATTTATTTGAAGGAAGTATATATAAAAAAGAACGTCACGCGAGGGGAATTCATTATACTTCAGAAGTGGATATTATGAAAATTGTCCGTCCGACAATTAGCCGTTATTGGGAAGAGAGAATTGAGGAAGCAAAGACAATTAAGGAACTTTCAAAACTGCAAATAGAATTACAAGGTTATCGAGTTTTAGATCCTGCTTGTGGTTCTGGTAATTTTCTTTATATTGCATATCAGGAATTGAAAAGAATTGAAATATTGCTTTTAAAAAAAATTCAATCTTTGAGTAAGTCTCCAGATAAACAAATGCAAATGGGTTTGGTGACTCCTTGGCAATTTTATGGAATGGATACAAATCCCTTTGCGGTGGAGTTAGCGCGGGTGACTTTGATGATTGCGCGGAAGATTGCAATTGATAATTTAAGTTTAACTGAACCGGCTTTACCTTTGGATACTTTGAATAATAATATTGTTTGTGAAGATGCTTTATTTAGTGAATGGGTAAAAGCAGATGCTATTATTGGAAATCCACCATTTTTAGGTGGAAAGAACATGAGAATGGATTTAAATGATGAATATGTAGATAGAATTTTTAAACGTTTTCCTAAAGTTAAAGATGTGGATTTTTGTGCTTATTGGTTTCGGTTAGCTCATGATAAAATTGATGAAAAAGGTAGAGTCGGTTTAGTTGCGACTAATTCTATAAGTCAAGGTAAAAGTAGAATTGCGGCTTTAGATTATATTACTCAAAATGGCGGTTATATTCATGAAGCGGTTTCTACGCAAGCTTGGTCTGGTGCTGCAAAAGTTCATGTTAGTATTGTCAATTGGTGTAAGGATAAACCAACAAAGTATTATTTAGATGATCTTGTAGTTTCACAAATCAATTCTTCTCTGAAATCTAGTGTTGATGTTTCTCAAGCTGTGCGATTAAAAGCAAATATGAATAAATGTTTTCAGGGTGTAATTCCTAATGGAAAAGGATTTCTGGTTAGCGAAGAAAAAGTAGAAGAATGGATTAACAATGATTCCCAAAATAAAGAAGTTCTAAAATTATTTTCAATGGGTGCAAATTTAGCTAAAAATCCTCATGGTAAACCAGAAAGATGGATTATTGATTTTAATAATATGAGTATTGAAGAAGCTAGTGATTATCAATTACCTTTTGCACAAGTTAAGCAAACTATACCCTTAGAACGTCAAAATAATCGTAATGAAAAATTGCAGCTTAATTGGTGGAAATATGAAGGGAAAAGAATAGAAATGAGAAAATCCCTATCTCAATTAGATTACTACTTTACAGTCCCTAGAGTTTCTAAATGGGCTATATTTATTCCAGCACCTTTAAATTGGCTACCAGGTGATTTAAATATTGTTATAGCATCAGATGATTTTTATATATTAGGAATTCTCACATCTAAGGTACATCGTGTTTGGGTAAACGCGCAAAGTTCAACATTAAAAGGTGATACGCGCTATACTAATACAACTTGTTTTGAAACATTTCCATTTCCGCAAACAGCAGATATTAAGATAGTCGAACAAATCCGCACCAAAGCCGAAGAACTGCATCAATATCGCACGCAACAAATGGAAACAAAACAATGGGGAATCACCACATTATATAATAAATTATTCAACGAACCCAGCAGCCAACTTTATAAACTACATCAACAATTAGATACGCTGGTAATGACAGCTTATCAATTCAACTCAGAAGATGATATTTTAGAAAAACTGCTTATCTTCAACTTAGAAGTAGGAGAAAAAGAAAAACAGGGAATTAAAATTATTGGACCATATTCACCAGATGAGAACATACAGCACATTTAATGTAAATCAGGTAAAAATGATGCTATAACTTATGTCTGTCATTAGCACTGTATATATCTATCTGGCTTAATTATTGCCAAAAAAGAGTAAAAATAAAGAAAAGGATACTTAATATAACCAATGCAGTTTATCAGTGCAATCAACTTTACTGTTCCCTTGTTGGCAACTGCCACAGAAAGCGCAGACAGTTCCATGGTATTGGCCGCTGTGCTACTGAGTTTAGTAATAATTTACTTTGCCAGCAAAATTGGGGGAGAATTATCAACCAAAGTCGGTTTACCAGCGGTTTTAGGTGAACTTGTCGGTGGTGTAGTAGTTGGTATTTCGGTACTACATTTGCTGGTATTCCCAGAAGGTGGTACAGACAGTTCTAACTCTTTAATCATGTCCTTCCTGCAAATCACCGCCGGGTTAACCCCAGAAGCCACACCAGAGGTGTTTGCAGCCCAATCAGAAGTGATGTCTGTTTTATCAGAATTGGGTGTAATCATCCTGCTGTTTGAAATTGGCTTAGAATCCAACTTAAAAGACCTGATGGAAGTTGGTATTCAGGCCTTTGTTGTCGCAGTAGTAGGGGTAGTAGTACCCTTTGCGGCAGGGACTGTAGGATTGATGACACTATTTGGTATCAGTGCTGTGCCGGCGATTTTTGCTGGTGCTGCTTTGACTGCAACCAGTATTGGGATTACCTCAAAAGTGCTGTCCGAATTAGGGCGATTGAACTCCAAAGAAGGGCAAATTATTCTGGGTGCAGCCGTTATTGATGACGTATTGGGAATTATCGTCCTGGCGGTAGTTGCTAGTTTAGCCAGAGATGGTGCAGTAGATGTAGTTAACGTCATTTATCTGATCATTAGTGCCAGTGCTTTTCTGATTGGGGCGATAGTGCTAGGTAATGTATTTAATAAATCATTTGTAGCGATCGCAGATCAACTTAAAACCAGAGGGGAATTAGTTGTACCCGCCTTTGTTTTTGCCTTTATGATGGCTTACCTAGCCTCAGTCATCCATTTAGAAGCAATTCTGGGGGCTTTTGCCGCAGGTTTAGTTCTCGAAGAAACTGATAAACGCAAAGAGCTACAAAGGCAAGTTCTTCCCATTGCTGATATCCTAGTTCCTGTTTTCTTCGTCACCGTCGGTGCAAAAACTGATTTGGGAGTCTTAAACCCATCAATTCCCGCGAATCGGGAAGGTTTAATCATGGCAACTTTCCTGATTACAGTCGCTATCATCGGTAAAGTAATTACAGGTTTAACAGTATTTGGTCAACCAGGAATTAACCGTTTGGCTATTGGTGTGGGGATGATTCCTAGAGGTGAAGTAGGTTTAGTATTTGCTGGTGTAGGTGCAGCTAGTGGAGTTATCTCCAAACCACTAGGAGCAGCAATTATTATGATGGTCATTCTTACCACATTTATTGCTCCGCCCCTCTTAAGAATCGTCTTTCCAGAATCAAACACCCCAGAAAATTTAGACAGCGATTCTGGAAAATCATTAGCATTAGAACCACCACAGCCTCTCACAACCACAGACAATGATTAGTAATATAAGCAGGTGACAGGGAACAGGTGACAGGTGAACCAGCGCGGTCTTGGGGGTTTCCCCCATGAGCGACTGGTGAACCCGAAGGGTGACAGTCCGAGAAGCCTTTTATTGCTATAACTTTATCTGCTGGAGTTTTTACATTGCTAGATCAGAGGATGTGGGAAAAGTCTAAGATGTCATCATGACAAATTATACCTATCTTCTAGCTTTTCAAACATCCTCTCAGGAGATTGGAGGAAACTTCTTTAATCCAATCTCCGTCCGTTGTGGATATTAACATTCTCTAACCTTCATAATGAGTATAATTGCTTCCGAGGAATGTTCCAGAAAAGAATTAATATAGCAATATTACTGAGTAAATTCACTAACTTTTCCGTTAGCTCGATCAATTTTTCATTCTTACTAGCTTTGATAATGCTTTGTATTCTGATTTTTGCTCAATGCAGTTTTTATCCGTTGTTGTGAGGGAGTATAACCCGCCAATTTCTGTCAGTATTTGACAGTGGTGGGTCTTTTTTATGAATTTAACGATTAATTTAGCTAAAGAGGAAGAGCAGGAATGAGAAAAAGCGGTGATAGGATGACAATTTACTAAAATTTTGAGATATTAACTAATTTGATATTCACTATTTCTATAAACGTCAATCAGGAGAAAAAACTATGAAATTACACTGGTTATTACCCAGTACATTTGGTACTGTACTCATGCTATCTTCGCCAACTTTAGCTGCAAAATTGGAATCTTGGCGATTTGATCGTAATCAAAACCTCCTAGAAATTAATACTAATGCTAGTGTCCAACCAGAAGCACAACTTGTTTTTAACCCTACTCGGCTAGTAATTGACTTACCGGGTGTGCAATTGGGACGTTCCCAGTCAAATCAAAATATAGGAAGAGGAATTCGGGAAATTCGCATTGGCCAGGTTGATGAAAAAACAACCCGAATTGTTTTAGAACTGAGTCCTGGTTATAGCCTAGATCCTAAACAAGTGAAATTTGTTGGTAAGAGTCCCAATCGCTGGACTGTACAATTACCAAAACTAGAAACAGAGCCAACCTTATCTTCCCCAAATAATAATAATAATTACAATCTAGTTGCCATAGATTCCCAACCCAAACCTGAATTTACACCAATTGCGCCAACCGCTAATAGTAATAGGGGCGCAAATCAACTGGAAACACCAATTGCGCCAATCGCTAATAGTAGAAGGGGCGGAAATCAACTGGAAAGTTTACAAACTACCGGGGATGGCTTTTTTCTGCGTACTAATGGTACTAAACCGCAAACAAGAATAATTAGAAGTCGTGATCAGACTACTATCTTTCTCGACATTCTAGATACAACTTTATCGTCAACTTTAAATCAAAGAAATTTAGCAGTTAATAGACATGGTGTAGATCGGATTGAATTTACGCAATTAGGAACAACACCGGCATCTGTCCGGATGACTTTGAGAGTAGATAAAAATAGTCCTGACTGGCGAGTTACCTCAAGTAGTAGCGGTTTAGTTTTACTTCCATCTAGGCGGGTTGCTAGTTCACCAGAAAATGATAATGTTCCTACAACGAGAGTGAATAACAATTCTCCAGCCACAATTCAGTCTGTAGAACTCGTTAGTAATGACACACAATTATTAATTAGAGCCGACCAAGCGGTGTCTGCTACCAGTGGTTGGGATAGAAGTTCTGGTTTATTTCGCATCACTATTCCTAATGCTAAGTTGGCTAATCAGGTCAAAGGACCAAGTTTTGATAGCAGTAGTCCCATTCTCAGACTCCGTTTGCAACCCCAACAGCCCAATACTGTAGTAATTTTGGTTCAACCGGCATCAGGTGTGACACTAGGCGCACTTAACCAAGTGGGAGATAAACTTTTGTCTCTACAATTGCAACGATCTCGTCAGAGTCAAGTTAGACCACCAGTTAGTTTACCTCCCTTATTACCACCAAGACAAACATTGCCTGATGCTAATCAAAGACAGCCACAAATAACTCCCAGACCTTCATCTCCTAGAGGGAAATTGGTAGTGATGATTGACCCTGGACATGGTGGTAAAGATCCGGGTGCAATTGGTATTGGTGGACTACGTGAAAAGGATGTTATTTTACCAATTAGCCAAAGAATTGCTGAAGTTTTGGAAAGAAATGGTATCCAAGTAATTATGACTAGGGATTCTGATTACTTTGTGACCTTACCAGGACGAGTAGCAATGGCAAAACGAGCTAATGCTGATGTATTTGTCAGTATTCATGCTAATTCAGCAGGTGCGAGTCGTCCAGAAGTGAGCGGGTTAGAGACATATTATTACCAAAGTGGTCTAAGACTAGCTCAGATTGTCCACAATAGAGTTCTGCAAAGTCTGAATGTCAGAGATAGAAAAGTCCGGAAAGCTAGATTTTATGTCCTCCGTCAAACTTCTATGCCTTCAATTTTAGTAGAAACGGGTTTCTTGACTGGTAGAGAAGATGCAGCCAGACTCAGGAGTACAGCTTATCAAAATCAAATGGCCGATGCGATCGCTCAAGGCATTATCCAGTATTTAAGATCCAGATAAATAGTAATTTTTAATACTCACTATCTGCCATACCTGAAAAATAAATTTTCACAAAACAATAGAAACACTAAATTTTTATGCTACGATTTTACGCCATTAGCCTTGTCTTACTACCACCAACACAACCATCTTTTTCTTGATTAAAGTCACAATTGAGGTGGTGATGGTATGAAGATTAGCCAATATGTTCAGATGTTGCAAATCAGGAGACAGGATTGTGAAACTACATTGGTTAATGCCTAGCACTTTTGGCACAATCTTCATGCTATCTTCCCCGGCTCTAGGAGCAAAATTAGAATCTTGGCGTTTTGATACTAATCAAAACCAGTTAGAAATTAATACATCCAGTGCTGTCCAACCCCAAGCCCAACTGATTTTTAACCCTACTCGGTTAGTAATTGACTTACCGGGGACTGAATTGGGTCGTCCGCAGTTAACTCAACAGATTGGCGGAAAAATTCGCGCCATTCGGATTGGCCAGTTTGACAAACAAACAACTCGCGTAGTCATAGAACTTGCTCCTGGTTACACCCTAAACCCTAACCAGGTCAAATTTGTTCCCAGCACAGGTAAACGCTGGATAGTAAAATTACCACAGCCAGAAATTTCTAATCAAGATACTGAAGAACCATCAATACCTCCTATCTCAGATCAATCATCTGATTTAACGCCAGTCTCTAAAAATATTTATAACGTAGTTACAA
>NZ_VILD01000007.1:35913-63608 GCF_009712085.1 Anabaena sp. UHCC 0253
GAAATATCAGCAGGGTTAATTCAAATAGAAAAATTGCGCGTCACAGGAGATGGGTTTTTCATTAATACCAATGGTGGTAATCCTCAACTACAAGTTAATCATAGTCAAGATCACCGCTCCGTTAATATTGATATCATTGGTGCAGCTTTATCACCAGATTTGGAACAACGGGATTTATTGATTAATCGCTATGGTGTCCGTCGTATCCAATTTAACCAATTATCAAGTAGGCCATCTGCTGTTCGCATGACCTTGCAGTTAGATAATACTAGTCGCAATTGGCAGGCGATCGCTAGTGGAAATAACGGTTTCATTGTGCTACCTGAGCGGGTCGCTAAATTACCTAATGATATTCCGTCTTCTGTACCATCAATTAGTGATTCCCCCTCCATGATTCAATCTATTGAAATCGGGGGAAATGGTACACAACTATTAATTAGAGCCGACCAAGCCATATCTGCTACCAGCGGCTGGGATAGAAGCTCAGGCTTATTTCGGATCACTATTCCTAATGCTCAGTTAGCCAACCAAGTCCAAGGACCTACTTTTAATACCAATAGTCCTATTCTTAAAATCCGTCTCCAACCCCAAGATTCTAATACTGTAGTTGTGCTAGTTCAACCTGCTGCTGGTGTGAGCTTTGGGGGACTCAATCAAGTAACTACACAATTATTAGCTTTACCGTTACAAACTAACCTCCGCGCTCAACGTCCTGGAATTTCACCTCCCATACCGCCCATACCACCGATAGATTCCTCACGTATTAACATAGATACTCCTCAAACAAGATTCCAGCCAGATATACCAGTCCCTAGAGGGAAAGTTTTAGTAGTTCTTGATCCGGGACATGGCGGTAAAGATCCTGGCGCTCCTGGACTGGGTGGACTCTTAGAAAAGGATGTAGTTCTCCCCATTAGTACAAAAGTAGCGAGAATTTTAGAAGAAAATGGCGTACAGGTTGTACTAACGCGAGATGCTGACTTTTTTGTAGAACTCCAAGGACGGGTGGATATAGCCAAGCGTGTCAATGCTACTTTGTTTGTCAGTATTCACGCTAATTCTGTGGATAATAGGCCTGATGTCAATGGGTTAGAAGTATATTATTACGATAGTGGTTATGGTTTAGCAGAAGCTGTTCGTCAGAATATTCTCCAAAATATCAGTACCCTGAAAAATCGAGGCACTCGTAAAGCTAGATTTTATGTTCTTAGAAAAAATTCTATGCCGGCTATTTTAGTAGAAACAGGTTATATGAGTGGTCGAGAAGATAATCCCCGCTTAGGCTCACCAGAATATCAAAGTCGTATGGCTGAAGGAATAGCGAGTGGTGTTCTGAATTATTTAAAACAAAGGTAATAATCATCCTTTGTCAGTTGTTTTCTGTTTTTCTTTACCACTGACAACTGACAACTGACTACTAACCACTAACCACTAACCACAATCTAAATTAATATTTCCTGTGCATTCAACTTCTATTTTTGATAATCATTTTGATACTTTCTCCTCTCAAGAACCTCAACGCGCTCCTATTGGGGTATTTGACAGTGGTGTAGGTGGACTAACCGTACTGCGACAAATTTATCAGCAGCTTCCCAATGAATCCATTATTTATGTGGGGGACACAGCCCGCCTTCCTTATGGTATTCGCTCCCAAACCGAAATTTTACAATTTGTCCGGGAAATCCTTCATTGGATGCAGCAGCAACGGGTAAAAATGGCAGTTATGGCTTGTAATACTAGTTCTGCTCTGGCATTAGATATTGTACGTCAAGAATTTAATTTCCCTATTCTAGGAGTGATTTTACCTGGAGCGAAGGCAGCAGTACAGCAAGGACAGCGGATTGGTGTGATTGCTACTCCAGCTACTGCTCAAAGCAATGCCTATCGCCAAGCTATTTTAGAAATTAACCCTAATGTTCAAGTGTGGCAAGTCAGTTGTCCAGAATTTGTGCCACTAATTGAGCAAAATCGCATCCATGATCCTTACACTACGGAAATAGCCAAAACTTATCTAGAACCTTTGCTGCGCCAAGAAATAGATACTTTAGTCTATGGTTGTACTCATTATCCTCATTTATCGCCAGTTTTGCGATCGCTCCTACCGTCTCAAGTCAAACTCATCAACCCAGCAGTTCATGTTGTGGCTGCTTGCTCTCAAGAGTTAGATATATTAGGAATTAAAAATACTCATCCACCAATGCCCACCCGCTTCGCTGTCAGCGGTTGTCCTCAACAATTTACCCAATCTGGTTTGCACTGGTTGGGCTATACCCCAATGGTGGAACAGGTATGTTTTGCTGACGCTGTTGTATCTTAATCCAGGAGTCAGGAAGTAGGGGCGCAAGGCCTGCGCCCAGTCAGGAATCTCCCTGCTCCCTGCCAGAAAGTTCCTTTCATTGACTATTGATAGCTTCAGAGACATTTGCTGTTAATACTCTTTCCTGTTTGTACTTATCCGAAACAACATTAGAACCGCTTTGAATAATACCTTTCTTGCCTGTTCGTTTTGCTAATGCTAATAATAAGTACACGCTAAATAAGTATCCAGCGGCTAAAATAAATATCATCATAGGCATATTTCCGTAAATCATTTTTCCACCATTTTTGATTGCTAAGGAATATGAAATTGCATACAAAACTTGCAGAACTATAGTCAATCAAGCACATTCTTGATAGCTGTAGTTAGCTATAGTGATCTGCCCAGTAGAAACCAATGTTCTCTGGTCAATCAATCAATTTATTTTCTTTAATATGACCCTTGTCAGGCTATACATCAGACAGCAGTAAAAATATTGCTAAACAGCAACCTTTAACTGCACTCATCAGCAATTTACCTAGCCTGCGTTATTGACTCCTCACCAATTTAATTAAAGCTACGCTAATACTCAACGGTATTAAATACGTTGAGCTTCTTCCATTACTGGACAAGCATAATTCAACTCAGTCGGTACGGTTGCCGCACGAAAGTCAGGAATAATTTCCATCTTCTTTTGGCGACGAGCTATTTTTGACTCACAACACTATTATGTAAAATCACTGAATGGTGGCTTTACTGCGGAAGTGAATAATCTGAAAAATTTAATATTCCTAAGTCTTAGCGTAACACAACAGTCTTGAATTTGAAGCTAATTTCTAGACTAAAATTTAAAAATTTTTCGATGTTCATAGCTCATATCCGTTCCTCAAGAATAAATGTAAAAATAATTACATTTTTATGGAGTATTTACGTATTTTTTACTCATACTAATAAATATCAATTAACGTAAATTTAAAAAACATTTAACAATAACATATTTTGAAGTAAAAATCTAAAGAATTTGATAAATATTAAAAATCAGATTCATCAAGGAAAACTTTGTGCTGACACTGGGTTATCTTAAAATTAAAGAATATGTAAACTTTCGTAACCTAAGCCAGAGTCCGCCCATCCATGACCCCAGCCACCTCCCTGTTTACCCCTGTGGAAGCAGACCTGCAAATACTAGCAGATAACCTTAAACAGCTAGTTGGAAATCGCCACCCCATTCTTTATGCCGCCGCCGAACACTTATTCGGTGCTGGGGGAAAGCGCATTAGACCTGCAATTGTACTGCTTGTATCGCGGGCAACCATGCTAGACGAAGATATTACCGCACGTCATAGAAGACTGGCAGAGATTACAGAAATGATCCACACTGCCAGTTTGGTACATGATGATGTAGTAGATGAGTCCAATGTCCGACGTGGTGTACCTACCGTTCATAGTTTGTTCGGTAATCGCATTGCTGTACTGGCAGGGGATTTCCTCTTTGCTCAATCATCTTGGTACTTAGCGAATCTCAATAACTTGGATGTTGTTAAACTCCTTTCCGAAGTAATCATGGATTTAGCTGCCGGAGAAATCCAGCAAGGGCTGAATCGTTTTGATGCTAGTCTTTCTACGGAAACTTACCTGCAAAAGAGCTATTACAAAACCGCCTCATTAATTGCCAACAGTTCTAAAGCTGCTGGATTAATTAGTGAAACATCCCTAGAAACTGCCGAACACTTGCACAGTTATGGTCGTCATTTGGGTCTGGCCTTCCAGATAGTAGATGATATTCTCGATTTCACTAGTTCGACAGATACCTTGGGTAAACCAGCCGGTTCTGATCTCAAAAGTGGCAACCTCACAGCACCGGCGTTATATGCCTTAGAAGAAAAACCTTACTTGGAAGCTTTGATTGAAAGAGAGTTTGCCCAGTCAGGGGATTTAGAGCAGGCATTGGCACTAATTCATGATAGTCAAGGTATCCAGAGAGCTAGGGAATTAGCTGCTCACCACGCTAAATTAGCCACGGAGCATATCAGCATTTTAGAACCTTCAGAATCACGGCAAGCACTAATGAATTTGACTGACTATGTACTAAGTCGGCTCTACTAAAAAAATTTAGATTGATTTTAGATTTGGGATTTGGGAAATTTAATATCCGAAATCCCAAATTTGTTTATGCGATGTTGGGAGGAATAGTGCGAGTGCCTCTAAATTCTTGTAGTTGTTGCCCAATCAGCTTTTCTAATTGAGTACGACGCACTTCTACAATATTAGTGATAGTTCCTGGTGTTTCGATAAAAACTATGCTGTGTACTGGTTTGAGGGCTATTAATTGAAACAGAATCCGGGTAACATACATGGGGGTTGGCAGCAAGTGAGGGTCACGCCCAGCATCTGAGATTAGGGAAACATCCTGTATGGTAGGGAAAGCGTAAATAACTTGCTTTTCTATTCCTGGATTTGCGCGATTGCTCAATGTAGTTAAAACCCAATCCTTCTCAGAATTTTGGAGAATAAAGTATTGGTAGTGGCGTAACTTTTGAGCGATGGCGATTAATACAGGAGCGATTGATACCATAAGTTGTGGTGTCATACCGTCCTGGGGTGCATTGTCTATCAGCAATTGAATTTGTGCTTCTAAATCCATCATGAGTTGTAAATGACTTTTGGGTAATGGCTAAAACATGAATGAGGAAAGATTCCACAAAGTTGGAAGTTACAAGTTCAAATTTTTTGGCAGCCACATCCTCAATGTAAATTGGTTTGCGTTTGGACTACATACAAAAACCATGAAGCTAATATCCAAAAAAGTCTGACAAGTCGTGTCCAAAGTATGTTAGGGTCTTTTTGAGAACTGGGACTATGAATTCAACAGCAATCGCAACTACTCAGGGGAAAATTTCTATCAGCGTGGAGGTCATCTTTCAATTCCTATTTAGGGAACTTCAACAGTCAACAAAGGCTTCCGAGCAAAATTGTCACGATGTATCTGTGAGAATTACTAACGAAGTCTTGCGGATTTGTAATGAAAGTAAACGCATTCAAACTTCCGGGTCTGTAGAAAGTTCAGCAATGAGCCTAGCTAAACATCGGTTACAACAGTGTATCCGTTACTATCAGTTAGGTTCAAACCGTGGACGTTTAGAACTACACAGCACTTTGAGTGCTATTATTTACCGTTATATTAATCCCCCTCATAAGCAATTAAGCTATCAAGGGCGGTTGACTATCATTGAAGATTTTCTACAGAGTTTTTATCTGGAGGCTTTAAATGCTTTTAGAAGGGAGAACCAATTAGGTCCTACCTATCGCCCCCAGACTCTATTGGAATTGGGAGAATATATGGCATTTACCGAGCGATATGGTAAGCGTCGGATTCCCCTTCCCGGAAGACAACAACAGTTAATCATTCTGCGAGCGCAAACTTTTTCCAAACAGCAACCTCCAGAAACAAGTGTAGATATAGAACAGGCATCGGAAGGTAGTAGTGGTGAGTCTGACGGTTCGTGGGAAGAGCCGGCTATTCAACAATTGCGTTCGACGATGGCAACGCAACCCGAACCAGAAGAAGATACCCTGCGATCGGTTGTAATTACAGAATTAATAGATTATTTAGAGGAAAAAGAACAATCTGACTGTGCTGATTACTTTGCTCTTCGTCTTCAGGATTTATCAGCACCAGAAATTGAGGCAATATTGGGTTTAACATCCCGGCAGCGTGATTATTTGCAGCAACGGTTTAAATATCATTTAATTCGCTTTGCTTTATTACATCGCTGGGAGTTGGTTCATGAGTGGTTAGAAGTTTCTTTACCCACTAATTTGGGTTTAACACCTATTCAATGGGAAACTTATCTAGCCCAGCTAGATGATAAACAAAAATCTATCTTAGATTTGAAGCAACAGGGAAAACCTGACGAACAAATAGCCAAGATTGTAGGCTTGTCTATGGCGCAATTACAGAAACGGTGGTTTAAGATTCTGGAACAAGCTTGGGAAATTCGTAACTCCTTAGTGTCCGGATCTAGTGCATCTACCCATGAATGGTGACTCAGAATCCTCATAAAATTATCAACTTGCTTGGGTATTGAAAAATTACAAATTCAACACTTACGGGTATACGTTGTTAGAATGTGAGGAAATTGACGGGGTAAATATTTATCTCAAGATGGTAGCCGTTTAATGGTGAACTAAGCTTGTGAGAAAACCCCCAAACCTTTCAATTGGGAGAAATTCCTACTGTGCAAGAACGTTTCCAAGCTATTATTAAGCGTCGTTTACAAGGCGAAACAGAAAAAAATCCACCTTTGTTCCCCTGGGAAACACAATTGGTAGAATATCCTGATTGTGTAGAAGAACAATCTCTAGGATTAGTTCCTGTTTGGGGGTGGACTGTTCACCAATCTAAACTGAATTTACCTATTCCTCTGCCGGAAAAAGTTTTTTGGCAATTGTTAGAAAAATGTCAGGTGTTGCTGACATCTTCCGTACCTCTGGGAGCTAAATTAGTTCAGGTGGTAGAAAGTATGTTTCCGAGTGATGCTCAGGCCATTAATGATTTGGCTGGGTTAGTGCTGAGAAGCTCTTATCGTTCTGCTGATACTCTGTCAGCTATGCCTAATATTGAGAGCGATTATTTTGATTTATTACCACGGCAACAAATGGCGTTGTCGTTAATGGCAGCCAAGCAACTGCTAGAAAATTTAACTTTGCCTATTTCATCTACTCAACCATTGCTAGAAAGACAATGGCTTACTACTGTAGGAACACTGAGTATTCGGGTAGAATTATGGAGTTTAGGTACATCTACAAAGCTAACTGTTCAGGGTGATTTACCTACACCTGGAATTTTGCAGCTTCAAGGTAATCATCCGCAACAAACTGTAACATCTGTAATTTCGGAAATGCCAATTATCGAGTTACAAATTGATCAGATTCAGCCAACTTATACGTTGACAGTTGAGTTCCCGGAATTAGATCAGCAGCCTTTATTGTTGGCTATTCAGGTCAAAATTTAAGGCAATTACTATTCCTGGGTTGGATGGGAGTCATGGCAACAGATGTATAATATATTTGATTTATTTCCTGGTTTTAAAACTTAATTCTCTTGTCAAAAGAGGATAAACGATATTAAGGGCGAACTGAATGCCTTAGCTATGAGCAGGACACTTGTACTCTGTGGGAGTATAAAGCTACGATAGGGGGGGAGTTGAAGACAAGGTGATAGTTTTCATACCTAGCATTGTGTCCGCAGCGTCTACATCATAGCTTTGCTTACCTAAAAATGTTTAATCTATCCAGGATGAATCGGTTTAATTACTGGCCAAAAACTATAGGAAAATCACCAGTAAAAGAGGTAGAGGATTCAATTCCTTTACGGGTGTTAGTGCTAGGGTTGGTCGTGTTGGGGGTTGTGGCTACGGATATTGCTGCTGAAACTCAATTTAGTTTGTGGACAATCCCACTGACTATGGTAGGTACGGCTTGGAGTTATTACCGTCGCCGAAGTTCTAATATTCCTATCCAGTTTTGTATTGCGATTGGGATGTTATTAGGTTTAGGTGCTTTTTTTGGGCGTTTTATAGGAAATTGGCATGATACTCGGCTGAGTTTGGCAGAGTTATTAATTCAACTGCAAGTGCTACACAGCTTTGATACTCCCCGTCGGAAGGATTTGGGTTATTCCATTGTGATTGGGTTAATCTTGGTGGGTGTGGCGGCGACGTTGAGCCAAACTATGGCTTTTGCACCTGTGTTGCTGTTATTTTTAGCGATCGCTCTCCCCACTTTAGTTCTAGATTACCGTTCACGATTGGGGTTCAAGCAATCAATTGCTGAAAAATCTCGTAAAAAGAATAATTCTAATTTCAATTTTAAAGTTCTCATTTTAAATTTTTTATTGATTGTGGCTTTAGGGCTGGGAATTTTTGCAATTTTACCCCGGTTTCCTGGTTATCAGCTACGATCTTTTCCTGTGAGTGCGCCGATTAAAATCCCAGACAATTTCACAGGACGCAATATTATTAACCCCGGTTATGTCCGTGAAGGTAGGGGTAATGGGGAAGGAAATGGTAGCGGTAGTGGTGGAAATGCTGGTGAACCAGGAACATTAGACAATAATTTTTATTACGGTTTTAATAGCGAGATGAACCAAAACCTGCGGGGGGAAATGAAACCCAAGGTGGTGATGCGTGTGCGATCGCAAGCCGAAGGTTTTTGGCGAGTTTTGGCTTTTGACCGTTATACAGGTAAAGGCTGGAAGATTTCCCGCGATGATCAGGTAACGACCCTAAGACAATCATCTTGGACTTATCGCATTTCTATCGATCTCCCACCTTTTATGACTCGAACAAAAGAGGTAGTACAAACTTATAATTTGGTGTCGGAGTTACCTAACCTGATTCCGGCGATGTCCTATCCCAAAGCTTTGTACTTTCCCACACCAATGATAGCTGTCGATCAAGAAGATGGTTTACGTGCGCCGGTACAGTTATCAGAAGGACTAACATATACAGTAGTTTCCGAAGTTCCCTACCGCGATCGCTCTTTGTTAGGTAAAGCATCCACTAAATATCCAGCCAGTATTACCAAATATTACCTCCAAATCCCCCCAGAAATTGCCGATAAAGTCCGCAAAAGGACAGAAGAAATTCTCGCAATTTATGATCAACAAAGGGTTTCCCGTTCTCCAGAAACAAAAACCCTAAATTCCACCTACGAAAAAGCTCTTTATTTAGCCCAGTATATTAAGCAAAATTACTCTGTACCGACCAATCCCTTAGAACTACCGTTTTTTGATGAAAAGGATGACTTAGTAGAAAGTTTTTTATTCAAAAATAAAGGCGGTTATCCAGACCATTTTTCCACTGTATTAACAGTGATGTTGCGTTCCATTGGCATTCCAGCCCGATTAGTAGCGGGATTTGCCCCAGGGGAATTTAATCCATTTACAGGAATGTATGTTGTCCGTAATACAGATGCTTATGCGATGACGGAAGTTTATTTCCCTAGATATGGTTGGTTTACCTTTGATCCCATTCCTGGACATCCCTTGATTCCTCCTTCCATAGAAGAAGATCAAACTTTTACTGTGCTGCGACAATTTTGGAATTGGGTCGCTGGTTGGCTACCTTCACCAATTACAGCTATTTTAAATACTGTATTTGGGGCAATATTTAGTTGGTTATTCAGAGGACTAGCTTGGTTTTTAGCTTTATTTACTAAGGGTTGGCTAGGAGTATTAACAGGTTTAATTATTGGCACAATTGCCGCATTCTTAGCTTGGTTGGGTTGGGGACAATGGCGCAAGTGGCTTAACCTGCGTTGGTTAAAGAAATTACCCCCAATGGAAAGACTTTACCAACAAATGCTACAATGGACAGCTAACAAGGGTTTAACGAAGCATCCCAGTCAAACACCCCTAGAATATGCTCAGATTTCACACCAATATCATTCCCCAGAAATAGCTGAAATTATAGATGAAATCTGTCATGCTTATGTGAGTTGGCGTTATGGTAGTAATAGTCCCAATTGGCAACAATTGCAACAAAGATGGCAAAGAATTCAAAAAACAACTAATACCACCAGCCAGAATTCAAAATAGTTGAGACAGACTTTCCAGCCTATGGCAGGGGGCAGGGAATAGGGAACAGGAAGAAAGTTTTGGGCGATTTTACTTTTCTCCACACATTTTGGTTATCTCACATCTACCTACTTCCTGTTGCAATAAATGTGTTTGCGCCTATATCATAGGGAATATTTTTAGTAAATTTGGTTGATAATGCAGCTAAAAAAAGCATTTGCTATGAAAAAACTCCGGCTGACGTAGTGTAATTCGTTGTAACTCCCATTCTTTAGGGATAACATGGGAATAAGTTTACTACAAGCTTTTCATTTTTCGTTTAGCTGCAATTTTTCTATGGAAATTCAATTAATCAATATCGGGTTTGGTAATATCGTCTCTGCCAACAGAGTAGTTGCCATTGTTAGTCCAGAATCCGCTCCCATTAAACGGATTATCACCGATGCGAGGGACAGAGGTCAACTGGTTGATGCTACCTATGGACGACGAACTAGGGCGGTGATCATCACTGATTCTAGTCACGTCATTCTCTCAGCGATTCAGCCAGAAACCGTAGCGAATCGGTTTGTGATTTCCCGTGATCATCATGTTGTAGATAATTAATCAGAGGATTTGCACCAGATTGGCCGTACCATGTGAATTAGACTGGTTTTCTGTCACCAGTGCTACAAATTCTTTAGTCTTTATACCAATTTGAAAAGTCAGGATGAGAAATGGCAGCCTATAAAGCTTACACTGTAGGTATTTTACAATTTAAAATCCAAAATTTAAAATGGTATTAGTTGTCTGAGCAGCTAAAATAAGACTAATGAATCATTAATATTGATTAATTCACTTCTTTCACGGATAATGCAAGTTTTACCTATCTATAATGGTGCAAATACCGAAGAATGCCCGCCTCTGGGCAAGTTAATTGTTTTAACCGGTCCGAGTGGAGTCGGGAAAGGTACTTTAATGAATGAAATTCTCCAGCGTTATCCAGAATTACATTATTCAGTATCTGCAACGACTCGTTCTCCTCGTCCGGGAGAAATCAATGGTAAAAACTATGACTTTATCAGCCGGAGTAAATTTGAACAATTAATTACTCAAGGTGAATTTTTAGAATGGGCGGAATTTGCTGGTAACTGTTATGGTACGCCTCGTGAAGCGGTGCTGAGGCAGATTCAGTCTGGTAAGTTGGTGGTGCTAGAAATTGAACTAGAAGGAGCAAGACAAATCCGTTCTACCTTCCCTAGCGCCCTCAGCATTTTTATTTTACCACCTTCATTTTCAGAATTAGAAAACCGGATTCGTGGACGGGGACAAGACTCGGAAGAAGCTATTTCTCGTCGTTTGCAACGGGCTGAAGAGGAAATTGCTGCTGCTAACGAATTTGATATAAAAATTATCAATGATGATTTTGAGCAAGCTTTGAAGGAAATAGAGATAGCGATTTTTGGATAAGGACAAGAAATTGAAAATTTTTTGTTGATGTTTGGAAATTATTGAACTTGATAGGCGATCGCCTGATTTCGTCCCTGATTCTTGGCAGTATAAAGAGCTTGATCAGCATGGGATATTAAGAGTTCTAAATTTTCCTCTCTTGTGGGAATCTGACTAACTATCCCCATACTCAAGGTAACATTACTGCTAACATCAGAATTTTGGTGAGGAATAGCCAGATTAGCGATAGAGAAGCGCTCCGTAGGAATCGCTTCTAGATCATCTATTAAGAGAATCTTGCCTTTAGTTTCAGATTGTGGATCAAGATGCACTGGAAATCTGTTCATCATTTTGGGTAGTTTGAGGATGATCTTACCACTATTTCAAAAAATATCTATTTTATATTTTCATCACTCAATAATTCTGCTATTTCATCAAATTGAAATTGATTGGCTAGTTTTTCAAGAACTTTTACTAAATGGGATTCTTGGTTAGGTATTTCTTGAATCAATAGTTTCACCTGATTACTATCACCATTTAAAGCCGCTTCGCTTAATTGCGATCTCAATTCCTCAGAAATTATAACTAAATCTACAGATGATAGTATAAATGGTGATTGCTCCAAAATTACATCACCTGTGGCTAATTCTTCATAAATATATTTTACTCCTAAATGTTTAGTTAAGGTCTCAAAAATTGTATTTTCTTTAAAAGGTTTTCGTAAAAAATCATCACATCCTGCGGATAAAATAATCGCCTTTTCTTCTTCCAAAACACTAGCAGTTAAAGCAATTATCGCCGTAGCATTGCCTTTAGTTGTGGATTTAATATATTTAGTAGCTTCATAACCATCCATCACAGGCATTCTCATATCCATAAATATTAAATGGGGTTGCCATTCGTCCCAAATATTAATAGCTTCTTGTCCATTACTTGCTTCTTTAATTTCAAATCCCAAAGGTGAAAGCAGTTTAATTAATAATTTTCTGTTGATGGCTTTGTCATCTACTGCTAAAATTTTATATATAGCTTGATCTGATGCAACTGCTAATACTTTTTTATGGGAAATATGCTCATTATTGATAGTTTCTTGACCTAATTGTACCGTAATATCAAATTTAAAACTTGTCCCTTGTCCTAATTCACTTTCTACGGTAATATCTCCTCCCATTAACTGCACAAATTGACGACTAATCACCAAACCTAAACCTGTTCCTTCTTGAGATTCTTTTCCTGATTCTGTTTGACTAAAAGCCTGGAATAATTTAGTTAATTCGTTGGGAGAAATTCCCACTCCTGTATCAATAATACTGAAATTTAAAGTATAATTTTGATGTTGTTTATTTTCTGCTGAATTAATCCTTAAAATCACCTCTCCTTGATTGGTAAATTTAATAGCATTCCCCAATAAATTAAGTAAAACTTGACGTAATTTTATGCCATCAGTATAAATATAATGGGGTAAGTTTTCATCTCGAACAAAGATTAACTCTAATCCGGCATTAACCGCCCTTAAATACAGCATATCTTCTAAATCAGTTAGTAATTTATCTAGGTTAAAGTCCTTTTGATTAAGAGTAGTTTTACCAGCTTCAATTTTAGAAAAATCAAGAACATTATTAATTAAGGTTAATAAATATTCACCACTTCTTTGAATAATTCCCGCATTGTCATATTGTTCTAAAGGCAAATTTTTTGTGCGTAACATTAACTGCGAAAAACCAATAATTGCATTTAATGGACTTCGTAATTCATGGCTCATATTAGCAATAAATGAATTTTTAGCTTGATTAGCAACTTCGGCTTTTTCCTTAGCAATAACTAATTCTGATGTTCTTTCTTGTACCCGATTTTCTAAAGTTTCAAAAGAAGTTTGTAACTGTTGTGCCATCAAATTAAATGAATTGGCCAAAGTTGATATTTCTGCAATATTTTTAGTTACTAGTAAATCATTTTTTTTGTCACAATTTTGCCATTCTCCTAGTGCTAAAGCCTGACTAGAACGACTTAATTGTAAAATAGGAATAGTAATCCAACGAGCAGTGAGAATACCAATTACTGTGACAACGACAAGAGTTAGACCACACAGCACAATTGTTAAATGGGCATTTTTCTGAATATGTTCCATAAAGTCAGATTCAGGAATGATAATAACTGTTAGCCAGTTTAAATTTTGTTTGCTCACTGGAAAAACTTGTACAAAATATCTCTGACCATCTACTGACAAATCAAGTTTTTGAATGTTTTGAATATCTTCTAGTTTAAAGTGATCTGTTACATATTGGGATGTTAATCTAATAAGTTTATTTTTACTGGCTGTTGCTTTTAAGCGTCGGGAACGAACATTAACATTTTGAGATAATTCACCTTTAGCGGTAGTTATAAATGGTACTTCATTAATAGAATTGGCAATCATTTGTCCTTGTTGATCTATCAAAAATGCTTGCCCTGTATTCCCAATTTTTAAATGTTGAAGAAAGTCTCCAAACTGAATCAGATATAGACCAGAAGCAAATACCCCTTGAAATTGTCCCTGTGCATCTTTAAATGGCAAATTATAAGTTGCAACTAGAAGTGGCTGATCTTTTCCCCGTGATAAACTGACCAAAATATTCCAACTTCCCATCTTCGCTTCTCTTGCAGCACCATACCAAGGCTTCCCCCCAGGAGGGTCATTATGAGGATTATAGTCAGTCCTAATTTGCAGTAACTCATGAGTTTGACCTGTCATATCTGCTCCGTAACGATAGAAATTTTTACTTTTTGAAGCATCCAAAATCCTAACGGTAAGCTGATCAGATGCATATCGTGAAACTTCTATAAAGTCTTGTCTTTCGTTAGAAATTAACGCACTACTGACACTAGGAAAAATTTGCAATTGCTGGGTAAAGTGTGTTTGCAGGGCTGGTAAATTTTGGTAATCTAAAATTCCTTGACGGATAAGGGAGGCATTAGTTTGAGTAAGTTGTTCGGGTGCTTTGAGATAGCTGTTTAAGTTTTGTTCAATGCGATCGCCAATTTCTGCCATCAAAGATTTGGCCATATCTTCTACCGCTTTTTGTCCACTATGATAGGAAAGATAACCTACCAATCCTACTGCGCCCACAATTTGCAAAACAAATGGTACAATTAACAATAATCTCAGAGATATTTCAGGGAGTTTTGGTAATTTATTAGAAGGTTGATTTAGCATTTTTTTGGGAGTATTGTTATTCATTGTTGATCAAGGATTAGATATATAGCGATATCGCATAACTTGAGAATCTAATTTATAATTTAATTGGATAATATCTTTATTCACAAACCTTATCTATTAATCAAATATGCCCCTGCCACAATTTAGATAATCATTAAATACTCATTAAATTATGGCTTATGATAACACCTGTAAATTTTTAGCTGAAACCTATCCAACTAATATACTCCCTTGGCTACATTCCCTGTAGAGATAATTCACGAATTATCCCTGCAAGTTAAATATTAGAATTAGGTATATTTTGGATTTTTTCCAGAAACATCGTTATAGATCAAATCAAAATATTGCTATACTCAGTCAAATAAACTTTGAATATTTTCCCTATTTCTCTGAATAATTTAGTATTTTATAATTAGTTTTTTATAAACTTATATTTATCTATTTTCTAATATACTTTATCTCGATAATAGGTAATAGCCCAAATTAGCAACTATTACCCATTACCAAGAATTAAATTAACCCAATAAACCTTGGATTAATCCAGAATTACCTGTCAAGAAGAAAGCGACTACTGCGCCACCGATACCACCAATTAAGAAAGCACTGGCAAAATTATTCCAGCTTTCCTTAGAGTTGAAAGCATCAACTGGAGGGTTGGGTACTGCAACACTGGCAAGCGCCTTATCAGGATTGCTGTTTGCATATAAAGATAGGCAAGCTGTCAAAATTACAACTAAACCAATACTGCCCAGTAAACCAGCCAAGTTAGCATTAGGGGCATTGCGTAAAGGACCTAATTTAGCAAAAGGTCCAAATAGCAAGTAACCATGAGCCATACCAACTTCTAAACCGCGTCTAAAAGGATTTAAACCGGGGCGATAAGCTGGCAAATTGCTAATAAACCACTTCACCAAAGGAGCGGAATTGATGGGGGTTTCTAGATCGCCTTTTTGTGGATCGCGTCCTGCTGCTACCATAACTATTTTTCGATTCCTTGGATTACTCTTGTTGGTTGTTGTAATGTATGAAACCCGTCAATCACAGTTCAGATTACGAGTTTCATACATTAGTTAAGATTGTTTACTGGGAAACAATGCAGAAGAGAAAGCTAATGTACTTAGCTTTCCCTGAACCGTGTTTCAACCTATAGGGGGTGAAAAAGTAGGTCAGGGAAGAAGCGATTAAATTCAATCAAAATCCCAGCGGTGATTGTCAGCCAGATAGTAGCTGCAACAGGGGCTGTGGAGAGGAATGTGATCAAGTAGTTGGTTTCGTCGCTTTTTTCAGCCATGAATCTATTCTCCAGAATGAGTGAGTGCAAACAAATAAATTAGCGTGGTGAAACGGTAATTTCTGAATCCTTGGCTGTTAACTCGCCAGAGAGAAATTCCTTGATTGCGGCTGCTGGCCAAGCAAAACCAGAGGTGATGATAGGGAGTGCAATGCCTAAATCAATTTGGATTTCTTTTTGTTCAGAATTTGCTCCTTTTTGGATAGCTTGTAGATAAGCACGGCCTACCCAGCCAATCCAACCAGCAATGTAGAGGAAGAGAATACTAGGAATCAAGAAATCTCCAGCCCGATCAAGACGGCCATCTACAATCAAGTGGGGATAACCTTCAGGTCCACAGAGTGCTTGGGAATAACGTTCAAACCGCTTTTTACCTGATTCAGGATCGGCGGTGGTATTACGGGCATTTAGTGCTAGCTCTTGAAAGGCGGGAGAATCTTTACAAGGTACAAGGTTGGCCCCTAGTGCTTTAGCTTCAGGAGCAAAATTGAACCAAAGAGAAATCGCCAAAAGCAAAGCAAACAATCGTGTCATGGAGTTGTTTCCTTTTATTACAAAACGAGAAGTCCTGTGTACAAAACGAAGCGGCTTGTACAGTCTTTATTTTAGATAACTAGGAAGTTATCATACTCTTGGCTGGGGACTGAGTAAAGTTTAAGTCAATAAAAGTTAAAGCTTCTCAATCAAAAGTTAGGGAAGCAGGGAGGCAGGGGGCAGGGGGCAGGGGGCAGGGTAGATATGAGAGGATGTATATTACCAATTACCCATTACCCATTCTATGACAACCGTTTTAGCTATTGAAACCAGTTGTGATGAAACTGCTGTTGCAATTATTAATAATCGTCAGGTGTGTAGCAGTATTGTTGCTTCACAAATTCCTATTCATCAGCAATATGGTGGGGTAGTGCCGGAGGTAGCTTCACGTCAGCATTTAGAAACGCTAAATTACGAAATAGAGCAGGCGATCGCATCTAGTAATTTAGACTGGAGTCAAATTGATGGGATAGCTGCGACTTGTGCGCCTGGATTGGTAGGGGCGTTGTTGGTGGGGTTAACGGCTGCCAAAACCCTAGCTATGGTATATGAGAAGCCTTTTTTGGGAGTGCATCACCTGGAAGGTCATATTTACGCGACTTACTTGAGTGAGCCAAGTTTAAATCCCCCTTTTCTTAGCTTACTTGTTTCCGGTGGTCATACAAGCTTGATTTATGTCAAAGATTATGGTATCTACGAAACCTTGGGAGAAACCCGTGATGATGCGGCGGGTGAGGCCTTTGACAAGGTGGCACGGTTGTTAAAATTGGGTTATCCCGGTGGACCAATAATTGATAAGCTCTCACAAACAGGTGATTCCCAAGCTTTTGTATTACCAGAAGGAAAAATTTCTTTACCAGGTGGTGGTTATCATCCTTACGATTGTAGTTTTAGTGGATTAAAGACAGCAGTGCTGCGTTTAGTGCAGCAATTAGAGAAAGAGGGTAAAGAAGTACCAATAGAGGATGTAGTGGCTAGTTTCCAGGATACTATAGCGCGATCGCTGACCAAAAGAGCGATCGCCTGCGCCCGTGACTATGGTTTAAACACTATTACTGTAGGTGGTGGTGTAGCAGCCAATAGTGGACTAAGAAAACACTTGCAAGCAGCAGCCAGCAAACATAACATCCAAGTTATTTTCCCCCCCCTTAAAATTCTGCACTGACAACGCCGCCATGATTGGCTGTGCAGCCGCAGAACATCTATCTCGTGGACATTCATCACCGCTGACATTAGGAGTCCATTCCCGGCTCTCACTGAACCAAGTCATGGAATTGTACAAAAACTAGCCCAGGAAAAAGGAGGTAGGGGCGCAGTCCCTGCGCCCAGTCAGGATGTTAGGAAGAAGGAATATGACAACTGACAACTGATCACTAACCACTAACAACTGACCGGATATTTTCAGCTACAGATTCTGGTTGCTCTAACATAGCCAGATGTCCACAATCAGGAATTTCAATCACATTATCGCCAACATATTGAAAAAGCCAATGAAAACTCGCTAAATGGCGGACATACTTGGGTTCCATCACTTTATCGTCAGCACCAGCTAAAAAATATACTGGCTGCTTCAACTTTGATACTAACTGGGGTAAAGAATTAACTTCTGCTTCTGTTGTGGAGTCGAAAAGAGTTCCCAAAGCAGCTTCTGGGTCAGCTACAACAAAATCAATGAGTCTTTGACGCGCCCAATATCGTTCTAAGGGACGCAATACACTGGCTTTAGTAAACAACAAATCAATCCAAGGCATTTGTGAAAGCCAACGGGGACGGACTTGTAAAAATTTCTGACCAGCAGACCGGAATTGCTCAAAAGCTTCTTTGAGATAAATCCCACCACCTGCATTAATACAAATTACACCTTGAACACAATCAGGTAGTTGAGCCGCTGTCCACAAAGCAATAGTGCCACCCAAAGAATGACCTATTAGCCAAGCACTAGAAATATTCAGGTGCTGGAGAAGAACAGCTAAATCCTGAGCATAAGCAGACGGAGAATATAGAGAATCCAAGGCAGAACTAACCATACTAGAGTCTGTGGGTGTCAGTCCTATATCTAATTTCACCTGAGACTGGGATTCACCAAAGCCTCGTAAATCATAAGATAAACACTGAAAATCTACTGATAAACGAGAAATCACAGGTTGCCAGTATACACGGCTATTTAGCCAACCGTGGATAAAGACTAAAGCATGGGGGTATGATGTGGGCGCTGTCAACTCGTATGTGTGTGGAACGCCTAAGATTTCTATTGTTGCCATAGTTAAATATCGTACCCCCAAGAGTGAGTGCGACTCAATACAACTAAGTAGGTGGGCGTTAAAAATTGTCGTTGGGGCAAGGGAACAGGGAACAGGAAGAGAGTTTTAAACTATTTTACTTTTCTTCACATACCTTTAAATTTTTCTGTTCACCTACTTAGATACAAACAGAGAAAGAACAATTCAAAAAAATTTTGAATTAAATAATTTTATTGACCAAGTAACCTATGTTTTACTCCTTCCGCGATTCTATGACCCAGATATTCAGGAATGAGACTTTCATTCGGACCTAACAAGTAGAGAATCAGTCTAGTACGTCCGCGCCAAACAAGTAAATTGGCATTGACTACCAGCAGGTCTTCTTGCCAGATAGCGTACATCACTTTGTAAAATAATCCAGGTTGATTATCAGCTTCTATTACCAAAGCGGGGAGATGAAAGACCGGATCAACATAGAAGTCAGTTTGTACCTGTTCTAAACCAGCATCAAGATTAAATTCTACAGCCAGCATTTCTTCTACCTCAAACCGACCTCCTAAAGCTTCACGAATAGCGCGGCAAACGTTCTCAGCAGTTTTTTCAGTCAGGGCTTTACTGCCACGAGATACCAGTAATTTAATAAAAACTAACATCGGTGGTCGAATTTGACCGTATAAACTAAGACCGTGAATAGTTAAACCATAAGCTGCCAGCACACCAAAAATATCGCTCAGGAGGAAAGATTGATTACGGTAGGCAAAATGTAGGGCGCTTTTGCTCCCTTCTGGTTTCATCTCTATGACAGCCCGTCTGGTTTTATAAAGACGGTAGGCCAGTCGTAAATTTTGAAGTTGAATCTCGCTGCTAACAAATTGCTCATAGAATTGGGGAAACGCTCGATTAAAGCGTTTAAGAAGTTCTAGAGTTGAAGATTTTAAACCAGAAGCCATCGTTGAGGGTAAGACTTGCTTGTTTGGTGCAAACTAAAGCTAACAAGAAGGAGAGAAGGCAGGGGACAGGCTTCGCCGTGAGCGTCAGCCGAACGGGAGCAGAGGGCAGAGAGAATATTTATTACCTATTGCCTATTGCTGATTGCCTAATTCCGAACTTAATTTAGAATTCTCAGATCATGTTATCTCCCAAAGTCTACAGCGGATCAGTTAAATTACTTGCTCTCATTGTGTCATTGAAGTGGGAATTGGTGGTTCAACGATTATTTTTATCTTGTTTGGTCAAGAAAGCAGTGCTGCCAAAAGAGGTGACTAAAGACAGAAAGATACTTCGATTTGGGAAAAATTTGGCCTTTGGATGAGTTTTATGGAGTAGTGTCAAAACAAAATGCTAAAGTTGAAAGTGATTGGTACGAAACACCAGATAACTAGCTATTACTATTGCCGATCGCCAAAACACCTAAAATATTTTTAGTGGGTTGGTCAGCAATGATCATAGTGATGTTAAATGTGAATCAACACTTTTAAACAGTGGAAACCAATTCAGTCATACTACCCGAACTGCGTTGGCATGGGTTTTTGGAAAACTTGGTTTAGCACTCCTGAATCTTTAGCGGCAAATAAAACTACTGCTGTTAATGAGAATACAGCGGAAGTTGAAGGTAATTCTAGTCCAGGTAAAGATCAAATCGTTTTTAGTACAGAACGAGATATCGACCTATATGAACTAGAAGAACTCTGTGATGCAGTTGGCTGGTCACGTCGCCCTCTCAGAAAAGTAAAAAAAGCTATTGAGCATAGTTTTCTCGTTGCCTCTATGTGGCAAATACGAGGAAATAAAAAGCGTTTGATTGGTTTTGCCCGTGCGACCTCGGATCATGCTTTTAATGCCACTATTTGGGATGTAGTAGTTCACCCAGATTTTCAAAGTAGGGGGTTAGGTAAGGCTTTGATGAAATATGTCCTTAAAAAACTTAGGAGTGAAGAAATTAGTAATGTCACTCTTTTTGCTGACCCCCATGTTGTAGATTTCTACAAGACGATGGGTTTTATGCCAGATCCTGAAGGTATTAAGGGAATGTTTTGGTATCCCCAGTAACCTAGTACCGCAGTGTGGAATTAAAGATTAAAAATTAAAAAAGCAGATTACACAAGCTTTTGTCAAATTTTTAATGGTTGGTTAACTTACGCCGTTGTGTACTAGTTACTGGAGATAGGGGATTGGGGTTGGGGAATACATCAAATTCACAGTTCAAGGGAACAGGAGAAATTCGTGCCATCTTCACCACTTTCTGGCGGAGAATGTAAATAGGGTTGCATTTATTCTTTTTTGTGATATTATAGGAAAAGTAATCCAGTAAAACACAATCCTGATTTTTATAGGAATAGGTTTTGGTGGTTTTACGGGATGTAGCGCAGCTTGGTAGCGCGCCTGCTTTGGGAGCAGGATGCCGCAGGTTCGAATCCTGTCATCCCGATTGATGTAATTCAGTAATTATTGTTTACTTTTAGCCTCATTAGGTCGAGCCGTAGGTATTGGCAAATATTCTTGGTAAAAAGTAAAATTTAAGTAAATTTGTACTAAAATTGAATAGCAAGAGACAGAAAAAAATAGCGCCTTATGTCAATTATTGCGCTCAAAGCGTGGTATCTACCGGATTATGAACCGATTACAGAACTGGAAAAACGCCCTCCAGATATTCGGTTGAGTAAAAAAAGTTTATTAAAATCAGGATTGCGAGCAGACTTTTTAGAGGATAGCGACGTAGTAAAAACATCAACTTGGTTTGGGCTTTACTTAGAGGGAGAAAATATTGAGTTTTATATTGAGGGTAGCGGTGGATATTCTGTAGCGAATATTGACTTGATTAGTCATGAAATTTATTTTACTAAACAGTCAGTATTAGCGCAACTAGACCCAACAATATATTTTTGTTATCAAGCTGAATATGTCAAAGCGAATGATTTGCTGAGAGAGGAATTGGTAGCAAGTTTGAAAACTATTAATGAGCGTTGCCTGGGGCGAGCGAAGCTATCGCGTTTTCCCCTAACATTAGTAGAATCATCTCGTCCCAAAAATGCACCTTTGCGTCTGAGTCGTACCAGCATGAGAAAAATTCGGAAGAGTTTATTATTTATTGCTGATACCACACCAATAACTAGCATTAATAGTCAGGAACGAAATCAACTCATTCCCAGTCCTAACGTCTGCATAGAAATGGGTTATGCTATCCACAGTAAACGATCTGAGCAGATTTTATTACTGCAAATGCAACGCCCAGATATAGAAGGAGAATTTCCTTTCGATTTACCCACCCAACAATTTTTACAATTTCCAGATCAAACTGAACTCAATCAAATGCTGACGGGAATGATTGAAACGCAATTAGCCAAATTTAAATTATTCTAGAGATTACAAATGTGATCAAAAACTATTTGATTTGGTAATAGCTGCGTTCTGTTGCATCTCATGTACAAATTCAACCGACTGTGAAATACTATCAACAAAATTCTCACGCCTTTTCCCCTAATTACCTCCAGGACTTGTGGGGAGAAATCCAAGCTTGTCCTTACTTTGCTATCAATAACCTCAACCGGGATTTTATTAATACTAAAGGCTTTTCCGTAGTATTTCAGCGTCAAGGTTTAGCAGAAGTTGAGCAAAAGTTTCCCTACTTCAAGCCTTATCTTGATTTAGCTCTCCTGCCTAATTGTAATGCTTTTTACCTCAATCCTTTACTACTCAAAGCAGGTTCTCGCGTTGATCCACATATTGATCGTTCTTTGCGTTCCTATTGTAAAACTATTGAACCACCTGCTGTCGTTAGTGTTCTCTATGTGCGGATACCAGAAGATATGCAAGGGGGAGAATTGGTACTCAAATTACAAAAACGCCAAGTTGGACAAATTAAACCCCAAACCAATAGTCTAATTTACTTTCAGGGTGATTTAACCCATGCTGTTAATGCAGTTACAACCCCTGGAAATCGTTTAAGTCTTGTTTGTGAACAATATGCTTTGAGTGCGGCTGAACTGGAGGACATTCCCCAATTTACATTAGAATCAAGGGCTACTCCAGGAAATACCAAAAAACGTAAAAAGAATGGTTAATGAGGATTAGATTCTTTCCAAAATTCAAATACTATTGCTATATATAGGACTCCTATTTGATTTTTGAACAAAAGTCGGTACACCTTCATATTCTCGAATCCTCTTGCCTTTTGCCTCTTGCCTTCCTACACAGAAAAATTCAGGAATCAAACCGGATTCCTATAGCTTACGTGAAGGCATAGAAATCATCCATTATGCTATCAGTAAGCCCTAATTAAAATCATACCGATATGATAATTATGCAAATAAAGTAGTAAAATATCAATGTCTAAAAATTCCCTTTCAAATCCTTACGCAAATAAGACTTATCCCGCAGATAAATGGCAGGAAAGAATAGCGCAGGTAGCATATCGTTTTAATAAACAATATCAAAATCAAGCCTTTGAAGTACCAGATGAAATACAAGCAATGCCAATATTTCGGGAATGGACTACTGGCAGATTAGGCGATAGAATAGTATCTCCCTTTTGGGAAATTGCTCAACCTCAAAAAAATGAACATTGTTTAGATATTGGTTGTGGTGTCAGTTTTTTAATCTATCCCTGGAGAGATTGGCAAGCATTTTTTTATGGGCAAGAAATTAGTAATATAGCCAGAGATACTCTTAACTCCCGTGGTTCACAGTTGAACTCAAAATTATTCAAAGGTGTTGAGTTAGGGGCAGCACATCATTTAAACTACCCTGAAAATCAGTTTGATTTGGTAATTGCTACCGGATTTAGTTGTTATTTTCCTCTAGAATATTGGCATCTTGTATTACTAGAAGCTAAACGGGTATTGAAACCAGGTGGACATTTTGTATTTGATATCCTGAATTCAGAACAGTCTTTAGCAGAAGATTGGGCTGTTTTGGAAACTTATTTAGGTGCGGAGGTATTTCTAGAAACTGTATCTGCATGGGAAAAAACTATTAAAGCTGTGAGTGCTAAAGTAGTAAAACGTCAATTAGGAGAATTATTCGAGTTGTACAAAGTCCGGTTTTGAGATAAATTCAGGAATTTAAAGTAAACCTAAATCTTGCAAACTGTTTCGTGTAATTTCAATGCGGGCAGGTAGATTTTCTGGTTGATTTATGTCAATATTTGTGGCAAAAAAGTAGACGTTTTTGTTTTGTTCCAAATAGCCAACGAACCAACCGATTTGAGGTTTACTACTATTAGACCACCCCGTTTTAGCCCGTAGTGTGTAGTCTGAATTTTGTTCTCGGATCATAATGTCTTTAACAATGGACATTGTCCGGTTTGAAAAAGGTAAATTACCTTGATACAAACGTTGCAAAAAATCAATTTGCGCTTTGGGTGTAATTTTCAATGGACTTTGCAGCCAGAAACGATCAATATCTGAGGCCGTACCAATTTGACGGTTGCCATAGCCAACTTGATCAATCCATTGCTGCATTCGTGTATATCCAATTTTGCGGGCTAGAACTTGGTAAAACCAGACAGTTGAATTTTTGAAGGCTTGACGTAAATTTGTATCCTGATTCCAACCCGGAAAATCCCGATAAATTCCATCCCATGTCAGAACAGCCACATCATCAGTAATCACACCTGTTTCTAAAGCCGTCAAGGCGTTAAAAATTTTGAAGGTGGAAGCTGGAGTCATTGCCGTAGCATTGCGTTGAGGATTGTGTTCGTAGGTTAGTTTGTTTTTTGAATCATAAATGATGATCGATCCTGCAACTCCAAATTTTTGGAAATGCCGCCCCAAATCTGGGAATCTATTGTTAACTTTTTGTGAATATTTAGAGGAGTTGCCAGTAGGTTGAGCCTGGACGGATACTGACCCAACGCTGATGATAATTGTAAGAATAAGAATTAGCGATCGCACGTATCGCATAATCAAAGGCGATCGCCTGATACGAAACAATATTTTTTTCTCCATTTAAAATAATTTTTCTACGGACAGTGTATCATTTGTGAAGATTTTAACACCAATTTCTCCCAGATAGCAGCAATGATTATCCGCCATGCCACAGAAACCGACTTACCCACTATTGTTGCCATTTACAACGCTGCTGTTCCTAGCCGCATGGCTACCGCTGATTTAGAACCGGTATCTGTGGACAGTCGTTTGGCTTGGTTTAAAGGACGAGTCCCCTCACAGCGTCCCTTGTGGGTAATTGAAATGGAGGGTGTAATTGCTGGATGGTTGAGTTTTCAATCATTCTATGGTCGGCCAGCTTACTATTCTACAGCGGAAATTAGTATTTATATTTCCCCAAATTTTCAAGGACGTGGTTTGGGAAAACAACTTTTAGAAAAAGCAATTAGCGAAAGTCCAAATTTAGGTTTAAAGACTTTAGTGAGTTTTATTTTTGCTCATAATCAACCCAGTTTAAAGTTATTTGCCTGGTTTGGTTTTCAAGCTTGGGGAAATTTACCGAAAATTGCAGATTTGGATGGAGTGGAAAGGGATTTAATGATTTTGGGTTTGCGTGTGAGTGAATTTGAAGGTGACAGGGAAGAAGGTGACAGGTGACAGGTGACAGGTGACAGGGAAGAAGGAAGAATAGAAGGAGATCAGAATAGTCTTGAATCTGGATTATTAAGCGTTGACAATTATCAATTATCAATTGTCAATTGTCAATTATCAATTGTCTCAAATGTAGATAAATGAACGGTTTCATCGCTTATTGCTTGCACCTTCTCCAACTTTTTTCAGAGTTTAGTAGCTAATGCCACCAATTGTTTATAGTTGATGAGATGAATGGTGTTGTTAAGATTATCAATTTTAATCCATTCTTTTTCATGGAGTTTTTCCATGATTTTAGTTGTTTCTTCAAGGGTGATTTCTGTGACTTCTGCTAAATCTTTAAGGGGAATGTTAAAAATTTCCTTACCTTGGTCTAATTCCTGACCATAGCTATCAGCTAAACTAACTAAGGTATGGGCAAGTTTGACTGCTGGTGGTGACAAGCGCATTTGCAAGCGGAGATTGATATGGCGGACTCGTCGTACCATCATTTGTAGCATTCTATGATGCAACTGTGGATCTTTAAATAAGATTTGAATAAAACGCTCCCTAGAAACACTCAGTAGTTTTACTGGTGAAAGAGATATCACATCTGTTGAACGTGGAGATTCATCTAAAACGGCCATTTCTCCAAAGAAATCTCCACAGCCTAAAATTGCTATGGCTACGGAATCTTCCCCTTTGGTGCGGCGAACTTTCACCCAACCAGAAAAAATAAAGTATACTGCATTACCCCAGGAATCTTCCATTAAAACAGCCCGTTCAGAGGGGTAATCGTGTTCAGTTGCTACGTTTAGCAGCCATTCTATGGTTTGTGGACTGGCTGTACTTAACAAGGGAAAGGTATCAGTAAAAACTTCTGGTTTCATGGAATATATATAAGGAATGATTTTAATGAGGGAATATGAAAGAGAATTTACTAATTCCCAATTACCAGCCTAAACTAGATAACTAGCAAGTTGGGTTATTTAGGCAAACTCTGAGGGGATTACTGGTAAAACTATTACTTTTTATACTTTATTTTTACCAATTGGCTATCTATGAGATCCTAGCAGAAAAGAAAAGCCGTTTTCTGCACTGATTTGGCATCTGGTAAAAATAATTATCTATTACCCGAAATTCTCTGTCGGGACAATTGATGAATTGCCCCTTATTAACTTGCAATCTGCTGCATCTAATGTTTGATAGTTTCACTTATCGCGTTACTGTTGCATTGGTGTAGCTGTTCGCAGATAAATGGAGGGTACACAGTGCAGTGTGGGAATTAATTTTGAGTTCTGAGGGTTTGGGCGGCAAGATAGACTTTTGTCCATTCTCCTATAACTTGATGGGTTTTGAGTTGTAGCTGTTGGGCTGTGGCTTCTATGGAGTTACCGGCTTTGCGGAGGGTGAGGATTTGTTGTGCTAAAGGGGTTAATTGTTGCTGGAGTTGTTGCCATTTGGGTTCTGTTAACCCTAGATTATTTTCTTGTAAGGATGTGGAAAGCCAATTATCAACTAATTCGGGTTGGCCTTTGATAGCAAAGACTCGCACGGCATGATAACTGAGTTTTTCACGCAGTCTGTATACTTCTTTGATGGGTTTGTTGAGTTGTTTGGCAATTTCTTCTTGGGATTTGCCTTGGAGATATAAGCGTAACCAATCTACTGCTTGTTGTCCAATATTTTCTAGTAGATATTGTTCAAATTCTTGTTGTACGATTTGACGGGTAGCTTGTTGTTCTTCTAGTTGTTGGGTTTCTTGATATTGAGCGATCGCCTGATTATCAACTAAACTAACTGGATTGTCGTTGTTTTCTGCGAGAACTTCTTCGGAAACAAGTTTAACTAATTCGCTTGTTGGTACTTGTGTTAAACCTCCGCGCTGAATTCGGCGGAGATAGTTAACAAATCGGTACATTAATATTGGTTGATTACGAACTGGGCGTAAACAATATTCTTCAATGCTGGCAAATAATAATGTATCCCGCAAGCGTTTATCTGGTGTTAATTTGGCAATTTGCGCCATTTGCTGCTGCATATAGGAATCACTTTGCAGTAGTTCTTGGAGGACTTCTTGCAGTACATCAATAACACTACGTTGGCGATCGCGGCTTAGGGCTACCCAAGTCTGAATTTTGTTTCTGATCGTCACTACACTGCCCAATCGGCTAATTAGTTGACGATAAGCCCGTTCTCTGCTCATTCCTAAGTAGCGTTTATGCAGAATCCGCCACCGATATTCCATTGCTTGTTTAGCAATTTCTAACTCTTTGGGGTTAAGTAAATTAAACCTTTCTAAATCTACTCCTAAAAGCCAGGTGAGAATACTTTGTCTAGTCGCCTGACTTTGTTCTGGACATTCTGTAGCGAGTCGCTGTTGCCAATATTGGGCTAAGGTTGTCCCATCTTGTGTCATAGCGAGATTGCGCTCCTCGAAACTCTGTTGTAAAGTTTGCATCACAACCGCCATTCTGACGTAAATTTGTTAACTGGTATGTATCTTTGATTCTTTTTGTGGATCATTGGTAATTAGTAAACTGATTACCTATTTCCTCTGACTTGGCGTTTTCTCTAACTAGCAATTGATATGATTACTAATAGATGAAATTGGTAATT
>NZ_VILD01000007.1:64140-66174 GCF_009712085.1 Anabaena sp. UHCC 0253
AGTTTCAACTCTTGTTAAAGTTTTACGAATTTTGACAATATTTAGACAATATATAAATTCCCTATGTTGATTTTTACAACTCAAAAAGCCGATGCGCTTTCCGTCTAATTTGAATGGTGATTTTTATGACAATTAAGGGGGTCTTTAAATATTAGATTTGGTGATTTAGATTGAGTAGAAGGTGGTAACTCCTAATTGATTCGTTATTTATGATAATACTATAAGTAGACCGTAAGTATACTGTGATGGAGATCACCGAGTTTCAGTTAACTTCTAGGTGTTCTGTCAGTGATCGGAATTATTAGGGAACAGGGAATAGGGAATAGGGAACAGGGAACAGGGAACAGGGAATATTTATCTTAATTCTCACCAATTACCAATGACCCATTACCCATTACCCATGGTTGAATTAGCGTCTGGAAGAACCGATGATGGGATTTTCCACAGACTCACGATACTGCTGAACTTCTTCTGTGTAGGAGATAGGTAATACAGCTTCGACGTTTTCATGAGGACGGGCAATAATTACCCAGGATTCGAGAGTACCACCATGGACTTTTTCTACAGCGTCCACACCGGCAGCCATAGCGGCTTTGACTTCGGAAACGTCACCACGAATATTGACTGTAAAGCGGGCGCTACCAACTCTGATATAACCAACGAGGGTAACTCGACCGGCTTTTACCATTGCATCTGCTGCTGCGAGTACGGCGGGAAAACCCTTGGTTTCTAATGATCCGACAGCCTGTAGTGACATTTTTAATCTCCTGGTTATGAATATAAAAAGTTATAGGTTGCTACAAATTATGTTTATGAAGCGAGGCTTCAATTTTTGATAGCGAACTTACATTAGAAAATACGGAAAGGTTCGGACTTGGCGGTGAAGTGGATAGGTAAGATAGTTTCCACATTTTCCGGGGGATTGGGAATAATGTAGTGGGTAACAACCTCACCACCAAAAACTTCCTCTCCCGCAGCTATTCCAGCGGCTACGGCTGTTTGCACTTCCGAAACGTGTCCTCTGACAGCAACTATCAAGCGGCCACTTTCAGCGATACCGTAATAGACAATGGTAACGCCAGCGGCTTTAACCATTGCGTCGGCTGATGCTAGAACAGCGGGAAAACCTAATGTTTCAATTGCGCCAACTGCCATTGGCATGGCTTGAATCTCCTACGTTAGGGATGAGTGATATTTATTTTACGAGGATTTTGTACCTATTTTAAATTTTGAGGAAATTTTCTTTTGCAATTAGTCTTTGGCCATTGCTTGAGATGATACGCCGTGATGTAAACTGAGGGTTATGTTTTTAAGTTTTCTTCCTGCCGCAGTTGGGCAATTGACAGAACCAACATCGATCGCTTTGGCTCAAAATATCCAAAGTCAGGCGATACCCTTAGTAGCCAAAGACATTAGTAATGATGGTCCCAAGGAACTAGTTAATACTACTTATGTCCATCAAGGACAGGGTGGTACACCGATTTTATTAATTCACGGTTTTGATAGTTCGGTACTAGAATATCGGCGACTTTTACCGTTACTTGCTGAAAAAAATGAAGTTTGGGCAGTAGATTTATTGGGATTTGGCTTTACAGATAGATTACCGGGGATTGCTTACAGTTCTCAAGCAATTAAGGCTCATCTTTACTCTTTTTGGCAAAACCTGATTAATCAACCTGTGATTTTGGTTGGTGCTTCCATGGGTGGTGCTGCGGCTATAGATTTTACCCTTACTTATCCAGAAGCGGTAAAGCAACTGGTATTAATGGATAGTGCGGGGTTGAAAGGTAATTCCCCATTAAGTAAATATATATTTCCGCCTTTGGATTATTGGGCGACAGAATTTTTGCGAAATCCGAAAGTGCGCGATCGCATTTGTCGAACTGCATATAAAAACCCCAATTTGATCTCCCAAGATGCTTTATGCTGCGGAGAACTACACCTACAAATGCCTAATTGGACTCAAGCGTTAATTGCTTTTACCAAAAGTGGTGGTTATAGTGCTTTTAAATTTCCGCAACTTGCCAAAATTGA
>NZ_VILD01000007.1:66199-68897 GCF_009712085.1 Anabaena sp. UHCC 0253
GCTCATCTTTACTCTTTTTGGCAAAACCTGATTAATCAACCTGTGATTTTGGTTGGTGCTTCCATGGGTGGTGCTGCGGCTATAGATTTTACCCTTACTTATCCAGAAGCGGTAAAGCAACTGGTATTAATGGATAGTGCGGGGTTGAAAGGTAATTCCCCATTAAGTAAATATATATTTCCGCCTTTGGATTATTGGGCGACAGAATTTTTGCGAAATCCGAAAGTGCGCGATCGCATTTGTCGAACTGCATATAAAAACCCCAATTTGATCTCCCAAGATGCTTTATGCTGCGGAGAACTACACCTACAAATGCCTAATTGGACTCAAGCGTTAATTGCTTTTACCAAAAGTGGTGGTTATAGTGCTTTTAAATTTCCGCAACTTGCCAAAATTGAGCAACCAACTTTAATTTTATGGGGCGATAGTGATAAAATTTTGGGAACTGGGGATGCTCCAAAGTTTGCTAAAGCCATTCCCCAAAGTAAGCTAATTTGGATTAAAGATTGTGGTCATATTCCCCATTTAGAACAACCCCAAATTGTCGCCCAACATATATTAGAATTTCGCAATTAAGCTCCTTTAATTAACAAAATCCCCGACTTCTTCAAAAAGCTGGGGATCTAAAGAAATCATTTTCACCAATCAATCATATAACCAAGTATTAGCAGAAAAATCCTCACTGTCTTGACTTGGTTTCTCCTGAAGTCGTTCTATTGATCTATGGGATTTTTTGTACTGAATAGATTTAGAAATCTGACTAGCTTGTGAACTAGGTTGTTTACTAGATTGTTGATGAGATTGTTGACTGACTTGTTGATGAGGTTGTTTAAAAGCCTTGAGTTCTTCTAGCAACTGAGAATTAGAATCTGCTAGTTGTAATGCTGTTTGTTTAGTTTCAGAAAGTTCTTTAGTTAAGCGTTCTACTAATGCTTCCTTTTCAGAGACAACTATTTGTAAATCACTAATTTGCTTTTTGAGATTAGATTCTTTTTGTGTTAATTTACCAACAGTTTGTTGCAATTCCTGAATATTTGCTGCCAATTCTAGCTGATGATTATTGATGGAAGTAGCAGCAGCAGTAGTTGTTGTGGGAACTGGTATCTCTAGAACTGCTTCTGCTGAAACTTCAATTACCGATTCACCTTGAAGAGGAGTAAATTTTTGTGCTTCTTCTTGTATTAAATTAGAGAGATTTTTTTTAGGCATTATATTATGAACTCCAATTAAGCCATCACTCTTATAGTATAAGTCTGGAAGTAGCAATAAAAGATCAAAATCTCCAATTTCTTAGCTAAAATTAAAATGTTTACCCATTTATTCTTGTGATGTTGTGGCTACTGTACATTGTCCTCGTTGTCGTCAACTCATTGATAGTCAAGTAATTACTTGTCCAAAGTGTCAATTATTGCTGAAAGCTTACGGGCATCCTGGCATTCCCTTGCACCGCGCTCAAGGAAATGATAATTTATGCGACAGTTGTAACTATCACTTTGATAATACCTGTAACTTTCCCCAGCGTCCCTATGCGAAGGACTGTACTCTCTATCAAAATATAGAAGAAAGCAAATTAGAATTGCAAACACAAAGTTTTAATCAGAGTCTGAATACAAAGGTTAATAATTGGATAAAACGCAATCAGACTTTATTATTAATACTAGCTTTGCTATTAGTTTGTTTATTAATAACCTTGTTTAATTCTTGAGGTAAAGAACAGGAAAGTTAGAAAAGCGATTAGAAAGATACCTACGGCACACTACGTGAACGCGGCTACACAGACAAAACCCACCCTCGTGGATTCAAAACTGTTCAAACATCCTCTCAAACTGTCTTCACCTCTAGATTTTCTGGTATGGTTTCCACCTTTGCTAAAATTTCTTCCTCAAATAACTCCAAATCAAACCAAAAAGTAGTACCAATACCAACCTCACTCACCAAATTAACTTGGCTGTGATGTCTATCAATGATGTTTCTGACAATTGATAAACCTAGACCCGTTCCTTCGAGAGTATGAACTCTATTTTCTACTCGAAAGAAGCGGTCAAAAATTGCTTGTTGATCTTCTGTGGCAATGCCAATTCCCGTATCACTAATTTCAATTCTCACTTTACCTGCTTCATGACGAGAATTAAAATCTAGTTGATAAGCACGGATCACAACCTTACCACCGGCTGGAGTGAATTTGAGAGCATTACCAATTAAATTACCAAACACTTGCAGTAATAAATCATAATTTCCTAAAACTAAAGGTAAGTTCGGAGTAAGTTCCTGTAATAGTTCAATACCTTTGTCTTTAGCATTAAGCTGATAGGTGCGTAATGTTTGTTCTATTGCTTGTGGTAAATCTACTTTATCAAAACTGTAAGTCCGACCAGATTCTAATTTTGATAAATCCAGAACGTCATTAACTAAACGGGTAAGTCGATCAGTTTCATGATTGACTGTTTGCAGAAATTCCTGGCGTTCTTCAATATCTAAATCTTCACCATAATCATGTAAGGTTTCAATATAGGTTTTAATATTAAATAATGGTGTGCGTAATTCGTGAGAAATATTGCTGATAAATTGACTTTTTGCTTCATTTAGTTCGACTTCACGAGTAATATCTTGGACAGTAATAGCTATGCCTTTAATACTTTCCCGTTGTAGATTTAAGACAGTGGTTAAAAGGATGCGAATTGTCCGTTGAGTGGGTTGT
>NZ_VILD01000007.1:69121-77000 GCF_009712085.1 Anabaena sp. UHCC 0253
CCTGCGGCCATTTCATATAAGGTGCGGGAGATTTCCATTTGTACACTTTGGGGTAAATGGTGCAAGATGTTACCACCCACAACATCAACTCCTTCCCAACCAAAAATGCGTCTGGCTGTGGGATTGACTAATATTACTTGCATATTATTATCAATCAAGACTGCACCATCAGCAATAGTGGAAACTAAGGTTTCTAATTTAGCTTTTTCGGCGGTTAATTCTTCAATATTTTGTTCTTCATAACGTTCTAGACGTTCTGCCATTTCATTAAAGCTGAGAATTAGTTCTCCGAGTTCACCACCTAGAGGTATATCTATTCGTTGCTTAAAATTACCGGCGGCAATTTGTTTGACACCTACTAACAATTCTTTAATGGGTTTAGTAATAGTTAAAGCATTAATTACTCCGGCTAAAATCACCATAACCCAAATTGTGATAAAGACAGCGATCGTCACATCACGGGTGAAATTAGTAGATATGACTGCGGTTTGGTTGGGATTAATACCAACCGCTAAAACACCTAAATATTTTTTATTGACTATTAAGGGAACAAATACATCGGTAACTGCCCCATCTGGGGTCATGTGTTGCCTAACCATTGGCTGATCTTCATTACCAGGGTAATCTTCTGGTAGTTGGATGCGGCGCTTAATAGTGAGGGAGTTTTCCACCTCTGCTTCCCAAAAAGGGATACCAAAAAAGATTTGCCCAGTTTCATCAGCGTAAAGTATGTAACGCACACTAGATGTGCTGCTGTAAAAGCGTTGGGAAAATTGAGCAACTTCAGTCAGATTGTGATCGGCAATCAAGGGGGCTACATTAGCAGCTAGTAGCAATCCTAAGTCACGACCAAAGCGAGTGTCATTGAGACGGGCATCTTGCTGAATGGTATTGATAGCCCAGAAAGTCAGACCACTCATCACCAAGGAAACCATCAAGGTAGCGACGGCTAGGAGTTTGGTTTGTAGGGTGAACTCGGACCACCAATTGGCGATCGCTTTTGACGCACCAGCAGCGAATTCATCTCGGAAATTTGCAAAAAGAGCCAGCATCTTAAAATACAGTTGTTAGTAGTTCGTTTTTTTCTATCCCAAAAACAGTTAATTTCCCAAAAGTGCAAGGATTGGGGACTGGGGACAGGGAATAGGTGACAGAATATAGTTTTTCCTTTACCTCTTCTCTCCTAATTTAACTATGTTTTTGGAGTAATCGTGAAAACTCGGTTGAAATAAAGGTCATGGAATGGGGCTATGACAATGTAAAATACGTAATAATCAGAAATACTGAATTACAAATATATTATTACTTTTGTAATGTAAACAAGGTTCTAACTGCGTAAATTTTCCCCAAAACACTGATAACTTAATTAAGTTTTTCTGATTCTATCTATGACTTATCCTGAAACACCACGCAAGTTACCCACCCAAGCCATCGGGGCAAAAATCTTCCACTATTGTAATCTCATCAGCTTATTTATTATGCTCACCAGTGGATTGCAAATTTATAATGCTAATCCTGTTTTTGGTGGACGTGATGGGCTACATATTTTTCCCCTCTTTACTTTAGGTGGTTGGTTGGCTGGAGGGAGGCATTGGCATTTTGCGGCCATGTGGCTATTTTCTATAAATCTCTTCTGTTATGGAATTTATATTTTTGTAACCCGACGCTGGAAAAATAGATTTGTGGGGACAAATGACATCAAGGCATTACAAAAAACTCAAAACAACCAACGTTTAAACTATGCTTGGCATCGAATTATCTATACAGCAATTATTCCTATTTTATTACTAGCAATATTTACAGGCATAGGAATGTATAAACCTGCTCAATTTCCCTGGATAGTTGATATTTTTGGCAGTTGGCAAGCATTAAGAATTGTTCACTTTGCTTCTGTACCTATGGTGGTAATATTTGTTTTGATTCACTGGAAGTTAGGACAGAAAGTAGGAGGAGATGCACTTACAGAATCTATGTTTTGGTAAATGATATCTCAGTAAATAGGAGTGATCAAGTATTTTTGTATTGGAAATTTAGGAGTTACAATGGATAATCATGAATTCACACGCAGAAAATTTTTACAACTTTCTGGTTTATCGAGTCTGAGTTTTTTGCTTGGTGGTTGTGGTACACCGGCATTGGAAGATTTGGTAGGGACACTTTCTGAACCGCTAAATCAGAAATTCCAAGAATTAATATTTCAACCCCAAAAACTAGTTCCAGAATTTTTACCTAGTCAAATTGAACCAGATAATTTAATAGTTAATAGCTTTCGATCTACGCCGATTATTGATATAGAAAAATATCGTTTAATTGTTGATGGTGAGGTAAATAATCCCCTTAGTTTGAGTATGGCAGATATTCAAGCTTTACCTCTCACTTCTATGATTATTCGTCATGTTTGTGTAGAAGGATGGGCAGCTATTGTTCAATGGCATGGCATTCGTCTCCGGGAAATTATCGCCCTTGCTCAACCTCACAATCAGGTTAAATATGCTTCTTTTCAATCAGCAGATGGTTATTATGAAAGTTGGGATATAGCTTCAGCCCTACACCCTCAAACTTTATTAGCCTATCAGAAAAATGGTGAACCTTTGCCTATAGAAAATGGTGCGCCTTTACGTTTAGCGTCACCCATTAAACTTGGTTATAAACAAAGTAAATGGGTGATCCAAATTACTCTAACTAGCCAGTTATCCATTTTTAAAGGTTATTGGGAAGATCAGGGTTATGAATGGTTTGCAGGATTGTAAGTCTTAGGGGCGAAGCATTCGGAAAATAGTCTTGAACAAAAATTGATAATTAATCGCCCGAATGCTTCGCCCCTACAAGAGTCAGGAGAAGGAAGAAGAAGGCGATATATAATGTTTATTTTTTCACTAAAATGTAAGCATTTGTGTATTCAGGTAATTTCCGAATATACCGATTAAAATCTCTTTCACTAGCAAAAGTTCCTGCTAAATAATCAAGTTGATAAAGATTGGGTAAAAATGCTCCACCTGTATCGGCAATTACGCCCATTTTTAAACGTTTTTGTTTACCTTGATTATCTTCAATGACAATTATTCTACCTAAACCAACATTGAGAACATCTCCAGCAAAAGTTACTCCTGGTTTAATAGATATTTTTGCATCTATTTTATATCCATAGCCTTTAATTGCATCAACCTTTTTAAAATACCAGTAACGTTTTTGTGCAGTTGCTTTTAATCCCCGAACATAAGATATACCATTATTTCTATCTACATTCAAAAACTCTTGAGTTCCATCAGTAAAATTAACTAATACTGTTCCCTGCATGAGTGCAGCTTCTAAACCATTGCGAGTTACATAAGCAATAGGTTTAACTTTACCAAACTCTTTACCTCCAGGTTCATAAATACCTGATAGAACATCTTGTTTAGTATATTGGGTGTAAAATTTGTCCTGGCTCAATTCTTCATTGAGAGCATAGATTGGTATATTATATTTAGCGGTTTTTTGTCGAGAACCAGAATGAATGAAAGCCGCATATTTTGTAATTCGTACTTGTTTTTGTTTAGTATTTTCTGGGTTATGAGCAGTCCATTTAATAACGCGGAAATTGGCATTAATAAAATTGGGATCTTGTAACCGAGTTGTCCGATTATTAGCAATGTCTTCTCCTAAAACAGTGATCATAAAATCTAATGTTTTCAGAATATCTTTAACAGTGATTCCTTGAGTTACTAATATTCCTGTCCGTTGGAGATTCGGATCTTCTGTAGAATATTGTTGGAAATAGTTTTTCGTATTTGTGAGTACAGTTAATAAATCAGCTTGATTGAAATTTATTGGACTCTTCGGTAATTTACTTGAAGTTAATACTTGATTAGACTTGATACTATATTGATATTTTTGCCACTCATTAATGACTGAATAAAATATTGATTTTTCATTATTTTTAGTATTGATATTAGCTAGTTCTTGTGTAAATTTATGATCAGACTCTGCAACTGGAGAATTTACTATTGGGGATGTAATAGGTTTTTGAATTTGGGATAATGATAAATTATCTATAATCTGGTGTTGTTGAATTGGCTGTTTATGAAAAAAACTAATCACTAATAAGAGCGTGATAAATACTGTAGTTTGGAATTTTTTGTTGGATAGGATACGCATTGTTTATCAAAAGCGACAGAGATTATCCCCTATTCTAGCATTCTCAGAATTTGTGACAATGGGAAATATGCTCAATTTAGATGATGATAATAAATCATTATTCAGGGATCTTTAATTAGTAGGGGATTAAAATCCATGGCTAATTAATTCTGACTCCTGACTGCTTTTTTAAAGTATTAATCATCCATTTGTTTCAAAGTAGCTAATGCAGAAGGTGACAAGCGACTAAGATAACGGAATATCCAGTATTTAAATATGGTGTCTAAAATTACAGGAAATGTAGCGATAAAGATAAATATGTAATTTCTACTAGCTGGTAAACCTAAGTGGGTTGCGAATCCTTCGAGAATAATTTCCCACCCGTGTGGTGAGTGAAAACCCACAAATATATCTGTAAATAAGATAATCAAAAAAGCTTTAGCACTATCACTTAAGCCATAAACAATTTTATCAATAAAGTTCTGAACGGCAATAATATCTTTTTTACTAAAGAAAATTACTAAGGCAAAACTAATTGATGATATGATATCAGCAAATATATTACTAATAGCATTAGTGCTTTTTTTGGTAAATTCTGATGCCAGTGACAGAGCTTTATTTTTAATCTCCAATTCTATATATTCTGGAGAAATTTGTGGTGCTGAAGTTAAAAGACTTTTAAATTTTAGTTTTGCTGCAAAGATTTTCAAGTCATGAATTGCTTTTTCTTCCATTTCATTATTCAGAAAAACTTGAGTCGTATTTTCACTTCTAATTCCTTCTAGTATGGGGATGATGAGTATACGTTTAGATAATTGGTGAGTCAAAAGGGGAATAATAATCAGCATTAATAAAAATTTGACGGCGATACTTGTTTCTTGTCGAGAGATTTTATTTTTTTTGATAAATTCTTCGTCTGCATTCCAAGATATATCGCCTAAAATTTTATTGAGTGTTCTACCAATTGATTTAGGAAATATTCCAGTTTTTAAGAATGTAAATAGTTGTGGTTTTTTCTTCACAGTAATAATTAAAAAGGTTTATATTCAACTGTGAAATAAATACCATTTTCTTGTAATGTATTTCCAGTTGTATTTAGATTAACTAAAGGTATACCCCAATCAATTCTAGCGTTAAAGTTGTTACCAACTAAGAAGCGTAAACCTAAACCTACAGATGATAAGGTTTTTTTGAGAATTTCAACTTCAGAATTAGAGTGATTCCAAATTGTACCAAAATCGAAAAAGGGAGATAATTGAACTGTAGTTTGCCACTGAGGAATTTTCAGGATTGGTGTACGTAGCTCTGCGGATGCAAATAGGCCATTATCTGCCAATAGTTGATCCTGCCGATAACCTCTGACGCTTTGTTGTCCACCAATACTTAATTGTTCGAGGGGGACTAGAGGACGATCAGCTAATTGTAAATCAGAACGCAATAATAGGGTTGTATCTGGTGTTAATAAACGTAAATATTGAGTTTGTCCACGCCATGTTATAAATTGACTATCAGGTGCTTGATCATTAATAGTGGAATTGAAAGCATTAATTCCTAGACTAAATTGGGAACGGAGAGCAAATACTTGTTGACTGTTTCTTTGAGTATATTCTTGAAAAAATCGGAGAGCAGAAATTTTAGTTTCACCTTGCTCATTTGCACCGATAGATAAAGGAAAAGGAATATTTAAAAGCGAGGTTTGAGATTCTTGTCGAGATGCTGTTAAACCTATGCTAATTTCTTCATTGGGTGTTTGCTTGAGGGGTTGACGATAGGTGAGTTGATAGTTGCGAGATTCTGATTGAATATCTAATGTATTAAAAGGCTGTTCGATGATATTACTATTAGTCTGACTATAGCTTAAACTAATAGTTCCATTGGCGGGATTGATAGGGAATGAATAACTAAGATCATCGAGGGAGTTACTACCATCGGTATTAACATAGCCGATATGGAAGCGATCGCCAAATCCTAAAAGATTATTATGATTAACTTGCAACTGACGACGGATAGTACCAACACTAGGCGATCGCTGATTATCAATACTTAGCTGAGTAGAAAACGCTTTAGCCTCTCGGACTTTAATTTCTAATGTACTTATTCCCGGACGAGAACCTGCTGCTAATTCTGCTGATAAATTAGCAATTAAAGGATCAAGTTGTAGCATTTGTAAAGACTGGAGCAACCGATTTTGATTTAAAGGAGCTTTGGTTGCTAATCCTAATCTACTGCGAAGATAACCAGCTTTTAATCTTTGTAAACCTGTAATATTAATTGATTCAACTTCACCTTCAATCACTTCAATTTTTACTACCCCATCTTTTAATTCCTGGGGAGGTATAAATGCTCCAGATGTAATATATCCAGATTGTACATATAGTTGGCCAATAGCTTCCTGAGCTTTGAGCAATTCAGCAAAGGAAATAGGTTTTTTAGTAAAAGGTTCTAATACTTTTGCTAATTCTGTTTGACTGAAAACAGTGCTACCAATAACTTCAAATTGTGTAACTGTTATTGTTCCAGGAATTTCCTCTAATGATGGTTGAGGAATTGATGGAATTTGCCCTGGTGTTGGCAATAATTCTTCTAGAGGTGGTAAGGGCTGGATTTCTGGTAAAGGTTGAGGAGTTGGTAATACTGTCGGTTCTGTGGGTGTAATTATTTGGGCATAGGTTGGTAATAACAGATTAGGAATAAAAATTATCAAATCTATAGAAAAAAATAAGGCATTAAATATTCTGTAATTTAACTTTTTCATTCTTTTTGAATTTAGTTGATTTTTCATTTTTGTCAAACACCTTTATTTTTTTTAATAGACGGAAACACATCAAAAAATACAGGAGAAAGAATCCAAAATAATTCGGAATACTTACTCAATTACCAATCTATAGAATTACTAGTACCACATAACACCGGGAAGTGCTGTATATTCTTCTTTGTGAAAATACATACTAATCAAACTGTAAAAGAATGATTAAGATAGTTCAGTAATTTTACATACAGATACTAGCACTATTGCAGTTAATTATCAAGACAAACTTATTGATAATTAACTGCAAAATCCTAATTTTCTATATATACAGCAAATTTTAGGTTTATGAGGAGGGTGTACTTCATGTACTAAGGATATGTCATGTGTACGTAAGCATACGTTAAAACCATGACTCAGCAATATATTTATATAATTAGGACTTAAGTAGGTAGATGCTAATCAACCCAACTATGTAACGAACTGTAAATTACCCAAAACTCTTGGGATTGCTGCGTTCCACTCCGTTCCACTCGCAATGACATAGTTATAAGTTTTCCCACCTACCTACTTACGCAAGATTGAACTCAAAACCTGATTCTTGCGTAGGGGTAATTCATGAATTACCCCTACTTCCGTTCTGTTTTGCGTAAGTCCTAATAATGTCAAATTAAATTTTTTCAATTTGGTGAAAATATGGATCACAAAACTGATTATCCCTATCTTGTAGTAGAAACTTGACAACCTGGTTTATTTAACACAGAACTTTGCAGTATTGCGTTGGGTGCTTCTGCTGTCAAAATTACTTTACCATCATCTGATATAGTCCATCCTTGTGCTTGCTGAATTACCCGATTTGTGATATTAACAGACTGATTATTAAGAACAACTGGTGTTATATCTTGTTTATTTTTTTCATTATCACTAGATACATCTACCAAATCTACTAAAGGAGTTGTATCAGTCAATAAATTATGAGGATTAGATGGTAATCCACCTCGTCCGACAATGCTAAAG
>NZ_VILD01000007.1:77025-87251 GCF_009712085.1 Anabaena sp. UHCC 0253
AAATCTACTAAAGGAGTTGTATCAGTCAATAAATTATGAGGATTAGATGGTAATCCACCTCGTCCGACAATGCTAAAGTTATTTAATTTACGTGCTAATCTTCCCCTTTTACAACGTTGAGAAATTTGATTAGAAGCATTAAGTAAATTAACAGGTAAAGATGCTAAACCACTAGCAGGATCAACATCTAATCTATTAATAGTTACTTGACCACTTAATCCAAATTTGGAAGATGCGGTAATATCACTAAATTCAGTTAATTGGGGATTGAATTTTAAGCCAAAGATTGTATTAGTTGTAATGTTAATGTTTCCCCCATTTCCTTGAAAAGCATTTGCGGTGATATCACTATTTTCACTAGCAAAACCAATAATAAAAGGAGCATTAATATTAATATTTCCGCCATCGCCTCCCGCCCCGGCTGTACCTGCGGTAGCGGTTATATTACTCCCATGACGTAACCATAATAAATCTTGAATTTGGAGATTTATTTCTCCTCCTTGATTACTAATAGTTTCGGCGGTAATAAAGGCTTTATTATCTAATGTCAGAGTCCCAGCTTGCAGAGAAATATTTCCACCTTTACCGCTACCTTGACTATTTACACCTATTCCTGCACCGTTTCTAATTATAAATATTTTCGGGTCAATATCAATACTACCACTATCACCTGTTGAACCTGGTGCTGTATTAGCAAATAGTCCGGTTTTTTCACCATCTAAGGTAATATTATCTCTTACTTGCATGATGATGTTTCCAGCTTTAGCACTCCCTGATGTAGTGGTGAGAATTTGTCCACCACCGTTAGCAGTGAAAGTGTTAGCATTAACATTAATATTACCACTTTTACCATTAGCAGTGGTAGTTGTTATTACACCACTATCCTGGATGTTTAAGGTATTAGTGCTAATTTTTATCTCTCCTGCTGCCCCTGTTGCAAGCAAATTAGACCTAGCAAATAAGCCGCTAGGAAGACTATTGCCATTAGTACCAATTATTTGGATGTCAGAGGCATTTACTGTTAAATTTCCAGCATTTCCCTTACCATTGGTACTAGCACTTACAAATCCGCGGTCTAGAGTTTCCAAGCTGTGAGTATTAATTGTTAAATTTCCAGCATTTCCTGAACCAGATGTAATAGCACTGACATATCCGCCGTCTAGAATTTCCAAGCTGTAAGTATTTATTGTTAAATTTCCGGCATTTCCTAGTGAACTCTGTTCAGTTGCAGTAGCAATGCTAGTCTCAAGTCCAGTAACAGCATTTGTCCCAATCAATTGTATAGAGTGGGCATTTACTGTCAAATTTCCCCCATTCCCTCCGGCAAAAGTGGAAGCACCAATTTGTGCTTTATCTCGTAAATTTAATTGCCTGGTATTAATCTCGGAATCACCAGCATCTGAAGCACCAAAAGTATAAGAGCTTATACTAGTGTTGATACCTGCACCAATAATTATTTGTGAAAAAGTTTCACCTCCTGTCATGTCTATTGAGTCAAAAGCGTTGATGGTAATATCTCCTGCTTTACCACTACCCAAGGAAGTTGATGCTATTAGTCCTCGATTCTCAAGAATCAAATTTTGTGTATTAAGCTTGATATTCCCAGCATCTCCACTACTACCAGCACGATTTCCTGTTGCTAATAAAGAGTCATTTACTTCCACTGACCCAGAGGCATTAACATCAACATTCCCACCGTTGCCTTTACCAAAAGCAGAAACGAGTATAAATGCTCCATTTTTAAGGATTAAGTTATCAGTATTCATCTCAAAATTCCCACCACTTCCAGTCCCCACACTAACGGCAAAAAAGCCATTGCGACGATCTGCGGGATTTGCTGCGGGATTGATCACTTGTCCAAAAGCTTGTTCAAAATTCCCTGTACCAATGACTTCTACAGTATCAGTTGCATTAATAGTCATTGATCCACCAGGTAGTGAACCTAAGTTTAAAGATGTTATCCTTGAATCTTCAATCATTCGTAAATTGCGGCTATTTACTCTGATTTCGCCTCCCCCATTTATACTACTGATATCAATATTTGTACCATCTGAAAGTTGAATATCACCAAAGTTATTTATGCCATCATAACCAAAATAAAATCCTTGGTTAATGGAGGTAAGGTTAACTAAACTTGCTTCGGCAACACTACCTAATTCTACTCTTCCCCCAGCAGTCCCTAATTTTGTCCCTTCTAAGCTGATATCACCACCAACTAAAGCCAAGGTTTGATTTGGTTGTACCTGTAGTCCATTTTTAGCCTGTACCTGAATTTTTCCCTGATTGCTGCCAAATTGTAAACCGATAGGTGCAGTGATAGTTAATAGAGGTGTATTTTGATAAGATTGGGTACTAAACTGTGTACCATCTGCAAATTTGATGCTGTTGGCTGTAGTAGCAGTAAATGAACCCCGAATATCCAAACTGGCATTTTGTCCAAAGATAATACCATGAGGATTTATTAAAAATAAATTTGCTGTTCCTGCTACTCCTAATGTTCCTAAAATATTAGAAACATTACCACCAGTAACGCGAGTTAAGATATTTTCAATATTTACGGGATTGGCAAAATAAACACCTTTTCCTGCATCTACATTAAATTCTGAAAAACTGTGAAATAGATTATTACCTCTAGTTGCACCACCATTGATTTGATTATGAAGTGAATCAATAGGATTAACAACGGAATTTTCTGTTTTTAATGTATCATCAGGAGTAAGTTGAGCAACAACACTTTGATTTGTATTTGTGATTACTCCTAGTAGTAAACTAGTCAATCCTAAGAAACGAGATAGCAATTGTTTTTGAGATTTCATCGGTTCAGAAACTTTAAACTTATATACGCAAAAATACATTTACTAAAAAATATACATCACTTAGCAGATTAAATCTACACTTTAATAGTAAATTCACGTAACCCTGATATGAATGGCAAGTATCACAAAAACCTAGATCGTCTCACCTATGAGAACTAGATTTTGTCAACAAATCTTAATATATGTTTCTAATCAAAGTAGGATTGTTATATTTCGTGTAAAAATGTTCCTACTGAAATAAGCTGCAAAAGAAAAATTATGACTATGTATCCTAGCCTCAAACGTGCATTCGCTCATCCTGTACTCAAGGTAATTAGTGGTTTGAATAATTTCAATGCTGCTAGTGTGGCTGCAACTGTAAAAGCTGCTGATTTGGGTGGTGCTACTTTTGTGGATATTGCTGCTGATGTGGATTTGGTGAGATTGGCGAAAAGATTGACCAAATTACCTGTTTGTGTATCTGCGGTTGAACCAGAAAAGTTTGTAACTGCTGTGGCTGCTGGTGCTGATTTGATTGAAATTGGTAATTTTGATTCTTTTTATGCCCAAGGACGCAGATTTGAGGCGGCTGAGGTTTTAGAACTAACTCGCCAAACTCGGACTTTGTTGCCAGAAATTACCCTGTCTGTGACTGTTCCTCATATTCTCACTTTAGACCAACAGGTACAACTAGCTGAAGATTTAGTAAAAGCTGGTGCTGACATTATTCAAACTGAAGGTGGTACTAGCAGCAATCCTATTCACCCTGGAACTTTGGGATTAATTGAAAAAGCTGCTCCCACTTTAGCCGCAGCTTATGAAATTGCCCGTGCGGTTTCTGTGCCTGTATTATGTGCTTCTGGTATTTCTAATGTTACTGCACCTTTAGCGATCGCTTCCGGTGCGGCTGGTGTTGGTGTCGGTTCGGCTATTAACCAACTCAATAGCGAAATAGCGATGATTGCTGCTGTGCGTAGTTTAGTAGAAGCTTTAGCTACTGCAAATAGCCGGACATTTGCGTAAGAAGCAAGAGGCAAGAGGGAGGATTAATATTTTTCTCCCCTGCACCCCTGCCCCTCTGCTCCGCTGCACCCCTGCTCCCCAGTTATTCAGGATAAACAATTTTTTAAAGTATCAATAACTTTATCGAGTTGTTCCTGTTCCAATTCGGGGAACATGGGTAAAGATAAAACTTCTTGACTTGCTTGTTCTGATACTGGGAATTGTCCTGCGTGATAACCTAAGTTTTCATACACTGGTTGCAAATGAATGGGTAAGGGATAGTAAATCATGGAACTAACCCCTTGTTCCTGCATTTGGTTTTTTACCGAATCTCGATATTTACCACTTGCACCATTACGTCTTTCTCCAGAAATCCGAATAGTGTATTGATTCCAGACACCAATACCACCAGGAAATTCTTGAGGAACAATGATGTCGGTAACTTGGCTGAGGTGTTGATAATAATATTCAGCGATTTGCTTGCGTCTAGAATTCCAAAAATCCAGATAGCGGAGTTTAATTTGCAGAATTACGGCTTGAATAGCATCTAACCGACTATTGACACCAATTTCTTCATGAACATATCTCACCTTACTACCATGTTCTCGCAAAACTCGTAATTGAGTAGCGATCGCTGGATCATTTGTAGTTATTGCTCCACCATCACCGCAACCACCGAGATTTTTGGTAGGGTAGAAACTAAAACAACCGACATGGCCAATACTTCCAACTTTTTTATTTTCCCAACTTGCACCGGTAGCTTGAGCGCAATCTTCAATTACTGCTAAATTATGAGATTTCGCAATTTCCATTAATCCTGTCATATCTACAGGTAAGCCAAACAAATGCACTGGGATAATGGCTTTGGTTTTTGGTGTAATTGCTGCTGCTACTTTTTCTACATCTAAATTAAACGTAGTCGCATCAATATCTACAAATACTGGTATTGCTCCTACTGCACTAATTACTTCTGTCGTCGCAAAAAACGTGAATGGTGTGGTTATAACTTCATCACCAGCACCAATTCCTAAAGCCCGTAATGCTAAATATAAAGCATCAGTACCGGAGTTACAAGCTACGCATTCACTTACACCATGATAAGCTGCAAACTGTTGTTCAAAATCTGTAATTGCTGGACCACCAATATAACGCCCAGAAGCCAGAACCGCTAACACAGCAGCACTTACTTCCGCTTCAATGGTGGTGTATTGTTGTTTAATATCAAAGGCAGGAATTGAATTTACACTTTTAATCATGAGTTTTGATTTTATTTGTAGATACAAAAGTTATGTTTGTAAAGTTCTTAATTGTAAAGAGGTAGACAAACTATGCCAGAGCTAATCAAACTGGATATGGTAGATTTGGCTTTAGCTATTGGCTTAATGGTGATCGCCATTGGGATATCAGCATGGGAGCAATTAGGACTAGAATTAAATTTAAGCGTAGCTACTGGTAGAACTATCCTCCAACTACTTGTATTAGGATACATTTTTGACTTCATTTTTGCAGTTAATAATATTTGGGCAGTAGTGGGGATTTTAGCAATAATTCTGACAATTACTGCAATTATTACTCGCAACCGCATCAGTCAAAAAATTCCTCAAGTCTTACCTTTAGTATGGATAGCTATTTTTGTCAGCACTGCCTTAACATTGCTTTACACCAATTTTTTAATTATTCAACCGGATAGATGGTATGAACCGCGTTATATCATTCCTTTAGCTGGCATATTGCTAGGTAATGCCATGAATGCGGCAGCAGTAGCCGGAGAACGTCTTGTTACTACTATTAACCAATTTCCCACAGAAATAGAAACCCATTTAAGCTTGGGTGCAACTCCTCAACAGGCTATTAAATCCTACCGCAAAGAAGCCATTCGTGCCGCCTTTCTTCCCACTTTAAATCAAATGATGTTAATTGGTATGGTAACAATACCAACCTTTACCAATGGACAATTATTAGCTGGTGTCGCACCACTAGAGGCTGTATCCTACGAGATTTTACTTATTTTTATGGTGGCTGTCACCAATTTGCTGACCACAATTTTTGTTACCAAGGGCTTATGTCGACAGTTTTTTAATTCTGCTATGCAATTAGTTAGGTAATGGGTAATTGGTGAATAAATTGTCTGAATCAGGATGTCCAGGATTAAAGGATGAACAGGATAAAAATAGGGAAGCAACTTGAGTTATTAGCTTTTCATATTAACAAGAATTTCTCACATATTCTTGAAAAACTGGAGACAATTTAAACAGGATTTTATCTTCTTTGATTTTCGTGATTAAATACCGTTGTTGTAAGGATTGTAAACCATTATTAAAATCAACTGAGGATAAATTTAAACTTTGTCTTAATTCTTCTCTGGAAATAGGGTTTTCAAATTTACTTGTTTCTAATACTATTTGTTGTTCTTGGGGTGATAGGTGGTGAAATGTCTCTTGAAAATGAGATTGCATTTGATTGGTAATATGTAAAGTATTCTCTGCTAAAAAATCAGCAACTTGATCATCATAATTTTTATGGATTAATATACTAATACTTTTTAAATAAAGTAAATTACCTTGATATAATTTGATTAATTTTAACCAACTATCCTCATTTTTTAATCCTGTATTTTTGAGAATTTCTGGATTATCTAAACCGGATAATTCTAAAGATTTAATAGGATATAATTCTTCATCTAAACATTCCATTTCTGGACATTGTTCTTGACTAATTAATATGACACTACTTTGATGTTGGGTTTCTATAATCATTTTGAATAAGGTTTGATAATCTTGATATTCTGGTTGATATTTTCCCGCGAATTGACTAGGAATAAAGATATTTTGTAAATCATCAAGAATAATTAAACATTTTTTATTTGTGAGAAGATCAAAGAATTGTTTTAATTTATCATTTATTGTTGGTAATGAGTCTAATTTGTGATGTTTTAGTAAATCATCAAGTAATAAATCTAGAGATTGAGGAAATTTTAAACTTCTCCAAACTATAGCATCAAATTTTTGTTGATGTAAGTCTATAAATCTTTTAACCAGTGTGGTTTTACCAATACCGGATAATCCTAAGATTGAAATTAAATGAGCATTTTGATTTAATATCCAGGAGGAAAGGGTTTGTAGTTCGGTTTCTCTGTTATGAAAGTTGATGATTTGGGGTGCTAGGGTTAAATCGTGATAGAGTTGATTTTTAATACCTTGTTCTGCATTTTCAGAAGATTCTTTATTATTATGGCAATAATGAATATTACCATTAATAATATTAACAAGCTGAGAATTAATAACCCTTTCTATAGTCCAACAAAAATTATGCTTATTAACATCTTCTCCTAAAGATTCCGATAAAATTTGCCATAGTTTACGTCCAACACTTCTAACGCGACTTTCGCTGCGATGATATTCATCTGCTATTGTTTCATAAGTTTTTCCATCATAAACTCCTGTAATTACAGTTTTTTGCAGATCATCTAAACGTTTTCCTGTTTCATTTAAGATCAATTGATCTGCAAATTGTAAAATTTCTGTAACATCCATAAAATCAAATTATGATAAGGTTTTCAGCAATTATAGCGTATTTTTACGCATCATTCTAAGCTATTTTAATACATTTACTTAACAGTTCATTACAAAACACAGTATTAAACAGTCTTTTAGATAATAAAAAAAGATGATAGATATAACGTGGGGTAAAAAATCGAAGAATTACTGTATTAATACTTAGAGACAATTTATGCTACCAATTTATAATGTAGTTATTTTGGGTCCATCTGGTTCAGGTAAAACTGTGTTTTTAGGGAGTATGTATCATAAACTCTCAACACAGGGAGAATCAGGATTTTTTTTAGCGGTAGATGATGCTCAACGAATAATTCTAAATCAGATTTATACTGAAGTTGCTACCGACGAAACATGGCCAGAACCAACACAAATTGTAGATATATCTAACTTGAAATTTACTTGTAAAATACAGACTCCGAAAGGTATTTATTCAGCTTGTCAATTTCAGTATACAGATTATTCAGGTGAAATACTAACAGATCGTAAAGATGATACTACATATATTGAAAAATTTAATGAGACAATAAAAAACGCAGATGTTTTATTAGGTTTAATAGATGGTTCAAAGTTACTTTCATATATTAAGGGTGAAAATTCAGCTAGAAAATGGGTAATTAAAGAATTAGGAAATGTATTGAGTTTAATGCAAAATACAGATAAATCTATTCATTTTATTATTAGTAAATGGGATTTAATAGAAGGTGAATACACCCTAGAAGAAGTTAGAAATCATTTGCTGGAAATAGATCAATTTCGCAATATTATTATGACTCGGAGTAATAACAGTGATATTAATAATGAAAATCATAGAAATGATCATGGTAAAGGTGTTGTTCGATTAATTCCTGTTAGTTCAGTTGGTAAAGGTTTTGCAGAACAACAAACCGATGGTAGTATGAAAAAAACAGGAAAACTACCTAAACCTTATAATATAGAATTACCTATAGCTTGTATTCTACCTGATAAGCTAAAAGAAGAGTTAAGAAAAATGATTAATGAGGAAAACAAAAAATCTCAAGAACAGATTCAAGAAGTCAAAGCTAATTTAACTTTATGGGATAAACTAAAAAAATATTTTGGTACAACTGCTAAAACAATACTGGAAAAAGTAGCACCTAAATTACCTCCCCAATTTCAATTTTCAAAGGAAATACTTACAGATATTATTGATTTTATTGATCAAGACTTGCAAACATCTGTATACAATAAAGAAACCGCAGCTAAAGAAAGAACAGAACAATTAAAAGCTAAAAAAGCAGAAGCTTTAGTAAAAATTGAAAATGAAAAAACTGCTTTAGAATATTCTACTCGTTGTTTTTTGTTGCTTGTAAATAAATTAGAATATGAACATCCATATTCTAAGTTAACCAATTAAATTAATTAGATTAAATCAAGAGATTAAATTATGACAAAATATAGTATGGAAAAAATAGAAGGTTGGGTTTTTCTAGTTAGTCGTAGTAAAAATCTCGGATTTAGAACAATAGTTGCTCCTGATTTTATGTGTGATGCTAGAGTATCTAGTTTAATTGAGTCTGTTGCAGGAGGAAAGACCACAGAAGCTAAAAAAGCAATATATCGTCAAATCCATAATTCTGCTGTGGGTAATTTAACGCTAGTATTTCGTGTGGTTGAAACAACTTATGAAGATATTGAAATAGAAGGAAATGGTAAAATTAAAGATTCCTTTGGTAGAGAAATTAAATTTATTGAAGGTATTGTTTTTAGGGGTACATTAACAGAAATCAAAGTTTCTGAAGACATTTTTGCTAAAATTCATAATGACATTAAACAGCCTTATCAAACATTTTGGCAATGGCGTAATCCACAAGCAACAATTTCTTCAAAATTACAAAGTTTTGAAAAACCATCAGAATCAGAATATTTTGAATTAATTATTCAAGAACCTTACACAAATTCTCCAAAAATTGATGACATTTCTCAGAAAAAATGGGATCTATTACATAAAATAAATCTTGATCACGAAATATATGATTTTGATATTTCTACTCAAGGTACTTTTTTGGCTGTAAGATTTGATGATACTTGGCAAACATTAGCTATAGTTCCGTTTGATGTTACAAATGGAGAAGATATAAAGTACAATAATAAATTTAAATTAGAAAAAAAACATCAAATTTTTCCCTCAAAACTAATCAATAACATTCCTGTTGTTGGAGGAAAAATATTAGAATTTGGACAACAAGTAATACCAGATATTTATAATCAAAGTCCTATATCAATTAGTCAAAACGATTATATAGCAACGGGGATAGTAGAAACAAACAGTAACTACATTAAAATATATGATCATAATTGCAAAGAAATATATTCAATATTAATAGAAAGTAGTAATCATAATAGAATTACTTCTTTATCATTTATCAATAAAGATTTAATTATTTGCGGTTGTAAAGATGGAAGTATAAAATTGTTTAATTGGAAAACACAAGAAGAAAATGATAATAAAAAGCACTGGAGTGGTAACCAAATAACATCAATTGCAATTAGTAGCGATAATAAAACTTTTGCGAGTTCCGATAGTGGAGGAAATATATATTTTTGGGAAATAGTAGATTTAACTATATGTGAAAAACGTGAAATTTTGAATGCTCACAAAATAAAAATGGCTTTAAGATTAATTCTTTAGCATTTAATCCTGATGGTAAAATTTTAGCAAGTGTGGGTGAGGATGATTATAAAATAAAATTATGGAATCTTCTTGATGAGGAAGGGAGTATTTTGAAAGAAGAAAATTCTAGTGATCTAGGTAATGATATAATTAACACAATTACATTCAGTTCAGATGGTAATTTATTAGCCAGTGGTGACGATAAAGGTTATATTAAAATTTGGGATTTCACTAATAAAA
>NZ_VILD01000007.1:87276-121145 GCF_009712085.1 Anabaena sp. UHCC 0253
CTTCCTTTTGATGAAATAAAGCAACATGATAGTGCTGTTACATCTCTTGCTTTTATTCCAAATGAAAAAATATTAATTAGCGGTAGCAAAGACAAAACTATTAAATTTTGGAAACAGAGATAGTATTATTTTCCGACTGTTACAGTCAGTTTATCCAACTCTAAAATTTCATTCTTAAATTGTTCCAATAATTGAAAAAATAAATCACAAGCTAATTTTTCATCTTCTACTTGAGACAAAATAATACTTTCCCAACCTTCAGTAGAATTAATTTGATATTTTCCTTGTATCCATTTCTGAAATTGAGCAAATTGTTTTTCTTGTTGTGTTAGTTGTAACCCTAACTCACCTCTGGACATACTGTAACCCATCAATAACATTTTTAGCCGAGTTATAGATACTTTTCCTAAATACATTCCTGGGCGTTGTTTAATTCTGGTTAATAACTCATAAAGATATTCTTGACTATTTTTATTACCATTAGTGATAGTTACATCTAGCATAATTTTCTCCTGAATATTGATTAAAAGTTTTCTTCAATGACTACTAGCTCTTGTCCTAAATGAATCTTACCAAAAAATTGAAAATTAGCTAACCATTCTACCTTTGCTATTCCTTGAGGATGATGATTGTCAAAAACAATTTCTATCCCATCTATTATAACCATAACTCCTTCATGATATCCTGTTTCTGAAATGGCATCACCTCCAATACTATCATCATAAAGAAAACAATTACGATAATCTAAATCAGCTTGTGTATTAATTGTAATTAGTTTGCCTTGGATTCCTACCAATTGTAAATAGTTTTTTATAGCTAAAGCACATTGAATACATTGTAAATTAGTATAAGTATCAGCGATTTCTGCTAAATCTTGTCTTTGTTTTAGTGTTAAATACTTCATTCATTTTTAAATTTACTACTTAATTTCTCCTTTTGCCAATCTATCCCCCCTTACCCTGTCCCTAAAAACTATTGACAAACTTCCCGTAGTGTGTTTATGAAATTGGGATAAGAAATAGCTGCGGCTTCAGCGCGATGAATGGTAGTTGTACCAGAGGCGTTGAGGGCTGCGATCGCTAAACTCATAGCAATGCGATGATCTGTATGGCTATCCACTTCCGTACCTACCAAGGGAGTACCGCCGATTATTTCCATTCCGTCGGGTAATTCGGTGATTTTTGCACCCATTTTATTGAGTTGTTGCGCCATTACAGTAATGCGATCGCTCTCTTTGACTCTTAACTCCTCCGCATCCCGAATAATTGTTGTCCCCTTAGCAAAAGTCGCTGCAACTGCCAAAATGGGAATTTCATCAATTAATCTGGGAATAATATCACCGGCGATAGTACAGCTTTTTAAACCACCGGAACGGACACGAATATCAGCCACCGGTTCTCCCGCAACTTCCCGCTGGTTTTCTAGTTGAATATCTGCCCCCATGAGTTCCAATGCTTCTAAAATCCCCGTGCGGGTAGGATTGACACCGACATTTTCGACTACCAAATCTGAACCGGGAACGATCGCCCCAGCCACTAACCAAAAAGCCGCTGAACTGATGTCACCAGGGACAATTACGGTTTGTCCATAGAGTTTCGCCCCACCTGTGATCGTGACGCTGTTTGTGTCTGGATCTATACTCAATTCTGCACCGTAAGCCCTTAACATTCGTTCACTGTGATCCCGTGATAAAGCGGGTTCGGTGACGGTAGTTTGTCCTTCGGTGTTTAAACCCGCGAGGAGGATACAGGATTTAACCTGAGCCGAAGCGATGGGAGAATGATAATGAATCGGTTGCAGGGCTTGTCCTTGAATGGCTAGAGGGGCTAAGGTGTTACCCTTGCGTCCCCAAATTTGCGCTCCCATTTGTTGCAGCGGTTTGACGACACGGGACATGGGACGCGATCGCAAAGAACTATCACCTGTTACCGTGAAAAATCGCCCTGGATGGGATGCTAATAAGCCCAACATCAACCTCATCGTTGTCCCAGAATTACCAGCATCTAAGACATCTATAGGTTCTTGAAAATTGCCCAAACCGATGCCTTTAACTTTGACCAATTCTGTATTTAATTCCGAAATTTCCGCCCCTAACGCCCGAAAACAAGCAGCAGTGCTACGGGGATCTTCTCCTAACAGCAATCCTTGAATCTGAGTTTCACCGTCAGCGATCGCCCCTAACATTAAAGCGCGATGGGAAATAGATTTATCTCCAGGAACTCGGATACGTCCCTGTAAAGATAATCCAGCCGGAGGACGCTGAATAATTAAGTGATCAGAAGAGTTTGCTTGAGTTTCTAAGGTAATAACAATAGCCGACATTAGGATACAATGACTTTTGAATAGAATAGCAGCGAAACAGCGACTTGATTGTCACTATCCACTGGCAATTTAGTATCCTACCGCTTTTTGGTCACTATAATATTTCTCAAGATAGGAAATAGGTGACAGGTAATACCATAGGGAGTTGTTTCGTTACTATGAAACTTATTAGCTGTTTTTTTAACCATAAATGTCAGCGGTAAAGGTATTATTATTTATAGATAAATTAACATTTTTATATCTCACGCGAAGGCGCGAAGGCGCAAAGGAAGAAAGGAATACATAAGTAGATGAGAATTGCTGTAAATAAACGATCATAATCTAAAATTTTATTCTTCATTCTTATCCCTCACGCTCTCATGCTAACTCACCACCGCAAACCCGTATGTTTATCAATGATTTCTACCGACTTACCAATTTGGTCTGTGGTGGAAACTGCCGGAACTTTGTATCAAAGGGATACAGATAAATTTCATTTAGTGTTAACTGCACCACCTTTGATTAGTTGTGAAGTAGGAAATTATTTACATCCAGAAGATACTCTTTCTCAACCTAAAAATAATTTTTTTCCTCCTAGTAGTCCGAGAGTATTATGGTTGGAAATTTCTCCTCATCGGGTAATTATGACGATGCAAGGTAATGGACAAGTCAGTTATCGTCACTTGTGGGAGTTAGGTGTATATGGCATTAGTCGTTTTTGGTTGCCTGATGAATCATTACAACGACATGAACCCATTCGTTTACGCAATTTTACCAAAAGTTTTATAATTAGCGGACACCCTTTTCCCAATCATCTGCGTTTAGAGTACGAACTGTGGGCAGGAAAATTACAGTTAGGGCGTTATATTCTCAATTTGGAAGTTCAGAATTGAAGGGAATAGGGAGTAGGGGAGCAGAGGTGCAGAGGTGCAGGGGAGCAGGGGAGTAGGGGAGAAAAAAATTCTTTTGCAACTGACAACTGACAACTGACAACTGACAACTCACCATTAATAAGTCGGTTCGTTCCCTGGTTTCCATTTGATATTACAACCCACACTTGGCAGTTGTTCACTTGTTACAGGTTGGTTATCTAAGACTGCGGTAATAGCTGTTCTTAAATCTTTACCTGTTACAGGTTTATTATTGCTAGGACGACTATCATCTAATTGTCCACGATAAACGAGTTGGCGATCGCTATCAAAAAGAAAGAAATCCGGTGTACAAGCTGCTGTATAAGCTTTGGCTATTTCTTGGGTTTCGTCGTAACAAAAGGGAAAATCAAATCCCATTTCTATGACCATTTCTTTTAATGATTCCGGTGCATCATTGGGGTAATTTTCAGCATCATTAGCACTAATAGCCAGAATCCCTAAATCACTGTTGCTATAATCTTGGTCTAATCTGGTTAATTCTTGTTGAATGTGCTTGACAAATGGACAATGACGACAAATAAACATAATTAGTAATGCTTTTTTATCAACAAAATTATCCAGAGAAATTGTTTTTCCAGATACTACTTCTGGTAGATGAAAATCTGGGGCTTTTGTGCCTAGAGGCAACATTGTTGAAGCTGTTAAAACCATAATTTATTTAATGCTTTGATTATGCTTATTTATAATTGTATGATCATTTACACTATAAAAAACATATATATATAATACAGCAGTTACTAGGTAGGCAAGAACATCTTCTGAGAATAAAACTCTTGTCTATACCCTTTTCCCTGCTATAATAACTGACTTGCTAATTGAAAAGATTTAAATAAATGATCACTTGGTGTTCCCTGTTAATGAAACAGTGGGGTAGGATGACAAAGTTCCTATCTCTGTTCTGTCTATGTCTATTATTGGCTGTTAGTTGTACTCCTAAGCAACAAACTAATACACCAGGAGCAGGTGTTGCGAATACGTCTGCGGGTGATGGTCGAATTACCATAGGAACAACAGCAAAACCAAGAACTCTTGACCCTGCTGATGCGTATGAATTAGCATCCTTGGGTTTAGTATTTAATATGAGCGATCGCTTGTACAATTATGAACCTGGTAACACAGAAATTAAACCACAATTAGCGACAGCATTACCTAAAGTCAGCGCAGATGGTTTAACCTATACTATTCCTATTCGACAAGGAGTAGTATTTCACGATGAAACTCCCTTCAATGCTAAAGCCATGGAGTTTAGTATTCAGCGTTTTATCGAAAACAAAGGTAAACCATCTTTCCTGCTTTCTGATACCATAGCTTCAGTTAAAGCGACAGGAGAATATGAGTTAACAATTAAACTCAAAAAACCCTTTGCAGCTTTTCCTTCATTATTAGCATTTTCGGGAGTATGTGCAGTTTCTCCAACAGCTTATGAAATTGGGGCTGGGAAATTCAAACCTAACATCTTTGTAGGAACTGGTGCTTACAAATTAGCCAGCTATGGAACTGATTCTTTGAGATTTGATGTATTTGATAAATATTGGGGGACAAAACCAGAAAATAAAGGTGTGAATGTGCAGATTCAAACCAGTCCAGTCAATTTATTTAATGCCTTTAAAACTGGTGCTGTAGATGTTGCTTATCTATCATTACAACCAGATCAAATTCGCAGTTTAGAAGCAAGTGCTAAAAAAGGAGATTGGCAAGCAATTACCGCACAAGGTAGTGTAGTTAGTTATATGGTGTTAAATCGTAATCAGAAACCTTTAGATCAAGTAGAAGTAAGAAGTGCGATCGCCTCATTAATTGATCGGCCATTATTAAATGATCGGGTATTATTTTCTCAAGCTGATCCTCTTTACAGCATGATTCCCACAACCTTCAATGTTTCCCAACCATTATTTAAAGATAAATATGGTGATGGTAAATTTGAACAAGCGAAAACAGCCTTAATTGCGGCTGGTTTTTCTAAAGAAAATCCTGCTAAAGTGCAAATTTGGTATCCTGCAAGTTCACCCACTCGCAGTTTAGCAGCACAAACCCTAAAATCCCTGGCTGATACTAAAATGGATGGCATTTTAGAACTGGAAGTTAAAACTGTAGAAGGTGCTACCTTTTTTAAAGAAATTTCTAAAGGTTTATATCCAGCCGCTTTACTGGATTGGTATCCAGACTTTTTAGATCCAGATAACTATGTTCAGCCATTTTTAGCTTGTGAAAAAGGTTCAGTTACCACCGGTTGCCAAGATGGAGGCAGTCAAACTCAGGGTTCATTCTATTATAGTGAAGCTATGAATAAACTCATAGATCAACAACGTAAAGAACAAAATCCCGAAGCCAGAAAAAAATATTTGCAGACATTCAAACTCAAGTTTTAACTGATGTTCCCTACATACCTTTATGGCAAAACAAAGATTATGTCTTTGCTCAAAAAGGTGTAAATAACGTCAACCTAGATCCTACCCAAAACCTGATTTATAAAAACATTAAAAAGTAAAAAATAGGTAACACTTGACAAATGACAATTAAGAAGAAATAGGCAGAAAATTGTCTTTCTTCTTCCAAACTCCTGTAGGGGCGAAGCATTAGGACGATAAATCATCGGTTTTTCCCCAGTAGGGGCGAAGCATTCGGGCGATTAATTATCGGTTTTTTCCCAAGTTTATTTTCCGAATGCTTCGCCCTTACACCGAATGCTGATGCTTCCAGCCCCCGTTAGGGATACGCCCTTACACCGAATGCTGATGCTTCCAGCCTCCGCCAGGGATACGCCCTTACTTCCAGATCCCATCAGGGATACACCCCTACAACTCCTACCTCCTGACTCCTCCTTCATAAATATGTCCCGTTCAAAAGCTTTACAGTATTACATTGTTTCCCGGTTACTTTTTGCACCATTGCAACTGTTAACTATTATCACCATTGTTTTTTTATTACTAAGAGCAACACCAGGAGATCCCGCAGATGCAATCCTGGGAGGACGCGCACCAGAAAGTGCCAAAGAAGAATTAAGAAAACAGCTTGGTTTAGATTTACCTATTTGGTTACAATACCTCAATTATTTAGGTAATTTACTCCGCTTTGATTTGGGAACTTCCTTAACAAGTCGCGGACAAAATGTAGGTGAAATAATTAGTCAATATTTTCCAGCAACAGTAGAATTAGCATTTGCTAGTATGGCTGTGGCACTGATTGTTGGCGTTTTAGTGGGTACTATTTCTGCATCTCGTCCGGGAACTGCTTTTGATATTGGTGGGCGTTTATTCGGGATTATTACCTATGCACTACCCATGTTTTGGGCAGGTATGTTATTACAATTAATTTTCTCAGTGCAATTAGGTTGGTTTCCCAATTCTAATCGGTTTCCTCCTAATCTTCCCGCACCGGCAAATATTACTGGTTTATATACAATTGATAGTTTATTAAGTGGTAATTTCAGTCATTTTCTAACGGCTTTACATCATCTAGCTTTACCAAGTTTAACTTTAGGAATTTTGCTGAGTGGCATTTTTGAGCGCATTGTCAGAGTTAATTTAAAACAAACTTTAAAAGCTGATTATGTAGAAGCGGCAAGAGCGCGAGGAATTTCTGAAAATAAGATATTAGTCTCTCATGCCTTAAAGAATGCCTTAATCCCTGTAATTACGGTCTTAGGGTTAACATTTGCTTCCTTGTTAGGTGGTGCGATTTTAACTGAAGTAACATTTTCCTGGCCTGGGTTAGCAAATCGTTTATATCAAGCCATTTCTGACCGAGATTATCCCACAGTGCAGGGAGTATTAGTATTTTTTGGAGCGATCGTTGTGACTGCGAGTATTTTGATTGATATTCTCAATGCTTATATAGATCCGAGAATTAGATATTAGAAAACAAACTTTGAAAACTTAATATTCAATTCCCGCAATTTCACCTCTACGCATAATCATGATACCCATAAAAATCTTCATTACAAGTATCAACAAATTCTGTTAAACTGCTTTCTGTTTCGTAATAAGAACGCATAATTTCCGCAGCAGTAGTTAAGCTAAGTTTTTTAGAATTTTGCATTTCTTCACGCATGAGTTTTAATGCAAATTCAATCATTTCTAGTCTTTCGACATTAGGCATTTTTTTGATAGCTTCTAAAATTTGCGGGTTAATCATAATTTTGTCACTTGTTACTAGCTTCTATTTTAATGTAGGATATATTGACACTGCAACCTACGAAGGTTGGGTAGAACGAAGTGAAACCCAACACCACCCACAGATATATTATAATTAATGTTGGGTTTCCTTGCGTCAACCCAACCTACGTAATTGTTTATTCTTCAATTAATTTATATAGCGTCTTAAAGAAAAAAGGAATATGATTTTCAACAATACAATCTTGTTTTGAATAAAACTTACCAATTTCTAAAGATAATTGTTCTCTAAATTTATGTTCTAAATGAGTCCAATTATCATCTGGTAAAATTTGCTTCCAATATTCTTTAGATTTAACAAGCATTAATACAGCATTTATTAACTTATTTTTATAATGTAAATTTTGATTATTTTCATACTCTTCTTGCCAAGAATATTGAAATTTATCTATTTCCATATCATCAAAATTAGAAAGGTGACTGATTCTCTTAATTACCCTTGACCAATGAATTTGTAAATCAGCATCATTAGTCATATCATTAACCATATCTAAATAAATATTTTCTAAATTAACAGGAATTTCTTTATATAAAGGAGAAATAATATATTGATTATCAAAAACTTCTTGAATATCAGGTTTTAAAAAGTAAGCTTCCTTATGAATTAAACCAGTAATCCATATACGATGATGGTTTAGATGATTCTCATTTATCTTTGTTTCATTATAAATGCTATAGAAAATATCATCAGTGTTATTGAAATTGTAATTGCAATCTTCTTTTATTTCAGCAAACTGAACATCCAAATCTACAATAGCAAAAAGTTTATCAGGAGTTAAGAATGATTGACTATTATCAGCATTATGTAAATCTAAAAGCCCAAAAAATGTATTTAAAACATCATTTCTATCTCCACAATTAAAAAAAACTGGTTTATATTCCTTCCACCATGTTGGTACACAAGCATTATAAAAATTAGCATCTGGCATTTGTTCCATTTGCTTATATAATTGCGGTGAGCGTCTACCTTCTACTTTTGGTGGAATAAGACCTTCGCAGAGAATGACAATTTTATTTTTAATTCTGCTATCTTGAATAATCTTTAAACAATGTTCTTTTAGTTCCTGCTCATTAAAACTCATATTCTTGATTAGGTTGATTATTGAATAGTTCTTGCTTGTAATTTTGGGTCTAATTCCTTAACATGAGCAGGTGTAACTGCATTACATAATTCATAGGAATGAGTTGCAAGAATATATTGATTAGTCGCACCCCATTCTTCCAAATCTCTAACTATTTGATATTGCCAATCTGGATGAAAAGATATTTCTAATTCATCCATTAATACAATAGCATCTTCTATTTTATTATATTTTAACCACATATATATACATAATCTTTTTAATTCTCCATGACTTAAATCTTCTGGATAAAGTTCTGTATCATCACCATCAATTTTAAAATTAATTCCAGATAAATCAGGTTGTACATTAATTTTTTTGTTACTCAAAAGATTGTTGAGTTCATCTAATAGTTTGACATAATTATTACCATAATTACCTCCTTTTTCTACAGCTTGTTTAAAATCATCATCCCGTGTTTTCTTGAAGGCTTCAATTAAAATATCTATTGATAGGAAGTCATAAGTAAAAAATCCAGGTAATTTAGAATTAGCTGTTTTAATTTGTTGATAATAGTTAGTTTGATTGTTTGCTTGAGTTTTAAATAGTGACTTTCTGTTATCTGGTTGTAGAAATAGGAATATTTGTGAAATATGGGCAGTTAGAAACATTTTATTTGATAAGTCAGTTAAAAATGGTTCAATTTCAACTATATCTATATCATTGGTCTGACAAACTAATCTTTCTCCAAAGTTAAAAGACCTAGTATTCAAATTAGTAATATCCAAATTAGTAATATCCAATAGATTATGCTTTTTCAAAATATTCGCAGGTGGAATAGGTCTACTCAATTTAAGTTCATTATCTTCCGTAACCTCATTATCTTTTGGAATGAAAGACTCATTGCAAACAAAAAAATCAAGTTTTACAGTTTTACTACCATCCCAAATATCAATGATAGCTAATGTCCTCTTTCCAGATTCATCATTCACCTCAAAACCATGTAGTAAATTCTGTATAAACTCCAATCTATCAGGATTACCAGCACAATGTAACAGCACAAAAATCAATTGTAATAATGTACTTTTACCACCACCATTTTGACTCCCAAAGGGAAAAATACGCGGAGTAAATTCCTTTTCAAAAGTAATATCTACATTTTTTAAAGCCCGAAAATCAGGTACTTGGATTCTTTGTAAGTGCATAAATCAATATAGTAGTTTAACTTTACAAGTATACCACACCCATTATACTCCCTTCCCAGTGAAATATTACTTATCTTATCTTCTTCTTTCTTCCTTCGTGTTCTTCGTCCCTTCGTGCTTCATTTACTCTTATTCCAGCAATAAAAGTGGGTTACACAATCGCTAACCCACCCTAAATCTTACTTTGCGCCTTTGCTCCTTAGTGTCTTTGCGCGAAACAAAAACTATCCCAAAACGAAATTCACCAACTTACCAGGAACAACAATTACCTTCTTAATTTCCTTCCCTTCAATATAACGTTGTGCAACCTCAGACTCACGCGCATATTTTTCCAACTCCGCTTTATCAGCTTGCGAAGGAACTTGAATAGAACCGCGAGTTTTACCCATAATTTGAATTACCAAAGTAATTTCATCAGCTATCAAAGCCGCAGGATCAAAACTTGGCCAAGTTTGGGTATGCACAGAATTTTTATTCCCCAATAATTGCCATAATTCATCACCAATATGAGGCGCAAAAGGCGCTAACATAATCACCAAAGTTAGAATACCTTCCGCATAAATTGGTGAATTATTGCATTTAGCATCAGTCAACGCATTACTTAACTTCATCAATTCCGAAATCGCGGTATTGAATTGATATTCATCTCCAACATCTTCTGTAATTGCTTGAATTGCAATATGAATTGCGCGACGCAAATCTTTTTCCGCTTTACTTAATTTATCAACTTCCGCTTTTTGCTTACAAACTCCCGCAGCAGCATAATCAGTAACCAACCGCCAAACGCGATTTAAAAAGCGGAATTGTCCCTCAACATCAGCCTCATCCCATTCCAAATCTTTTTCAGGAGGGGCTTTAAATAAAATGAACATTCGCGCCGTATCTATGCCATATTTATTAATCACATCTTCCGGGGCAACACCATTTCCTTTTGATTTGGACATGGTAGCATAGAGACGTTGTAAAGGTTCTCCAGTTTGTGGATCTACAGGATTATTAGCATCAACTAAATTTGAAGGAATCCATTTATCCTTACCACCTTTATTCGGGTTCATGTAAGTTAAACCTTGCACCATGCCCTGAGTTAATAGCTTTTGAAATGGTTCATCAAAGTTAAATAAACCTCTATCTCTCAATACCTTAGTGAAGAACCGCGAATACAACAAATGTAAAATTGCGTGTTCAATTCCCCCCACATATTGATCTACAGGCATCCAATCATTTACTTTATGGGAATCAAAAATCTTTTCTTCATTCTTCGCATCAGGATAACGCAAGAAATACCATGAAGAATCAATAAAAGTATCCATCGTATCGGTTTCCCGTTTCGCAGGAGTACCGCAAGTTGGACAAGGCACATTTACCCAACTTTCCAATTGTGCTAAAGGTGAACCACCACGGCCACTTAATTCAATTTCTTCTGGTAATTGTACAGGTAAATCTGCATCTGGTACAGGCACAATTCCACAATTAGGACAATGAATAACAGGGATAGGTGCGCCCCAATAACGTTGTCGAGAAATCAACCAATCTCTAAGGCGATATTGTACTCTTAATTTACCAAAGTTTTGTTTTTCTGCAAATTCGATAATGGCTTTTTTCGCATCTACAGAATTCATGCCATTGAAGTCACCGGAATTAACTAAAATTCCTGCTTCTGTATAAGCTGATTTTAAAGTTTCCTCTGCACCAACTTCTGGGACAATTACAACTTTAATAGCTAAATTCTGTTCTTTGGCAAATTTGAAATCTCGCACATCATGGGCAGGTACACCCATCACCGCACCTGTACCATATTCATAGAGTACATAATCTGCAATCCATACGGGTACTTCTTCGCCGGTGAAGGGGTTAATAACTTGACCACCTGTAGGAATACCGCGTTTTGGTTTATCTTCCGCAGTTCGTTCTAACTCGCTTTGGTTAGAAACTTCCTTAATAAAGGCTTCTACTGCTGCTTTTTGTTCTGAAGTGGTGACAACTTGAGTTAAGGGGTGTTCTGGGGCTAATACGACGTAGCTAACACCATAAATAGTGTCGGGACGAGTGGTATAAACGCCGATTTTTTCTTCTGATCCGACAATGGGAAATTCTAAATATGCACCTGTGGATTTTCCAATCCAGTTGGCTTGCATTAATTTTACCCGTTCCGGCCAACCTGTGAGTTTATCCAAGTCATTTAATAATTCTTCGGCGTAGTCGGTAATTTTGAAAAACCATTGACGTAGTAATTTACGTTCTACTATTGCTCCACTGCGCCAAGAACGTCCTTCGTTATCTACTTGTTCATTTGCTAATACAGTTTGGTCTATAGGGTCCCAATTAACTGCGGCTTCTCGTTGATAGGCTAAACCGGCTTGTAAAAATTGCAGAAAAATCCACTGTGTCCATTTGTAATAATCTGGGGAACAGGTAGCAACTTCACATTCCCAATCTAAGGATAAACCCAGACGTTGTAATTGTTGTCGCATCTGGGCAATATTTTGATATGTCCATTTAGCAGGGGGTACACCTCTATCAATGGCGGCGTTTTCTGCGGGTAGTCCAAAAGCATCCCAGCCCATTGGATGTAATACCCGATACCCTTGCATTCGTTTGAGGCGGGCAATTACATCTGTAATTGTATAATTCCGGACGTGACCCATGTGCAAGCTACCGGATGGGTAAGGGAACATGGAAAGCGCGTAGAATTTTGGCTTATTTTGATCTTGAGGTGTTTTATCTAAGCCAAGTTCTGACCATGTTTTTTGCCATTTTTCCTCAATTGCGGCTGGCTGGTATAATGTTTTTTGGGGGGACTCCACAACTCAAACTCCTAATGCTGTTAGCGATCGCTCTTCGCTATTGTGCCACATCTATAGTACATCTCAAGCCATTTAGCCTCATTGGGTTTGTTGTTGTATTTTATATTTCAAAACTGTAGTCTGTGCCTTTTTATTAACAGAAATAAATTCCGTATCTGCTATGATACGGAGATGCCGCACAATTTTTTTAAGGCGTTGCTGAGTGAAAGTATGAATTAGTCTCACGCAAAGGCGCAAAGGCGCAAAGATTAAGAGTTACAGAAATGGAATTTTTGATTTTCATACCTCGATATGGCTATCAGCAATGCTTGTTTTAATTGATAAAGTGCGGAAATGTTAGCAGCAGCATCAATATTTTTGAGGCACGATAAATGTTTAAATTACCAGCTAATCTACCTACGTTACCTGAAATTATTGATGATCTACCAAATATTTGCGGTTGGGAAAATGAAGTGTTGACTGTAGTTAACCACAATGAGCCTATTTTTTTACCAACTACTAATCTTAAATTAGCAGATATTAATGCAGTATTTGCGATCGCTCTACATATGCACCAACCCACTATTCCAGCGGGAAATAATGGTTCATTGATCAGCAATTTACAATATATGTTTGCACATCAGCAAGAAGGAGATAATCACAATGCTGCCCCTTTTGCTAATTGTTATAGTCGCATGGGAGATTTTATTCCTGAATTAGTTGCACAAGGTTGTAATCCTCGTGTGATGTTGGATTATTCTGGTAATCTTTTATGGGGACTGGGACAAATGGGCAGAAGTGATATTATAAATAATCTCAAACGGATCACTTGCGATCGCACTTACCAGCCTTATGTAGAATGGTTGGGGAGTATGTGGAGTCATGCTGTCATTCCTTCCACGCCTATAGCAGATATTAAACTACACATTATCGCTTGGCAACATTATTTTGCAGCAATTTTTGGTTGGGAAGCATTAGCAAGAGTGAAAGGATTTTCTCCTCCAGAAATGCACTTACCAAACCATCCAGATATCCTATTTGCATTTATTAAAGCCTTGAAAGAATGTGGTTATCGTTGGTTATTGGTACAAGAACATACTGTAGAAACAATTAATGGTCAGCCTTTACATTATAAACATTTACCACATCGGTTAATAGCTCGCAATTCCCAAGGAGAAGAAATTAGTATTACTGCATTGATAAAAACCCAAGGTTCAGATACTAAATTAGTCGCCCAAATGCAGCCATACTATGAAGCAAAAACTTTATCTAAACAAAAATTAGGTGATGTTGTTGTACCTCCCATAGTTAGTCAAATAGGTGATGGTGAAAACGGTGGTGTGATGATGAATGAATTTCCCAGCGGTTTTAAACAAGCTTGGGAGAATATGGTGCAAAATGGAGGAGGTAAAACTGGTGTTGTTGGTGTTTGCGGTACAGAATATTTAGAATTATTAGCAGCAGCAGGTTGTCAACCGGAACATTTTCCTACCTGTCAAGCAATTGGACAACATCAAATTTGGGCGCAAATTACCGAAGATAATTATCAACCAGATGCTGTAGAAAATGCTATTCAAGAATTGAAAAAAAATCAACCCAATTTTCATATTGATGGGGCATCATGGACTAATCATATTAGTTGGGTGCAAGGATACGAAAATGTTTTATCTCCCATGTATCAATTAAGCAATTTATTTCATCATAAATTTGACGATTTATTATCTAATCAAGAAGGTGTAAATCTGACTCAAAACAGTCAATATCGCCAACTGTTATTACATAATCTCTTATTACAAACTAGCTGTTTTCGTTATTGGGGACAAGGTACTTGGACAGAATATGCTCAGGAAATTTACCGACGTGGAGAAAAATTACTTTAATTAGGGCGAAGCATTCGGAAAAGAAACATAGGAAAAAACCGATAATTAATCGCCCGAATGCTGATGCTTCCAGCACGCTTCGCGAACGCCCCTACAGGAATTCATAAAGAAGAAAGAAGAAAGAAGAACATTTTCCTCTTCTCCTCCCAATTACCAATTACCAATTACCAATTACCAATTACCAATTACCAATTACCAATTACCAATCACCAATTACCAATCACCAATCACCAATTGTCAATTGTCAATTGTCAATTGTCAATTGTTATTATGTTCCTGCACGAAAACGAAGATGATCTGGTATATGATGGCGATCGCCTAATGTTTCTAATAAGGGACCATTTACGTCAAATTTAACCATACTTACCGATGCAACTAAAATATTTACCCGATAACGGTAGCGTCCCAAATCAATTCCCAGTAAACTGCAAAGCATAATCCGAATTGTGGCTTTATGGGAAACGACTAAAACATTACCTTGGGGATGTTTTTCTTGAATTTCCGCAATTACAGGCATAGAACGGTTAGCAATATCTACCGCAGTTTCTCCACCTAGTGGTGCATTCCAAGCGGGTTCTGTCAACCATTTTACATAGTTTTCTGAGTAATTTTCCTGAGCAAACGATTTACTCTTAGCTTCCCATTCACCATAACTACCTTCTCTAAGTCCTTCCCGCAACTGCATTTCCATACCAATAGCATCACAAAATGGTTTAGCAGTTGCAACTGTGCGTTTCATTGGACTAGCATAAACCGCTTCCCACTGCAATTTTTTATAAACATCGGCAAAACTAGATGCCATTTGCATTCCTTCTTTTGTCAATTCTGCATCAGTTTTACCGCAGAAATTACCAGTTTGACTAAAAGTTGTTTCGCCATGTCGCAGTAAATATAAATTCAGTGTCATAGCTGGAGATGGGGATAAAAGAGGTTGTGCAAAAATAAATTACCATCAATTTCAAATTGAGTATGTGAAACCAGGACAAAGTAATTGGCCAAAAAGGTCAATTCCCTCACAACAATTGACAATTGAATGGGCGCAGGCCCTGCGCCCCTACCTCCTACGATATAGTTGCAAAAGCTGGACGATATTCAATCCACGGATTAGCGGCTTCTAATTGCGCTGCTAGGCTAATGAGAGTAGATTCAGCCGCCGGTTTACCAATTAATTGCACGCTGAGGGGTAAACCATTGCTATCAAAACCAACAGGAAGGGCGATCGCTGGTAATCCAGTCGCATTTGCTACAGGACAAGGGGAAACCCAATGCACAATCTTGGCAAATGTTTCTTCTGGACTCAAATCAGCCCAAGCACCTACGGGAATTGGGGAATGGAGATAAACTGGTAATACTAAGACATCTACAGTATCAAAAAAGGCGATAATTTGCCGTGACACGATCTGCATTTGGGCTAGTGCTTGCAGATATTCAGCCACAGAACCACTTTTTGCTAATAACCAGCGGTTTAAAGGTTGTAATGCTTCCGAGGGAATTCCTGCTGCTGCTACTCCAGCTTGCCAGACAATTTTAAATGGTTCAATTAAATTACTCAAATCTGGGGATTTTTCGGTAATTTGGTGGCCAAACTGTGCTAGTAACTGAATAGTTTTGATTACCCCTTGTTGACAGTTAGCGTCTGCTTCTCCAAAAGGAAAGATATTTGTACTAAAAGCAATATTCAGATTTTCTAATTTGACTTGAGTTGATGCGAGAAATGACGGTTGTGGATCTGGTAGCCAATAAGGATCACCTGTGAAATAGCCAGAGATGACATCTAACATAGCCGCTGCATCAGCCACAGTGCGGGCAATTGGACCATTAACAGCGATGCCCCCCAAGCGATCGCCTACAGGTGCTTTAGTGACTCTTCCTCGCGCTGGTTTGATCCCTACTAATCCACAACAAGCCGCAGGTCCACGAATTGAACCACCTCCATCTGAACCTTGAGCGATCGCACTTAATCCCGCCGCTACAGATGATGCTGCACCACCACTAGAACCACCAGGAGTATATTCTAAATTCCAAGGGTTTCTCGCAGGCGTAAATCCCACAGGTTCAGTGTAAGGAAAAGAACCTAATTCCGGAGTTGCAGTTTTACCAAGAATAATAAACCCAGCTTGTTTAATTCGCGTTACTACCCCATCATCATAATTAGGGATATTATTTAATAATGCCGGATTTCCATAAGTACAAGTCACACCTGCGACAACATTGAGGTCTTTAATCGAAATTGGGACACCAAAAAATGGCGGTAACTCTGAAGTCGTCGTCAGCAATTCTGTTTTAGCGATCGCATCTGTAACAGCTAAATCTGCTGTGACTGTAAAATAGCTTCCTAATTGGGGATTTAAGCGTTCAATTCGTTCTAAATATACTTCTACTAACTCTAGAGGTGAAACTTCCCGAACCCGGATTAATTTTGCTAACTCTAAAGCTGGGGTAAATGCTAAATCAATTTTATTCATAGATAGAAATTTTCAAATCGGATTTGTTACTTTTAATGTTAGACATTGACGAAAAATTTTCATAGGAGAAGGTATGATGCAAGGTAATTTCTGGATTTCCAAAAAATCACTGCCACTGTTATTAACTCTGAGTTTTTCTACTTGTTCTTTTCTCCCTATCTTACCATCAAATGCCGAAAATATCCCCTTACCTTCGGATGCACCTTTAGAGTTATATTTACTAAACCGACCAAAAGATAATATCATCACAGCTAAAACTATTCATCCCGAAAAGTTAACAGTTCCTAGTTTATGGTGGGCTAAGGAAAATTCAGAAAACAAACTTTTATCTAATTGGATAGCTTACCCAAAATCAGAAACAGAATCACCACGAGTAGATTTAATTGTCAATCAGCAAATTTGGAGTTTACTAGACTATTTAGAAAGATATGTTTTTGTCAATCAATTAGGTAATTTAGCCAGCAATTCCGGTTACAACATCCGAGTTTTTAGTTATCAAAGAGAAATTTTAGCAACTTACACCTGTAATTTTGCGAAAAGTCCTTTTTTATGTAGGATTCAAATGAATAATCAAAACAAAGCCGGGTTACGTTATTCTTTATAAAATCACGATTTTTTCATCTTGATAAATAAGGCTTCATACTTTTGCATGACTTCAGGCGGTAAGGGTAATATAAATTCACTTTTGGCGAAAACTTCCGAATTAGTTAATAATAAGTTCTGTACCGGCTTGGGGATATCTCCAGGAACAATATTATTATCAACAGGGGAATTGCTTTTAGTTAACGAAACAATTTTTTTAGCTGTATTGGGTTGCAAAGAAAAATCTAGCCATTGATATGGCAAATTATCATTAACAACACCTTGAGGACTTACCCATAAATCAGCCCAAATTGCTGTTCCTGATTGGGGAACAACTGCGGTCAATCTTTGATAACGACTAATGACGGGCATAATATCATTTGACCAACCTACAGCTAACCAAGTATCTCCAGTAATTAAGGGTTCTAGATATTTTGTAGAATCATAAAATTTCACTTGTTTATTTAATTTTTGTAATTCTGTTTCCAGTTCAGAGATTTGGTTAATATTTTCTGTATTATAAGATTTTCCTAATTTCTTTAAAACCAAACCAATCACTTCTCGAGGATGATTCAGTAAAGAGATCCGATTTTGCAATTCACTCCGCCATAAATCACTCCAATCTGTGGGAAACCAACCTAACTGTTTAAACTTTTCTTGATTATAAATAATTACTGTATTTCCCCACCGATAAGGAATACCCCAAATTTTACCTTGGGGATTAATCTGGCCTGTTTCATCTCGTTTAACGAGTTGTTGCCAATTTTCATTTAAATTAGATAAATTTTTGATCTTTGCTGTTTCCAGCGGTTGAATGAGTTTTTGGGTAATTGCTGCTTGTAACCAATAATCTCCCAATGTCACTAAATTTGCTGGAGATGATTTTTGATTTTGATTGAATGGTAAAAAACGAGTCCATTCTTGCTGACTATTAGTTTGCGGTTTTTGCCAAGTTTGTAAGAGTTTAAATAAATCCTGAATTTGATTAACAGGGGTGAATTTTAACTTTTCTCCTGACTGTAGAGTTTTCTGAAATTGATTAACTACCTGACTAGGGATAGAACCTTTTAATAGCTGTACACTCAGAGATGGTTGCTGTTTTGTTCCGCAGCCAGTTATGACTTGAGAAAGTGCTAACGTACTTGTACCTAATAAAAAAGATCGTCGATCCATTGATTTTGAAATTTAGTGAACATAGCAATCCTAAATCATTTTTAGCGAAAATAGAGATTTACGTATTTTTCAAATACAGGTGAGAACTTACGCAAAATATCTCTTAAACCCTCTTTTCTTAGTGTCCTATCTCTTCGAGACGCTCCGCGAACGTCCCTTCGTGGTTCGTTTCTTCTTGATATGTCTTCGACACGCTTTACGAACGTTCTTTCGTGACTTCTGCGTAATTCCTACAGGTATAACTACAAATTATAAGTCTAGCTTAACTTATGAATAATATTGATTTATATCTATAACTGAAAATTTAACAACAATCGCGGGAGCAAAAAATTCATAAAAAGTTAAATAATCCAGAAGTATAGCTAAGATAGTCAGTAAAGTGAATAACATAGAGTAAATATTTTTCGATGCAGGTATTAAATGGAATCATTAGAAAAACAAATCCTCACATTAAGCCAGAAAGTTGAAGCTATCTATCAAGTAATTGAAAGGCTGGATATGAGGCTATCAGAAGCTTTATCAGATTCATCTTTAGAGAAATTACCAGTCAGAGAAAACTATCTAGAAACCAAACAGAGCCAAGTATATGATTTAACGGAGCAAATAAATATCAATGCCGTAATGGAGCATAAAGATATCCTCATGGATGGTATTGTTTATCCAGAAATAAATTATCAAGTTAGAGATAGACAAATAACGCCAGAAATCCAAATTCAACGCCTAACAACTCAATTAACTGCCGCATATCATCGGATTGCTGCATTAGAAGAACAATTACTCAGACAGAGAGTTAATTAGGGCTTGCTGCTAAGTTGTTCTAGTTGAGCTTCAATAACTGCCAAAAGTTGATTTTGCTGCCAATTTTGACTTAAAGAGGCAGCAATACAAGCTGCTCCTGCACCAACACCTTCCTTGACAAAACCCTGTTCATAAGCTCGAAGTTGGGGATATCGAGAATTAGCAAAACTCAATTGTGTCCCTAACAGAGGAGGAAGATTATTTTTGCCGAGATTCAGGGCTAAATCAACCGTCGCTCCGGTAGGATCTTCAGCTACCCAACGAGTTGTACCAATGACAATTTCTGCGGGTTGCCAAGATAAAGAATAAGTGTGAGCGATCGCTTGAATTAAAGCATAAACTGCTAACATTTGCGTACCTCCACCTAATAATACCCCACAACGCCGACTAGCAGCGATCGCCATTCCTGCTACTACAACCTGCATGGGATCACCTACTGCGGCCACAAGTTCTAAAGGATTGACTGACGGGGGCATTTGTGCCAACCCAGCTTGCACCAAATCCCATTTTTGCTGATGATTACAGACAGGATGACTACTGTTAACTTTACCGACAGCATCAATCCCCAAACCTGTTAAAACTGCCAAAGCCGTTGTTGTGCCACCGACAACGCACTCGCTTAAAATTAAATATCCATGTGAACTGATTTGAGAACTTAATTGATCACCCCAAAGCAATCCTTGTTCTAATAAATGTTTAACCGTATTTATATCCATTGCCGCCCCCAGACTTAAACACCTAGCCGGCGCACCACCCAAATCAATTAATGGTACAGGTGGAGTCTTTACCAAACCCGCATTAAACAAATAAACAGGGATGTTGAGATTCGCCACCACAGACCGAGAAATCAGCACCGGAGAAGCCCCTGAAGTCAAAGGGGGAAGAGAATACTGAAATTGATGTTTAGCACCATAATATAAATATTCCCCATCAGCACAAGCCGTATATTGGCGATCTTCTGGAGTCAAACCAGCCGCAGAAATACCAGGAATTAAACCAGTTTCTGTAAATCCTAAAATACAAGCAAATATTGGTAAACTACCCCGATAGCGGTTTAACCATGCTTCCCCCTGGGGAACTTGGGTGTAAATATTAATCATAATCCATCAACACTTGCACCCAACGAGGTGGTCGGGGAATGGAATTTCCTAATCGATCCAAAAGTAACCAAGCAGTCAGATGAACTATAAACAAATAAATAAAATTATTAATAACAATCAGAGCGATCGCTCCTAGTTGAATTAATAACATATTGGGAGTAGTCAACAATTCCAACTTCAAGAAAAACCATTCAATAATTTCCGTTACCTGGTTAATCACATAAACCCATAAGTCTTCACTCGATAACACAGACAAAAACCACAGTCTAAAAAATACCCCCAGAGTGCCTAACAACGTCCCTAAAGATATAGAAACAATCCAGGAGACGCGGCGATACCAAGTTGCCCCTAACAGCACACCCATCAAGCCAAAGGGCATGATAAATAACAAACTGCGAACAGGTCCCATTAACACAGCCAACAGCAACCCAGAAGTCACCGCTGCCATCCAAGCTGCACGTTTACCCCAACGCAAATATACCAAAGCGATGGGGATAGGAAAAAATACCCGCAATACCGGACCCAAAGGAAAATAAAAGTTGATAAACCAAATCAAACTAGCCGTACTGGCTAAAAACGCCGTTTCCACCAGCCTCAAGGTACTCTCAATTTTCAGAGGTTGAGACTGTAATTGAGTTTGAGGAGAAGATTCAGGAGATGGATCTTTCTCTGGTTCTTCTGGTAGGGAATCAACAATACTCATGCAAGACCACTAAGTAGGTGAGTGTTAAAAATTGTCGTGGGGATAAGGCAGGGGGCAGGGCGCAGGGCGCAGGGGGAAAGAGTTTCAGCTTGCTTTGCTTTTCTTCACATACCTTTAAATTTTTGGTGTTGCTGATTAAGAGTATGATTTTGTTTCACGCAGAGGCGCAGAGAGTACGAGTTTGAAATCATTGATTTTTCAATTTCATACCCTAATATGGCTATCGCCACGCAGGCTATCAGCAATGCCAAATTTTTTTGTTCACCTACTTAAATTAAACTATGGTTTTTTCCAAAGCAGACCAATCGGGAATACAAATTCTATCTTGATCCTTCACAATCAAACCTTTTTTTTCTAGTCTTGTCAGCACTCTTGTCACAGTTTCCCGTGCCAGTCCACTTAAACTGCTTAATTCCCGATGAGGTAAATTAGGGATTTCTGTTCCCGTATTACCTTGTTTACCTTGTCCCTCAGCCAAAAATAGCAATGTATCCGCTACCCGTGATTGACTATCTGATTCTCGCAGCCGTAATCTTCTATTAACTTGTCGCAACCTTCTAGCCATTAACTGTGCCAATCTCAGCCCCGCTAATGGTTCTGTTTGCAGCAAATTCACAAAATCTTGAGCAGGCATACTCGCAATCATCGTCGGAGTCAGAGTAATGACATCAGTAGAACGGGGAACTTCATCTAGTGCGGCCATTTCCCCAAATAATTCCCCTTTGCCAATAATATTCAGCGTTACTTCTTTCCCATCTAAATTGTATGTACGGATTTTTACCCATCCATCTACAATAAAATACACTGAACCACCCCAGTCATTTTCTAGTAAAATTACTTGATTGGCTGGGTGAGTGCGCGTAACAAGATGAACAAGAGCTTTTTCCACACCTGATTCTGGCAACCCTTGAAAAAAGGGAGATGAAACCATCCATGTGTGAGCCGTATTGTTTGTATTATATCGTTCTTCCATTAGGACATCTTGATTATTAAAGCTGCTATCATCACAACAATAAGATCGTTATTTTAAACTGACGCTATCAAACTACAACCGCTTTTAACAGAGGTTTTTCGAGATCAAACTCAACTATGTTACACAAAAAAGTCAACCTGGGGGTTTTTATCACAAATATTACTCTCTCAGTATGAATGAACTACTACATGATTAACCTAACAATTAATATCGCTAAATACACTTAGATGTGAAATTATATGTACTAGACAACTAATAAAGAGAATATCCGTATATTCTATGTACTTTTCCTTTCATTCATCATCTCAGATAAAGATAAGTTAAGCAATAATTTACCACAAATGGTTATAGAATCAGCCAAGTTTTCCATACCTTAATTCCAAATAACTCTCAAAGTTGCTGTAATTGTCAAGCCTTGACAAATCAACGTACATTTCTTACTAAGGTAATTTAACGTGACTTTCCATCCAGATGAAATTAACCAACTAATTGCAGACATTGATCACTTACTATCCTACAGTGGTAAAGGTCTTTCTAAATTCCTGTCTAACCAAGCACCACAGGAAAAAGAGGTTTTACAACGAGTGCGTGACTTTTTGGTTCAATTGGGCGAGGATAAAGTTCCAGAAGCGGAAATGCCCGTAGAAACAACTAATCCATCACCCTCACAACCATTCTCCTCTCTGTTGACACAATTCACCCAACAGGGTGATCTCCAACCAGTTTTGCAGTCTTCTCCATCTCCACCAGAACCAACTAATCTAGAAGCTTCACAACTAAAACAAGAATTTAACATTTTGCTTCAGCCTTTGCAAGCAGAGTTGTCCAAGCTATTGGCAGAAAGAGCAAATCTGATTCAAGAAATTAGACAACTAGAACAAAAGCGACTGCAAAACTATTCCTTAAACCAGCAGTTAGCAAACCAAGAACAGATGATTTCTGAATTTTTAGAAGTCTTGATGGGTCGGTTAGTGCCACATTTAAAATCAAATAATAGTCCCATATTTAACCCTACTCAGCAAAATTTAGAAGCAGTTACTTCGGCAATTCAACCTATTTTAGAATCAGCCGAACGGGTAGAACAGTTAGCAAATTTAGCTCGGAATTTAGATCAACGCTTGCTTTCCTTAGATGGAACTGTAAATATTGTTTTTGAAGCCCTAGAACGGAATATTAACACCTATTATCAGTCATTATCCCAAGCACTAGCAAAAATGCACAGTCAGGGAATGCAAGGTGAACAGTTGATGGCGAATTTTTTAAATAATTTGACTCAATATTTACAACAGCAATCTCTAATTAATGAGCATGATCTTGTAAATGTAAATACTGAGATAATAACAGCCTCACCATTATTAACTCAGTCTCCTCCGGTGGAAGCAGTAACACATTTAGAAGATGTGCAAACAGAAATTCCTCCTGCGGAAATAGAATCAATTAGTTTGGAGACAGATTTATCACAAAATCAACCACAATTAGCCAGTGAATTACAGTTAGAAAGTACAGATGAAGTAGATGAACTTTATGCGACTTTCTTTAATGCGGAAAGTGTTAGCCAATTAAATTTATCTTTTTCTAGTAACAGCATACTCCCAGAATCAGAGAAAGTTGTTAATCAGGAGTTATCAACACCAGAAAATAGCCATTTGACTACTTCTGATCTGCCGGAAATCGCTCCCTCTACAACTTCAGCAGAACCGCAAGAAGATGTGCTGTTATTACCAAGTCTTTGGGGTGAATCACCAGAACTTGAAACTACATCTTTACCAGAAGAGACAATCCCAGTCACAGAAGTTGTCATAGGAGAGAAATCGCTGGAAGAGCCAAGTAGTGAGAATACAATTACAGTGCTGACTGATTTATTGGTTGATACTAACCATGAACAACCGGCATTGGAAGTATTATCAGAAAAGGTGAATTCAGAAGTTAGGACATCACTACCGGAACAGTACGTTATTGCTGCTTCAGAGGAAAATTTACTAGCTTTGACAGATGATGATATTTCTGGTATTCCAGAGATTATATTAGATGACAAACAACGGCAACAATTAGATCAAGATTTAGCTAATTTTGATCAACCATTAACTACGTTGGCAGAACCGACAAGTCAGGCTGATGCGGTTACTATACTTACTAATGAAAAAGTAGATACTCCTCAACCACAAGCAAAAATAGAAGAAAATGTTTCTTCGTCGGTAAGCACCATTCAGCCATCTCCAATCACCATTGAACAACCTCCAGTTACTGTTCCTCAAATCTCAGTTTCCAAGGATGAAAATAATGATCTTATTCCTAGAGATACTTTAAATGGGACTTGGTATTTAGGAATTGATTTAGGAACAACGGGAATTTCTGCGGCTTTATTGAATCAATCTCAATTGGTAGTTTATCCCATTTATTGGTCATCAGAAAATCAAACTAGTAATGCGTCTTTTCAGCAATCTTTCCGTTTACCAGCCGAGGTTTATTTACCGACAAATTCAGCCGCTCATCAGGTAAAAAGTGGAGGATCAGAGTTTTCTCAGTCATCAATTCCTCATCATCTTTACTCAGCACAATTAAAGCCTTATTTACAAATAGCTGTTCCCTACCAACAAGAAAGACAAAAATGGGAACCTATGTTGCAATTAAATGAATTTTCATCAGGTCCCTTGATTTGGGTAGTGCGATCGCTCTCTAAACTCCTATTAACACTCAGATCCAGTCAAACTAGCACCACACCGGCTTTAATTGCTAATGCAGTGGGGATGAATATCCCAACTTTTTCTAGGGTGATTAATAACATCGCGGGTGTGATTTGTAGTTGTCCCTCTAGTTGGACAGAACAATATCGTTTTAATGTCCGGGAAGCGATTCTTAGCAGTCAACTTGTCTCTCATCCCCAGCAAATCTTTTTTGTTGAAGAAGCGATCGCTAGTTTGCTGCCAGAATTAGACAATGCTAATGGCCAATCTATTCAAATCAGTCAAAATCAGGGTTTACAACCTTTAAAAACTAGTGATTATCCCCTTGTCGGTAACACCTTAGCCATCAATATTGGGGCGATCGCTACAGAAATGACTTTAGTAGATATTCCCGCAAATTTGGGAGAATTGACACATAAAGACTTCATGCTTCACAATTTTGCCTACTCTGGTAAAGGCATTGAACAGGATATTATCTGTCAGTTATTACTACCGCCAAAATCCCGCCAACCCCGTGAACCTGGTCAACCTAATGAATCTGCTAATACTAATCCTTGGCATTGGCAACCTTCAATTCCTGGTTTAGACCAAATGCAATTTTCTAGTTTAGGATTGGAAGCTTTGACATTACCTAAAGTGGGAGAACCAGATACACAAGCCCGTATTCGTCTCCAACAACGTCTAGAAAGTTCTCTTCTAGGACAAGCTTTATTAGATGCTGCTTTAGCTTTGAAATTGATTCTCCAGCATCAAGAAACCTTTACTCTAGAATTCGCTGATCAACGTTGGGTACTACAACGCCGAGATTTAGAAAGTCAAGTTTTTGTCCCCTTTGTCCGTCGTCTAAATCGAGAACTCAATAAATTATTAGTAGCCCGTGGTATTCCCACCGAAGCGATTAATCAAGCAGTCCTTAGCGGTGGTGTGGCTTCAGTCGGCACTATTAACCGTTGGTTACGCCAAAAACTGCCAAATGCCAAGATTATTCAAGATTTATATCTTGGTGAAAATGGCGCTCCCAATTGTAGTCGAGTAGCATTAGGTTTAACTATGTTACCTTTGCATTCCCAAGTTTTAGACATACCTAAACAACAATACACAGATTATTTCCTCTTTTCGGAACTGTTGAAATTATTACCTAACCGTTCTCTCTCCTTTGGTGAAGTCTTGCAATTATTTGAAAGTCGTGGTATTAATACCCGCATCTGCCAACAGCGATTATTGGCTTTCTTGGAAGGTGAACTACCACCAGGTTTAATTCCTGCGGCTTCAGATTACCTTTGGCTTACCCATAATTCCCAAGAAAATCCTGACTACAAAGCGATCGCACCACTCACAGCAGGTACAGTTTCTTCACCCCTATTTGAAAAACAAGGTAATCTTTCCTATCGTCCCAATTCTCAACAAGTCCAGTTATTACTACGTTATTTAGATGCCATTAAATCTAGTACCGTTCAATCCCTAGAAGAACCATATAGTTATCTGTTGCCAAGTCAACCGGTTTCTTTCTAAAAATGGTGCAGCTATTGGAGATGCAAAGTTATTGGAACGTTAAATTTAATTAGAGCGTCATTGAGATAGAATTCAATTTCAAAATATCAGGATATGTCTTCTCCCTGGAGAAGACATATAGCAAGAGTCAGAATTGCTGGAGTAAAACCCTCTTGTGGATAGAGTTTCATCATCTTTGATGTCCTCACCGTACTAGGGACGGCCATATAATGGGATTTTCAGGCTTTTAGGTGGGGTAATGAAAATGACGATCAAAGCAAAAATAAAAATAAAATAACTTTAATGGGTATATTCAGTTTTTAGAGGCGATAATATCATCACTACCAAAAGAATTGAAAAAACTGCATTTTGACAATTGATAGTTGATCCTAAATAGCTACCATCCGTTTTTCAAAAATTCAATGGATTGCTATATAACTAAAACCAGCTATTAGTCCATAAATCTCACAATTTGTCTAGTTACGGGCATTAATTAAATTAGCGACACGAGGAGTAATTATGAAATTATTAGTACGTTGGGGCGTAACATTAGGTCTTGCAGGAAGTGTAATGTTTGCAGGAATTTCGGGCATGAATAATCTGCAAGCAATAGCTTTACCACAGGAGCAAGTGGTAAAAACTTTACAGGAAGTACCTGTTTTTACACTGACAAATCCTAAAGGAGAATTTGTAGTTATCTCCAGAAAAAACGAATCTAAGACTATTTCCCAAATAGGCTTTTTTATTAGTAAAAAAGATGCTCAAGGTTTCCTAGATGGGCGGCTGAAAAAAGAAAATCCCCAATTAGCAAGCACTATCCAAGTTAGACCTGTTTCTTTGGCAGATTACTATAAATTAGTAGTAGAAAATAACAAGAAAAAAGATTCTGGGGTAGTTTTTACCTTAGTCCCTGCAAAACAACAGGTTGATTCGGCTAGAACTATTTTGACTTCTAGTGGTAAACAAGGTCAGCAATTTAATGGTATTCCTTTATTTGTGCCGAAATTTAAACAAGGGAATAGCTATTTGACAATTCCCCAAGGAAATGAGCGTTTTATTCCTTTCTATTTTGAAAAAGAACAAGCAGTTGCTCTTTTAGAAGCCTTCAAAAAAGCAAAACCACAGGAAGCTGCAAATACAGAAATTCAAGTAGTAGATTTGTATGGAGTGATTGACACACTCAATAGCAGTAATGATCCCAGCACTAGTAAAATCTTCTTGTTTCCATCACGGGAGTCAATAGACTTTATTCGTTCTCTAGTTCCAAATTCACCGAAAAAATAGTTAATCTTGACTAGCATTCGGTGTAAGTGTAAGGGCGAAGCATTCAGTGTAAGGGCGAAGCATTCGGAAAATAAACTTGGGAAAAAACCGATAATTTATCGCCCGAATGCTTCGCCCCTACGACTCCTTCTTTTTGACTCCTTCTTCTATGATGTTAAAGCCAAATCATATAGTTTCTGGTTTAGAAATTTGGCAGTGGCGAAATGCGGCAATTCAAGCTGCGATCGCTGCGGATATATCTCCTATTGAGGTAGATTGGCTATTACAAATAATAACTAATTTAGACCGTTTAGCACTGCGTTTAGAATCTTATAAAATAGAAAATTACATCCCCATACAATTGTCTCTTATAGAATTAGAGCAATTGTGGCAAAGGCGATTACATGACCGTTTACCGGTTCAGTATATTGCGGGAATGACATCTTGGCGGAAGTTTCAACTTACAGTTTCCAATGCAGTTTTAATTCCCAGACCAGAAACAGAGATTTTGATTGATTTGGCTGTTGCGGCTGCTAACAGTGAGATGAAAGCAGGACATTGGGCAGATTTGGGAACAGGTAGTGGAGCGATCGCTCTGGGATTAGCAGAAGTATTGACAAATACCACAATTCATGCAGTAGATATTAGTCCAGCCGCATTAGCAGTTGCTCAAACCAATGCTGAAAATTTGGGTTTTGAGGAACGGATTAAATTTTATCAGGGTTCTTGGTGGCAACCCTTAGAATCACTGAAAGGTCAGTTTAGTGGCATGGTATCAAATCCGCCCTATATACCTAGCGATACTGTTTTGACGTTACAACCAGAAGTTGTTAAACATGAACCCCATTTAGCCTTAGATGGTGGTGCAGATGGGTTAGATGATATTCGTTATTTAATTGCAGTTTCCCCTGCTTATTTGCGTCCTGGTGGGGTGTGGTTAATTGAAATGATGGCGGGACAAGCCGATATAGTCAAAGAATTATTGGAAAATAACGGTAATTATTGTCATATTTCTATTCATGCTGATTTAGCCGGGATTGAACGTTTTGCCATTGCGTATAAGAAAAGTGGTAAAACTTAGACACACAAAGACTTTTAAAGGAGTCAGTTGTCAGTTGTCAGTTGTCAGTTGTCAGTTGTCAGTTGTCAGTTGTCAGTTGTCAGTTGTCAGTTGTCAGTTGTCAGTTGTCAGTTGTCAGTTGTTAAGAAGTTTTCCCTATTCCCTATTCCCTGTTCCCTGTTCCCTGTTCCCTGTCGTCACCGACAACTTTTGCAGTAAACCCTATTTAGTGTCAATTGCAATATAAAGTCAGCGATCGCTTACAGTTGTGCCACACTAGTACACAGTAATAAGCTTGGAAAAACAAATTTAATTTAAATAATTATGCTGGGTGCGATCGCTGGTGATATCATTGGCTCTATCTATAAGTTCCACAATATCAAAACTAAGGATTTTCCTCTGTTTAGTGACGAATGTACTTTCACAGACGACACAGTGCTAACAGTAGCCGTGGCAGAAGTCATTCTCAACGCTGACACATTCCCCGACAATACCAAATATATTGACCAAATTCAATATATCGAAAACTTCAAATTATACTACTCCGAATATCCAGAAGTTGGTTATGGTGATAGATTTCGAGAATGGGCAAAATCAAATAGCACCGAACCCTACAACAGTTGGGGTAACGGTTCATCAATGCGAGTTAGTCCCATAGCATCTGCCTTTGATGACTTAAACACCGTCTTACAAGAAGCTCAAAGCAGTGCAGAAGTTACTCACAACCATCCAGAAGGAATAAAAGGCGCACAAGCTACCGCTACCGCCATTTTTTTGGCGCGTACTGGCTATGATAAACCCACAATCAAATCCTACATTCAAAATTCCTTTGGCTATAACTTAAAGCCTACCTTAGATGAAGTTAGACCAACCTACAACTTTAGCGACTCCTCTCCAGATTCAGTTCCTGAAGCCATTATCGCCTTTTTAGAATCTACAGATTTTGAAGATGCAATTCGTAATGCTATTTCCATTGGTGGTGATAGTGACACCATAGCTTGTATTACAGGCAGTATCGCTGAAGCCTTTTATGGTGGTGTACCTCAAGAAATTGCCGAATGGGCATTATCAAAATTAGATGAACGACTTTGGCGTGTTACTGATAAATTTATGTTGCAGTATTACGCCTAACAACTCAAAGATCAGGAAAAAGCAGATCGAGAATTGACAATTACCTCGTCCTCAAGTGTGAGAATTGAGAAAGAGGAATTTTTCAGCCTTTTTTTCTTTAATAAAGAGGTTTTAAACCTTCAATTATCAATTCTCAATTGTCAATTATTTTTTAGCTATAGGAGTCCCCTAGTATGGTAAGCCAAACCCAATTAGTAGATGTTCAACAATGGATTAAAACTCGTGCTTCCCTAGATTCTCAAGAGTCTAACTTCCTGACTTGGACTGGGAATATTTATAGTTTTATTCCTGGAGAAAAACGACAACTATTATTTAAAATTGTCGGCATGAGTGTTAGTCGTTGTTTTCCTACTGGTGAAGGTAGCTGGGATTTTACTTCTAGAGAACTCACTTATTACCTCAACCCAGAAACAAAGGATATTTTACATAAATGGGAAAACCCTTGGACAAATGAAATAGTTCCAGTCATGCACGTTGCCAATAGTCCTGTTCAAGGTCAATTTAAAGGCAAAATACCTGTGCAGATAGAAGGAGAAAAAACCAATTTTGTATTTGATATCTTTCCTAATTATCCCAACCCTTTAGCAGAAAATCCCGAATTTACTGATTATTGTCCAGGGGAAATCTACCAAGCAGCAGAATTATTTAAAATCTCTGTTCCCACTGCTGATTTAGTTAACTCAGACTTAAATTCAGTCACACAATTAAGTCTATCTTGGGATAGAATCGGTCAATGGTTGCCCTGGATGAAAATGGGTAAACTTCCTGGTTATTTAATCTACAGTGCTACAGGTAATAAAGTCAGCAATTTAACAGAATTACACCCAATTTTACAACAAGAAATCAACACCCGCCTTCCCCTATATAAAGAAGCACCCAAAACATATATGGAAGGAGAAGACATGACATCTTGGCTTTATTTTCAAAAGCATTTTTCCGCCTATTTAGCTGGAGAAACATTCCCCATAACAGCACCAGAAGAAGCTTAGTTCTTAAACTCCTCTTCTTCCCTCTTCTTGTTCCTTCTTCTTCTTTCTTCTCCTAACTCCTGTAGGGGCGTTCGCGAAGCGTGCTGGAAGCATCAGCATTCGGAAAATAAACATGGAAAAAAACCGATAATTTATCGTCCGAATGCTTCGCCCTTACACCGAATACTAATGCTTCCAATCCCGTCAGGGCTTCGCCCTTACAACTCCTGACTCCTAATTACAGCTTTTGCATCTTGTGGCTAAGAGGATCAAAATTTCTAGGAAATTTGGTGCTTTCGTCATAATATGCACCATGTAAATTCGCTCCATACAACTTAGTATAGTGCAGCCTAGCGCCTCGAAGATTTGCTTCAGTAAGATTAACACCAGATAAATTTGCTTTAGTCAAATTCGCTTTAGCTAAATTCGCGCTACTCAAATCTGCTCCCCAGAGTTTAGATTTAGCCAAATTAGCTCCACTTAAATCTGCTCCCCACAAATTAATTCCAGGTAAATAAGCATTAATTAGTTTAGCTTTGACTAATTTAGCAGAAACAAAATATCTTTCTCCTGCAACATAACGCCGTTTTAGTTCCTCAGTATCCATATCTTGTTAACCTACTTGAGCAACAAAACCTCTATTTCTAGAATATAGCAGGGGAAAGGTGATTGATGACAGGTGGCAGTTAATAGGGTTAGTGGTATCATCGAGTACGACTATATTCATACCGCCCATACTTACCTAACTATTTTACACATGAAAAACGCCTGAGTTTTTTTCTAACTCAAGCGTTTCCCCGTATAACTTTCTACCAACTCACTATCTTTGTGACATCTGAAACCCGCAACTCAAATAACAGAAAGTATTAGCAGCGCGAGGGAACTTGTAACAAATATAAGATGAAGTGGTATCACTCCTTGCATTCACTAACGATATCTCTTTTAACACCAAATGGCTAGTGTAGAGAGTGACACTTTCTTAACTGACACTAGTTAAAAATGACTCCAAGCAGTTAGTAGCTAACAAAACAGTGCTGAATAGTAAATAGCGCAGTCGTTTAGTATAAAGACGTTAGGGTTGGTAGTGAAGCTATCAATATTAGAGTAGAATTTTAGCCATGATTTTAGGGACAAAGAAGCGGTTAAATGACAGCAGCTTCTAACATCGTGATTCGGCCATAATCAGCATCTATTTCTACTACTACACCGACAGGGATTGTAAATTTGTCTGAAATATGACCAATCATAGAACCGTACCAAGCGGGAATTCCTAATGGTGTGATATGCTGTTTTAATACTTGCATTAATGTAAATGCAGGTTGATCATCAACTTTGCAATTAGTACATTGTCCAAAGATAAAACCCGAAATTTGATTGAGAATACCAGCATTTTTTAGCTGGGTTAGCATTCTGTCAATGCGATAAATATCTTCACCAATATCTTCTACAAATAAAATATTTTTGCGCCATGATGGTAGATAAGATGAACCTAGCATTGCTGACACAACTGATAGATTACCACCTATTAATTTTCCTCTCGCTATTCCAGGGGTAATTACTGCTATTTTTCCCGTGGGTATGGCGGAATTTTCCATGGTGACTAATTCCCCATAAAAAAGGATACGTTTAAGGTAATCAACTGTAAATTGATTCCAAGTTGATGTAGCAACTGCACCATGAAAAGTAATTAATTGACTGCGAGCATTAATAGCTAATAACAAAGAAGTGATATCACTGTAACCCATAATAATCTTTGGATTCCTACTAATCAACGGATAATTAAGTAATGGTAAAATTCGATTACAACCCCAACCGCCACGCATGGCGATAATTGCTTTTACAGATTGGTCAGCAAACATGGTATTAATATCGTGAGCGCGGTCTGTATCTTTTCCAGCTAAATAACCATAACGATCTAAAATATGTGTACCAATTTTGATTTGTAAACCTAATTTTTTTAAGACTTGTTTTGCATCTTCTATATCTTGGGTTTCAATGATACTTGCTGGGGAAACTAAGCCGACAGTATCGCCTATTTTTAATCGTGGTGGTTTAAGGTTAGTAAGGGGATTTTGGGCTATACCTGGAGGGATTTGGGTAGCTATGGTGGTTAATCCCAATGTGGTGAGAAATTGACGACGGTTGATGTGCATGGAAAGTATATGCTGAATAATTACAGGGTAACTCTGGTAAGATTATTTTATTCAGTCTAGAACTTTTCTTTGTAAAATGGCTGAAACTCAATCATAATATCGCATTGAGACAACTTTACATACCGTTATATACCTTTAAATTTTTCTGTTCACCTACTTATTAACTCTGTATTTGAATTAAAATCTATTGTTGGTTGAGTATTGGGTATTGAATTTTGATTTTGTATTGTACATAACATTTTCTTTAGTTGTTCTAAAACCATCAGATTTTGTACAAGTAGATTTATCGTTGCTTCATGCTGCTGAATTTGAGATTGAATCATAAGTAAAATTTCATTTTTTACTTTTTTATTAACTACAGCTTGAACGCATATCCTATTTCCCCTTGTACCTCTTCAGGAAACTTTTTGAGGTCTTCTAGGGAACTTTCTACCCATTGCAGTGGTTTTATTGGTTCTGTTTGCAATTGTCTTAACTTATATCCCACATTCCGCAGATACTAAAGCAAATTTAGGAATTAAAAATTTTCATAAATAAAAGCCTGAAAAGATTGCCTAGCAAAGATTTCAGGCTTTTATTTGTTAAAATAATCAAATCAAATAGAGATGGGAAAAACCATGAAAGAGTCTCAAGTTGGCATGAAAATCCTAAATATAGACCATTTGGGAATAGTAGCAGGAATAATAGACGAAATGGAATTGGTAGAAGAAGTGAATAAAATAGTGGGAATAAAAATAAAAGAAACCCTAACACCAGGACAAGTAATAAAAGCAATGATTTTAAATGGATTAGGCTTTTTAAGCGCCCCATTATATCTATTTGGAGAATTTTTCGTAGGAAAATCAACAGAACATTTAATAGGAGAAGGAGTATTAGCATCACATTTAAATGATGACAAACTAGGAAGAGAACTAGACAAGTATCATCAAGTAGGAACAACAAAAATATTTACAGCAGTAGCGATAAAAGCAGCCCATAAATTCCAAGTAGA